>DATBPZ010000074.1:0-7909 GCA_036561105.1 Methylocella sp. | reverse complement strand
AATTTGCAGCAGGGCAAATACGCCGAGCTCGCGGCGGACTACCGCAAGCAGACGCTGACCGCCCTGTCCGACACGGAAAACGCGCTGATCGCCATCGCCGAGACCGGGCGGCAAATGAAGCTGCAGGAGGACGCGGTGGCGACGGCGCGGCGCGCGATGGTCGCCGCGCAGGCCCGGCTGCGCGAAGGCACGATCGACATCGTGACGCTCTCGACGGTTGAAACCGCCTATTTCCAGAACCAGGACACGCTGGAGCAGGTGCGGCTCACGCATTTCGAGGCGGCGACAAGCCTTTATCAAGCGCTCGGCGGCGGCTGGGCGCCGACCAACCGCGAGGTGGAGATCGCCCGCGCCGACGCGGCCTATCAAGAGGACAAGGGCCCTTGGCCATGACGGCGGAGCGACGCCGCTTTCCGCCGAGCGATTTTATTTTACTGGGGAAGCGTCGGAGCTCGTGGTCGTCGTCCGACGTGACCAGCCAAATTTCGACCCGCCGCATCCACCTGTCGTGGACCGCCTTCCGAATCGGGCGCGTCGATAGGGGAATCTCATGGCGCGCCAGCCCCCCCGGCTACGACGCAAGGGGGGATGGCTCGGCTAGCGCTGTTAGGTCGCTCTGCGCGTCTGCAATTCCCTGAGTGACGGCGCGCTCCAACCACTCCCGCGCTTCCGCCTTGTTTGGCTCGCCCGCGGCGCCTCTGACGAGATAACGCCCGAGCATCAGCTGGGCTTGGCCATGTCCGAGTTCCGCCGCCGCACGGAACCAACGCTGAGCGACCTCCCGATCGGCGGGCAGACCATGGCCGCCGCTGTATAGCGCACCAAGTGCGAACATGGCGCCGCTATGACCTTGGGCAGCCGCTTTCTCGAGGAGGTTCAGCGCGGCAGGAATCTCGGACGGGCCGCCGCGGCCATTCACCATCATTTCGGCGAGCGCAACCTGCGCGTCCGGCAGGCCGGCGTCAGACGCCTTGGCGAACCAGGCGCGCGCCTCGGTCAAGTCACTCGCCATACCGTGTCCATCCGCGAGCATAAGCCCGTACATGTGTTGGGCTTCCGGCAGTCCCTCGGCGGCGCGGCGCAGCCATAGCGCCGCCTGTCCGTAGTTTTGCTCAACTCCCACGCCTTTTGCAAGACAGACCCCGAGATTGAAGGCGGCGGTGAGATCGCCGGACCCGGCGGCTTGTCGGAACCAATCGGCGAGTACACCTGCATCTTCCGCCTTGCCCGCTCCTTCCAAGACAAGATTCGCCAGGTCCACCTGCGACGCCTGATCGCCCGCCTCGGCAGAGGCGCGCAGCCAGCGTGCCGCCTCTTCATCATCTTGCGCCACACCGGCGCCAACGAGGTATAACGATCCCAGCGCTCGCGCGCCGGCCCTGTCTCCAGCCTCGGCGGCTCTGCGATACCATCTCGCCGCTTCGGCATAATTCGGCGGCAATTCACCATTCCCAAGGCACAAGTTGCCAACGAGGACAGCCGCTTCTGGATCGCCAGCCAACGCCGCGCGGCGCAACCATGTTTCACCGCCGACGAAATCTTGCGCGACGCCGCGCCCCTCCATCAGGGCAATCCCCCATTTTAACTGTGCGGGACGTAGTCCTTTCTCGGCCGCGTCTTGATAAAACAGCGCCGCGGCCCCTGGATCACGCGCCATTCCAAGCCCCTGCTCGGTAAGCGTCCCCAAGAAGTAAATGGCGGTCGGCAGTCCCGCTTTGGCGGCGTGTTTCAGTTGTTCTCGGACAAGCCGCCAGCCTTCCTCATTTTTTGCATACCGCGCCAACGACAGAGCATAACCCAAATTTCCTTCGGGGCAGCCCGCCGCCGCGGAGCGTTCATACCATCGCTCCCCATCGTCCAAATCGCGCATGGGCTCTGGACCGTGGATAAGGATGTAGGCCAGCAACGCCTGACCTTTCGCGGAGCCTGCCACAGCCGCTTTACGGGCCCATGTCATAGCCGAGTCAAAATCGGGATCGGCCAATGTCTCGTCGCCGAACAGCAACTGATCGGCCCGAGGCTCGCGACCCGCCGAATAGGCGCTCGCTCCTCGAACGAAGCCTTGCAAGCACAAAGCCGCCAGCAACGATTGCGCCTCTACGCACCCATGCGATCCCGCGCGTTGCAACCACCGCGCGCCCTCCGCTCTGCTTGGCGGCACACCGGAGCCTTCAAGATAGGCTCGCGCGACCCTATACTCCGCATCAGGAATGCCAGCCTTTGCCGCAAGCGTCAGCAAGGGAAAGGAGTCAACAAATTTTCCTTGCTCGCTCAGTCGGATCGCCCGGCGCAGCGCCGCCGCTGGCGAAACAAGGCCGACTAGTCTATCCAGGACAGCCATGATCATTGACCTCCGATCATAAGCTTCGCGCCGCTTCGCCCCGCCATCATGGTTCGCGCATCGCCTCTTGGGGGATGGGCGCAACCATACCAAAGAGATATTGGAGCACAGTCCGCTTGCCCACCTTGATATCAGCGGTCACAGGCATCCCGGGTATCACATGAAACCCGACCGGGACGCCGTGCAGCGCCACTCGATCGATGGCGATGCGGCCGCGGTAGAAAGGATCTCCAGCCGTAGGCGGAAGGACCTCGCTCGTAGGGTTGCGCGCCTCTGTTTGCGGCGTGAAGCTGTCAGGACTAACGACTCGCACAGTGCCCTCGGCATAGCCGTACTGGGAAAACGAAAAAGTATCAAATTTAATTATTACCGGATCGTGGAGGTGCACATATCCGTTGTCGCGCCCAGAGATATTAGCCTCGATCTCAAGCGGCGCGTTAATTGGCACCAAGGTGATGAAGTGCTCTCCCGATTGCAGCACGGAACCAACCGAAACTTTGTCAACCGATTGCACGATGGCGTCAACGTCACTGCGAAGTTCCATTAGCTGACTGCGCCGCTTTGCCTTGTTCAGCTGCTCCCGGCCATCGCTCGCTTTACTTCTGGCTTCGGAGAGCTTTTGAGAAACATCCGCCCGCCATCCTCGAATGAAAGAATCACGCTCCGCCGCGAGGGCTGCCTGCTCGCGTTTGGCTCCAGTCGCGGTCTGCTCCGCATTCGCCAAGGAACGGGCCATTTCGGCGCGGTTGTCCGTAGCCATCCATGTTTCCATCGGGCTACCGTACTTCATCGCCTCGAGCTTCTTGCGCGCCCGCTCGACATTTTGCGCCATGTTAAGGCGTTCTCGGAAGCCTAAAGCATCAGCCTCGGAGCGCGCTATCACCGCGCTAGCCTCGTCTAACCGATTGCGGTAATTGTCGAGTCTCGCATCGAACTCAGCCTTGCGATGGCCGAAGATCTCGCCTTGAATTAGCCAATGCGGATCGGATCCCGAATAGCTAAAGCGCTTGCCTTCAGCCTCGGCTTCGAGGCGTGACACCTCGGCCTCAAAGCTCGTTACTTGCGCAAGGACGGCAGCAGTATCCGCATCGGAAAAAGTAGGGTCGAGCCGCGCCAGCAACTGGCCATTTTGCACCTCTTGCCCCTCGCGCACGTCAATTGAGCGTACAATTGCGGTTTCCAATGGCTGCACGAGAATCTTTGGTGATTGAGAGACCACAACTCCGCGTGCCGATACTACCTGGTCAATCGGGATAAGCCACATTGTCACAATCGAAACAACCAACATGCTTGCGATAACCCAAACGATGTTACGCGCCGAACGCGGAACCTCTGCGTTGGCGATTGCCGCCGACGGCCATTGAAATTCGAGAATGACCGGCAAAGTCGGTTCATTTGGCTCGGATGGGCGCCTGATCAAGGATTGCAGTTTCAATGAAGCTTTGTTCATTGCGGGACTTTACCTTCCTGATGTGGCGCCGATGCAGTGACGCCGCGCTTGCGGCGCTGCTTTTCTCTTAATGTCGCGTAAACTCACGGCGGGAACGGCGGAGTGCTACTCGCATCGAAGCCACCGTAGTAGCTAACCTCCAGGAACCGGCCGTGGCGCAAGCGCCAAATGACGCGACCCTTGGCTCTTTTCCATATGCCGGTTTTGCTGGTTCCAGAGTTGGCGATAGATCGAGCAGCGCTCGAGTAGCTCGCTGTGCGGACCAACGTCATCGACTCTGCCCTCCTCCATGACCAGAATCTGATCACAGTTAGTCAGGGATGACAAACGATGCGAAACGATGACCATCGTGCGCCCGTGTGCGATGCGTAAAAGGTTTTCGTTCACCGCCGCCTCGCTCTCTGGGTCGAGCGCGCTAGTGGCCTCGTCGAGGATCAGGATGCGCGGATCGTGTATCAGCGCGCGCGCGATGGCAAGACGTTGGCATTGTCCACCTGAAAGGTTTGGCGAGCCCTCTTCGATATAAGTTTCGTATCCATTCGGCATCCGCTCGATGAATTCTTCGGCGCCCGCGAGACGGGCGGCGTGCACAGCGTCCGCGAACGTTAGTCCAGGGCGTCCGGCAATGATGTTGTCTCTGACCGAGCCGCGAAAAAGAAAGTTGCTTTGCAGAACTACGCCGAAGCTCTGTCGAAGGTGCCGGAGGTCTATGTCTCGCAAATCCGATCCGTCAATCTTCACGAATCCTCTGTAATCGCGGTTAAGCCCCTGCAAGAGCCGCGTGATTGTGGACTTGCCCGATCCGCTGCGACCAACCACTCCAAGCATGGTGCCGGCTGGGATGGAGAAACTCGCCCGATCAAGCGCCGGCACTTTGCTGCCGCCATAGACGAACGTTACGTCCTGGAAGCTGATCGCGCCTATTAATTTCGGTCGCAATCCAACGGCGCCCGAACCGACCTCAAGCGGATGATTCAATACTGATGCCGCTTCCCCGATCGCGGCATTGACTTCCTCAAAGTCTTCCACAAGCCGCGCCAGACCCACGAGTGGCTGAGCCACGCGCTGGCTCAGCATCATGAACGCAAACAGGCTCCCGACCATGTAGCCGGATGGATCGTTTATCGCCATGTAGGCGCCGATCAACATAGTCCCAAGCGTCATCATGCGCTCGATTGGGGTCACCAAGGTGGACGGCTGATTGGCTAATTGTTCAAAAGCAAGGCGCCACTTCCCCGACTCCGCAATTCGTTCGTCCCATACGGCTCTGCGCTGCGGCTCCAATGCCAACGCTTTCACCGTCCTTATTCCAACAATTGTCTCGCCAAGCGCCGCCGCCTTCCAGCTCTCCGCGGAGGCCACCCGACTGAAGAGAAACCTGAGCCGACCCAAATAGGCCAGGATGATTAACATGATCGTTACGCCGCAGGCGACCACGATCCATGTCAGGGTCGCGTTTAGGTAGAACAGAAAGGGAAGCAACACACAAAGAGTGACAAGATCGAGAAAAGTGGCAAAAAGCTTACCGGTAAGAAACTCTCGCACCTTGTAGACTTGGCCGATCTTATACATCGTCTCGCCAGCCGGGTGGCGCTCGAAATAATCGAGCGGCAGGCGCAGCAGGCGATTGAAAACATGCAGGTTTAGCTTGGTGTCCAACCGCGCGCCGACGACCGAGGTAATCAGCCGCCGAGCGTATCCCAGGAACGTCTCGTAGCCAATACAAATCACCATGATCGCGGACATCAGCGACAAGGTTGAGATGCTATGGAACTGTAGCACCTTGTTCACCGTCGTCATGACCAAGAGCGGCGGGAAGATCGAAAGAACACTCATGGCTAGGGAAGCGATTCCGATGTCGCGTAGCGATTGACGCTCTTGCAGCACCAAATCAATAAGCCAGTGAAAATTGAACAGTGCATCCGTTTCGCCGTATCCCCGTATCTTGCGCAGGAGCACCGCCTCTCCTGCCCAGACCTCCGAAAGCCGCAGTTCATCGACTGGAACCGACTCCGCTCCGGTAGCGGCGGACGGATCCTTTAAAAAAACAACCTTTCGCGCCGGGTCGGCGCCCACCACCAAACCGGCGCTGCCGTCCGTGAACAACAACACTACCGGCCCATCGTCATGGATCCGAAGTAAATGGCGCCACCGAATTCGGACAGCACGGGACCAAACGCCGGCATTCCCGGCCCAGTCCGAGAGAGCCGCCGCCGACAGCGCTGTCTCGCCGGGCGCGTGTCTAATTTCTTTCAAATCAAGCTCTACGCCATGATACTGGGCAGCCTGAAGCATCGCTCCCAAGCGGGGATGTACCGGGACTTCTCCGCCGGCCTTGTCTCCGGCGAGCTCCGAAGCCGGCGACTTCGGCGTATCCGAAGATTTGCGCGGCTGCTCCTGATTTGGCATGATAAATTTCGGTGAAACCGCGGCTCCGCTGCTCTCGCGCGGGGCGCCAGAAGCGTTTGTTTCACTAGGCGACAGCCTATCGCCGACAGCACCGACAATGCTGCGACCGAGCCGACGAGCGTGGTGCGAAACTGGCGACAAAATCCGCAGCAGCCCGGCCGATAAGGACGATTTCTCCTGCTCGTCCGCGCCAGGAACCAAGTTGGAAAATGAACTTCCTTGGCTCCGCGGGGTAGCTTCGGCCTCGCATTCACCGATCGCCTCTTCGAGCGCGAGACGCTCGCGTTCGATTTCCAATTCAGTAATACCGGGGCTTTCTTTCACCTGACTCGCCAGAACGAGACGCGCACGGTCATAAATGGCTCGGCGGCCTTCCGCGGTATTTTCGTTGAGCGCGGCGACGGCGCTTGTGATCAAGGGATAATAAACATTCATCGGCGGTCACCAATCTCGCAAACGCGGCCCGATCATGGACCGCTTGACGCAGCAAATGAGCCGCAACAACCGCGGACCGCGGCCGACGTCCATACCTCCGCTTCGCCAAGCATATGGTCCAAAGTCATTCCGGGCGAATTGGACGACCTGACACTCCTCGGCCTGAATGAGTGTTGACCACAACAGGGCTCCGAAAGTTCGGACCCCGACACGCAAACGGTGAAAGACCTTGCTGCATTTCACTGGCGGTTCCTCCGCTGACGCAATTTAGTCTTTCTCACCGCGCTGGCAAACCTCGGGATGCAGTTCATCTTTGCAGATTTTTCTACAAAGGCCAAGCATCCTGAATTAAGTGCCAATTTTTTAACGCCAGCGCTAGGCCGCACTGAAGTTCTCCACGAGATTCTTCTCGCTTCCTGACAGAGCACCATTGTTTAACATCAATCCTATAGCTCGCGAACATTCAAATCAACTCTGCCACAGTCCGCAACGCATAAAAATTTATTAACAGCAAATTTGGACGACAATATTTTGTTGAAGGAAGGCGCGGGGGCGTCAGCCGATTGCTGTGGCCCCCGTGCCTAATGTTGTGAAGGCTGGGCGGCGGCTATCCATGCCGCCGCCCAGCACCAACTCTTTTTACCCCTTATGGTGGTGCGCTGGATCCGTGAAAAGATTTCTCGGATCGGGCTTATTGTTCCCGTCTAGGCTACCAAGCGCACTGCCCAGAGGGGTCGGCGGAAGAGGTCCGAACCCTGCGCCCGTTCCAGCGGTCCCGCCAGGCAGCGTGCCGCCACCTGTGAGATCCACCGTCAAGCTCGCACCTCCTAGGCCATGGTGTCCATGGTGTCCATGGTGTCCGCCGCTACCCGTTCCACCGGAGCCAGTAGCGCCCTGCGGAGAATGCAGGAACCGCAGGTTATTACCGAACCCGGCGCCGGTTGCACCGATAGGCGCCGTCAGAGGATCGCTCGCTCCGGTTGACCCATGGTGCCCGTGGTGGTGGTGGTGCCCGGTGGCGCCCGTCGCTCCAGTCAGACCCGTCGCGCCAGTCGCTCCGGTCAGGCCCGTCGCTCCAGTTCGACCCGTCGCGCCAGTGGCTCCAGTTCGACCCGTCGCGCCCGTCGCTCCAGTTCGACCCGTCGCTCCGGTCAGACCCGTCGCTCCGGTTCGACCCGTCGCTCCAGTCAGACCCGTCGCGCCAGTGGCTCCAGTTCGACCCGTCGCGCCCGTCGCTCCAGTTCGACCCGTCGCTCCGGTCAGACCCGTCGCTC
>DATBPZ010000073.1:0-47417 GCA_036561105.1 Methylocella sp. | reverse complement strand
CAAGATCCAGAAAACCCTGGCGTCTTGATTTTATCGCAATTTGCTGGCGCCGCCCAAGAGTTGAAAAGCGCCCTAATCGTCAACCCCTATGATATCGAATCGACGGCTGCCGCAATGGGGCGCGCGTTCACGATGCCGCTCGACGAACGCAAGGACCGCTGGAACGCTTCCATGAAGTCTCTGCGCGCTAACAGTGTCTACGATTGGGCATCGCATTTTCTGGCGGCACTCTCCGGCGAGACTGAAGGCGGAGAGATCGATGGGCCCGTGGTCCAAATGCCGCGTCCCGAGACGACCGCTTTGGAGCGGCTCGGCGCCCTTGGCAGCGCGAGAAGCCGCGCCAGTTTTGACGGCATGTCCACATCTGGACGAGGTTAGCGTACGATCTCAACGCCGAAGCCGACGCGGCACCGCTGTATCGCTCAAGCAGCGAGGCTCGCCAATGGAGCCGAGAGTTCTATGGTTAAACCCTCCGAATTCCATGCCCGCGATAGCTGACCGGCCAACTGACCTTTTAATGTCGCATTGATAAGGACTGTGCCAAATCCTTCCACGCGCGGTTCTTCCGTGAGCGCTGGGCCTCCGGTCTCCCGCCAGGTCAACGACAAATGATCATTCTGCAACGCCCATTTGATATCGATGTGGCCATCGGGAGAGGACAGCGCGCCATATTTGACCGCGTTTGTCGTGAACTCGTGCAGCAGCAGAGCCCAGCTTGTGACAGAATTTTCTCCAATGGATATGTCAAGTCCCGCGGCCGCGATCCGCGAGTTGCTTCCTTGCTCCATATCGCTGTAAGGGGAGATGATTGCACGGATGAGGCTTGCCATATCCGTCCTGCGCTTGGATGTGTCCGATCCCGGGACGAGGCCACGCAACATGAGCTCATGCGCGCTGGCGACCGCTTTTAGTCTCGTTCGAACTTGCTCGGCAAGATCCTTTGGGGATTTGGCGGAACGCGCACTGAGCGTAACGATGCCCCCTGCTAGGGTGAGCAGATTGTTGACGCGGTGGTTCATCTCCCTGAACAAAAGCCTTTGTTTCTCCGCGGCTCGTTTGCTCTCGGTAATATCGCGTGCGATCTTCGAGGCGCCGACAATCGTGCCTTCAGCGTCTTTGATTGGGGATATTGTCAAGGAGATGTTCACAAGATTGCCGTCCTTGCTCCGGCGAACGGTTTCATAATGATCAACGCACTCACCCCGGCGGATGCGTTCGATGATTTCGTACTCCTCGTCTTGCCGCTCCAACGGAATGAGGATACTCACCGGCTTCCCTATGATCTCTTCTGCTGTGTAGCCAAAGATGCGCGTTGCAGCGGGGTTCCACGTCGTGACCGTGCCGAGAAGATCCTTGCTGATGATCGCGTCGTTAGAAAACTCAACGATCGCTTCAAATCGCTGCGCAATTTGACTGGCGCAATTGCGATCCTTGGGGTCCACTATCATTTGCGCCACTGAGTAATGTTATAGAAACACCCTAATAATCAGAAAGTCGTTGTTTTGTCTGTCCACTTGTGAACATAAGCTTTTGGTTCAATGCAGATTCTTTGGAAGAGATCGCAAGTGAATGAACAATGAGCGGCCGTTCAACAATCTCCTGCTAGCTCTCCGGCAGACAGACTACGAGCTGATAGGTCCGCGCCTGGAGCTGAACCAGAGACCGGCGAGCGAATTGCTGTACAATCCTGGTGACAACGTCGAGACGGTCTATTTCCCGTGCGGAGCAAGTTTGGTCTCTTTGCTTGTAAGCAGCGAGGACGGGCGCGATGTCGAGACGATCCTGATCGGACGCGAGGGAGCGGTCGGAGGCATCGTCAGTTCGGGACACCTTCCCGCCTATTGCCGGATCATCGTCAAGAACAGCGGAAAAATCGCGCGCCTGAGAGTCGACCATCTCGAAGCGGCAAAAGCGAAGTCGCCCACGCTGCATAATCTGTTCGCCCGCTACGCGGATTGCTTGTTGGCGCAGGTGTTCCAATCGACCGCCTGCAACGCGATTCATTCGATCGAGCAACGCGCCGCCAAATGGATCATCGCGGCGATGGAGCGTACGGGGGATTCTCTTGTGCCCCTCACGCAGGAGGAGTTCGCCGGGATGCTAGGCGTCGGCCGCAGCTACACCAGCCGTGTGATGCAAGGTTTAAAAGCTGAGAAAATTATCGAAATCCAGCGCGGCTCGCTCTTGGTGCTCGATTTGGAAGCGTTGAAAGCCCGCTCATGCTTATGCAATGAGAACGTCAAAAGACATTTCGACGATGTCCTTCGCGGCGTCTATCCCCAAGATGTGGTCTGAACGGAAGGACCTTCTGGTTCAATCGAGTTCGAAAGCGTTTTTATAATCGCGGGCCAGAGCCTGGTTCTGTTCATCTTTATGGAGAACGCAGTTTCCAACCGCCAAGAATTCGATGTCACTGCCCATGAAACAGCGAAACGCATCCTCCGGCGTGCAGACGATCGGCTCGCCGCGCACATTGAAGCTTGTGTTCACAAGCACGGGACATCCCGTCAATTCCTCGAACTTTGTGATCAAAGCATGGTAAAGCGGATTTGTTTCCTTATGAACGGTCTGGATGCGAGCCGAATAATCGACATGGGTGACGGCTGGAATATCCGAGCGCGCGATGTTCAACTTATCGATGCCAAAGAGCGCGTGTTCATCCGCTGACATTTTGCGGCAGCGCGCGGGGTTTACGTTAGCGACCAACAGCATATAGGGCGAATCCGCGTCGATCTCGAACCAATCCGCGACGCGTTCGCGCAGGACCGAAGGCGCGAAGGGGCGGAAACTCTCACGGTATTTCACCTTAAGGTTCAGCGCTTTTTGCATCGTTGGGGAGCGCGGGTCTCCAAGGATCGAGCGATTGCCCAGCGCCCGGGGACCAAACTCCATCCTGCCTTGATGCCAACCGACCGCTTTTCCAGCGGCCAGTGCGGCAGCCGTTTGGGCGATGAGTTCTTCCTGCCCGACGGTCTTGAAAATCGCTCCCGCCAACTTTAGACGTTCTTCAATCTCGGATTGCTCGAAGCTTGGACCGAGATAGGCGCCTTGCATGGCGTCCGGTTGAACAGCATTGAACGTGCGGCCCCCCGCCGGATTTTCATCGAAATAAGCGGCGAAGGCCGCTCCAAGCGCGCCTCCGGCATCCCCCGCCGCCGGCTGGATGAAAAACTTCTTGAATCGGCCATCGCGGAGAACTTTGCCATTGGCGACGCAATTCAAAGCGACCCCCCCGGCAAGGCAAAGATTTTGCAGCCCCGTTTGCGAAGCCAGCGAACGTGTCAGGCGGAGGATAACCTCATCCGTGACGGCTTGGATCGATGCCGCAAGATCCATGTGGCGCTGATCGAGAGGCTGATCGGCGCGGCGCGCAGAGCCACCGAACAACGCGTCAAAGCGAGGACCGGTCATCGTGAGGCCCGTGCAGTACGAAAAATAATCGAGGTTCAGTCTGAACGACCCGTCCGGCTTCACATCGATCAGATTGTCCAAAATCGCGGTCTTGAATCTGGGTTCGCCGTAGGGAGCGAGCCCCATGACTTTGTATTCGCCGGAATTGACCTTGAAGCCGGTGTAATAGGTAAAGGCCGAATAAAGGAGCCCCAGCGAGTGCGGGAAATGGATCTCCTTGTGGATCGTCAAATCTTTTCCCGCGCCAATCGCAACGGATGTCGTCGCCCATTCGCCAACACCATCCATGGTCAAGACAAGCGCCGACTCAAAGGGCGAGGGATAATAAGCGGAGGCCGCATGGGAAAAATGATGTTCGCAAAACCGAAGTTTGGCTTTATCCCCCAACGCCGGAGCGATCTCCGCCAGTTCACGCAACAGCAAATCCCGCTGGAAGAGCTTTTCCCCAATCCACAGCGGCATGGCTTTGCGGAATGACGCAAAGCCGCGCGGCGCGAACGCAAGATAGGTTTCGATCAGCCGTTCAAATTTCAGAAATGGCTTTTCATAAAAGACAACACGGTCGATGCCACTGGCATCAACCTTCGCCTCCTTCAAGCAATAGGCAATGGCGTTGGCCGGAAAACTGGGGTCATGTTTCTTGCGGGTAAACCGTTCTTCCTGCGCCGCAGCGACCGCCACTCCGTCGCGAATGAGTGCGGCGGCGCTATCGTGGTAGAAAGCCGAAATCCCAAGAACCAGCATTCGCGTTCAACTAAAACAAGGTGTAAATGAAGGGGGCGACCACCGACCCTTGGCTTAGGATGAACAAGCCGCCAAAAATCAGGAAGAGGACTAGGAGGGGCAGCAGCCAAAGCTTTTTCCGCGCGCCTAGAAATTCCAAAAGCTCGACGAGAATAGACATCCACGGCTCCCTTAATATTGTTTTGTCAGTGTTCCGCGCGGCGGACCTGGAGGTTGCCGCTCGATCCAATAGGTCGCAGCCTCCGGCCCCATTTTGAGGCTAAGAAGATCCTTGCCCTTCTTTCTCAAATACCAGCCGAGGGGGGTGACGGCGCCAAAAAATAAGACCCCCATCACGACAGGGTTGACGATTGTGTTCAAAGCCATTCCAAGCTTGAACCAGAGTCGGTTGAACGGTGTCAACACATGGGGGAAAACGAGAGCCGCAGCCAGCAAGCACACCGAAATGATGATCATGGACCATCGCGGCGAATCGGCATGACGAAGCCATGGCCAAAGGCCAAAGATCATAAAAAAAGCACTAAAGGCAAGACCGAATTTACGATTCGAACCGAGTATTACTTTGCGGAAGCTCAAAACCGTTTCATGTGTTTGCATGCGGCACCAATTTTTCCCTAGGCTAACACTTTTAAGCCTACCCCGGCGGTTCATACACAGGCAACCAGACAGGATCGAGCATGAAGGCCGTTGTGCAATTTGTTTTTATGGTGCTGCTTGTCGTGGCCCTTGCCGAAGCCGGATCCTACGCGTCCCTCTATGCGTTGGGCGCGTCAAATAAGAGCTTTTCCGAGATCTACGATCCCACCGGGAACACGGCCCGCTACAGCGGGAAATGCAACGATTATTTACAGACCGTTGAACTCGACCCCTATTTGGCATTCACCCATAACAAACAATGCAGCGATTCGGATAGCTATAAGATCAACAATCTGGGGATGCTCAACCAAGATGCCGATCTTAAAAAGGATAAATACTATACGATAGGAATATTTGGCGGCTCCGTCGCGGCCCTGTTTGCCGGCCTGACCGCAATTCCTCAGTTGGAGGTCATGTTAAACGGTTGCTTCGACAGCAAGTCCGGGAAACCATTCAAAGTCCTGAATTTTTCGGACGGTTCCTGGAAGCAGCCCCAGCAGCTTATCGCCTTAGCTTTATTTGGAGACTACATCGACGCGGCGGTCTCCATTGAAGGCTTTAACGAACGTACCCTGCTCAACAAGGGAACAACAACAGATCTGATGGTCCCAGATGCTCTGTATTCGTCTCTTCTACAGAATGATTTTTTTAGCAATTCTTATTTCGCTCTGTCTCGCCTCAAGGGGAGTGTCCTTGCCAAGTCAAACACAATAAAATTGTTTACCTTTCTCTTTCGTAAAAACCTTGAAAAGCGAGGTTTTTATAATTCATACTTAGCGTTAAAAGACAAATACTCAATAGACACTTATGTAGACGTCCCAACCCACAATCTCAAAAGATATATCGGGTTCGTGAAGAGTTTCGATGCCGTCGCGGCATCTAAAAATATTTATAGTTTGATTGTTTTGCAGCCGGTCCCTCTCCATAAGCCGTTGACCAAGGATGAGGCCAAAGTTGTTGGTCCCCTCGATTATGAACAGACGTATCAAGACATCGCAATCGCGCTAGAAAACAATACGAAGGCATTTATCAATCTCACGGATTTATTCCGCGAAACCAGCCGCCCGGTCTTCGCCGACAATATCCATTTCATCGCCCTCGACAAACATTTGACCTCCTACGGGAACTACCGGGTGGCGGAAGAAATTATCCACAAATTAGAAACGGATAAGGAAATCACCGCAAAAGCAAACTCCGATGCATGCCTTGATGGCTATGAACCGAAATGACTATTTCCGTGCGAGACTTAGAATGTAGGCTGCGACCGAATCTATTTCTTCTGGACTGAGAATGAAGTTGGGCATGCTGGGATGCGGGGTACGGAGAAAAACCTTGATGGAAAGCTCGCTCGCCGAAGGCATTCGGCTGATGTCGACAAAACTTGGCGCACCGGAGCTTTGACCTGGATTTGGCGAAGCGGCGCTAATCTGATGGCAGGTGCTACAGACTCTCTCGGCGAGCTGCCGCCCAACCGAGGGATCAACCGATTGTGCGTTGAACGCTGTCACGCCAAATGACATTTGGGCGGGCATCAGAAAGCCGATCGAGCCTAAAAGCATTGCTGCCATTGTTCGTTTGGTCATCGCTCAGCTCCCGGATGTTATCGCAAATTAATCACCCCGAGAGCCTAACAAAGCAGGCAGCGTACAAAAATCTCCCGCTTTATTCATGGGTGCATTGGCACCGACACATGTTCCTGCAAGCGTGGGACTGGCCGCGGCAGGCGGCTTGTTCCAAAGCGCTGTATTCGGGAAACACAGGGAGCGCTTGGAGGGCAAGTCTTGTTTGACCACCTGATTGTCGGCGGTGAAGGTATCTGGAAGTGTCACCTGGACTCCAATGCAGCCGCCATCCGGACAATCGGTGTCCTTGCCCGCATAGCCACATGTGGTGGTGCGCTCGGGGTCGGACAGTTCGCGCCCAACCACAGGAACTGTCGGAGAGCTGGTGATCCCAACACACGCTTTCTTTTTAGTATCATAGGTACAGAACCCCGGCGGCCCGCAGAGGGCTATTTCGGCTTTCATGAACGGATCTTCTGCGTCCGTCACGTAAGCCCTCATATTCAGCGTCACGCTCAAGATCCCGGTACCTGCATCGTAAACCGATTTGCAGGCGGCTCCTGTTGGGGAGCAGAGATTTTTCGTATCCGCGGTGATCTTCAAAGGTACGCTGGAGAGGTTGACGCGAGCCGACTTCACCGTGGGCGGAAGTGCCGTTCCTATGTACATCTCAAACGTCTGAGAGGTGTCCGCCTTGGCATAGATATCGAAGATGTCATAAGTCTTCCCGCCCTGAAAAACGCTTTTCAGTCTTTTTCCGCCCACGGGCGTCGGCCAGGCGGCTTGCGTGGTAAAGTCTGCCGTCAGATCAATAAAGTACCGGCCATTGTTGACCGTCATGCTCTGGCGCTGGCAGATCCCGAACCCGGACATTCTGATCATCGGCATGGACGTGGTTGGCGGGCGGGCGCCACTCACCAAATCCGATTTGGTCAGATACTCGCGATAGAGCGGCACGCCAAAGCAGCTCTCGTTATTGCAGTCCCCATCCCAATTCGGATCCGGGCCGCTGGCGCTGCAGGAGACGGGCTGGCCCTTGACGGGCGGGGCAGACTTTTGTGCGGCATCCGGATAGATCACGGTTGTGACATTCTCATAGGGGTTGGTTCGCGCGGTGCCGCCTTCTTTCGTGGCGCCGTCCGTTTGACATTCGACTCCATCGATCGGGGTGTGAAAGAACGGGTCTTCATTCACCGAAACGGTCTTCACCCAGCCGGTCAGCGAACCATCGTCGTCGGTCAAGACGGTCTGCCGGTCGATCCCGGTGTAACCTAGGAAGTAATTGGTGTTCGCGTTCTGAGGGGGGCAGTAACGTGATAGAACCTGGGCTGTGTTGGTCAGATATGTTCCGAAGATGTTCGTAATAGGAGGAGACGCCATATTCGCAAACTGCGGATCGATGACGTAATGGCGAATGTCCACATTGTGGAATAAGAGGTTGTGCGAATGGAAAGTAGGGGGATAGTAAAAGCCATTCGGTTGCTTCCAGGCGATGGCCGCATTTTGAATGTAGCAATTGCTCACCGGAATCTTGTTGTTGGGATCCACCAAAGAAGCCTGGGGAATGCCGACATTGAATTGAGAAACCAGCCACGTAGGAATCGTTTTGGCGTTCAGATCCACTTTGTTGATGTCGAGAAAAGCATTTGAATCTTCGTCGGCAGGGCCGTCGTAGATGTTGAACATATGCTGGCTCACGCTAAAATTGCTCAATTGTAGCGACAAGCCATTGTCCTTGGAGACGCAATACAATCCGCCCAGTTGGGGAGGATCACATTTCAATTTTCCCGCGGTCAGGCTGTTGAAGGGGCTGAGATCCGAAGCGTAAGCGTAGTTCGCGTCGTTCTGCGGCTGGGTGTGGCCGACGAAAGTTGTCTTGAGCGCCAGTTCCCAAAGCCCCATGATAGCCGATGAATGTGTATAGTCACCCCCCGAGATGAAGCTCAGACCGGCATTCTGGACGTCGGAGATAAAGCTGTTGCTCACCAGATGCCAGCGCTTCCTCAGCCATACCGCAGCGAAATTATACTGCGCATGATTGAAGCTCGTGGTGTAGTTGTTGATGACGGTCGGCAAGCAGTTTGTGTGATCGGGGTTAGAGTTATCACATAGATTCGTGTTGCAGGCACCATCAGGACATTTGCTGGCTTGCTGCAGCTGGCCGCCGGAATCGATATTCGGATAATAGGAGTTGAGAGGCGCATCCGTTGATTTTGGCGCCAGTGTGTTTGTGACCGGCGTCACGACATAATTTGGGGCGACGGCTCCTAAGCATCCTTGCGTGTAGCCAACGGTCTGAAAGGACACCATCGCCGAAGTGCAAAAATTGCCATCGAAATTCTTGAGAGGGGTGGACCCGGTGACCTTGCACCCATCGGCAGGCCCATTGCAATTCTGCTCGGTCGCGTAAAATTGCCATGACTGGCTTGCCGACGGCCCGCTGTTCGCAGCGGGGAGTTCCCAAAAGCAGACCCCGCACATGCCGGCACCGGCGGCCATATTGCCTTGAAAATCGTTCCAGCCGTTGGTGATCCAGAATACCGCAGGGTTGTTCTTGTCGCTTTCGAATTTGACGGAAAAGGTGCCTGTCTCATCCGGAGACGCCAAGATACCGGGAACTTGGCGCGGATTTTGGGCGTTGATGACCGCGGCGCGCGCGAAAATCCCAAGATTGGAGTAGAAATTATTTTCGGTTTCCACCGCGTCCTCGAGATAGAATCCGTGGCCGATGGAAAGATAGCCAACGTTGCGCTGAAGCGTGATGCCTGATGTCCCGTGGACGGTAATCCAGCGGGTCATGGATTCATTGATCGAGGAATCCATCACGAAGGTGTCGGCCGGCGTCACGCGCACCATATGGAAGTGGATGGGATAGTGGGCGATCTTGCCACCTTGTCCCATGTGACGAAACTCAACCCCCTGGACCTGATAGGCCGCAAACCCTTGCCGCACGATCGTATGGCCGCCGAAGAAATAGCCGGGAACCGTATTTGGAGCCGGAGGGGCGGGGAAAGTTTGAGTGGAGGTATCGCCTTCCGATACGATTTGGATGCTGCGCGTCAGCAGGCCCACAGCCGCCCGCGTCTCGGCAACAGTCCTCCCGGTGGGATTGACGGCTGGCAGGGTATATTGGTTGCCATAATGGGTCCATTTCACCCCTGTGGCCGTCTTTGAGGCGAGACAATTGGTTGTTGGATCAAGGTTCGAATCAAAGCTGATCGTATTTCCGCCGGTCAACGGGCTGCAGATCACCAATTCCTCGGAATGGCCCGCAAGGTAGTCGGTGGTGGTGACGACGATGTGGTCGCCTTGTTTCCAGTCCACCGTTCCATCGACGGTGAGGCTCGTCGCCGCGGTCGCGCCCCCGGGATCGCTGCCAAGGATCGTGCCCTTGAGCCTAACCCAGCTCGTGCCCGTCATTTTGGGGGAAAGGGAGGTGTAGGTGGCACCCTTGCCGCCGAAGAGCTTCAGCGTGCCGCCTTCCGAAACGCCAATCACCTTATAGCCAAAGTAGCCGAGGGAGGGGTTTGTCCCATCGTCGTAAGGTAAATTCGTGTATTTATAGAAATTGTCGGTATAGAGTTTCCCCAGGGGGCCGTTGGGTAGATCAACCGAGGCCCCTGTTTCTCCGGCAACCACGACGGCATTTGGAATGCCACATGGGCCCACAACCCCGGAGATTGGAATTGATTGGCATGGGACACCTTGTCCATGCGCGCGGTTTGCTGATTCCGCGCCATAAAGGTGAATGGTAAGCACTCCGCCCTTGGCACCGAAGGCCCCGGCCGCGGTTTGTGCGCCCGCAAGCAAGCTGCCGCCATATTCCACCAGGATCGACTTCGCATACAAGTTGATCTTCACATTCGGCACCAGTTCGTCGAAGATCAGCGAACCTCTCGTGGTGAATTTGCCGTCACCCGCAAACATGCTGACGATATTGATATTGCCATAGGTGTAGGTTCCGTCGCCGACATGGCATTCATGGCTGATCACGATGTCCTGGCCCGCGCCGGGGCTCGGCAGGAGATTATTCGGGCAAGGGTCTGCCGGCTGGGCATGACTGGAGCTCGAGGTGATGAGCGTTCCGGCGAACAGGACCGCTCCTGCGACGAGGATCGCGGCGGTCCCGCGAAGAAAGGTTTTTATCAAGGAAGCGACAGAACCATGCAAAAAATTCAATGAACGCACGATTTCTGCCCTCCAAAATTTGACCATAATTTTGCCCATAAAGGGCCTAAGTTGCACCGAGGTCAAGTCCGCATTTGCGTCTATGCTGGGCGCGAATGGCAAGCCTGAGTGTCTGCAAGACTTCTTACACTGAATCGCCTATGGCACTTGCCCGGGATCGGGTGTTGTCTCGCCAGCACATGCGTGAGTTCGCCTTATCGTCGCCGGATCATTGGGCGCTTTCGGCTTCGTGCCATGTTCGGCAATGCGCTGAATGAGCATCGCATCATCGATTCGGATCTGCGGATCTTTTGCTTTGTATCGTCGAGAGAAGCGGCCACTTCCAAGAGATACTGCACTGCGATGTTCAGCGTGTTCAGCGGCTCATGTTCATCCCATTTGCGGCTGGTTTCCGGGTCTGTCGCGTGTTCGCCAACGCACTCCTTCGAAATCGTTTCCTGTAAGCGCGACAGCTTTGCCTTCACCAAGGCCATGGCGATCCAAAGTAACCCTGGGATCCATTATAACCCTGGGCGCCATTGTAATTAGGAGCACCGTTGGAATTGGGAACGGCATGTGAGCGCCCGGCAGAACCGCGGCGCGGACTTGTCTGCTCCTTAGCGACCTTATACTCGCCGCCCGGACTCACGCCGGACAACACCACCTGGGTATTCTCCAGGCCATTCTCCTTCACCAGTCCATAAAGGATGGCGGCATTTTGAGGCGAGATACGCACGCAGCCATGCGAGACGGGTTTGCCCAGATTCTTTATGTCGTAACTGCCGTGGATGGCATGACCATCTTTAATGAAGAAAACGGCATGGGGCATGGGGGCGTTGTCCCACTGTTTGCTATACCAAATTTCGTTCATAGAGGTGGCAGTAAAGGTCCCAGATGGCGTTGAATATCCGGCCCGGCCAGTTGATGCCGGCCATTCATATCTTTCTACCCCATCCACATAAACGGTCATTTGTTGATTTGTTTTGTCGATATTGACGACGATGGCCGCATTCCTGCCTGCGGCCACACCCGCGTCAATCGCTCTGCGGTAGCCGGAGCCCGCATCAGCCGTCACCGGAAAGAAAACCAATGCCGCGTTAATGGCGGTCAACAAAAGCACAAATCTCATCAATTGATTTAAGGACGTGCACATATGCTCCTCCCAGGCTGCGGAATTGAGCATATGCCCCGCCGCTTCGTGTCAAGTGAGTTTATATCGGAGCACTGATTGATGTCATTTCTATTTTCCTGAGTCGGTAATTGCCTTCCAAGTCCATCCCCAAGAATTGTGTCTCCGCGTTCTCGAAAATTGACGCCACACCCTGCCTCGGCCCAATGAGTTGGCGACAGAGCTCCCGGGTCTCGAAGAGGGAATGTGCCAGGAGCATCACTCTCCGCGGCCGGCGCCTGGGCAATCAATCAAACTCACGAAATCGAGGGCAATGCCCAATATGTGGCTGAGAGAAACGAATATCCCCGCAAGAACAAAAAAAGAACTTGTACTTAAGAACAAAGCAAGTACAATTAACTCATCGCAGCAGACGTTGCGCCAAGGCTCCGCTCATGCCAGAAGGGGAAGACTCGTGGTAACTCCAGCAAACCTCCGTCTCGTGGAAGGGACGTCCGTGGATAAGACAAAGGCGCTTGACGCCGCTCTGTCGCAGATTGAACGAGCTTTTGGAAAAGGCTCGATCATGCGGCTTGGAAAAAACGAAAAAGCAGTCGAGATCGATACCGTGCCGACCGGCTCGCTCGGATTGGACATCGCTTTGGGCGTGGGCGGCCTTCCCCGGGGGCGTGTTGTCGAGATCTACGGGCCGGAATCATCCGGCAAGACCACCTTGACCTTGCATGTCATCGCCGAGGCGCAGAAAAAGGGCGGCGTCTGCGCCTTTGTCGATGCCGAGCATGCGCTCGATACGATTTATGCCCGGAAACTCGGGGTCAATCTCGAGGATCTTTTGATCTCGCAGCCAGATACTGGCGAACAGGCGCTCGAAATCACGGACACCTTGGTGCGCTCTGGCGCCGTCGATGTCCTCGTCATCGATTCCGTCGCGGCGCTGACGCCACGTGCTGAGATCGAAGGGGAAATGGGTGATAGCCAGCCAGGTCTGCAGGCGCGGCTCATGAGCCAGGCGCTGCGCAAGCTCACCGCTTCGATTTCCCGCTCGCAAACAACGGTCATTTTCATCAATCAAATCCGGATGAAGATCGGTGTCATGTATGGCAGCCCCGAGACCACCACCGGCGGCAATGCGTTGAAATTCTATGCATCCGTCCGGCTCGACATCCGCCGGATCGGATCGATCAAGGATCGCGACGAGGTCACTGGAAATCAAACCCGCGTCAAGGTCGTGAAGAACAAGGTGGCGCCGCCGTTTAAGCAGGTGGAATTCGATATTATGTATGGCGAGGGCATATCCAAGGTTGGCGAACTGGTCGATCTTGGGGTGCGGGCCGGCGTCGTCGAGAAATCCGGAGCCTGGTTCTCCTATGACAGCCAGCGGCTCGGCCAAGGCCGGGAAAACGCCAAGAATTTTCTTAAGGCCAATCCGCAGATTGCCGATCGCATCGAGCAGGAAATCCGGGAAAATTCGGGCCTCATCGCCGATAGGATTCTCGATGAAGCCGACCTCGGCGGCGCGGCGGGCGAGACGGGTAGTTAAATTTGCCTTGCCTGGTCCTTCTGGCAGCACAAGGGTGTGCCTTCAAGGTTCGTTGCAGCCCTAAGACTTGGCCCGAGGACTTGGCCATAAACATTCCAGTGCCGGACCGAGGCTCAGAAAGTTGCAGACTTTTGGGACCGGAGTGTGCGAGAAATCCCAGGACAAGGGTCAGGACCGCGCGATGGCGCGATCCTGGCCGAGCAGTTTAAAACTGGGAAGATGACGAAATGAACGGCGTCAGCGAGATACGGTCGGCCTTTCTCGATTTCTTCAAAAAAAACGGCCACGAGATCGTCGCCTCCTCGCCGCTCGTCCCGCAAAACGACCCGACGCTGATGTTCACCAACGCCGGAATGGTGCAGTTCAAGAATGTCTTTACCGGCATGGAAAAGCGGAGCTATACGCGTGCCGCGAGCGCCCAGAAATGCGTGCGCGCGGGCGGCAAGCATAATGATCTGGACAATGTCGGCTATACTGCGCGCCACCTGACTTTTTTTGAAATGCTCGGGAATTTTTCCTTCGGCGATTATTTCAAGGCGGAAGCGATCCAATTCGCCTGGGATCTGGTGACAAAGCATTTTGGCTTGCCGAAGGACAGGCTGCTTGTCACTGTCTATCATGAGGACGAGCCGGCCGCGCAACTGTGGAGCAAAATTGCGGGCCTTCCCGACGATAAAATTATTCGCATCAAGACAGACGCGAATTTCTGGCGCATGGGAGACACGGGGCCCTGTGGACCTTGTTCCGAAATCTTCATCGATCTTGGCGACAAAATTCCAGGCGGCCCGCCAGGCAGCGCCGATGAGGACGGCGACCGTTTTCTTGAATTCTGGAACCTCGTCTTCATGCAATATGAAGAGCAGCCTGGCGGCGGGCGTATCAATTTGCCGCGTCCATCGATCGACACTGGCATGGGTCTTGATCGCATGTCGGCGATTTTGCAAGGCGTTGCAAGCGTCTTTGATAATGATTTGTTCAAGGTGCTCAAAGGCTCTTTGGCCGAGCTTGTCAAAGATGATCCCGAAGGCGCGCATAGGCCATCATTCAACGTTATTACGGACCACTTGCGAACGACCGCGTTTCTCGTCGCCGACGGTGTCTTGCCCTCCAACGAGGGACGCGGTTACGTGCTGCGCCGGATCATGCGCCGCGCCATGCGGCACGCCCAAATGCTAGGCGCAAAGGAACCTCTCATGTGGCGGCTCGTTCCGGCGCTGTCGCGCGAGATGGGCCAAGCCTACCCGGAGCTTTTGCGTGCCGAACCGCTGATCATCGAAACGTTGAGGCTCGAAGAAACCCGCTTCCGCGATACGCTCGCCCGCGGACTTTCGATTCTGGATGAGGCAAGCCGCGATCTACCGCAGGGGGGCACTCTGCCTGGCAGTATCGCCTTCAAGCTTTATGACACTTACGGTTTTCCGCTCGATCTCACTCAAGACGCGTTGCGCGAACGAGCGCTTCATGTGGATACCGAAGGATTTGAGACGGCGATGCAGCGCCAGCGCTCCGAGGCACGCAAGGCCTGGGCCGGCTCCGGCGAATTGGCGACCGAAGGGCTCTGGTTCGCGATCAAAGAGAAAACCGGAGCCACCGAGTTTTTGGGTTACGACATGGAGCGGGCGGAAGGCCTCGTCGCCGCCATCGTCAAGGATGGCAAGGAGGTGCCGGCGCTTGGCGCGGGCGAGTCCGGGTCGGTCATCTTGAATCAAACGCCCTTTTATGGCGAGTCGGGCGGCCAAGTTGGCGACACGGGTGTCATGCGCGCGAACGGAATCCGCTTCCTTGTCGGCAACACCCAGAAAAAACTTGGCAGTCTTTTTGTTCATGAGGGAAGGGTCGAAGAAGGCGAACTGCGCGTGGGGCTCGCGCTTGAACTTGCCGTCGATCATGCACGGCGGAAAGCGGTGCGCGCCAATCACTCGGCGACCCATCTTTTGCACGAAGCACTCCGCCAAGTGCTGGGCGAACATGTCGCGCAAAAAGGCTCGCTCGTCGCACCCGACCGGCTTCGCTTTGACTTCACGCACCAAAAGCCGATCGGTTTGGATGAGCTGACGCGTATCGAAGATATCGCCAATTCCGCCGTGCTCGACAATACACCGGTGGTGACCCGCTTGATGGGTGTCGACAAAGCCATCGAATCCGGCGCTCGTGCGTTGTTCGGCGAAAAATACGGTGACGAAGTTCGAGTCGTCTCCATGGGTCATGTCCACACCGGCGAGGAGGATTTGCCGGACACGTCCGAAGCGGCCTTTTCCACCGAGCTTTGTGGCGGCACCCATGTGGCACGCACTGGCGACATTGGACTCATCACGATCGTTTCACAAAGTCCGGTCGCGGCCGGTGTGCGCCGCATCGAGGCCATGACCGGCACGGGTGCACGCCACTATCTCAACACGCGGGCGCACCGGCTTCACGAAGTCGCCGCACTGCTGCGGGCTCCCGAAGAGGAAGCGGACAAGCGCCTCTTCGACCTCATTGAGGAAAGCCGCAAACTTGAACGCGAACTGAGCGACGCGCGCCGCAAACTCGCCCTTGGAGGCGCCGCGTCAGATGGCCAGCAAGCTGCGCAAGACATTGGCGGCGTGAAATTTCTGTCGCGTGTCGTCACCGGAGTTGCGATGAAGGAACTCAAATCACTTGCCGACGAGGCGAAGCTCAGTGTCGGGTCTGGGGTCGTTGCGATTGTCGGCATCGACGGCGGCGGGAAAGCTGGCATCGTGGTCGGAGTGACGCCAGATTTGACAGGCCGCTTTGACGCTGTCCAACTCGTTCGCCCGGCGGCCGTCAAGCTCGGCGGCACGGGCGGCGGCGGAAGGCCGGACATGGCCCAGGCTGGCGGCCCGCACGGGAACGCGGCGCAAGAGGCACTCGCCACGATCGGCGATGCGCTGCGGGAGATTGCCAGCGCGGCGTGATGGCAGGCCGCCGGACCCATATCCACCCGGCGGAGACAGGATATTTCGTAACCACAAAGCCCGGGGCAAAATTCAATGTTTAAAAAAATTCTGATCCCTATCGATTTGACCGAATTGGCGGTCTCGAAGCCGGCCTTAGACGCGTCGATAGAATTGGCTCTACAGTCAAAAGGCGCGCTACGGCTGGTGACAGTCGAAACGCCGCTGCCTTCGAGTTTTATGGAATATATCCCGCCAGAGTTCGACAAAACGCAAGAAGAGCGGGCTCTTGCGGAACTTGAGCGGATCAGCGGCGCCCTCGAGTTTCCGAAGGACAGCCTTACCGCGACAGTGCGGTTTGGCGGCATTTATGTCGAGATCCTGGCCGAAGCTGAAGAGTGGGGAGCAGATCTGATCGTGATCGGATCCCATCGGCCGTCGATGGCAACCTATCTTATCGGGTCCAACGCCAAAACAATCGTCCGGCATGCCAAATGCTCGGTCTTGGTGATTCGTCCCTGACGCTTCGGTTTCGCATGTTCGCTATATTCCCCCGGCCGGAACTCTTGCGCGTTTTTCCTGTTAACTAATCTCCTGTGTTGAACGCACGAACCTCCGCGGGAGAGAAAAATGAACCAGGACAACGAGAAAGCCATCGGCGTCGGCGCCGAATATGCGGAAATCACCGTCGAAGGCGCGAGGAGTGCCCTCACCATGACATCGAAAAACATTCAAGCCATCGCGGGTGAGATGCTTGAAATTTCGAAACAGTCCTTCGATCATGCAACACAAACCATAGAAAAGTTGCGGAAGGCGCATGGCGTTGACGAGATCGTCGCGATCCAGACGAATTTTGTGAGAGAAGTTTTTGAGAATGCCACGCAGCATGCCCGAAAATTCAGCGAACTCATGACAGCTTTCCCTACCCAGATCACCGAAACTTATCGCGACGCATGGCTTAGGTCGATGGATACCACGGTGAAGGCAACGGAAACCGCGAGCAAGACCGCTAAGGACAATATCCCTCGCGCGGCCGAGGCAACCCGCAAAACATCCGATGTTTTCGAACAGGCAAAAAGCGCGTGATAGCTTTGCCGCACCAAATCCTCTAAACTGGAAGCCGCCTTCCGATTTGATTGAGATGACTCACGCATGTTTCGGCTTCTCCTCATTCGCCACGCAGAGGCCGAAGCCCGCACGAAGCAAGGCGATCTCGCAAGACCTTTGACGAAGCGGGGCCGGGCCGACGCAATGCGCTTGGGACATTATTGCGCCGTTTCCGGTCTTATTCCCGAGCTTGCGGTGACCTCACCCGCCTTGCGTGCACGCGACACGCTGGATGCCGTGGGAGGAGAGTTGTTGCAAAAGCCGGTCTGCAACATCGAGGAGCTGCTTTATGACAGCGATCTTGAGACCCTGTGCGATATTCTGCGAGGAATCCCTGCTTCTGTAAAAACATTGATGATAATTGGCCACAATCCAGGCCTCGCGGAATTTGCCCGTTTTCTTATCGGGGGCGACGCACCGCTTATCCACTTCCCGGCCCCGTGCCTTGCTCTGATCGGCTTCGCTCGCGATGATTGGGGAGAGGCCGCTCGCGGCGGCGGACAGCTGGAGTGCTTCATGAATTTTTCCTGCGAACCGGCGGACAACCTCCTCGCGCGATAAGGCTTCAACGCTCCCGCTTTTTATCTGTAGCCGAATAACCCACAATTTCCTTCAACATTCGCAAGGATGACAATCGATGATAAGAAGGATGGGTTTCCTGTTGGCCTCTCTACTGGCATCCACCGGAGCCAGCATTGCTTGCAGCCCTTCAGAACTCGCACAAAAACAGAAGGCCTATGCCGATGCGGTCAAGGCCGCCTATGACCAGGACCCTGCGGGCGACCCAGCCCGGCAAGCTCGCGTAAAGGAGGTGCTTGAACGCTATAAGGACGTGGGGAAAATGACAAACGGCCCTGCCATCCTCGACATGATATGCAAGGAAAACGACGAGCTGACGATGATCTACAAATAGACCGGCGCTGCTCGATTGCGCATCATCGAAACAAGGCACCCTATTTCCAAATGCCGTCTTTGTTAGCCAAAAACTTTATGATATGGCGCGATCACGACTCCGCAGGTTTGATTTTTGGCCTCGTTCTGCTCGCAACATGCGCAATTCCCGTGCATGCACTCAACGTTCAACCGGACGCAAGCCAAGGCACAATATCCCAATCCCCTTCCGCCTCAGGCGAAACGCCGTCTCCCAGAGCAGCGTTTGATAGCGCGCGGCGCGCTGTATCGAATTGGCCGGCGCAGGCCACCGGAAATCTGGATCTTTCCGCCAAGACAAAGGAAGACATGGCAAGCAAAAGGGGGTCGCCGGAGTTTCCGCGCTGCGTCATGCTGAACAACTATTGGTGCATCAAGCGGGCGCGCTGGGCCGGTGAGATCGCGGCGGACGCGGAAGGGCATGTCGCCTTCGCCTCGGCAATCGACGGCGCGATCGCGGCGGCCATGCTCCTGCGCCGTTATTACCTCGATTTTAACCGCCGCTCCGCTTTGGCCATCGTCTCGCGTTGGGCACCGCCGCAATGCACCGGGGGAAAAGCCGCGCTTGGCAAAGCTGGGAAACCTCACAATGCGCGCATCGCGATGCTTGCGGGTCTGGCGCCGCGTGGCATACAAAACACCCTGCATGCCCGCTGGCTCGCCGCGCACCGGCAAGGTATTTTGCGCACTGGCACGACAAAGACCCCGCGCCGTTCCATCGTGCCAAGCTGGCCGCTGGCGTTGATGCGGGCGCCCGAAATCGCGGTCGGCATGGGCGAGCCAAAGCGCGCGACAGTCCTGCTTAAGAAAATCGCGGCGCTCGATTTCGCCGCCCCCGCGGCCCCCGTGCCTGGGATGTCATGCGCGGGTGACAACACCCGGATCCAAAACTATGCCGCGCGCGCCATCGATGGCATCACAACGGACCCGAATGGCGATTTGAACCTGTTTGCGGCGGATGGCACGGCGGGTGCCAATCTCCCGCGCCTTTTGCAAAACATGGCGAAGGTCGAGATCGGTCCATGGGCGGCGCAAGCGGGGCTGATCGCCGCCGCGATCGGCCGGCTTGCCCCCCGAAACGCGGCCGGAGGCTTGCCCCAGCCGGGAGAAGCCCGCGCCGCCTCCGGCGCCACTCCATGATATCAACAAAAGGAATGACACGTCCCGCAAGCGGCGCTTGGAGACGTATTTGACCTCGATGCCACATTCCGAAAAAGTTGATCGACTTTTTCACTCAGAACATGCTCCAACTCTCGGGCCCTTAGCGATTCTTTTTCGTGATGATTCGGTCCGGGAGGGAAGCGCTTCAACCCAATATCCTGGAGAGCACGCCTGTTTTGTCGATAGTCTCCGAGCTCCTCAACGAAGCCCGCGCCGCCGCGCAGACCCTCGCCGCCTTGGCCACCGGTCCGCATATCCGGCTCGGGGTCACGGGTCTGTCGCGCGCCGGCAAGACGGTTTTCATCACCGCGCTGATCGAGCAATTAACCAAGGCGGCCAGCCCGGCTTTGCACGGGCGGAGAAATCCTTTGCCGGTGTTCCGCGTTCACGCCGAAGGACGGCTGATCGGCGCCACACTTGAGCCGCAGCCAGACGATGCCGTGCCGCGCTTTGCTTACGAGGACCACATTGCCGCGCTAGCAGGCCCTAAGGGAAATGCCGGTGCGCGCCATTGGCCGCAATCGACCCGCCGGATTTCCGAACTACGCCTGCGGCTTCATTTCGATCAAAAGACTGGCATGCGGCCTGGCCGCCAATCGCTGGCCATCGACATTGTCGATTACCCTGGCGAATGGCTGCTTGATCTGCCGCTGCTTGGCAAATCCTTTGCGCAATGGTCGCGCGAGACCTTCATTGCCTCGGCCAGCGCGGCGAGGACACCGCTGGCGGCACAATGGCGCAGGGCAGCCGCGAATGTCGATCCGCGCAGCAGCGCCAATGAAGAAGAGGCCCGCCGGGAAGCCGAGCTGTTCACCAATTATCTGCGGGCGTGCCGCGCCGACGAATATCATTTTTCTTCCCTGCCGCCGGGCCGTTTCCTGATGCCCGGCGACCTTGAAGGCTCGCCCGCCCTAACCTTCGCGCCGCTCGCCGTCGAGGAAGGGGAAACCTATCCGCCCGATTCCTTTGCCGCGATGATGGAGCGGCGCTACGAAGCCTATAAGACGCACGTCGTCAAACCCTTCTTCCGCGACTACTTTTCAAGGCTCGACCGCCAGATCGTCCTCGTCGATGCACTGGCCGCGTTGAACGCCGGCCCCGCCGCGATGCGCGATCTCGAAACTGCCTTGACCGATGTTCTGGCCGCGTTCCGGGCGGGGCGCGGCAATATTTTGTCCACCCTCTTCCGGCCGAAGATCGATAAAATTCTTTTCGCCGCGACCAAGGCCGATCATCTGCACCACACGAGCCATGACAGGCTGGAAGCGATTTTGCGGCATCTGACGGCCAAGGCCATCGCACGGGTCGAGACGGTCGGCGCCGAGGTCGATGTCATCGCGCTTGCCGCGGTGCGTGCGACGCGCGAGGCCAAGGTGGGCGGTCCCGACGAGCCTGCGCTCGAAGCGGTCATCGGCAGGCCGCTCGAGGGTGAACATATCGGTGGCGAGACATTCGATGGTAATTCCGAAGCGGCGATTTATCCCGGCGAGCTGCCGCGCGATCCCGAAGCGGTGTTTCGCGACGAGCCGCGCAGCTTGACGCCCACCGAAATCGACTACCGTTTTGTCCGTTTCCGGCCTCCGGTCCTGATAAGGAGCCCGAATGGCACTCTGCTTCCCCCGCCCCATATAAGACTCGATCGCGCCTTGCAGTTTCTTCTCGGCGACCGGCTGGGCTGACGCATGACATTGACTAGAAGATGGAGTGAGATCACTCGTGGCGCTTGAACCCAAACCCCGCCCGCGCGCATTCCGGATCAGCTCCAACACGGAGGCCAGCGCCGACCAGCCGCCCGGCCCGCTTGTGATCGAAACCTTGGCCGATCCTTATGACGCGGAAACCAAGGCCTTGCTGGCCAAGCCCGACGTTGACGAAGCGGCGGTCGAGGCCGCGCAAAAGAAGGGCGTTGCCGCCCGCTCGCTGATGTCCTGGGGCGGGATATTTTGGTCGGCGACGGCGGGACTCATTTCGATGGGGTTCAGTCTTTGGCTGACGCGGCTCATCGATGATCTCTTCCATTGGTCGCCGCTGTTCGGCATGGTTGGCCTTGCACTTGCCGCAGTGGCCGGCACTGCGCTCGTCGTTTTGGCGCTGAAGGAGTTCGCTGGCATCCTGCGCCAGCGCCACATCGCCGAACTCCACATCGGGCTCGCCCGCGCCCGCGAAAAAGACGATTTCAAGGAAGCGCGGCGGCTGGTCGGCCAGCTGTCCTCGCTTTACGATGCGCGGCCCGAGACATCGCGCGCCCGCGGCCAGCTCCGCCAGCTCGCGCATGACATTGTCGATGGAAGCGATCTGATCGACATCGCAGAGCGCACCCTCGTCGAGCCGCTCGACATGCTGGCGCGGCATGAGATCGCTGCCGCTGCCAAGCGTGTGTCGGTGGTCACCGCACTGGCGCCGCGCGCGATCATCGATGTCGTCTTCGTGGCTGCGCAAGCGATCCGGCTCATCCGGCGCATCGCGACAATCTATGGCGGCAGGCCGGGCCTGCTCGGTTTTCTCAAACTGTTGCGCTCGATCGCCTCGCATATCGCAATCACCGGCGGCATGGCGGCGGGCGACAGTCTCATCCAGCAATTCGTCGGCCATGGGATCGCCGCCAAATTGTCGGCCCGTCTCGGCGAAGGCGTTTTGAATGGTCTCTTGACCGCGCGTGTAGGACTGTCCGCAATGGCCGTCTGCCGCCCCCTACCCTTCGCAACCAAGCGGCCACCCGGCATTGGCGACGTCGCGCCATTTTTGTTCAAGAGCGAGAAGAAAGAGTGAGCAGCAACTGATGTTTGAGACATCAGTTTTGTAAGATTTTCCGCTCCGACCTTACCAAAACGTTTCACGTGAAACGTTTTGGTACGATTGGCAAAAAAAGGGCTCAAATCCTCATACGTCTTGCGCCTTGAGGTACGTCGAGTCGCGCGGAAAATTAGTACATTTGGCCCGTTTTGGCAAAGGCGTTCTGAGCGGGCTGATGCTGGCGCAGGCAAAGTTTTCCACCCCGCCTAACACTTCCCCCCTGCCCCTGCCCCTGCCCCTGCCTACGCTGTTTACTTGATGCCTCGCATCGGGAAATGGACCGAAATTCGAAGCCGCAACGGCAACCGGATTGACACCGCAAGCCGGTTTCTATTTAATTTGGCCCTGGGGTTTGCGATCCCCCTATAGGCGGTATGCCCAAGCATCGCGTCCAGCTTCTTGAGCTGAGGACGCAATATGTTTGGATACCCCTTTCCTCCTCAGAATTCTTCTCTTTTGCTTAATTGGCTCGCTGCAACAGCTGGCGCTCATTCGCGGGGCTGCACGCGGTCAGTACGATTCCATTACTGGCGCCCGGCGGTTTCAATCGCAAGGAGAGCTTGCCAATCCAGGAGAAACCAGCATGAGCAATATGATTGATCGTCGAGACTTTTTTCAAGGCACCTTCGGCGCGGCCGTGGTTCTCGCCGAGACACCCGCGTTTGGCGAAACCCCTGTCGTGGCCGGAGTAAGCCCCACGATCTTCATGCCAAAGCCGCTTTCGTTCGATCCCAAATCGATCAAGGGCATCTCTGAAAAAGTGCTCGTCAGCCACTATGAAAACAATTACCTCGGCGCAGTGAAGCGTCTCGGCTCAATTAGCGCTCAGCTCGCTGAGCTCGATTTCGCCAAAGCACCGAATTTTGTTATCAACGGTCTAAAGCGCGAGGAACTCATCGCGCTGAATTCCGCGATTCTACACGAACTCTATTTCGATAGCCTTGGCGGAAGCGCCGCGCCGTCTGGCCCGCTTCTCGACGCGATCACACGCAATTATGGAAGCTTCGATCGGTGGCGTTTAGAATTTTCGGCAATTGGTAAAGCCGAGGGTGGTGGTTCTGGCTGGGTTATCCTGGCTTACTCGCCTCGCGAAAAAAAGCTCATCACCCAATGGGCCGCTGACCATACAACGACAATTGCCGGCGGGCGTCCGATTCTTGTTCTTGATATGTATGAGCACGCCTATCACATGGACTATGGGGCAAAAGCGGGCGCCTATGTCGATGCCTTCATTGAGGCAATTCACTGGGACAATGCCGCCATGCTCTATGAGCAATACAGTCGCGAAGGCTGACTCTGCCTTCGCAAGGTTTAGGACTCTTTACACCCGATTCATAGGATCGGGAGGCGCCCCGCCTCGTAGACTTTCACAAGTTCTTCTCCTTACCTTCATTCGTTATGTTCTTCTTTCAAGCAGTCAAATCTTCAGATTGACGGTTTTGCATTGAATGTTGACCGCAACACAAGCACCGCCGCCTTGCCAAACCCATAACTGGTGAGGGTCAAGCTTGAGATCAGATACAACAGGAAGACTGTGGGGAAGAAGCCGCCCGGCGGTTCCGGACTGTCCAGAAGCGGAAACATGCCTTGCAAAAGAAACAGACTTGAATTGGTGAATGCGCCGACCACCATCGCCCAGCGGACATGCCATGGCAGGGGAGTCTTCGTCGCATAGAAGCCGAGGATCAAAGCGGTCATCAACAGAAAGTCGAGATGCGCCTGAAGCACGCGGGTGAATTTTCCTGGAAAAAGATGCTTCACAAACGGAACACCAAAATCCAACCCAACGAGGCACCAGGCCAAGACTAGGGCGGCCAAGAGCCAAAGGCAGGCGCCCCTCAGCAGAATAATATTTCCAGCTGGACCAAAGTCTTTGTTCATCGGGTTTTTCCCTATTCAAACGTGACGAGGAGCTCCCTTTTCTTCTATCGCGAGATGAAGGATGATCCCATGTCTGGGACGGAACAGAAGTTGACTGCAACGGCTGTTTCGAAATTGGCCTGGCGCCGTGGCTGGCCCTTGAGAAAAAAGCGGCGGCGCGATTTGGGGTGAGGCGGCTCGGTGGACTTTTACCCATCTTCTCCGGTGAATGGACCGGTCTGCGGCTCGCGGGAGCCACGGAGGCTCTCGACCCGCGAAGTTCCGCCGTCGGAGCGCATTGGCTGGCTGCGCGACATTATTTGCCGCGAATACGCTAATGTCGAAGTCGCCACGCCATCGCATCAAACCTTGTCCCAAGACTTGACGATTTACCCCTGGGACACTCTCCGGCTCTCCGTCGTCACATGCAACGGCATCGTTCTTGAACGCCTCCCTCGCGCGCCGCAGCTCGCCAACCAGGACGTCTATTTCGCGGTTGTCCTGCTCTCGGGGGAATATGCGCTGGAGCAGGATGGGAAAGAAGCCGTGCTGCAACCCGGCGACATGACTCTTTATGACGCGACGCGGCCACACCATATCCAGTGTCCTAAAGATTTTGGAAAGATCCTTCTCTCGATCCCAAGGCCTCTTTTGCGGGCGCGGATGGCGGCCGCCGAACATTGCACCGCGCTCAAAATTTCTGGCGCCGCAGGAATCGGTGCGGTGACCTCGGAGTTCTTGCGCACGTCGAGCCGGGAGGCCGGCACCCTGACAGCATTTGATATTACGACACTTGCGGACCAGACGCTCGATCTGCTGACTCTGGCAGCGGCCTCGGTGAGGCCCGCAGACTTCACGCTCTCGAGAAGCCGGTCGACGTCATTGTACCGCATCAAAACCTTGATTGAACGATGCCTGCAAGATGTTGATCTCGACTCCGCAGCAATCGCACGCCGTGCGGGCCTGTCGGCACGTTACATCAATGGTCTCTTTGGCGAGGAAGGAACTTCTCTAATGCGCTACGTCTGGAAGCGCAGGCTTGAACATTGCGCCAAGGACATGCGCGAACCTCACCATGAAAGCGACCCCATTGCCGACATCGCATTTCGATGGGGGTTTGGAGACGCCTCGCATTTCAGCCGCGCTTTCAAACAACACTTTGGCTGCGCGCCACGGGAGTTCCGCCAGCAGCGGCGTTAGCCCAGATCCGCTCCCGGAAAACCTAGAGTCCGGACCCATAAACTGAAACGAAAAACTCGGATAGCGATTTCGAGCCGGACCTCAATCAGCCAGCCGATGGCTTGTTCACCGCCAATTGCGCCTCGAAGGCGCGCTTGTAGGCGGGCCGCGCTTCGCCGCGGGCTACATAGGCGGAGAGGTTCGGATATTCGTCCAGCATACCCGACGCCTTTAACCTGAGCAGCACCGACACCATCATCAGGTCGCCCGCGCTGAACGCGCTATCGAGCCAGCTGGCATCGCCAAGGCGACGAGAAAGTTGGCCCAGCCGGTTACGGACGCGATCCTCGACGAGAGGCATGCGTTGCGCGGACCAGGACTTGTCGCTCTCAAAGAGCCTGGCGGTTCCAAGTTCAAGGATCGGCGGCTCCACCGTGCTGAGCGCGGCGAACATCCATGTGATCGCCCGCGCCCGCGCATTCGCATCGTCTGGCAACAGGCCCGCATGGCGCTCCGCGATATGAAACACGATCGCCCCCGTCTCGAACAAGCCGAGATCGCCCTCTTCATACGTCGGAATCTGGCCGAAAGGATGAAGCGCCAGATGTGCGGGTTCCTTCATCGCTTTGAACGAAACAAGACGAACCTCGTAAGGCTGGCCCACTTCCTCCAGCGCCCAGCGTACGCGCGTATCACGCGCCAGTCCCTTGCCGCCATCGGGTGACCGTTCAAAGGCGGTAATCGTGATGGTCATCGTGAGACTCCTCCTTGGCGAAATCATCGGCTCTGGCAAGCTGTCCTGACCCTAAATCATTCTCGATGAGCTTGTGACAACCCATGAGCTTGGCATTATCATGTTCGCTCCTGAGCTTTGAGCTTATGCTTGTCGATCGTGATTGCAGATTTGCCGCGCCGGGGCGCATGAAGGGGTGCAGATGACAGTGGGTTCTGACTTTATCTTGGACGCCCTCGTGCAGGAAGGGCTGACTCATCTGTTCCTGGTGCCGGGCGGGCTGGTCGATCCTTTTCTTCCGGCCCTGGCGCGGCAGACACAATTGCAGCCCATCGTTGCCGCGCATGAGGGCGGCGCCGCCTATATGGCCGACGGCTATGCCCGCGCGAGCGGCCATTTCGGCGCCGTGCTCGGAATCGGCGGGCCGGGTCTTTGCAACATGGCGACGGCCATCGCCGCCGCGAAAACCGATTCCTCGCCCGTTCTTGCACTCAGCGGCGAAGTCCCCATCGACATGGAAGGGCTTGGTGAATTTCAGGACGCGAGCCAAGCCACGCTCAAAGATACAGCGGTCGTGAAGCCGCTCACCCGCATGTCGATGACGGTCGTCAGCGCCCGCAATCTCCACCACTGGCTTCGTCATGCGCTGACCGCGATGTGGGGAATGCCGCGCGGGCCGGTGCATCTGTCGCTGACGCGCGACGTGCTTGTCGGCGAGTGCACATCGGAGTACGCGCCGGTCTCTGCCTATTACAAGGCCCTCGCAACGCTGGACAGACCGGCGGCCGAGGCGGCGCTGGCCCTGCTCGTCAAAGCGGCCGGACCAAAAATCGCTTTTCTCGCCGGAGCGGGTGTCGAGCATGACGATGGCGCCGCGACATTGCGGGCCGTCGCGGAACAATGGTCGATTCCCGTCGCAACGACGCTGCGCGCCAAAGGGGTTTTTCCCGAAGATCATGAGCTCTCGCTTGGCGTCTTCGGCTATGCGGGCACCCGTCACGCGACGGCGGCGATTCTCGACAGCAACATCGATGTGCTGATCGTTCTTGGTTCCGGCTTCAATGAGCGGGACACCATGCATTGGACTTTGCGCGAGCAGGCCGATGCCGAGACCATCATCCTGCATGTCAACACCGACATGGACGAACTGACCGCCCATAGCGTGCCCGCCCATTCCGTGCTTGGCACCTGTCATGGATTTCTCGATCTGATGCAGGAACACGCAGCAGCCCTTGAACCCGCGCTGTTACCCGGCGTCGCGCAACGCCAAGCATGGCTAGCAAAAATCAAACAAGAGCCTCGCCTCTACGATATCGAAAATTGCAGCAAACAGACGAAACCCATTCATCCCGCCGCCGCTGTGGCGGCCCTGCGCAAGGTCTTTCCGCGCGATGGGATCATGCTTGTCGATTCCGGCGCGCATCGCGCCTTCGCCGGTCACTATTGGTCCAGCTATGAACCGCGCACCTATATCTCCGCCACCAATCTTGGACCGATGGGCTGGGCGATCCCGGCGGCGGTCGGCGTCCAATGTGCGCGGCCCGATCGCCGCGTTGCCGTCATCACCGGCGATGGTTGCATGCTGATGCATGGATTGGAAGTGCAAACCGCCGCGCGCTACGGTCTGCCGATCCTCTATGTGGTGTTGAACAATGGCGCGCTGGGCAATGTTTGGCTGCGCGCCCATCAGTTGGGTGCCCTGCCTTCCGAACTTACGACCATCCCCGATCATGACTGGGCAGGGTTCGCGCGGTCGCTCGGCGCGCAGGGGTTCACGGTCACCGATCCGGCGGACCTCCAAGGAGTCTTCCAGAAGGCGCTTGCGGCCAACGGCCCGGTGCTCATTGATGTCAAAGCCGACAAAAATTGCCCGACACCCGTTTATGATTTCGCGGCGGGGGTGAAGGCGTGGTCCTATCATGAATAGAGGACAATTATGAGTGTTCTGCCGCTTGACCCCGCAAAACTCCCAGCCGCCGGACAGGCGCTCTTTGCAACGCTATCGGCGAAGCGCAAGGTGCGCGGCGCCAACTTCGGCGGCCCCTATGTGGCTCTCCTCAATCACCCCGAATTGGCGCGGCGGATTGAGGAGCTGGGTTTCTTTTTGAAATTCGAGGGCGTGCTCCCACGCGACGTCTATCAGTTCATCGTGCTGACGGTGGCGCGAGCGACCGGCGCCGCCTTCGAATGGCACGATCATGTGCAACACGCGCTCGCCGCCGGGTTGTCTCAGGAACTGGTTGATGGCATCGCCGCGGGGGAGAGCGGGACGCTTCCGCAGCCCTATGGTCTGCTCCACGAGATCTTGGCGAGGACAATGATTTGGGAGGACGTGCCCGACGATTTACAGGCGCAGGCCGTTGCACAATGGGGCGGGGAGGGATTGGTCGAGATCGTGGTGCTCTCGGGATTTTATCAGATGTTCGCGGCCATCAACCAAGGCTTTTCCATCAAAGCCTAAAGCCTTAAATTTCGTGCGAAGGCTCGAGCGCGCAGGCGATGTGCTCGTCCACTTCCACTTGGATCGTCACATGACCGATGCGGAAACGCTCGTGCAATTGGTGCGCGAGATGGACCAGAAATTCATCGCCAGGGTGGCCGCCCGGCATTAGGCAATGACAAGTCAAAGCCGTGTCGGTGGTGCTCATCGGCCAGATATGCAGATCATGGATCGCGGCAACGCCCGGCTGCGCCTTGAGAAACGCGCCGACCTCGCCGGGGCTGATCCCGGCTGGCACCGCGTCGAGCGACATGCCGACACTGTCGCGCAGCAGGCTCCATGTCCCCGCCAGGATGACCCCAGCGATTGCAAGACTCGCGAGCGGATCGAGCCGCGTCCAGCCCGTGAGCAAGATTACCCCGCCCGCCGCAACGACGCCGATCGAGACGAGGGCGTCATAGGCCATGTGCACAAACGCGGCCCGCACATTGATGTCGCCCTTACGGCCCGACGCGAACAGCCAGGCCGTCACGCCATTGATCACGACGCCGAGCGCCGCGACCACCATGACGGTGACACTGGCAACGTCGCTGGGTTCAATGAGGCGCCGCACTCCTTCGACCGCGATCGCGCCGACTGTGACCAGCAACAACATGGCATTGGCGAGCGCCGCCAAAATGGTGCCCCGCCGCAGACCATAGGTATAGGTTTGCGAGGGCGCGCGCCGGGCCAGCACCGTCGCGGTCCATGCCATCACCAGCCCAAGCACGTCTCCAAGGTTGTGCCCTGCGTCGGCGACGAGGGCCATGGAGTTCGCGAGCAGGCCATAGACAACTTCCGTGATGACGAAACCGAGATTGAGCGCGGTGCCGATGGCGAAGGCCGTGCCAAAATCCTTTGGCGCGTGGGCATGACCCGCATCGGCCCCGTGATGGTGCCCATGATGATCGTGATCTTGGTGTTCAGCCATCGGCCCCGGCCTCCCTTTCGCCGCCGCGACGAAGCTCCGAGGCCTTCGGAAACCTCTAGTTCTTGTCCTTGTCAACGAGCTTGTTGGCGCCGATCCAAGGCATCATTGCGCGGAGCCTTGCGCCGACTTCCTCGATTTGATGGGAGGCGGATTTTGCCCGCATGGCTTTGAAAGAAGTCTGATTGACTTCGTTCTCCAGCATCCAATCGCGGGTGAAGCGGCCGGATTGAATGTCGCCCAACACGCGCTTCATCTCGGCTTTGGTTTGCTCCGTCACGATACGCGGACCGCTGACATATTCGCCATATTCGGCGGTGTTCGAAACCGAATAATTCATATTGGCGATACCGCCCTCATAGATAAGATCGACAATGAGCTTGACCTCATGCAGACATTCGAAATAGGCCATTTCCGGTGCGTAACCCGCCTCGACCAGGGTTTCGAACCCATTGCGGATCAGCTCGACGAGACCGCCGCAGAGCACCACCTGCTCGCCAAACAAATCCGTCTCGCATTCTTCCCGGAACGTCGTCTCGATGAGACCGGCGCGGCCGCCGCCGATCGCCGCCCCATAGGACAGGGCAAGGTCATGCGCATTGCCGGACGGATTGCGGGCAACCGCGACGAGACACGGCACGCCGCCGCCCCGCTTATATTCCGAACGCACCGTGTGGCCAGGCCCCTTCGGCGCGACCATCAACACGTCAAGATCGCCGCGCGGCTCGATCAGATTGAAATGAATGTTGAGTCCATGCGCGAACATCAAGGCGGCGCCTTGCTGCAGATTGTGTTCGAGATGGTCGCGATAGATGTCGCGTTGCAATTCGTCGGGGGCGAGCAACATCACCACCTCGGCCCATCTCGCCGCATCGGCGACGCTCTTCACGTCGAGTCCGGCCGCGGCGGCCTTTTTGGACGAAGTGGAATCCTGGCGCAGGGCGACGCAGACATTCTTGACGCCCGAATCCTTGAGGTTCAGAGCATGAGCATGACCTTGGCTTCCATAGCCGATGATCGCGACTTTCTTGGCCTTGATGAGATTGATGTCGGCATCGGAATCATAATAAACGCGCATGGTGTTCGTGGTCCTGTTCGTGGGGAATCCGGTTTCCGTCGTGGCCGGCTGGCGATCCCATTGGGCAAGCGTTCCAACTGGGCTCCGGCAAAGGGTAGGTTCTTTTAAACGATCCTCTTGGCGGCTCCTGCCAATATCATTCCGTCAAATCACGAGGCAAGACCAAGAAGGGCCGCCAAACGTCCGCGTACATCACTTAGCAGCTCGCCGTCGATCTTTCCTATGGGCGGTGACACCACCCGTCTCTTATCAATGGACTTCATCTGATCGATGAGAATTTGTCCTTGAATGGGTGACCCTTCCGCCAAAGCAAGTTTGAATGGCCAAAGTTTGGAACTGCGAGTGACCGGACAAACGATGATGAACGACGATTGCCGATTATAAGCTTCCTCCGAAATGATAAGAGCCGGCCTGCGCCCTGCCTGCTCGTGCCCCAAAGCGGGGTTGAAATCAACCCATATCAAGTCGCCCGCGCGCAGCACCGCAACGTCTCCGTTCACGGGTCCCGCGGCGGCACATCGGGCCAAGGAGCTTCCACGGCGCTCCAATCCTCGATCGGAGGCTCATGATCTGGCCCAAGGCGGCGCATTTCGGCGACCAAATCCTCAATTCGATAAACAAAACGGGGCTTCACCGGCGTCATCCGCACCTCTTTGCCCTCGACGGTGAGATCGATTTCCTGCCCTGGTTTGAGCGCCAGCTCCTCGACGACCGGCTTCGGCAAGCGAATGGCCGAGGAATTCCCCCATTTGGCAATCTGCACACGCATAATCATCTCCGCATTGGATATACAATGTATATCCATGGGCGCCAATTGTCGAGGAGTTGTTCCCCGGTTAGATCGGCGCAACCCAACGTTTAAGTTGGATTGGGTCCCCGCGACATGGCGGCGACCCCGGTGCGCGACACTTCGACGAGGCCGATCGGCCGCATGAGCTCGATGAACTGATCGATCTTGCCGACGGCGCCCGTGAGTTCAAACACAAAACTCTCGATGGAGGCATCAATCACCCGGGCGCGAAAGGCGTCGGCAAGCCGCAAAGCCTCATCGCGGTCCTGCCCCGTGCCGGTAACCTTGATCATCGCCAGTTCGCGCTCGACCGCGTTGCCGCGCAAGGTGAGATCGGTGACTTTATGGATCGGCACCAGCCGTTCCAGCTGATGGCCGATTTGCTCGATCGCCTCGGGCGTCCCCGAGGTGACGATGGTGATCCGCGAGAGATGTTCCGCATGCGCCACCTCGGCGACCGTCAGGCTCTCGATATTGTAACCGCGTCCGGAAAAAAGTCCGACGACGCGGGCCAGCACGCCCGGCTCATTATCCACCAGAACCGAAAGCGTATGCACTTCGATGTTGGGCTTGCCAATGGCCGAGGAATAGGGCGACAGCGGCGGCGCGGGAGCGTTCATGTCATTACACCAGCATCTTGCCAGCGGCATCGATCGCGTCTTCGAGTTCCGCGTCGTGGCCTGGCAGAATCATCTCATTGTGGGCCTTGCCGGAGGGAATCATCGGCAGGCAATTTTCGGTTTTATCGACGACGCAATCGAAGATGACCGTTTTCGGCGTCTCGATCATCTCGATGATCGCGTCATCGAGTTTGGCAGGGTCCGAGCAACGGATGCCATGCGCGCCATAGGCGTCCGCCAGTTTAACAAAATCCGGCAGCGCCTCCGAATAGCTCTCCGAATAGCGGCCATTGTGCAGGAGTTCCTGCCATTGGCGCACCATGCCCATATATTCATTGTTGAGGATGAAGATCTTGACCGGCAGGCGGTATTGCGCGGCCGTCGAGAGCTCTTGGATATTCATCAGGATCGAGGCCTCGCCCGCGATGTCGATAACGAGCGCATCGGGATGCGCCATCTGCGCGCCGATCGCCGCCGGAAGCCCATAGCCCATGGTGCCGAGGCCACCCGACGTCATCCAGCGGTTCGGCGCCTCGAAATGATAGTGCTGCGCCGCCCACATCTGATGCTGACCGACTTCCGTCGTGATATAGGTATCGCGCGCCTTCGTCAGCTCGTAGAGACGCTGCACCGCATATTGCGGCTTGATGACATCCTTCGAGTTTTTGAAGGACAGCGATTTGCGCGACCGCCATTTGTCGATTTGCGCCCACCATTTGGCGAGCGCCGCCTTGTCGGGCGCAAGGTCGCGCGCCCGCCAGGCGTCAAGCAGCTGGCGCAGCACATGCGCGCAATCCCCGACGATGCCGAGATCGACCTTCACATTCTTGTTGATCGAAGAAGGATCGATATCGATGTGGATCTTCTTGGAGCCGGGGGAGAAAGCGTCGAGCCGTCCGGTGATGCGGTCATCGAAACGGGCGCCGATGGCGATCATCAGATCGCAATCATGCATCGCATTGTTGGCCTCGTAGGTGCCGTGCATGCCGAGCATGCCGAGCCAATTTTTTCCCGACGCCGGATAGGCGCCAAGCCCCATCAAGGTCGAGGTCAGCGGAAACCCGGTGAGATCGGCGAGTTCGCGCAACAGACGCGAGGCTTTGGGGCCGGCGTTGATGATGCCGCCACCGGTGTAAAGAATGGGCCGCCGGGCCGCCGCCATCAGTGTCACCGCCTGTTGGAGCTTGTCCGCATCGCCGTCGAGTTTCGGCCGGTAGGTCTTGTGCTCGATATTGCGCGGCCCAATGTAAGTGCCGATTGCAAATTGCACGTCCTTGGGAATATCGATGACGACCGGACCCGGACGCCCGTTCTGCGCCACATAAAAAGCCTCGTGCAAAATGCGCGGCAAATCCTCGATCTGGCGAACGAGGTAATTATGCTTCGTGCAATGGCGGGTGATGCCGACGGTGTCGCATTCCTGAAAGGCGTCGGACCCGATGAGATGGGTCGGCACCTGGCCGGTGATGCAGACCACCGGGATCGAATCCATGAGCGCATCGGTTAGACCGGTCACCGCATTGGTAGCGCCAGGACCCGAGGTCACCAACAAAACACCCGCCTTGCCGGTCGAACGGGCAAAGCCTTCGGCCGCGTGGGCGGCGCCTTGTTCGTGGCGCACCAGCACATGCTTAATGTGTTTTTGGTGAAACAAGGCATCGTAAATCGGCAGGACGGCGCCGCCCGGATAGCCGAAGATCGTATCGACACCCTGATCCCGCAACGCGCGGACGACCATCTCCGCGCCGCTCATCACATTGGTCATCTTTGGCTCCAAGAGCTCCCCGCGAGGGAGAGTGTTCGCGATTTCCAGCATTTGGGCAATAAAAAAGGCCCCTGAGGGCCTCGGATATGCGCCAGTCGGGGCTGCGGAAGTTAATTCCGGCCCTTCTCCAGCGCGCGTTCTACGATAAGCTTGGTCAAAAGACTCTCCCGCCGCTTTGACGTTTTGCATAGGTAGCCGAAGCCAGCCCGAGGGTCAAGCGCGAAAACCATCGAGCCCCGCGATCTAGGCGGGGCCCGGCAGGCCGTCTCAATTGTCCAAGAAGCTTCGCAGCTTCCGCGAGCGCGACGGATGTTTCAGCTTGCGCAGCGCCTTGGCTTCAATCTGGCGGATACGCTCGCGGGTCACCGAGAACTGCTGACCGACTTCCTCAAGCGTGTGATCGGTGTTCATGCCGATCCCAAACCGCATCCGCAGCACCCGTTCCTCGCGCGCCGTCAACGAGGCGAGCACCCGTGTCGTCGTCTCGCGCAAATTGGATTGGATCGCCGCATCGATCGGCAGAATGGCGTTTTTGTCCTCGATGAAATCGCCGAGATGGGAATCTTCCTCGTCGCCGATTGGGGTTTCGAGCGAGATCGGCTCCTTGGCGATCTTGAGCACTTTGCGCACTTTCTCAAGCGGCATGGCAAGCTTTTCGGCAAGCTCCTCAGGCGTCGGCTCGCGGCCAATCTCATGCAGCATCTGCCGCGACGTGCGCACGATCTTGTTGATCGTCTCGATCATATGCACCGGAATGCGGATCGTTCTGGCTTGATCGGCAATGCTGCGGGTGATGGCCTGCCGTATCCACCAGGTGGCATAGGTCGAGAATTTATAGCCGCGCCGGTATTCAAATTTATCGACGGCTTTCATCAAGCCGATATTGCCTTCCTGAATCAAATCCAGGAATTGCAAACCGCGATTGGTGTATTTCTTGGCAATCGAAATGACCAAGCGCAGGTTCGCCTCCACCATTTCCTTCTTGGCCTGCCGTGCTTCCCGCTCGCCTTTTTGCACGAGATGAACGATCCGGCGGAATTCCTGAATCTCAAGCCCAGTCTCGGTGGCGAGGTTGTGAATTTCCGACAGGAGATCCTTGATCTGCTCCTTCGCGCGGGCGACAAAATCCTTCCAGCCGCGGCCGCCGAGCTTGGAGACCCGCAAAAGCCACTTGGGGTCGAGCTCGGAGTTCTGGTAATTTTTGAGAAAATCCTCGCGCGTGACCCCCGAGCCTTCGGCGAGGCGCAGCAGCTTCGTCTCAAGCCCAATCAGGCGCCGGTTGATGTCGTAAAGCTGGTCAACCAGCGCCTCGATCCGGTTCGGATTGAGGGACAGCGATTTGACATCAACAACGATTTCCTTCTTGAGCGCTTTGTACTTGCGTTCCTGCGACGGGGTCAGCGTTTCATTCTTCAGTTTGTTGACGACATTCTGATCCTGCAGACGCCGGAGCTTCTTATAGGTCCCGGCGATCCGGTCGAAGGTATCGACCACCTTGGGTTTGAGTTCGGCTTCCATCGCCGACAGCGAGACCGAATTTTCCATGTCGTCTTCATCGTCGAAGGCGTCTTCTGGAATGGGCGCGTCGCCGCCATCCTCCCCTGCGGGACGCAGACGGGCGGGCGGGTCGATTGGCGCGATCGCCGGAGCCTGCTGTTGCTGTTGCTGCAAGGCAAGCGCCTCGGCGGCCCCAGGCGCTGTCATATCGATCTTAGGTGTGTTCTTGCCGTCGGGGCCGGCATAGGTCGCTTCGAGATCAATGATGTCGCGCAGCAGAACCTTGCTTTCGTTCAATTCGTCACGCCAGATGATGATCGCCTGAAACGTCAGCGGGCTCTCGCAGAGCCCGGCGATCATCGCCTCGCGACCCGCCTCGATGCGCTTGGCAATGGCGATCTCGCCCTCGCGCGATAGGAGTTCGACCGAACCCATTTCGCGCAAATACATCCTGACGGGATCGTCGGTACGATCTGCGGGCTCGGATGAACGCGTCGCAACCGCCTTGGACTGCACGGCCTCGACCAGGTCGCCGCCTTGAGATTCTTCCTCTTCCTCGCCAGCCTCTTCGGCGGCCGCTTCGTCTTGCTCCTCGTTCTCTATGACGTTGATGCCCATTTCATTCAGCATCGACAAAATATCTTCGATCTGCTCGGAATTCACTTCCTCCGACGGAAGCACGGCATTCAATTCGGCATAGGTGACAAAGCCCCGCTTTTTGGCGAGCTTGATCATCCGCTTGACGGCGGCATCGGTGAGATCGAGCAAAGGGCCGTCGGCGACTTCGACCGCGCCGCGCTCCGCCTCGGTTGTCTCACTGTCCTTTTTCGCCATCAATGGCCTCCAAATTCGAGCATGTCTGTTTGCCGGAAGTTACCGGTCATGAACCTTGCCGGTTTGTCTGCCGCTCTGAGCCAAAGACTTACCGCCACTCCTGGCCAATACAGTCCTGACCAATAAAAGACTTTTCGCGCGCCGTGCCGCAACCGTTCATCATCAACAAATCCACTCTCCGGCAAGTGTTCTGCGCCGCCCGGTTGGCCTCCCCGTCTATAGAGTCCCGCCAGGTCTGCCGGATTGGACGCCAAAACCATCTATCGCGGCCTCGATTCCCCCGAGTGCCGACAATTGCGCCTGAATATCCTTGAGACGGCCGAGATTAGCTTCGCTGGAATCCTTACCTAGCGCCAATTCCGCCAATTGCAACTCCTTATGTAACGCCCTGGCGCGCCGATGCAAGCTTAAGGCTTGCTTCAAAACCTCCCCGGCGTCAGCCTCCGCGGCTTCGGGGTTGAGATACCAGTGCGATGCATGCGCCGCCATGGCATCAAGATTATGCAAGATTGGCGCAAACCCCTGGCGTTCCATGACGGCGCGAAGGCTTGCCGCGCCGCCGCCAGTCGGGGCATCCACTGCAGCGGCCGCCGAAGAACAGGCAATCAGCGCGTCGCGCAAAGCTCCCGCTTCGGTGCTGGAAAAACCAATCTCGGCCAAATCCTCGACATATGCGCCAATCAGCCCCGGGTGACTGAGAAGCAGCAATAAAATCAACCCTTCACGCGGTGGAAGGCGCGACTGTCCAGATCGGAACAGGGGGGATGTCGTGAGAGTCCGGCTGACCTGCGGCGGGAGGGTAAAATCGGTTTGGGGCCCGCCAACCCTTTGCCATGCGGGTTTGGATCCGGCGGTCCTGGCGGCCCCCCTGAAAGGGCGAGAGGGGTCTCGCGCAAACTGGCGGCTAAACAACCGCGACAAGCGCGCCTTGAATTCCGCATGATAATAGCGCCGAAGCGTTTCGTCCCTGATGTCCCGGACGATCTCGCCAAAACGCCGCTCGAGCCCGGCGCGGCGTTCGGGTGTCGCGAAGATTTTGTTTTCGGTGTCCCGGATCCAGATCAAATCCACGAGCGGCAGGGCCTGCGCGAGCAGTTGCGAAACCGCCTCACGCCCCCCTGAGCGGGCGAGATCATCCGGATCCTCGCCTTCGGGCAACAGCGCAAAGCTCAAAGACCGGCCCGGCCCGATCAGCGGCAGCGCCATGTCGATGGCCCGGTAGACAGCCTTGCGGCCTGCCCGATCGCCATCGAAGCAAAGGACGGGCTCTTCCGCCATTTTCCACAAAAGTTCGCATTGTTCGGCGCTCAAGGCGGTGCCAAGCGGCGCGACCGTGGCTTCAAAACCCACCGATGCCATCGCAATCACATCGATATAGCCCTCGACAACAATGAGAGGCGCCCCATCATGCGCGGCCTTGCGGGCACGATGATGATTGAAAAGAATGGCGCCTTTGTGGAAGAGCGCAGTTTCCGGCGAATTGAGATATTTTGCCGGGGCGTCCTTGGCGAGCGCCCGGCCGCCAAAGGCGATGACCCTGCCACCCGCATCATGGATCGGAAACATGATCCGGTCACGGAAACGATCATAGGGGACCGCGATCTCCTCGCCGTGGATCAAAAGCCCGGCCTCGATCATCGCCTGCACCGGGATTCCCTTGGCGGCGAGCGCATCCCGCAAGGCGTATTTTTCCGGCAAGGCGTAGCCCAGCTGAAACCGGCCCTGCGTCTCGGCATCGAGACCGCGCCCGGCGAGATAGGCGCGGGCAGCGCTCCCCTCGCGGCGAGCAAGTTGCGCGCACAAATACGACGCCGCGAGCGCCAGCACCTCATGCAGACTCGCTCGCGCCTTTTCCTCTGCCTCGGCTTCCGGCGAGACCCTCGGCAGCGCCAATCCCGCCTCATGGGCGAGCTGCTTGACCGCCTCCGGAAAACTCAGCCCCTCGGTTTCCATCAGAAAATCGAAGATATTGCCATTTTTGCCAGCCGAATGATCGAACCAGGCCATTTTCTGGTCATTGACGAAGAAGGACGGGGTCTTTTCGGCGTTGAAGGGGGAGAGGCCCTTCCATTCCCGCCCTGCCCTCAACAATTTGACGCGGTGGCGCACAACCTCCGATACCGGAAGCCGGGCTTTGATCTCTTCGAGAAAGGACGGCGGAAATCGCATGTTCGCACCACCGAATCAAAGGCACGGTGTGCCGTAAAGAACTATCATACTTATCCCGCCAATTCACAGGCCCGCCGTCATCTGCGATGCAGTTGGTCATTCTCGGCGATATGCGCTTGCCAATCGTGACGCTCAAGCTCTGGATCGAGATGCTCTTCCAGCGGCCGCCCCACACAGAGATAGGCGACAAGCTTCCAGGCTGGCGGAACCGCAAGGGCGCGGCACACGTCCTCGGGATCGAGGATGGAGACCCAGCCGACCCCAAGACCTTCGGCCCGCGCCGCGAGCCATAAGGTGTGCACCGCCGCAACCACGGAATAATCCAGCATCTCCGGCATGGTTTTGCGGCCAAGGCCGGCGCCTGCGTCCGTCGCATGGTCGCAGAAGACCGCAAGATGGACAGGCGCCTCGCGCAACCCCGAGAGTTTGAGATTGGCATAGCGCGCCGCCCGCTCCCCTTCATAGCAGGCCAGCGCCGCCGCGTTGCAGGCTTGGAAATTGGCCAGCACCGCATCCCGCGCGGAGGGGGTTTCGACGCTGACGAAGCGCCAGGGCTGGCTGTTGCCGACCGACGGGCCGCGGGCCGCCGTGCGCACCAGCGCTTCGATGACCGACGACTCCACCGGGTCAGGCTTGAAGCGGCGGACATCACGCCGCCATGCGAAAAGATCAGCCAGGCGGGCACGAAAAACTTCATCGAATTGCGGCGGATCGCCCTGCCCTGCCCCGCGCTGCACCGCCGCCTCCGCCAGAAAGTTTCTTAAAGCATCCGCTCAGTTCGCAAACCGGAAATGCAGCACGTCGCCGTCCTCGACACTATACTCTTTCCCCTCAAGGCGGAATTTCCCCGCCTCGCGCGCCCCGGCCTCGCCGTTGCAGGCGACATAATCCGCATAGGAGATGGTCTCGGAACGGATAAATCCCTTTTCAAAATCCGTGTGGATCACGCCTGCCGCTTGCGGCGCCTTGGTGCCTTGCGGGATCGTCCAGGCGCGGGCTTCCTTGGGCCCCACCGTGAAAAATGTGATCAGCCGCAACAGCCCATAGCCCGCCCTGATGACGCGGTTGAGCCCCGGCTCCTTGAGACCCACGGCTTCGAGATAGTCCTTGCGCTCCTCCTCGGCCAGGACCGCGATCTCGCTCTCGATTTTCGCCGACACGATGACCGCGCTCGCGCCTTCTTCCGCCGCCCGCCCCTGCACGGCTTTGGAGAACTTATTGCCCTCGGCGGCGGCCGCTTCCTCGACATTGCACACATAAAGCACCGGCTTCGACGACAACAGCCCGAGACCGTCAAAGAGCTTTTGCTCCTCGGGTTTGATTTTCGCGAGCCGCGCCGGTTTGCCCTCCCGCAGCAGGACAAGACAGCGCGTCGCGAGGTCGAGCAGCTCCTTGGCCTCCTTGTCGCTGCCTTTGGCTTTCTTTTCCCAAGCCGCAGCCCGCTTCTCCAAGCTTTCGAGATCGGCGAGCATCAATTCGGTTTCGATCGTCTCGATATCATCGATGGGCGAAATCTTGCCTTCAACATGGGTGATGTCGCTGTCCTCGAAGCAGCGCACGATATGGGCAATCGCATCGCATTCGCGGATATTCGCCAGAAACTGATTGCCGAGCCCCTCCCCTTTCGAGGCGCCGCGCACCAGGCCGGCGATATCGACAAAGGTCAGCCGCGTCGGAATGATCTCCTTGGAGCCCGCGATCTTGGTGAGTGTTTCAAGCCGCGCGTCCGGCACCGCAACATCGCCGACATTCGGCTCGATGGTGCAAAAAGGATAATTCGCCGCCTGCGCCGCCGCCGTCTGCGTCAGCGCATTGAAGAGAGTCGATTTGCCGACATTGGGCAGACCGACGATGCCGCATTTGAAACCCATGGTGAGATTGCCTTATTGCGCCGCGAGGCGTTTGGAAAATTCGGGGTTGAAGGGATTGGCGACCCGCATTCCGGAAATCATGCGGCCGTCCTGCAGGTCCTCAGAAATGAACAGCTTGCATCCCGCCAGCAGAGCCCAGGCGACCAGCAAGGCATCCCACCATTCAAGGCCCGCTTCGTCCTGAACCGCCCACGCCTTTGCTGTCGTTTTCGCATCGAGGGGAGCGATGCACCATGGCATGAGATGCGTCAAATAGCTTCGTGCCGCGTCCATGGGCACGAGCCGCCGTCGCTGGGTGAGAACCTTGTAGCATTCATTTAGATTTTGCGGGCTCAGAGCCAAGGTATGGCTGGCGATCGCCCGTCTCAGCACATCCGCCGCCGCGCCGCGCTTCACGGGATCGGCCGGATCGAGGGCGTAAATCAGAATGTTCGTGTCGATCAAGAGCCGCGCGGTCATAAAGCTCGTCTCGTTTGGGCAATCCAGCGGAAAGTCCAGGAAACCCCGGACCGCTCAAGAACGCTTCGAGACCGGCGATCTGATCCTGGCCGCGCCCCATGCGCGTTTCCAAAAGGCCGCTCACAAAAGCCGACATGCTTGAACCCGCCTTGGCGGCCTCGATCCGCAGCCATTCAGCGACCTCTTCACGCAGGGTGATGGTGACGTTTTTCATGACACGAATATCGTGTCACACGGGTTTTGTGTCAAGCAGGCCCTGTGTCAAGCCCCGATATGTGTTCTGAAAAAGTCGCCCGAAAATTTGCCCCAGTTCAGAAACATGTCGATGACCCCGAAAGCGAAGAGGCCACAGCCCCAATATTCGAGCGGGAGCCCGAAGAACATGCTCTTTTTTCCGGGATGATCGAGGGTCCGGCCGTAATAGACGCAAGGCGGCCCCCAGAACAAAAACAATAAAACGCTGGTTGTTTCCCGGCTCAGATGGAATGCGGTGCCGACGCCCCCCGCGATGAATACGGCCACGAGAAAGAAAACGGCGACCAAATATCCAAAACGAGAAAAGAATTCCATGACCCGGCCCCGCATCCAGCTACGCAAAATTGCGCTTCGTCATATCGCCAAAAGACGTGCCGCCGCCAGCGGCGATTTCAACGCCGCAAAAGAAAGTTCGAAGCGGCCGCAGGCAAAGCTTGCCTTAAACAGAACGGCCGCCCCCAGCGTGAAGGGGTTTTGAAGTCAAGGACGGCCAAAAGGCCGCCAGCGGAGCTGGCCGCAGGTCCTTGAGTTCAAAACCCCTTCGCGCTCCCCTGCCGATGTGCTGGTTAAGGGGAATTGGCGCCTGATGGTTATTCCCCAGTCCTCGTCTCATTTTTCCCGATCGATATGATCAATGAGGAAGCAGAGCCAGTTTCTCAACTCAGGAAATGGTTCGGCGAAACTCGCAATGGTTTGCGCATTTTCCAGCATGAACCGGATTATGTGCTGGGTCATTTGGAGACCAGGATCTGCGCAGTTCAGCACGGTCCCTCCCACGACCGTTGCTAAAGCAGAGTTTGCCCGGATTAAAATCTTCCCCAATGCGATAACGGAATTTCTGGTGACTACATAAGCAGCGTGACCGGTTCGCGCTGTTTTCCAGCCATGAATGACAAGGCTTTCATCGACCGCAGCGAAAAATTTTCGCGTGCGAGTTTCGACGAAATCACGTTCACGTGCCAGACTTTCCAAGATTTGGCGAGCAGGAGGCTCTATTTGCGCGATGATTTCCGATGATAGTCGCGCGTGATCGGCCCGGTCAGTTAATTCGCGTCCCTTAGGAAAACCAAGGATGAACCCGCCATGGAGTTCGGCGGCTTGCTGTAGCAGCGCCAAATGGCCCGGTTCCAGCGGTTCGGTCATCGAGCCGCTCGCCAGATTGGCAAACGCGGCACGAAACGCTAGTAGGCCCGTTCCAACAGCCCATAACGAGGCCACGTCCAACTGATCAAATGGGCGTCCGATAAGATCCGAATATTCGGAGACGATGTGATCAAGCGCGGGGTGTGCGTTTGCAACTCGATGCGTTGCCTCTGCCAGTGTCGGCAAAAGACGCCGCAAGCGATCATGAAGGACTTTCTGAACTTCTGCATCAAAATCGCCTTCGGATGGCTGCGAAATAATTTCGAGCCCGCGTTCCGTAACCTGCAGGACTGGCCCTGGTTCAGGCGATGGCTCAGGGGGGACGAGGGCGGCTCGCTCAAGCTCATCGAGCCGCCGTTTGATCTCGGCGTTGACGATTGCCGGGCCTTGCTTCCATAGAGCGTCGTCGATGCGCACATAAGCGAGTTCGCGTTCTTCTTTCCGGATGCGGCCATCGAGGCGGTCATTGTACCAGATGGTCCACACCTGCCAGTCCTGATTCTGGGCGTGGAGCGCCGCTTGCATTTCCAACCACTTGGATTGGAGCGGTTCCGGCTGCAGTAGGTGCTGATGCCACAACCTCGAGCCTGCGATGTCTGCGGCCGACCTGCCCTGCTCCACAAGCGTCGCGTCGCTGGAAGCCGCGGACCAAAGGACGGCGGCAGTAGCGCCCGAAAAGGCAATGTAGGCAGCGGCGGCGCGCTCGGCAGCGCGAGCGGCAGCTTTGGCAACTTTAGCGGCGACAGTGGCGCGCTCTTCGGCGGAGGCCCTGGGTGCAAGGCGGGCAGCGGGGTGGCGAGTGTGGTCGTGGGCGGCGGCGGAAGAGGCGGCGTCAGCGGCGGCCTCGGCGGCGGCGGCGGCAGCACCGGCGGCGCCGGGGGTGGAAGCGTATAAGAGGGCCGACGCTCTTACGTAAGCGGTGGTCTGGGCAGCGCGCTCCCTTTCATCGGACCAATATTTGGCCGCCCCCCAGGAAATGGCCGTGGCACGAAAAACCGGCAAAACAAGGAAGCTTGCATATTCCTTCGTGCCCCATCCCAGCTGCACCACTGGCAAAACTCGCAAGGCCGCGCGCGCCGCTAGCGTTATCGACACCTCACGCGGCCTGCCTCGCAGCCACCCTTCCAATTCTTCGTTGTTCTTGAAATCTGCCAGCAGCGCCTCCCAAACCCTCGGCGCGCTCAGCATGAGTGCTGGCCCAAGATTCAGCAAGAGATCGTGGCTAAATTTTCCGCGAAAACCACCGATCTTACATATTCAAAGCGGATCGTACTTATCGAAGAAGAAGCCGCTGTCCGCACAGTTGCGATTTTTTTTGGTGCCATCGTACCAAAGTGTTTCACGTGAAACGTTTTGGTACGATTGGCACGTCAAATCGGACATTCCGGTTACCCTCTTGCAGCAACGCTCCGCGTGCCTTGCACGATGGCGAGCGCGGCCTTGAAGGCGGCCTGCGCGTCGAGCGCCGTGGTATCGAGGACGATGGCGTCCTTGGCCGGAACCAAGGGCGCCGTGGCTCTGTTTTTGTCGCGCGCGTCCCGCCGCAAGATTTCTTCCAGCACGGCGGCGTAATCCGCGCGTCCGCCTTGCGCGCTCAACTCCAAGGCGCGGCGTGTGGCGCGCGCCTCGGGGCTCGCGGTGACAAAGATTTTCGTGCAGGCCTCAGGACAAATCACGGTGCCAATATCGCGGCCATCGAGCACCGCGCCGCCAGGCCGCCGGGCGAACGCCCGCTGCACTTCGACGAGTGCCGCGCGGACCTCCGGGATTGCCGCGACGATCGACGCCGCTTCCGCCATCTCGCGGCCGCGCAGCGAGGCTTCATCGAAGTCGGTCAGCGCCAAGCCCCGCGCGGCGGCGATCGCGGCGGCTTTGTCGGCAAGGTTGCGGCCCTGCTCCATCAGCGCCCGCGCGGTGGCCCGGTAAAGGAGACCCGTGTCGAGATGCGGCAAATCAAAATGCCGCGCCAGATTGCGCGCCAGCGTGCCCTTCCCAGACGCCGCCGGGCCATCGATGGCGATGATCATGAAAAGCGCGCTCCCAGCTGCTCCATGAGACTTTGAAATTTTGGAAAGCTCGTCGCGATCATGCTGGCATCGTCGATCGCCATCGGCCTGCGCGAGGCAAGACCAAGACACAGGAAGCTCATCGCGATGCGATGATCGAGATGGGTGGCAACCATGCCGCCGCCTTCGACGTCGCCCGCACAGCCCGCGACAATCAAATCATCTTCGACAATGTGATTGGCAACGCCGGCCTCGCGCAAACCCTCCGCCACCGCCGCGAGACGGTCGGATTCCTTGACCCGCAATTCGGCAAGGCCGCGCATGCGCGTCTCACCCGAGGCAAAGGCGGCGGCGACCGCGAGGATCGGATATTCGTCGATCATCGACGGCACCCGCGACGCTGGCACATCCACGCCTTTCAAAGGCGCCGCACGGACGCGCAGATCCGCAACCTCCTCGCCGCCTTCATCGCGGCGGTCAAGGATTTCGATGTCCGCGCCCATGTCGAGCAATGTCGTGAGAAGACCCGTGCGCAACGGGTTCATCATCATCCCCTCGATGATGATGTCGGACCCCGGCACGATCGTCGCGGCGACCAAGGAAAACGCGGCGGAGGACGGATCGGACGGCACCATCACATGCGCCGGGCGCAATTCGGGACGGCCTTCGAGCGTAATTTTTTTTCCATGCTCCCCGAACGGCTCGACAAAAATGGAAGCGCCAAAATGCTTCAGCATGCGCTCGGTGTGATCGCGGGTGGCCGACGCCTCGATCACCACCGTCCGGCCCGGCGAATTGAGACCGGCGAGCAGCACCGCCGATTTGATCTGGGCCGACGCAACCGGCGGCGAAAATTCGATGGGCAGCGGCTCGCTCGTGCCCTTCAGAACGACCGGGCAGCGGCCACCCTCCGACTGCGACAAGACCTCGGCACCCATCAGGCACAGCGGATCGAGAATCCGCCGCATGGGGCGTTCGCGCAGGGACGCATCGCCATCAAAACAGGCGGTGATCGCGTGGCCGCCGGCGACCCCCATCATCAAGCGCATGCCAGTACCCGAATTGCCGAAATCGAGGGTCTCGCGCGGCGCCAGCAGCGACCCTATACCGCAGCCCTGCACGCGCCAGTGCCCCTCGCCGCAGCGTTCCACCTTGGCGCCAAGTGCCGTACAAGCGGCGGCCGTGCGCAAAACGTCGTCGCCTTCGAGGAGGCCCTCGATTTGGGTCTCGCCCACGCAGAGAAGCCCAAGAATCAGGGCGCGGTGCGAAATCGACTTGTCGCCCGGCGGCTTGACCCTTCCGCGCAATGGCCCCGCGGCCCGCGCCCGGAGCGCCGAGGCTAACACCTCCACGGGTGTCCCCTATCCGAATAACCGTGCATAAACAATCTCATCCCCCCGTTTCCGGCCACTTTCGCGCTTTTGGTACCATGGCGGCGCGGCTTCTGTCATCAAAACGCTGCCGCAATGCAAGTTCCATTTGACAGCTGGGCTTTGCACCACTAACCGGACCGCAAAGTCGTCTTCCAAGAGGTAGGTTCCGTGGCCAAGCCCGAACTCGGTAATAAGCATCACTGCCAAAACTGCGGCGCGCGTTTTTTTGATCTCAACAGATCGCCCGCCACCTGTCCAAAATGCGGGACGGTTTCTCAGTCCTTGCCATTGGCGCGGGCGGCCCATAGCGCTGCGGCCGCTGATGAAGATGAGGCTGAAGTGGCGCCGGTGGCGGAGCTTGTGTCGCTCGAGGAAGCCGATGCCGGCGATGAGAAAGTCGTGGTCGCGGCGGACGACGACGTCGAGATCGAACCCGCAGATGATCCTTTCCTCGAAGAGGAGGAAGAAGACAACGACGATGTCGGGGATCTCATCGACGGCGAAATCGGGGATGAAGAAGAACGCTAGGCTTGTGAAGCGGGGCCGGTAAGGCTATACAGCCGCCCTGCGTCCTGCCGGCGGCGCGGATCGCAACAGTCAGCCCAACTGAATGTTGTTCCTATCCGCTCTTCGCGTGATTTCTAACGGTTCGGGGTCATAGCTCAGTTGGGAGAGCGCTTCAATGGCATTGAAGAGGTCGGCGGTTCGATTCCGCCTGGCTCCACCACGCACTGTATAGACTCCGTATAGTTTGGCTGATTTTCGAATAGTCGCGGGTGTACCGAAGGTTACAAGTGCGACTTCGAATGTCTTTCGGTCTCCTAAGGGCTTTTTTAACCTACACACGGCAAATTATACCTTGGGTCTCCGTCCTCAAAATTTCTTTTCCGTGCTGCGATGCCCTTCGTCATGCGGAGACGGGTTCGAGACTCTAGGAGACGGGTTCGCATCCACCGGACTCCACGTCGCTGGCCCGCGAAAGCAATGACCCTTTCGACCATCGACGAGAGTCCGAAAATTGCTTGGCGATTTGGCCACGGTGAGAGTCTCGGATGGCCTGATTTGGCGGCGGAACGTTTGGGTGAGGTGATCAGGATCGCGCAGGAAGTCCGAGCTTTTGGCGCTGTTTTGCCCAACTGAGGGGCAGATCGGTGAGGCGCGAAAGGCCGAAGCCGCGCGGCAAAGTCCCGTTGGCCACCGCCTCGATAATGTCGGGCGCGATGAAGGCGAGCGACAAGGTCATCCGTGCCGCTCGCGCGCTCATGTTTTCGCGCTGTGAGATCGTCTCGATATCGGGAATGGACCCAGTGAGGATTTCGCAGAGCCAATGCTGGGCTTTGGCGATGCCATTCAGCAGCCTGATCCGCGATTCCGCCCGGATCGGTCGCGTTCCCGGGCTGTCGGTCGGCTGGATCACATCGCGCTTGCGGCGGAACGCCTGGGGGGACCATGGCACGACAAGCGGATTCGTCGTCGCAACATTCGGATTGGCCAATCGAATCTCGATCGCCTGACGGCTGACGGTGACCCGCTCGACCCGCCGTTCGACTCGTTCACACTCCGAGGCTTGGTCGGCATCCTGGTCCGACGGAAACAGAGCCGCCAGCACCTTCATGACGATGCCTTCGACATCCTGCGCAGCGACGCGCGGGATTGAGCCGGCGTCTTCCCTGCGGCCTTGCTGCACAACGCAGGAAATGTAGTAGCGGTAGCGGGCGCCCTTTTTGATCGCATAGCTCGGGCTCATGCGGTTGCCGCGGTCGTCATAGATACGGCCAAGCAGCAGGGCTTCAGAGCGCGTGCGTCGCATCCCGCGTGCGGTGCGGTTTTCGTTCAGTCTGGTCTGAACTTTCTCGAACAGGTCGCGATCGATGATCGGTGCGTGCTCGCCCGGATAGCTGCTCTCTCGATGATTGATCTCGCCGAGATAGATCCGGTTGCGGAGCATATGGTTGAGCGGACCATTGGTGAGCGGGACGCCACCGCGAGTTCCTCCCGAGGCCATCGGGCGCGCGCGTGTCACAATGTTCCGGTCGCGGAGATCGCGTTGCAGAAACGACAAGGAGCCGAGGGCGAGGTACCGCTCGAACACGAGTCGTACCGTCGCGGCTTCGGCCACGTCGATGACGAGCTTGCGATCGTGGAGCGCGTAGCCCAGCGGCACGACGCCCCCGACCCAAATGCCCTTCTTCTTGGAGGCGGCGATCTTGTCGCGGATGCGCTCGCCCGTCACCTCCCGCTCGAACTGGGCGAAGGACAGCAGGACATTCAGCGTCAATCGCCCCATGCTGGTCGTCGTGT
>DATBPZ010000072.1:0-10764 GCA_036561105.1 Methylocella sp. | reverse complement strand
GAGAGCCCTTATGTGGACATGCCGCATCGCCTGACCGTGCGGCAAAATCTGCGCGTCTTCGCGCGGCTCTATGGCGTTACAGACATAGAGGGAAAGATCGCGCGGCTCGCCGAGGATCTCGCGTTGGTCGAGTTTCTCGATCGGGCGAGTGGGAGTCTCTCGGCCGGACAAAAAACCCGCGTGGCGCTCGCCAAGGCGCTGATCAACGACCCCGAATTGCTGCTGCTCGACGAACCGACGGCCTCGCTCGATCCTGACACGGCGGATTGGGTGCGCGCCTACCTCGAGGCGCATCGCCGCGACCGCAACTGCACGATCCTGCTCGCCTCGCACAATATGGCGGAAGTCGAACGTCTGTGCGACCGGGTGATCATGCTGAAACAAGGCAGCCTCATCGATGACGCATCGCCAGCGGAACTTCTGGCGCGCTATGGGCGCAGCAATCTAGAGGACGTCTTCCTCGATGTAGCGCGCGGACGCGCGATCGGCAAAAGTCGAGCCGACTCATGAGCCCCGCCACCTTCTCTTTGGGCCGCATCGGCGCGATGGTGCTGCGCTATACTTACCTCCTGCGCTCATCGTGGCCGCGATTACTGGAACTGGTCTATTGGCCTGCGGTGCAAATGTTGACCTGGGGTTTTTTGCAAACCTACCTCGTCCAGGCGCAAGGCGCCGCGCCGAATAGCGCCACCATAGCGGCGGGCGCGCTGATCGGCGGGGTGCTCCTGTGGGATATTCTGCTGCGCGGCCAGCAGGGCTTTTCCTTTTCTTTTCTTGAAGAAATGTGGTCGCGCAACATCCCCAATCTGTTGATGAGCCCACTGCGGACCGACGAGTTCATTGCCGCCTTAATGGTGATGAGCCTCATAAGACTTGTCGTCGGCGTCGTTCCGGTCACGCTCCTGGCGATCGCATTTTTCGGCTTCAATCTCTGGGCGTTGGGCCTCGCATTTGCTGCCTTTTTCGTGGTTCTGATCGTCTTTGCCTGGAGCGTCGGCTTGCTGGTTTCGGGCATCCTGTTGCGCTACGGGCTGGGCGCGGAAAATCTCGTTTGGTCGCTGATGTTCATCATTCAGCCGCTCGGCTGCGTCTATTATCCCGTTGCGGCTCTGCCCGGCTGGCTGCAACCGATCTGTTGGACCCTGCCGCCGACCTATGTTTTCGAGGGCTTGCGCGGCGTGCTGATTGACCATGTTTTGCGGCCCGATCTGATGTTCACGGGGCTCGCGATCGATGCGCTTCTCTTCGCCGGAGCTGCCTTCGGCTTTGCATGGCTGCTCGCCAGCGCGCGACGGGCGGGAACATTGTTGCAAACGGGGGAATAGGAATCGTATGGCCTTGACCCACGCTGATGCCTTGCTCACGGGCGGGGGCTGGCAATCCGCATGAAACCGCAGCCGGAGGCATCCACCCAGGAAGTGCTGGCGGGTCTTATCGAACGCGTCACCTATCACAATGGGGAGAACGGTTTCTGTGTTCTGCGGATCAAGGCACGCGGCCACCGCGAACTCGTCACGGTGATCGGGCATGCCGCGGTGATCTCCGCCGGCGAGTGGATCACCGCGACGGGCGAATGGATCAATGACCGCACCCATGGCCAGCAGTTCAAGGCGAAGTTTTTAAAAGCCTCGGAGCCGACTTCGCTCGACGGCATCGAGAAATATCTCGGCTCCGGGATGATTCGCGGGATCGGGCCGGTTTACGCCAAAAAGCTGGTGTGTGCTTTCGGTGAGAAGGTCTTTGATACGATCGAGGCAGAGCCTGAGCGCCTGCGCGAGGTCACGGGCATTGGTCCGGTACGCGCCGATCGCATCACCGCGGCTTGGGCCGAGCAGAAGATCGTCCGAGAAATCATGGTCTTCCTGCATAGCCACGGGGTCGGCACAGCGCGGGCGGTGCGCATCTACAAGACCTACGGCGCGGACGCCGTGCAGGTCATGTCGGAGAACCCCTATCGCCTCGCGCGTGACATCCGCGGCATTGGCTTCAAGACCGCCGATGCGATCGCCATGAAGCTGGGGATCGAGAAAACGGCGATGATCCGGGTTCGTGCGGGCATCTCCTATGCGCTGACCGAGGCCATGGACGAAGGGCATTGCGGCTTGCCGACGGAGGAGCTGGGGCCACTTGCCGAAAAACTGCTCGAGGTCCCGATGGAGCTGATCGGCACCGCGCTTGATCTGGAACTGACCGAAGGCACGGTCGTCGCCGACAGTGTCGGCGAAACACGCTGTGTGTTTCTGGCCGGTCTGCATCGGGCGGAACGGGCCATCGCCGACCGGCTGATGCGGCTGGCGAACGGCCGGCTGCCATGGCCCTGGATCGATCCGGACAAGGCCTTGCCGTGGGTTGAGGAACGGATCGGGTTTGCCCTCGCCGAAAGCCAGATCGCCGCGATCCGGCTTGCACTGATGTCCAAAGTGCTGGTCATGACCGGCGGTCCGGGCGTCGGCAAGACCACCATCGTTAAAGCTATTCTCCGCATCCTCGCAGCGAAGGGGGTGGGGCTTCTGCTCTGCGCGCCGACCGGCCGCGCCGCCAAGCGCATGACCGAGGCGACCGGCTTCGAGGCCAAGACCATCCACCGGCTACTGGAGGTCGACCCCAAGGGTGGCGGCTTCAAGCGCGGCGACGACAACCCGCTCGACTGCGATCTCCTGGTTATCGACGAGACCTCCATGGTCGACGTCATGCTGATGCAGGCGCTCATGAAGGCCATGCCGGACAAGGCCGCCATCTTAATCGTGGGCGACATCGACCAACTTCCTTCGGTCGGGCCAGGCCAAATTCTGGCCGACGTCATCTCCTCCGGCGCTGTGCCCGTGGTGCGCCTCACCGAAGTGTTCCGGCAGGCCGCGCAGAGCCGCATCATCACCAGCGCCCATCGCATCAACCAGGGCTTTATTCCCGATCTCAGCGCACCCGGAGCCGAGAGCGACTTCTACTTCGTGTCGGCAGACGACCCCGAAACGGCCGTGCCACGCATCATTGAGCTGGTCAAGACCCGGATCCCCAAGCGCTTCGGCCTCGATCCCATTCGCGACATCCAGGTTCTGTGCCCCATGAACCGGGGCGGCATCGGCGCACGCTCGCTCAATATCGAACTGCAAGCGGCGTTGAATCCCGCCGGAGAACGTAAAGTCGAGAGGTTCGGTTGGACCTTCGCGCCCGGCGACAAGGTCATGCAGATTGAGAACGACTACGACAAGGAGGTTTATAACGGGGACATCGGCTACATCGACGATGTTGATCCCAGTGCCAGCGAGCTCACCGCCAGCTTTGACGGCCGCACAATCTCTTACGGGTTTGGCGAACTCGACACGCTGGTGCTGGCCTACGCCACGACTATCCACAAAAGCCAGGGCTCGGAATATCCGGCCGTGGTGATCCCGGTCATGACCCAGCACTACGCCATGCTGCAGCGAAATCTGCTCTATACCGGGGTCACGCGGGGCAAGAAGCTGGTCGTACTGGTCGGTCAGAAGAAGGCTGTCGCCATCGCGGTTCGCAATGTGTCGGGTCGACGGCGCTGGTCGAAGTTGAGTGAATGGCTGTCATCAGAAAACATCTATCGGCGCCGATAAGAGAGCGGGCGGACCATGAATGTATGCAAAGCGCATAACATTTGGATCGAGCAGTGTGAGGCGACTCAAACGATCGTGGCACGCTTCGGGCCCATGGCGGCCTTCGATTATGTTGTCGGTGCAAGTTGATGAATGTCGCCCGTGCTGCCGCCAGACATCCCGGCTTCTCACGTGATTGTTCCGCCATTGGGAACTTCGGACAAAGCACAGACGTTCTTACCAATGGGCTTTGAAACGCTGATTTTTAGAGGTTCAAACCATGCACACGATCGGGAAAGCGACAACCGCTATCCTGGCAGCGGTGTTCGCGATTGCCATGACAACTTTTTCCAGCCTTTCCGCAAGCGACTTCGAAGGAGTGTGGAAGGTGAAGGACACGGCCGGGCAGACCTTCGAAATCACGCTTTCGAGCGGCGGGGTAGCTAAGGCGAGCCGTGGCGAGGGAATGGTCGGTACTTGGAAAGAGGAGGGCAATACAGCCGTGATCACGTGGAACACGGGCTGGACCACGAAGATTGCGAAAGAGCGCGATCAATACAAGAAAACTGCCTATGGCAAAGGCCAGCCGCTGGACGGTCCCCCGACCAATAGCACGGACGCGCAAAAGGTAAAGTAACCGCGCCCCGGCTACCACACTTGCGGGATGCTACTGGCAGATGAATTCGTCCGGCAATGTCACATTGGCCAAGAGTGGGCGATTTCCGAGCCGATTTTGATCGGCGACAAGTGTCCTAAGGCATTGAACTATCGACATGCGGGGTGAGACCGGCCCACTCGATTGACAAGTAATACCCACGAACGTGACAAAGCCTGACAGAGCCATCAGATCAATAGGCTTTTTCGCCGAAGCTGCCGCTCGTATTCCCGGCTTATCGAACACCATCAACTTGAAGACGAAGGCCTTTATGTCGCGGGTAAGCGTGAGACCGCAAGCTCTACCAATCGCATCTCGCGGCGGCGGTGAATTTCGGGCAGATCCTCGAATAAGAAGCCACGAGCACGCCATTCACATGCATCGGCTTACGCCGCGACCTGCGATGTAATGATCGATCCCTATTTGGTCGAATATGGAATCGGCAGTTCTTTCAGCATGGCTTGCATCGGAGGAAGATCGGCCGATCGCTAAGACGGCCAATCCGCAATTCTGTGCGACATGGGGAGTAACCCCCGCGTTTCAGGTCCACCAAGTGCATAATGCTCGCCCGTCGCAAAGCCAAGCGCGCAAGGACGTCTCTAGACGAGGTCGCATTGTAGCGCAAAATTTTAGCATGCATTGCCTTGCTCCTTCTTCAGATGCCCCAAATTTTTGCCAAGCATGGGTCCCAACGAGCTTCGGAACCAGCGCAACGACTATTTGTAGGGAAGGCTATTAGGTGTAGGTTGCCTCATGCATTAGGGCAAGGGGCGAGTCAGTCGAAAGGCTTGTTCGGCTCGCTTGCTCGAAATGCAGCCGGAGGCGATTTTTGAAGCGCTTCTGCCCCTCGTCCTCGCCGATATCATGGGCGGGACGGGCTTTGACACGTTAACAGTTATTGCTTGTCAATAGTGGCGGTGAGCCTTCACTGCCGCAAGCAAAATCAAGCGCTTGCGTTCCACGCTGCCAACCTGAAACGGCTTCAAAAACGTATACTAAGCTAATGTGTCAATGCCGCGTGCCTCTATTTGGCAACATGACAACGCCCTCTGGCGGCCACGGCTGTTCCTATCGTAGGAACTTAGAGAGCCTTTATGTTGACGGCAGAGGTCTTTCCCTTCTTTGGATCGCGCTCTTCGTCAAACGACACCTTTTGCCCCTCATTCAAGCTACTCAGACCAGCACGCTCGACGGCGCTTATGTGAACGAAAATGTCGGTGCCACCACTCTCCGGCTGAATAAACCCGAAACCCTTGGTAGGGTTGAACCATTTCACGGTGCCATTTGGCATCTGTATCTCCAATTGTGAGGGTAGCACTGTTGCGCGCGTCAAGCGCCGAACAAACGATGTGCTTGCCCTACCAAAATGATTAATGATTTAGGCTACATTGGGGTTAGACATCAAGCTTGAATCCATCAAGTGCCGGCGGCACGTAGCCCAGTTCGTCGACAATCAGCAGTTTGACTGTGTTGAGGTGCTTTTACAGCGCCCGCAGGCGACGTTCGTCGCGCGCTTCATGAATTCGTGCGCCCTCGTGAAGGCGGCACTGTGGTCCCTCTGGCAGGTCGCGAGCTCCAATGCCAGGGCGACGGTGGTTTTTGCCCGTCCCAGACGGGCCGAGTAAAATGCAGGGCGTCGGGCAGAACTCTGTGGCGTGCATAGGAGATGGGCTGCATGAACCAACCTAGCACATGCGCTGGCTCGTTGGTCGTTAACGTGTCAATGCCTCGAGCCCATATCCTCGACGCGGTTCTCGCCAGGAATGCGGCCGTCAGATTCATCGTTCCTCCGTGCAAGGGAGCCGTGCTCGGATCAGTTGCAAGGACAGCGCCGACCCGGCGGGACTTGCACATTCGTTCGATCAAACAACATTGGCGTATGAATTGGCAGAAAACATCCGGCTATAATCAGCGTTCGAATGTCGAAGCGGCAATCGGCCGCTACAAACGCTTGATTGGGGACGCATCGCGTTCACGTGAAGATGCACGTCGGCGGTCAATGCGCTTAACCGAATGTTGGAACTCAGACGTCCAATCTGCGTGCGCGTCGCCTAATATTCGTTGCACGGGGGCAATCCTCACTCGCGAGCATCGCATGCAACAAAGCCGCAAGCAGGAGCGCCTTACCTCAGTGTGGCCGGGGGGCCGGCCAGCGGGTGGGCGCCGATGGAAGCCAACTTGGGCAACGGGGTTGAGCGGAATGGGATGGAATTAATTTTTGGATCTCGATTTCAATACGCGCGATTTCTCCAAGTTCAAACGCGCCATTCACTATGATCCCGTAGAGGGCAATCGTATTCGTCCGGTGCTCTCCCGCCGATCCAACCCTCAAACTATTATCCGTGCACATGGGGCTGCTCTCCACCCTGAATTATAGGTCGTCGCCCTCATAGGTTCAAATGATTTCATAAGCCGACGCGCACCATAGCCTCAGTCAAGGACCCTGCGAGCCTAACCAACCGACACGCTGACGTTGAGCATGTCGGTTGGTTAGGCTTGCATCGTTAAACCGGCCGATTGGCGCTTTGACGTCGGCTGTGTTCCAGGTTCGTAATTCAGCCCGCGACCAAAGACCAAGATAGACGCCCTAAATCTCCCGTCGCCGTGGTATACTTCGCCCAACGCCGAGAGCAGTCTCTCGATCCTGACCGCCGGTCAGCTGATTTCGGAAGAACTCGGCATCAGGCTTGAGAGCGTGACTCCGCAGATGCTCGGCCGGGCCAAGCGGGTGCATATCGACAAGGAAACGACCACGATCATCGACGGCGCCGGTGAAAAGAAGGATATCGAAGCGCGCATTGCCAAGATCAAGGCGCAGATCGACGAGACGACCTCCGATTACGACTGTGAAAAGCTACAGGAACGGCTGGCCAAGCTCGCCGGCGGCGTCGCTGGCGTGGCCACATTGCTCGTGATTGGGACCAGATGGATCATCGTGCTACGAAGCCACAAAGACCCAACCGCGACGAATCCGGACTTCACGCGTTAACATTCTGACTCGTTTTGTTCTTACAAAATCTGGCGACGCCCGAGCCAATCAATGACTGGTCACTGACGAGTCTAAAGGAAAACACGGAGGAGCCGCTCTCTTGCGCCCGGGGTAACTAACTCGCTTAAAGGATGGAGTGCTATGAAAACATCAACAATGTGTTTTTTGTCCGTCCCAATGCTTGTCGCAGGGTCTATCGCGCTATCTGGATGCGGTCGAAGTTCTAGCAATCCTACCAATATATCCTATCAACAGGTCGGCATATGCAAAGGCTATGAAACGCCAGCTGGCCCTATAACCGCAGCGGCAAACGAAGGCTTTGCTGTCTTCAAAATCGAATCGGTGGACAATACAAAATATGGCAGCAGCTTCTCTTTAACGCCGGAGCGACTTTATGTGAACCAATCCACGCCTGCACAAGCGGCAGGACAGGTATCGAATTGGAATCGCCGCTTTGTGCATCCAGATCCGAGATTCGCACAGACAATGGGCTTTACGAGCATTCCGCAAACCACTATCCCGGCGGGCAAAAAACTCGACATCAATAGTGTTGTTATCATTCCCATTGGCATTAACAACCCAAGCGGTGGGACTGAAGCCAATCAGTTCAGTTTCGAGCTTGCGTATGATTCCGGGACTGAAGAGCGTGGCAATCAACAAAACGTCAATGAAGGTATAGTCTTCACCAAAACAAACCCACCCGATACGAAATGGACGGTGGTCGAAAGTTGCAAAGAACTGTCGTTCAAATAGCCGTCGCCGAAAAGGCGAGAAACATTCTTGATGTAGGCCAGCTTAACCGGACGCTTGCATACTAGGCGTCGTGAGTCGGCCTGCACGCGTGGTCACAAGGTTTTCCAGGCCAAGTGACCAATAAAGCCAAGACCAACGCTCCGCATCCGACACCGCAACGTCGAAGGATATTCATAGGCGTTCTAAACAGGTTTTTTTCCTTTGATAGTTCATGCCTACCGGTAAGCGCCTGATGGCGAGGGAGAAAGAATGGGACACACGGCTTACGCAATCGATCGACGAAGCGACGGTGTTGCAAAGGCCGCTACGTGAGAAGAGCGATCGGCCGCAGGTTGCCGAATAACGGCGGCATCGAGTGCATCGCGGAGAATGGCGGCGGCGCGCTGGCGTCAGGCTCGCGAAACTCTTTCCGGCGCGTGCGCCGCGATACTGACTTCAGTCAGGTCGCACATCAATGAACCTGCCAGCGCATTCCGTTCATCTGAGCCGTCTGCGGGCTAGCGGAACATTATGGATCGGGGAGCGTTTTTTTAGCGGGGCGTCATGCACCCAGTGGCGCTCGGCCCTGTCTGGGACGTGACACTTTACGAGGGAGACTCGGTATGCGTGAAATACCTCAAATTGCCATAGGGATGTTCGTGCTTTTTGCGGTAGTTGTCGGTGTCGCAATCAGGTCCATGGGATAGTGTGCGCGATTATTGGGGTAGCTCGGGGCAATGGTGTGGGTAAGGTTGAGCTGGAATTCAGCTCACATGGCGTCACCAGTGCGCGTTTTTCACTAAATCGGGCAATCTAATTCGATTGTGGTTCCGGGGGCCGTGGTGGTTCCAGTGGCGTTTTGGACTCTAAGCCTATTTGGAAGCCTTCGTCGTAGCCCTGTTTATAGCCGTGCTCGTAACCCTCAGCATGGCTGGTCTCATATCGCGCTTGTCGTCCGGCTTCATGTGCTGCGTCAACCCCAGCCGGCCCCGGAGGGGCGAGACCTGAGCTAGGGATTTGTTCCGTATTATCGGTGACTATGGCCTGCTGATCATATTCTTGAGCTCGGGGGATAGAACGCAGTCAAGTTGTGCAAGAGTTTTAAGTATATACCCACCTCCCGGCAAACGACCGATGAACGCATTAGTGCGCCGAGGTTCTCTGCCCCAAACGAATAGAAATGCAGCAGATAACCAAAGGGGTATCACAACTAAAGGGAAGTAGCTGCTGATCATCGCAACCGACACAACCACCAGCGCGATCGCCAGTGTAATTCTATCTCGCGTAGCCATGCGAAGATGCTAGCCTCAAGGCAATTCCAAAAGCAAATCAATTTAGCCTTCCAAAAAACGCACCTACGTACCCATTTGTCGCGGGCGCTGAGACAACGTGCGTTTGCGCACGGCGCCGAAAGAATTATTTTAGACTGTGACTGCGGGCGCGATCATGCCCCCTGACGCGCCTGCAGTGCCTATACCGCGGCAACCTTTCTCACCGGTGAGATGGCTTTCTGCTCGCCATTACGAGACTCCTCATAGGCTCATCCGTCGTCGAGCCACCATGAGACGATACGCTCGACCTTACCAGCCGCACTTATGGCTCAGCTATTGGATGGTGGTGGGCAGAGAGTCCGCCCGGCTACCCCACGATTTCGGGAAGCACGCCCTCCAAAGATGTCGATGAAATCCGCAAGTCGTCGAACCCCGGCGCACTCGGCGACGCCATACTATCCGTTTGCATGAGCTCGAGCTGGTTTCGCGTGATGGGCGGCTGGGGTAGGATCTCCGCGACGTAGACGAGCGCGTTCCAGAGAGCAAACGGCATGGGAACCAGAAGCGGCTTTTTGCCTAGGTGCCGCGCAATCACTTCGAGCAGTGATCTGCAGGTGTAGACGCGCGGCCCACCGAGCTCGTAGCACATCCGGGACTGGGTGGTCTGCATTGCCCTGGCGATCACCTCGGCAGCGTCCTCGACATGGGCTGGTTGCAACTGCGTTTGGCCGCGTCCGAATAGGGGTAAGATGGGTAAACGGCGCAACATTCGTGCGACCGGAGTCACAAAGGCGTCACCTCGCCCGAACATAACGGAAGGACGGATGAGCGTCGTGGCGGAAAATGCCTCACGAACAAGCCTTTCTCCTTCCCCGCGGCTACGAATGTACGGCGAGGCGGATCCGGCATCCGAGCCAATGCCGGAAACATGGATGAACCGCTCGACGCCAGCTTCTCGCGCAACGCAATCGCCCAGCACGACGCTATCGAAGGGATGGTTACACTGCCCCGCACTGATGGTTTTCGAGGCACCGGAGCTTGATAACAGACCTCTCATCATTTGATGGTGTAACGAAGCATGCGGCAGGACGGCGGCCGTTCTCAGAGGACCAACGAGAGTTGGCAGCGCTCCGTCGCCTGCATCTGCTCCAAGGACGACAGCGAGATCCCGAGCAGTCGTACCCCTTTTTCCGTGGGCAGGAGCGGTTCGAGCAAGCCGAGGCTCAGACGCTCGAGGTCTGCGAGAGTCTCGATCGTGCCGGCGACGGACCTGCTTCGGGTGATCAGCTGAAAATCGGCGAACTTGACCTTCAGGGTGACAGTTCGCCCTCGGATGCTGGTCGCCTCGCAATGCCGCCAGACCTTTGTGATGATGGGCTCCAGTGCGTCACGCATCGGATCGAACGCATGCAGGTCCTGCGCGAAGGTATTCTCTGCCCCAACCGACTTGCGGAGGCGGTCGGCGTGGACCGGCCGTTCGTCCACGCCCCGCGCGATCCAATAATAATAGACTCCGGACTTACCGAAGTGTTGCTGAAGGAAGAGCAAGGTCTG
>DATBPZ010000071.1:0-13759 GCA_036561105.1 Methylocella sp. | reverse complement strand
AACAGAACCTGCCTTCGCATGAGGGCGGGCCTCAAGACGAAGACAAACTGGACGTTCCAAGTGACTCATCCAAAGCGTTTGAGCGTGTGCGTGCAGAGATGATGAAGTTGGGCACGCTTAAGTGCGTCAAGCCGTCTGCCCCACAGGAGGAAATAGCACTGGATGGCCCAGAATCGTCCCGAGCTTGAGCTTGTCTCGTGTCGTTGGCATGGACAATTGGCCGGATGGTGGGAAGCGGTCATTGTCCGCGTTGACGACGGTGAATTCCTCGGAAAAGGTTCGATTTTGCGGTTTGTGAAAATTGAGAGCCCTGAGCGCGAACCAGAGGCCGTACTTATTGCCGCAGCCGATCAAGTCGATGTAGCCGAGAAGACTTTTCACGATGCCCACGCGCGCCGCAACGAGGCGCAGTTCGCATATTTGCGCGAGCCAAGCATCATGACCCCGAGACGCTCGAGGCGGCAAAAAACAGCGGAGGTAGTCACACTGAAAATTCTGAACACAGAAGGTCCACTGGCTGGGCCGCCGGGCTCGCCGAACCGAATGGAACCCGCGGCAAACGAATAAGCGAGAGAGAACTTTTTAGCATTCATCTATATCGAGTGCCAGCAAAGGCAGGTAAAAGCGGCCCTTCTGCTTGTCAAGACTCCTGCTGAGCAACAGGAATGGGTAGTTGGTCAGGACGTCGTAGCAGTTAGGCGTTTCCCGCTACCCAAAGCGGGGCATTCGCATTCGCCGCTCATCCCACAAACCCCGCGATCGACAGATAGAGGCCAAGCGCGCCGGTAATAGCAGTAGCGACGTGATATTTCTGTTCGAAATGCAGCGCCTCGTAATATTGGACGAGTTTTTCTTGCGGCGTAAACAACCAGATGAACCCGCGTAGTGTGACCAGCCAGCCAATCAACGTGATGACGACGTTCAGGACGCCGCCGCTCCAGACGTTATGGCCAAGCACGATCGCTAATCCAGCAGCGAGGTTGAATGAGCCGCCGATCAACATCAGGCCGCGACTGCGCACAAGCTCGTCGATCGCAGCGAGCATGGCTCTCTTGTTCATCGCCATCAACAGCGAAAAAACGAGAAACATCAGCCCAATCAATTTGGCGAGAAATAACGTTAACGGCAACATGGCGCGCATCCTGCTTGCTCCCGCGCCGGGGCCTCATATGGCGACCAAATGGCGGGCGTTTCGTCTTGAGATAGGCGTCGAAAACCGCCGCGCAAGGTGCCCATTACCGCTGTAATCGATCCCTAACCTCAATTGAGGGCGAGCGTTGGGGAAGGCGTTCGAGAGGTGATGATGTCGCCAATTCTGATTGCACTCGGACTGATCCTGGGGGCGATTGGTCTGTTGTGGCGTTGGATCGAACGGCTCGGCCTGGGGCGCCTTCCTGGCGATGTCGTCATCGAGCACAAGAAAGTTTGTGTTCTATTTTCCGTTCGCCACAGGGCTACTGATCAACGTGGGCTAACGCTGATTTTCCGGCTCGCCAACCGGTGATCATTGGCGGCCGAGGGCGATGCCGACGACTCCCGCAGACTTGAGATGCCCCCGCCGGACTCCCGGATCACGAAGGTTTTGATGTTGCGTGCCGCACTGCGCCCTTGTCGCAATTGTCTAGAATCAAGAAACGTCGGAAATTCTACATGTATTTAACATGTATTGGTTTTTAGTAGTTAAGTGTAAAATACTATAATTATAGTGTAAAATCTGCAATTTGACAAATAACTACATCTATGTCATTATATTATCAGCTTTTTCGCAAGCATATTTACTTCGTAATACGCTGCATAGGCAAAATATACAGTTCAAACCAAAGTGCCCGCGGGCCCTTCGTGATTCCAGGAGGACAATCATGACCAAAACGACGTCCCAACCTGCCGCGCCGGTGATCGTGCTGTTCGGCCTCGACGGACAGGGTCGGCCGCTCGCGGCAAGTTTTGCGGCCGACCAGACTGCCCTGGCCTTGAAAGCGGCAACAAGTCTGAACCTGCAAACGCTCAAAGTCGAAACAGCCGACCAAGTCGACCTGGCCAAACAGTTGCCGGTCGGTGCCATTCTGGCTGCCGGCCGCGCGACCGTACCTTTGGTCAGCAAGGTGCTGTTTGACAAACTGCTTGCGCTGAGGCCGACGAGCGCCGATCCGCCAAGGGGCGACGGGCCAGCCACCGCCGGGCCCCAACCACCTGCCAGCGCCAGCAACCAGCCGCCGCCGAAGCGGCCACCGACCAGTTGGGCGGACATCGAGGCTGGCGACCTGGTGCTCGTCGAAAACTGGAAACCCGAAACGGGCTGGTTCGAGGCCGTGGTCCTCGAACAGCTTGGTGACGACGAGTTCAAACTCCGGTTCCGGGATTATCCCGAAGAAGGAACCCTGGTGCGCCGCCGCAATCAGCTGGCGCTCATGTCACCAGCCTAACCGGCAATGTCTGTCGGCTCCCGAGCCGCCATGACCCTCGACAGCGACCCGCACGATTGCGCCGAGCGATCCGCCCGCTGTCCCCCTCTCTCGTCCCCAGTCTTTGCAATCGTCAGTTCGAGCCATCCGGCGTTTTGGGCGGCGGTGGAGGACGCACGCTCTAGCGCCAGCAATGGAGGAGCACATGTTAGGTCGACAAGCCAAAATCGTATCGCCAACCACACTGCGGCGCATGCTCGCCTATGCCCGCCAGGCGCGGCAGCCGAAGCGCGACATCGTCATCGTGCTGCTGTCCGTCAAAGCCGGTCTCAGAGCCTGCGAGATTGCCGGCCTCCAATGGTCGATGGTGATGACCGACCACGGCAAGATTACGGATGTGATCGACATCCGCAACACGATCGCCAAACGCGGCTCGGGACGACGCATCCCGATGCATCCCGACCTGCAACGGGCGCTGGCCGCCTTGTGGCGGGTCCGGACGTCGGACCAATATATCGCGGCCTCAAATCGCGGCGGCCCGATGCGCGCCAACAGCATCGTCAACTGGTTCGTCGCCATGTTTGCCGAACTCGGCGTCGACGGCTGCTCGTCTCATTCGGGACGCCGGACCTTCATCACGTCCGCCGCCAAAAATGTGTATCGCGCCGGCGGCAGCCTGCGCGACGTTCAGCTGCTCGCCGGCCACCAATCGATCGACACCACCCAGCGCTACATCGACGGCGACACACCGAGCCAACGCAGACTTGTGAGCCTGCTGTGATCAGCCCTCCATCCCATGCAGACCAGCGTCCAGGGCAGCCCTAGCGATGGCGCTTATTGTCATACAGGAGCCACCATGACAGACCGCGGCCACAGCGCCAACCCCCAGACCGACCGCATTCGGACTCTCAACGACGCTTTCCGTACCAGCCTCACCGGTGGCAGCGTCATGATCACGCGAGCGGTTGCCGCGCTCGGGACGGAGGCCCAACGCGAGATCCTCACGGCGCTGAGGCGCTATCATGAGTTCGATGCCGACAACGATCCTATGGCGAGCATGACTTTGGCATGATCGCGGTCCAGGGCCACGAAATCCTGTTCAAGATCGACTACTACGACCAGGATCTCGTGCGACATTCGCCTGACGCAGCGGACCCTGCCGTCACCCATCGCGTTTTGACCGTGATGCTGGCCGAAGACTATTGACGGCGCCATGTCAATTGGCAGCCATGCGACGGGCGATCTCGCTGATCCAGCGAATCTGCGACATGACGGCACCCCGCAATTACCTCGCCGACACAAGGGAATACCTGGCCCGCGCTGGCATAGTCACGGCGGTCGCGACCCATGACACCCCGGCCCTCTATCGTTGGCTCGTGGAGATCATCAGCTATCAGGGGATCGCCGACCGGATCGCGCGTGACTATCTGGACCGTCATGGCCGCGTCCAATGGGCCGACGTTGCGAATGGCCTCAAATGTCCCGACCCCTGTCCCAAACTCGCGAGTTACTGGACCTTTCACGGCTGCGGCTACCGCAAATCGGCATGCAGTTGTGCCGTCCCGCTCCGATTGCCTAGCTGCCTTATTACGGCCCTGCCGATGCGCAATGGCCGCCTCGCTCAGTCGGCCGTGGCGCTGTACCTGTTCCTGCGTGACGTGTGCGGTGGCGATGTCATCGGCTGGATCGACGACCACTTATCTGGGTCCCACGAACCCAATGCCGCCCCCATCATCAACGCGTGGCGGCATATCCACGGCGTTTCCGACAAGGTCCTGTCGCTGGCGCTTGTGGCGCTCCTGCTCGGCGGACGGCCTCGCGACTTCCGTTGGCAGGCAGCGGGCACTCAGCTGGTCATCATTGACACACTGGTTCACAACTGGCTGCACCGAAGCGGCATCCTGAATGATCTCGATGCGCGGCACCGGTATGGCCCCAAATGCTACGCACCCAATGGCTGCGCCGATATCATTAGGCGAGCCGCGTTGCTGATTGACGCCCGTCGGTATGGGCGCGACAACCCTTCTGTCTTCCCCCGTTTGATCCAATCGGCGATCTGGCGCTTCTGCGCGGCCGACGCCTTCGACATTTGCGATGGCAATCGCATCGACGACCGGAAACCGTGCACGGGAGCTGGCTGTCCGATCATGCGTTACTGCAACCGTGTGGCACTTTGGAATGAGTGACCGAACACGTTCTGAGGGCTTAAATTGTCTATTCAGGCGCGCGCGAAGGAGGCAAGACGCAGGGATTGAAGCCGACACGTTCACGGAACGTGGTGCCTTCGATGACTTTCGGCAACTGAGTTTCGTCATTAATCGCCGCACTGATTTTGGCCGAGGGCGTGAATTCACGGACACCTAATGCGATAGCTTGTCAGAGTCCGATTTCGGACCGAAACTGGACCAGAGCGGCGGCGACCTCTACTTCCGAGAAGCGCCATTTTCAGACCTTCGTAAATGGGAGGTGCATCGTATGAGCGGTAATTCGCATCGACGTGGAAATGTTGGTCCCGTGATTGAGCCGCTTGCCGTTGGCTCAGCCCGTTTTCATGCAGATTTACGATAGCTCCTTCACGTGGCGCTCTTTTTGAGACGTTTTACCAACAAGGAAACCAGCACTTTCAAGCTTTCTTCTTTAATATTCAACAATGCTGTCTCAGGCGTGAACCACCGAGACTGACGCTGGTGGAATTCAGGCCATGTCTTGTCCTGGCGCTTGACCAGCAGCGGAAAAACTTTCACCTCACAGGGGAAGGTAATTCCCTCCTCTACCAGGCGCTTATCGTACCTAAAATATCCAATAGATTTCGACTTGATCACACCCCGCACACAGCTTCTTCGTATACCTCGCGGGCGGTCGCCTTCGCCGCCTTCAGCCCTTTGATCGGCCAGCCCTTGGGGATCATCCCGGGTTGTTACGAGCAGTATCTCCAGCTCGCGACCTTTTGTGATGTACTAGTGCGGGCTGTACGTTTACGATCAGTTTAGGAGTGAGATGTTATCGATATCGGTCATCTCAGGGCAAGCAAAGCCTATGTTTTGGTTATCACGCCAATTGAGAAAAGAAAGCGGCCGTTCATAGCCGTGCCGCATCGGCAGCCAGTGACGTCACCACTGGAAGCAGTGAGGACCGCAGTCGTGGCGAAACAAAGAACCAAATGAACCGCGCAGTTATCATTCTAATTGCGCTTGCACTGTCCGGATGTTTTGCGGACCAGGAACAACTGGTTGCATCCTGTGAATTCGACGCGCTGCAAACCTACCCGAGAGAACATCTCGCAACTGGTGCTCACATTGGCGATAACATGCAGACCTGCATGAAGGCGCACGGATATGACTGGAATCTGACTGACAAGAGATGTCAAGTTACTCCTACAGTCGAACGCAATCCGTACTGCTATGCCCCGAGCAACTGGTTAGATCGGCTGTTGAACCTCGTCAAAGAGGGCGAATTCTCCAATTAAACCACTTCCTACGCGGCGCCGATGCATCTCAAGAGCAACCCAAATTAACGGTCGGTTGCTGCGAACCGATGCTGCGAACTTTTCGGCGTCCGGCCTCAAGCGCTACTGTACGCCGCGTCAGTTCCCAAGAAAGCCGGTGCTCAATAAGATTTCGACCGGCTTGCTTCGATATTTTTAGCGCGCCATGAGGCGGCCCATGCATGGCGTCGCCAATGTGATCCTCAGTACAATGAGCCGGCAATTTGGGCGGCGCAATGCACCCGTAGTGAAGCTTCATTAGAAGCAATCAAAAAGCACACGGAAGGATATGGCGTCGACGTACCCCTGCCGTTACCGGGTCACTGCTTGGCTGAGAGGATAATACCCCGACATTCTAACCGTGATGGAAACCTTCCGATCCGTGATGCCAGTGCCTTCCAGCTGCCATGCGTAGAAGGATCCGGAAGCGGCCTGTCTGTGCATCATCAAGGCTGTCGTAAAGTGGCTTTGCCGCATCGGCAAGCTTTTCCATTTCGGTAGAGTGCATCGCTAGGCGTTCGGCACGTTGCTCAAGCTCGTCTATGACTCTCCGATGTTCCGAAAGCTCTCCTGCCTTTTGATGCCATTCCGCCATACGCTCGGCGCGCGCATTTGCTTGTTCGCGCAGCGTGAGAAAGGCCGAGTGGGTTTCGCCAAACAACATTGGAAAGCAACTAAACATTCTGTAATCAACGTAATGGCATTCCCTGAACGGTCAATGAGAATTCTTCGCGCGATTCTTGGTATGCCATTGCTCATGTAATCGGAGCCCCCTTCCGGCCGAAGCGCGTAGCAACAAGTAGAGGGCCGTACTCGATTGGCGATGTTCAATCTGGCCATCGATAGCAAGCTGCGTGGCTGCGATGATGTCGCTCTTAAGCTCAAGGACATTGCTCCGAATGGATATTCTGCCGATCGTGGCACGGTCCGACAGAAAAAATGGGGCAGCCCGTCAGATTCGACTGTCGACGATTACCTCAGAGCCACCGGCAAGAAGCCAGGCGATTTTATGTTCACTAGGCCACGCGTCGCTCAGCCAAACTGGCTAGGAAGCTGCCTACTGTTGGCCAATGTGACAATGCCGCACGCCTCCAACCCAGGTGTCAGTGACGATGAAACTAGCGTCGAAGGCGACAAGATCGGCACGATAGGCTTTGCGAATCATACCGAGCATATCACCGAGACCCAGAAACCGGGCTGGCGTGCGCGATGCCATAACCAATGAATCCTCCAGGCTCACACGCATTAACGACACTGCACCACGGACCGCGCCCATCATATCAAGATGCGCTCCAGCAAGCGTACCATCTTCGGCGGTAAGCCTTGTGCATTCGAGCGCGATCGCACGGCCGAACAAATTAAAGTGTGATAGATTAGCTCCAACCGTTGGCATGGCATCAGTAACCAACATCAAGCGATCGCGTCCAGCAGCGCGGAAAGCGATACGTAGCATGGCGGGATCGACATGGTAGCCATCGCAGATCAGTCCGGCGGTCAGCCGCGGCTCATCAAGGGCCGTTCCGACCACCCCAGGTGCCCGGGCTTGCATCTGCGACATGGCATTGTAGAGATGAGTGACCCCGCGTAAGCCCTCGTCGCAGGCGCGTCTAATGGTCGGCTCATCTGCATCCGTGTGGCCTGCGCAGATTCGCAAGCCACAATGGGTGAGATCGGCGATGAAACCCCTAGGCACGCATTCGGGCGCGAGAGTAGCAATCGAATGGCCGAAGCTTCCGAATCGGCGCAGCAATGCGATGTCTTCCTTCGCGGGCGATCTAACTAGCTCGCTCGGATGGACACCTTTTCGCGATGGGTTGATGAACGGACCCTCGAGATGAAATCCGAGGACGCCCGGGATCTCCATTGCGGATTCGGCGGTGCTGGCCAGACGTTCCGTGACCTCGCGCCTGTCCGTGATCAGCGTTGGTAGGAGCCCAGTAGTGCCGAAGCGCCGGTGTGCCGCGATGATGGTGTTGATACCGGCAAAGGTAGGCTCGTTGTTCAATAACACGCCACCTCCCCCATTGACCTGAACATCAATGAAACCAGGAGCGAGCACGGAGCCTGCGCCGAGATCAACAATGGCGCTATCCTCTGGAATCGCGGCGCAGGGTACCACATCGATAATCTGAGCGCCGTCGATCAGGACAGCACAACCTGTCACAATGCGTTCACCGTCGAAAACTCTACTGGCCATAAGGCATTGCAGCGATCCAGCTGCTTTGAGGTTGGAATGAACTGCCACGTCGCCTTCTTTTCTAATGCCGCTAAAGAAAGGATACTTACTTTTCGTCAGCAATCGCTTTCAAATAATAGCTATAGTATCATTTGGCTTGCTGGCGGTGGTGGAACATCGCGATCCTTATTACGGTTAGCAGCGCGCCGCTTGATCAGTACCCGTCGGTCCTCATCCTTTTGGTGCGCCTCGTGGCCAAAGGCCTGGAAATTGTCAATCCTGTATATCCTCTCCACCGCGGCCTTAAAGCGCAGGATGGTGATCCCTGCGATCAGGCATTGACTTCGCGCGACCGAGGAGCGGATCGATGAACGGCGCAGCGGCTCTGTTTCTTGGCGTGGACGGTGGCGGCACCGGCTGCCGCGCTCGTCTTGAGGACAGTTCCGGCGTGGTACTCGGTCTTGGCCAATCGGGTCCCGCCACGGCCCGTCTCGGCCTTTCCGAGACCTGGGATTCAGTCCGAGAGGCCTTCGCCATGGCAATCGCTGAGGCCAGGCTTGAGCCGCCCGACCTGTCGCGTATCCGCGCCGCTGTCGGCATCGCGGGGATTCGTCGCAAAGGTATCCAAGAGCAATTTGCGGCACTCGCGCATCCCTTTGCTTCACTGCGCTTCATGAGTGATGGTCTCATCGCTTGTCTTGGCGCTCACAGCGGCAAGGATGGCGGCATTGTTATTGTCGGGACTGGCAGTATCGGGATCGCGCGCGTTAATGGGCATGATCTGTCTGTTGGCGGCTATGGTTTTCCAATTTCGGACGAAGGAAGCGGCGCTGACCTTGGGTTGGACGCTATAAGACTGGCCATGCGGGCGCTCGACGGCCGCGCCGAAGGGAGCCCATTGGCAACCGAGATTCTCGGCAGGTTCCACGACGATCCTTTCGAAGTGGTCGCCTGGATGGATCGCGCCACCGCGACCGACTGTGCAAATTTCGCACCTCTCGTCCTGCGCTACGCGGAGCAAGGAGATTCCTTGGGACGCCGGATCGTTCAAGCCGGCGCGGAAAAGATTAATGGTCTGGTTTTGGCGCTTATCGAAAGAGGCGTGCCACGTATCGCGCTGATCGGCGGCATGGCCAATGCCATTGAGGCCTGGCTTACGCCTGATGTGCGCCATGCCTTGAGCCCCCCGGAAGGCGACGCGATTTCGGGTGCAATTATTTTGGCGCGTCAAGACGACGGATTTCTGAAGGGGGACTCGGGTTGACGCACTGCCGTGTTTAGAAGTGTGGACAAAGAGGCCAAGGATCCTCAGTCGTCCTTGCTGGTATTGCAAGCTGCATCAATGGCATTAGATTGAGGTCATTAGTCGATTAGAGGAGTATAATGGCGACAGAGCATGTCAGTCCCCGGTTTATCGATCTCGATGAATGGACTCCGGCCGAGGCGGTCGAGGCCATGTGGGAAGGGCACCTAGCTGCGGTCGCTTGCGTGCGCCCTGCAATTGGGGCGATCGCAGCCGCGGTGGAAGACGCGGTGGCGGTGCTTGGAGAAAACGGACGCCTGGTCTATTTCGGCGCGGGCACCTCCGGGAGAATTGCGATTCAGGATGGCGCTGAGTTGACGCCGACATTTGGCTGGCCGCGCGACAGACTGGTGTTTGGCATGGCCGGGGGAGATGCGGCACTGATTTGCAGCGCTGAGGGCGCGGAGGACGATACGGCGGAGGGCATTCGCCTCGTCGACGACAACCTCATCGGACCAAGCGATGTCGTCATCGGCGTTGCCGCGAGCGGAACAACCTCCTTCACCGTCGCCGCAACCGAACGAGCAACCAAGCGTGGTGCGGTGACGATCGGTATTTCGAACAATTCCGGCACTCCCCTCCTCACTGCGGCCCGTCATCCCATTCTCATCGCCACAGGGAGCGAGTTAGTCGCCGGATCAACACGCATGAAAGCAGGGACAGCTCAGAAGGTAGTGCTCAATCTCCTGTCAACTGGAATTATGATACGCCTTGGCCGTGTCTATCGCGGCATGATGGTTGATATGCATACGACCAATGCAAAGCTACGGCGGCGCGCCGAACGAATGGTTGCCCGCATCGCAGATTGCGATTCCACGACGGCGAAAAAGGCACTCGCCCAAGCCAGTGGTGGCATTAAGATGGCTGTGTTGATCGTCCTCGGACTTTCTGCAGAGGTGGCTGCGGCAGTGCTCACCAAGAATAGGGGCAGCTTACGCCAGGCTTTGACCAGCATGGCTGACGAGGACGTCTCGTGACGCTCGATATCGGCAGCGCCTCCCTTAACAAAACGCTTCCGGCACCGCTCTACTTCCCGGTCTCTGAAATTATCGCAAGGGTATCAATGAGAAGCGGATCCGCGTTGGCGGCGCACGGTCGTAGGAGCGCGAGTTCTTGCAGATCGACAGGCGCACTAGTCACGTGCTCTGCTAGCCGCTACGGTTTTGTCACCGAAGGACGCGAATGATGGTAGGATCGGTGATATGATCTAGTAGGGGCGCGATCGTTGCAGCATGCGTTACTAAGGGAGCCGATTGATTATGCCACTCAATGACGGTGAGCTTCCTTCCCCATCAGGGAGCCGTGGCACCCCTCCGAACGCGACCAGCGCCATGGCACGCGAAACCAGTGAGGCTTCCGATATCGTAGCGCGCCTCCTCGCTAACCGAAGCGTGTTGCGCCCGATCGTTGTTGAGGTCGAACGGCGAAAACCTACGTTTGCTGTGGTCTGCGGGCGCGGCAGCTCAGGTCACGTCGGCGTATTTCTACGCTATCTCATCGAGACCCGTCTGGGCATTCCCGTCTCCGCGACCGCGCCATCGATCGTCACCTATTTCAAGAGAACCTTGGGGTTACGTGGTGCTCTGTTTATAGTCGTCTCGCAATCAGGTCGTAGTCCCGACCTTATTGCCGCGACCGCCGATGCGCGTTCCTCCGGCGCACTGACTGTGGCACTCGTCAACGATGGCAAATCACCCGTCGCGCGCGCCGCCGAATTCGTCCTAACGATCGGTGCTGGAGCAGAAGTCTCGATTGCCGCCACGAAGAGTGTCATTGCCTCCATGGCTGCCGCAGCCCAGCTTAGCGCCGAACTAGGCGAAGACAAGACTCTCGCAAACGCTGTCGCGCGTTTGCCAGAGCGCCTTTCAAGAGCGCTGGCGCTCGACTGGAGCGGATGTGCCGATGATCTCACAAGCGCTCGCGCGGTCTTCGTCACCGCCCGTGGCTTTGGTCTTGCATCGGCTCGGGAAATTGCGTTGAAGATGGCAGAGATCCTGCGCCTTCCTGCTCTCTCCTTCAGTGCGGCTGAGCTGATGCATGGACCGCGCGCGGCGATTGGCCACGATACCCCCGTGCTTGTACTCCGTCTCGCAGACGAGACCGCAGGCATGATCGACACGCTCGTCGCGACGTTACGTAAAGCGGGACAACGCGTTTATTTGTGCGGCGGCCCGGCTACGAGTTTGCCGTGGATCGGTGATGACCATGCGGTTACCGACGCCATTACTTTGTTGGCGCCAGCCTATCGGCTGATCGAAGCGACGGCCCGCCGCTTCGGCATCGATCCCGACCGGCCGCCTCACCTCAGAAAGGTAACCGAGACGCTATGAGAGCAGGACTGCAAATCGGATTGCCATCTCCGGGAGCTTTCGTACACAATATCATGTCTGGACGCGATTAGAAAAGCGCCGGCTGATCAAGGGTTATTTTAAGTTGCAAGCCATAAGCGGATCTACGACCGTGATCGACATTAGTCTATCGGCCGGAGAAGCAAGCTTGATCAAAAGCGAACACCATCGAGACCCTTACTCGCGGGTATTACTCTTAGTCTCTCTCCCTTGATTGCCGCGTGAACCCATCGAAGTATTTCCGCTTCATTTGAAGGCGTCCGCAGAACTGTGATTCGTAGCCTCCAACAACCAAGGTGGCAACCAGATTATCGATGCGCCGGTCGCGACGCGGCCGATCGTTACGTCTGTTTTGCGCGCATGGCTACGACGGGCCAAGCAGGCCGATCACGTCGCCGACCGGGCAACGACTGCGCCAAACTGTCAATTCGCTTCCAATCGCGACCCCTTTTCGCGTCCGATTCCGACCCCTCCTGAACGAATAGACTTAACCCCGTAGTGTATAGGAGGGACCCGCGGCCGACGTGCGCGATCCGGTGCGCTGGCATGGCGGCCGTGGGAGGTGCCTGTGCACCCACGTGGATAAGGCGGGTGGATTCGGACGGGTTTTTCAGCTGCGTTTTTGAACCGCCAGCTGGTATTGCCTGTCTCGATGATATCGCAATGATGGGTGAGGCGATCGAGCATTGCGGTTGTCATTTTGGCGTCGCCGAACACCTGCGGCCAATCGGCGAATGCCAGATTGGTGGTGATCAGCAGCGACGTGTTCTCATAGAGCTTGCTGATAAGGTGAAACAACAACTGTCCGCCGGACTGACTGAACGGCAGATAGCCGAGTTCGTCAATGACGATGAGATCGTAGCGCAGCAGCTTCTCGGACAGGCGGCCGCTGCGGCCGGCCGCCTTCTCTTGCTCGAGCTGGTTGACAAGATCGACGAGGTTGAAGAACCGCCCCCTGGCGCGCGTGCGGATGACCGTCGAGGCCACGGCGATGCAGAGATGGGTTTTGCCGGTTCCGGTGCCGCCGATGAAGATCGCATTGCGTTTGGCGTCGAGGAAAGTGCCAGTGGCGAGTTCGCGAACTTGCCCTTCATCGACCGGCGTATCGGCGAAGACGAACTTGTCGAGATCTTTGAGAACCGGGAACTTAGCTCCTGCGATGCGATAACTGATCGAGCGGGCCTGACGGTGGGTGCGTTCAGCCCGCATCAGGCTGGCAATGAGGGGATAGATCTCATCGCGCCGGGCAAGGCCCTTTCCGGCAACCTCGTCAAAGCTGGCGCGCATGCCATAAAGCTTCAGTTCGCTCATGGCCTCTAGAATCTCATGGCGTTCCATCAGGCGATTTTCCTTATGCCGTCGTAGCGACCACAATCAGCCGCGGGTTCGATCTTCAAGCGAAGCGCGTCGGGCGTTGTGATGCTGGGGGGTGTCAAGGGCTGCTGCCGGCGCGCCAGCACGGTCCGGATCACATCGCCATTGGCGATACCGGCCTCCAGGGCTTCGGCACAGGCGGCCTCGACGGCGGCCAGCCCATGATCGAGCACTGCGCCCAACACCTTGACGAACTGCCGGTCTCCGTCGGCGTGTTGCTTCAGCTTGATGCGGACCTGGGTGAGGGCCGGCGGCAAGTCCCAGTCCTTGAACGGGGCACCGTTGCGCAAGGCGCCAGGCTTCTTCATCAGCACCGGCAGATAATGCCATGGATCGTAGATGATCTGGTCGCGCCGGAACTGGCGAGGATGGTCGGCCACCATCTTATCGTCGAAGAGAACCACGATGCGCTCGGCATAGGAGCGCACCAGCACCATACGGCCGGCAGCCCGCGCATCGACGCTGTAGCGATTATGATCGGCCATGATCAGGCAAGTGGTGCTGGCCCTCACGGCTTTCTCGACAAACCCATCGAAGGGGCCGCGCAGCTCCATCAGGCTGGCGCGTTCTTCCTGGAACACGTCCCAGACGGTCCGATCCTTGAACTCAGGATGCTTTGTTCGTTTGGCGTAGGCGATGCATTGATCTTCCAGCCAGGCGTTCAGCTCGGCC
>DATBPZ010000070.1:0-13427 GCA_036561105.1 Methylocella sp. | reverse complement strand
ACATTTGTTGGCAGCTGTCGCGCGTGGCGCGCGGCGAGATCAAGCGCCTCATCATCAATGTCCCGCCTCGGTCGATGAAATCGATCACGGTAACCGTAGGCTTCACCGCCTGGATGTTGGGACGCGATCCAACAAAACGCATCATCGCTGTGTCCTATGCCGACGAGTTGGCGCGCAAGCTCGCCATTGATACCTCCAGCGTCATGGAAAGTGATTGGTATCGGCAGCTGTTCCCGGCCTTGCAGCCCAGATCGACGGTTCAGCGTCGCCATGAGTTCGTGACCAGCGCGCATGGGTATCGGTTTGCCTCGGGCGTCGGCGGCGCGGTCCTGGGTCGCGGCGGCGATCTCATTGTGATCGATGATCCCATCAAGGCGCTCGATGCTTTGTCTGAGGCAGAACGGCGCCGCGTCTGGGAATTCTACATCGGCACGCTCTGCACCCGGCTCGACGACAAACAGAATGGCGCCATCGTGATTGTCATGCAACGACTGCATGCGGACGACTTGGTCGGGCGTATCCTGGACCTCGAGGGCGAGATCTGGGAAGTCGTTTCGATCCCGGCTATTGCGGATGAAGACAAAGCCTTTCAACTCAGCGATGACCCAGAGGATGTCTATCGCCGCCGCGCCGGCGAAGTGCTGCATGACGCGCGCGAGCCGATGAGCGTGCTCGAGGCCACCCGCCGCGCGCAAGGAAGTTTGAATTTTTCGGCCCAATATCAGCAGGCGCCGGTGCCGCCGGGCGGCAATGTCATCAAGCGCGACTGGCTCCGCTCCTACGCGACGCCGCCGGCGCGGTTCGACCGGGTGGTGGTCTCCTGGGATACCGCCTCGACTCTCTCCGAGACCAGTGATTGGTCGGTCGGCACGGTGTGGGGTGCGGTTGGCCTCGATTTTTATCTCCTCGAGGTGTTTCGCGAGCGACTGGAATCGCCGGATCTGCGCCGGGCGATCATCAGATTGCATCATCAGCACCACGCTGCTGCGACACTGATCGAACAGACTGAACTTGGCCGGGCTTTGGCGCAGGACCTCTACCAGACCCGTCATTTGCGGGCGATCACCCTGCGCCCGGAAGGGGACAAACTGGCGCGGCTTTTGGCGCAAGCGGCACGCTTCGAGGCCGGACAAGTGCATTTGCCAGAATATGCGCCATGGCTCGCGGCCTATTTGAACGAGCTCTTGGGATTTCCCAATGCACCGCATGACGATCAAATCGATTCCACCTCGCAGGCCTTGAACTGGCTGACGTCCCGCAGACCCCCCAACCAGCCGATTGTCCGTCGAGACGTCCGCCGCCGTGATATTATCGCGCGAAAGGATACAATTGATAATAGGAATGAGACGGGATGGTGAATTTGGCTTGACCGATTTACTGTGCGAGTTGCGCTTATATGCGCGCGATCACGCTGCGTCCCGACGATTAAAAACTTGCGACTTTTCTCTCAAGCGGCGCTTCGAGGATGGACAAGTGCTTTCGCCGGAGAATGCCCTATGGCTCTATTTGACCGATTTTTGGGATTGCCGAACGCGCCAATGGTTCCGGCTACCAGCCGACGCCGCGACTTGAAACAGCACACAGACGAAAAGGAAGGTAATGCAATCATGCGAGGATCATGTTCTGATTCTCTGATGGCCGCGAGTCAAGTGGGCGGAGTTGCCAGAAGCGACAGGACAGTATGACGCCGCGAGCGCCGCGATCGCGGAGGTGCCTCGCGCGATGGCGCGGTTTCTAGTCGACGAACATCGAGAGGATATTATGAGCAAAAAGGATGAGTTGGCGGCGCAGTTGAAGGATCTGCCGAGTGGGCCGATCGCCGATACCTTGAAGGCGCGGGTCGTGGGGTTGCTTCAATCTTGCTGGGATGAATTGTCAGGCTCCAACTACACCAAGATGGAGGCCCGTAAACTGGATCGAGCAGAAACTTTGAAATGGAATCCGCCCAGACTGCAATTCACAATCGAACGTCATGGCGGATACTTAGTTGGCGGAAGCCGCGCGGAATTGCAACTTTGGGACGTGAACCTGGAAACAGGCATCGCTTCCTTTGAGGAACGTGGCTACAGGCAATTGAATGCTTTGAGTCCGCGGCTAAGGGTCGAGCCGATCGTAGATTCTGTGATTGAGGCAGTGCAGGCACGCAAGACGTTGCCGGGGGACGCGCTTGTCTGGGTTGCTGATGATCAAGTTCGCATCAAACAAGCGGTGTTAATTCCGGACGACGCCTCGAAACAAACGATGAGCGGTCGCCGGAAACGCTTCCGGTCTGCAATGCAGTCTGCAATGGCGACAATCGGATGGGATATCATCTCAGAGCGACCGGCACTCAAATTCAAGAAAAAAGTCGCCGCAAAATAACTCTTGATCAGCGGGCGCATTCAGACATGTCAAAGCCGACTCAAGGGATCAGGAAGTTTTCTCTATTGACGAGCGAATTCAAAATACCGGCTTAATTCAGTCCGCAGTAAGGCTGGTTATGACCAAGATTTTTCGAGGAATTCAGCCATGTGGATCGTGCGCTTTTTGATCGCGAGTGTTTTCGTCTCAATTTTCGCCATTCTGGCGGCGCACGCGGCGCCTCAAAGGGTGGCCTTACCAGGATACGACGGCGTAACACTCCAGGGCTGGTTGTATACGCCTGAGACCGCCGGCCGTCATCCGGCGGTCGTTGCGCTGCATGGATGCGCTGGGCTCAATGACAAAAGCGGCGCGCCGAGTGCACGCCATGCCGACTGGGGCGAACGACTGTCGATATCAGGATTTATCGTTCTGTTTCCGGACAGTTTTGGCTCGCGCGGCCTTGGATCGCAATGCAAGGAGAGCGAGCGGGAGGTTCGCCCGAGCCGGGAAAGGGTTGCAGACGCCAATGCGGCCTTGCGCTTCTTGGCCGCCCGCGATGACGTCGACACGACGTCGATTTCCCTCCTTGGCTGGTCGAACGGTGGCTCGTCGACGCTTTATGCCGTAGAGCCTAACAACGCCCCAGACGGCGTCGATTTCGCGCGCGCCATCGCGTTTTACCCGGGCTGTCGAGTCCCGCTCGAACATGGCCGCTGGGCGTCCCGCATGCCGCTCCTCGTCCTGATCGGCGCCGATGATGACTGGACGCCCGCAGCGCCCTGTGCCGATCTCGCCGCGAAGGCGAAGGCGCAAGGGGAAAAAGTCGATATCGTTGTCTATCCGCATGCCTATCACGATTTCGATCACCCAGACTTGCCGGCGCACACTGTCGATGGTCTCGCCTTCACGGCCAATGGCAGCAGCAGCGCGCATACCGGGACGAACTCAGCGGCGCGTGCCGACGCCATCAAGCGCGTCGCGGATTTTCTCTCGCGTTAGGACCGGAGGTGCCTTGCCCAGCGCACGCACAGCAAAATCACGTCGGTCGGAAATCGGCGGCCATTGAAACCGGACACGGCGGGAAACCTCGACGAAGCGCCGACGATCTCACCGTCTGTGACCAGCGATTGAACAGAGCCCGTTCAAATACAGTAGCGGAGCATGGAAATGGCACAATTGCGAAACATTGAGATCGACTTTGAAGAGCATCAACTCATAGAGAACGAGCGGCGAGGCTGATGGACATTTGGACTCAATATGAAAGAAGTACCGGCAGCTCCGCCTCGGTAGGCATGTCGCTGGTCACGCCGCCGAGCACCATCCGCAAGAGATGTGGAAAGGCGCCCATGACTAACAGACTGGCTCTCGCCATTGTAGCGTGATCTCGGAGTTTTTTCGCTACGTCGCGATGTTCGGTTTGTAACTCTGTGACGGTCACTTTCTTGGAATGGCGCGAAAGGTGAGCCGCCAAGTCCGCGCCGGCGATTCTTTTCGACGCATCAGGGGAGACACACAGGATATCGATCTGTTGGGCGCATGTCGGAAGAGCATAGCTTCCCCGATTGCCCGAGCCGCCTGAGCGCCCGTCCCAGGCGACCATGATCTTGCCGAACTCGACGCCTCTCTCCCAATAGGGCGGGGTGACGAGCACCGGACGCCCGGATGTGAAGAGCATCGCTTCATATCCCTGACGGCACTACCAATCACGTTGGTGGGGCGCTTTTCGCCTTTAGATCCGGGGGGCACGTTTGCCATCACTGAGTTTTTCGAGGATTTCTTCTAGGGTCTCTGACACGTCAACGGTGCCGTCTTTGACGCCGGCAAGAAACCATATCCTTGATCCTTTCCTTGTGGACTTCAATCGTACTTGCGTTTGCAAGGTTGACGTGGATATCCTCCCCATCTTGCGATGTTAGCTTGATCCATTCTGACGTCATCGGCCCATTCCTCTTTGCGCCAGCATAGCAGGGAGATTGGCGCGACGCGAGGGTGTGTTAGCAAAATGACACACACCGAGCTTTCGGAAGCGACAGGTGCAACTCCTCAAGTGGCGACACGGCCTTTTTACTGGCATTCGTCGCCAATTTCTTAAAATTTCGGAGAACACCATGCCTGATACCAAGCCTATCGAGAAAGCTTCGCAAGTTTCTGCCGCGGATTTGGCGGCCCTGCGTGACGACATCACAAAATTGACTGCGTCGATTTCCGAACTCATGCCCGAGCAGGCTCCGGCTACGACAAGCACGGTCTATCCCTTTCTGTCGGTGCTTGCCGCATTTTCTGCCGGATTGCTGATTGGGGTGATGAGCCATATAAGGAAATGAATTCGTGGACGAGGAATGTGCTCGACGCTTAGGGCGGGGCGTTCTTTAACTGGCGAAGAGCCTTGAAGGTGCATGTCGAAGATGGCACCACCTCATCCAGTCAGGCCTCAGCATTGATCTGATGGTAACGGAGCTCGCAATCAATGCGCTTAGCCATGCATGTCCATGTGACCGGAGCGATGGCACCGTGGTCGTGACTTATGAACCAGCCGAACCGAACTGGAACCTTACAGTTTCCGATAACGAGATTGGATAACCGGAGAGCCAATAGGACAAGGCAAATGCCGGACTCGGCACCAGTACTATCCAAATGTTAGCCAGGCAGTTTGATGCCTGCGTGGAAGTCTCGAGGACTTTCCTGTACGACGGTGTCGATTACCCATGCAGCGTTTAAGTCGCAGGAGCCTACTGCTGCCTGAATGCCGGCAAGGCCGGTTGTGTGGATAGAGCAGCGGGCCATGGGCTTACCTGTCAGAGAAGATTCATGGATTGAATTGCTTGGACTGGGGGATATGCCCGACGCAGTCCATCGTCACCCCAGCAACAGTACTTTTTGATCCTGATTGACGCTGGAGTCTCGTCTTGATTGTCCGACGCAATTACTCGTGACGGAACTCGTACACATGCCCGACATGAAAAGGCAGGCAAAACAGATTGAGCTTTCCATCCTTGTCAATCGAGAAATGCACGAGCCATCTCGGCTATGGCCTTGATTTCCCATCTCCGCCACAAATCTTGTCTGTAGGCATCAACTCAATGGTGTCGTGCGCCCAAGGTGCAATATTGGGTAAAATGCCATTGATGTGCATCAACGCTCCACTGAGAATCTCTCGGCGTCGATTGCACGGAGCCACAAGGCGGCGAGGAGAAGGGCAGCGGCCGCGTGGACGGAGTCGTATCCCGGAGTCAAAGTATGAGCGATTTTCTCGGAAGTCCGCCTGCTCGTCCCCGGCAGCAACCCGATCAAGCGGTCACACTCGAAATGCTGGCCACTCTTTTTCTGGTCGCGTTCGTGATGGCGACACTTTATCTCGGACGCGAAATATTCATTCCGATCGCGATTGCGATTCTGGTGAGTTTTGTCCTGTCGCCACCAATTCTTGTGCTTCGGCGCTGGGGTTTGGGTCGTGTCTTTTCCGTTTTTACCGTCGTCTTTACAGCACTGGTCATCGCATTTTCGATTAGCGCCGTTTTGACCCGGCAGGTTTCCGAATTTGCGGTTGATCTGCCGCTATATCAGGCAACGATCAACGCCAAACTCGATGACTTGCGCGACGCGGCTGCCAGCAACGCCCTCTTTGCAAAAGTATCGGACGCGCTGAAAAAGCTTAGTGAAATCAATCCACATCGGCCAGCACCATCGAGCGCACCGACACCTTCGGACCGACCAAAGAACCAACTGGCTAAGGGTCAGGAAAACGAGCGCCCGATTCCGGTCGAGGTGCACCAGCCGGAACCTGGGCCTTTCGCCATTGTGCAGACCATCGCCGGAACCGCACTGTCGCCGCTGGAGACCGCCTTCATCGTCGTCGTCTTTGTCATCTTCATTCTTTTGCAACGAGAGGATCTTCGCAATCGTTTCATTAGCCTTGTCGGATCAAGCGATTTGCAGCGCACGACGATGGCAATGAATGATGCGGCCGGGCGACTCAGTCGATTTTTTTTGGTTCAGACGCTTGTGAACGCTTGCTTTGGCGTTATCATTGCTGTTGGCCTCTATTTCATCGGCCTTCCGAGCCCTATCCTTTGGGGAATTGTTGCTTTCTTGCTACGGTTCGTCCCCTACATCGGCCCAATCATCGCCGCTGGTTTTCCCGTTGCCTTGGCGGCAGCGATCGACCCGGGCTGGAGCATAGCACTCGAAACTTTGGCCTTGTTTCTAATTGTTGAACCCATCATCGGTCAGGGAGTCGAGCCTTGGCTATACGGCCGCAATACGGGGCTTTCGCCGATCGCGGTCGTGATCTCGGCGACATTTTGGACCTGGTTGTGGGGCACCGTCGGTCTTGTGTTGTCAACCCCGCTCACGGTCTGTCTTGTCGTGCTCGGGCGGCACGTAGAGCGGCTGGCTTTTCTTGATGTCATCTTCGGTGACGCGCCGCCTCTGACTCCGGTCGAAATCTTCTATCAACGCATGCTCGCCGGAGACGCCTCGGAAGTTGTCGATCAAGCCGAACGATTCTTGAAAACCAACTCACTCATCGACTATTACGACGAGGTGGCGCTCCCGGCTTTGTTGATGGCACAGGCGGACCTTCGCCGTGGCGTGCTCGATGAGCTGCGACAACGACGGATCAAGGAAACAATCGACGAAGTGATCGAGGATCTGTCTGATCATGTCGATCAGCTGCCTGAAGCCGTGCCGGCGCCTGGGCCCTTTGCTTTGGAAAACTCGGGTGGCCCTTCTCCGCCAACGTTCGCGCCGAGTCTTTCCCCAAGTTTTGCGGCAATCGTCGAGGCGCCGATGTCGGACCTGACGCGCGCCAGTCGGGGGAGCGAAATGCCGGTTCTCTGCATCGCCGGCCGCAGTTTTCTCGATGAAGCAGCCGCAACGTTATTTGCGCAGATTCTAGAAAAGCACGGCATGGGGGCGAAGGTCGAGCCCGCCGGGGCACTAACCGCTGGCCGGATCTCGCGCCTTTCGGCCGAGGGTGTGCGGCTCGTGTGCCTGTCCTATTTTGATGCCGATTTGAGCACGGCGGGAGCCCGCTTCGCGGTTCGGCGTTTGCGCCGGCGTCTCGGCGAAGTCAACATTCTCGCCGGATTCTGGCAGAATGATCCCGGACAAGCGAGCGAACTCTGCGCCGTAACGAAGGCAGATTTCTGTGCGACGAGGTTTAAGGATGCACTCGCTATTTGTCTCCAGGAGGCGGTCGATGAGGAGCAGCGCGGGCCGGGCAAGATCAATACGAAGCCCTAGTAGTTTGTATTTGATCTTAGTCGTTTTGGAGGTGGCGTGCTCCGCGGCTGTGCAGCGTCGAGTGAGCCGCTCTTCGGCCAGGCAGCGATAGACATCGTCTTCAGCGATGTAAGCGAAGCAGACATTCAAGATCGTCTATTCTCGTTTGCCCGGGTTTCGAGTACCAGAACCTGCAGGCGCTTAATCTCGGCCTCGCGGCGGCCACGTAGCCTGTAGGCATTCTCTGTTGCGTCATGAAGCCTAACGTATTCCGAAAGCAGAGATGGGTTTGCCTTGATCTGTTCGGGAGTGAAAGGAATACCGTGCCCCCCCAGCCGCTCGTCCATCAATCTTTCCACCGCTACCCGCCATAAGCTTTCGCATGCGTCGAAAGCGGCCTCCGCGATGCTTTGGGGAGATTCGGCCGTCTCACGCGAGTATTTTACGGCTTTGTCGTTGCTACAGACCTGGGCGTGCCGGATTGCCTCATCGGCGGCGCTATCAGCCCAGGTGGGCGTCGCGGTCAGGGCGGCGACGAGCGCCATCACAATTTTCATATCGCGTTCCTCCTATTCGACCCGGCATCAAGCCGTGCAGCATTGTCATATGGGGATGCATCCGGTTGGCAAGAGTATTCATGATCGTTTGTGCAAGAGGGTCGGGTACAGTCATGTCGGGATGGGCGGCCCCGCTTCCACTTATTGCCAGATGGTCGCTAGATCAGTGGCGGAGATCGAGCGGGAGGCGCCCCCTGTCGTCCTTCTGAGCCCCCAGCCGGCCAGAGGGATCTTGGTGCAGTCGCTTCGCCCCGCGACCGGATGTGAGCTTGATCTGGCGAGGAAACGACGAGGTCGTGTAATCGGGCTCAGACCTTGGATACTAAAACAGCCACAAGAGTTTTACTCAGGCTCGACTGTTTCTCACCCCTTGACCACAATCTCCCCACGTGAGGTTCACGGCGTCGGTGATTCGAAACAAGCCGTTGTCAAACGAAAGCTCAGACGCTCGGAGATGCTGTCGTTCTTTGCTAAACTGGCGTGGGAGTTGGTTGGGATTGAAGCTCACCACACGGCCCACTATTGGGGACGAGAAATCGCCACGCGTGAACAACGTCCTTCTGACGCCGCCGTAATTCGTTAAGCCTTATGTCAAGAGCCAGAAGGGCCGATCAGATCTTGCAGATCCCATATCGTCGCGATGATTATCCCTTATCAACCACGTGCAACTGCCTCACATTTTGTCTGAGCGGGCTTTGCGCATTGCTCGATCGCCAAGCAGTCGATCGAACTCCTTCTTGGAAACGCCGTAGCACTCGCATGACCGGTCCTTCAGGCCCTGGCGGTCGATCATCGTCACGTTGCCACGTTTATAGCGGATGAGACCGTTCCGTTGTAAGGCGCCCGCCGCAGCCGTGACACCAGTCCGCTGCACCCCCAGCATCATGGCCAAAAACTCCTGCGTGAGCAGAAACTCGTCCGATTGTATGCGGTCGTGCGTCATCAGCAGCCACCGGCAACATCGCTGCTGTATGATATGAAAGTGATTGCACGCAGCAGATTGCGTGACCTGGTTGAAGAATGCGTGAGTATAGCGAAGCATTAACATTCGCATCGAAGCGCTTTGTGCCAGTTCCTTTGTGAACAGCGTTGCCTTCATTCTCAGGCCGGCACCCGGAACCTGGACGTAAACGCTCGTGGGCGCCCTGTCGTCGCCCAACACGAGCGGCAGACCCACTATTCCCTCGTTGCCTATCGTTCCGACCTCGGCCGCCTCGCCATTCGCCATAGTATTCACCAACGAGCCGACGCCAGTACTTATCGCCTTTCGCATCTGTGTGGGGAGCGCTGCGCGATTTCGGCTCGGCTGAGCGGCTATCGGATGTCGGAAGCGGATAGATTTCCCGTGCCGACCAGATCTTGTCTTCGCCCGACAGGCGGCGCTGGTTCTTGGCCCTTATGGTATTGATGGTCTGGCCGTTATCAAGATAGCCGCCGACATAGGGCATGCGGCGAAAATCGCCGTGGGCACCCTCCGTCAGCACGGTATGGCTGTTTCCCTGCGATACATTGGGGAGAACGATGTACCGGCCTTTCAGCCCTGCCAGCTCATCGAGCAATCCGGCGATATCGGCATAGTTGCTCGTGAGCTGCGTAACGGACGGGCCTTTCGCGCTCTTTTCGTCAAGGTCGGCGTAGACGATTCCAATCTTGCCCTGGGCTTGTCTTCGCCAATCCTCCGAGAGATCAGCATCGAAGATGATAAGGCACTGCTTTCCGCCGCTTGCCGCAGCTCCATTCCTGGAAAGAGCCACAAATCAAAATCGAGATCGGCGTGCTTTCGAGTGGCGATTTCCTGCTGCACATAGGGCACCATGATCACATGGTGATCTGTCAGCGCGACCGCCTCCAGCCCCTTGACAACGCACTGATCCACAAAGTTCTTCGCCCATACCGCCCTCGCGGCGTCCACATCCTGCGCTGTTGCCTTCGTGCTCGTTCTGGCGATCTCTTCGCCCTGACCAATGGGGCGTGCGCCTGTCCAATTTGGATCACGCGGCGTGTGGACCTGAAAATCGCATTTCCTCCAATAAGCGAATGTCATTGGCTCCCCGAATATTCTATGCGATGCGCCTACATCGCCACCTCCGCTAGTGATGTCACAACATCGAAGTCCACGCCGATGGTTTCGTGGTGCGGCGGTCTTACGAATCAAGCGTACTTTTGGTTTCGCGCACGAAGTAGAGCTTCGATTCGCCGCGTGCCAAAGCGTCGACTCATAATCTCGATCATGCCGTAGGATGATGCTGTGTAATGAATGACGTCAAGCGTAAAATTGTATGGTTTCAACGCATTACGTAATTGATGGGTCCCCAAATGGTCATGAGTAGACCGTGCCGCGTCACCGCTCCCGTCCTGGCTCATTGTGGCCCGCAACAGGAAAGCCCTGTTCGTAACGGGCCTTGTCTTCGAGACGCGTTTGTCACGCGCCGCTTCTTCCCTCTGGTGAGCGGCGCCGGAGAACCGACTTTTGCTGTGGCGGATGCAGGCGTCCGACTTGTTCGGGTCAGACACGCAGATGCATTAGACTGCGTCCGAGAGGCGCATTTCCGGGCCTTTGTCGAACAGCCATGTGGTCGGCCGCGCCAGCGGCTCGTCGGACAAGCGGCCACGCCTCGAAACTTGAACTAGCCTGCACTGTATGGTCCTTTTGCCTGAGGGACTGATGCCAACCCGGCGAGCAAAATATTTCGACAGGAGAATTGCCCGTTGCAGTTAAGATCGCTCCTTCTAGACATTGTCGTCATGACCATCATCGCCTTGTTAGGTTCCCGGTCTTTTGCCGCGGAGCAACGGTCGGACGTTCCGGCCTGGCTGCAGGCCCATATCGGCGAAGGTGAAGGTCAAATTGCACAAGTTCTTCTGCAGAGGGCACGCGCGCTTCACCTGCAAAAAGTGAGCGAAGGCGCGGTTAAAAATCCATGCTATTTCGCCATGGATGCGACACGCCCCAGCGAAGGGCGCCGGTTTTACGTTATCTGCGAAACGGATCGATCGTTTCGCGCGGTTCCGGTTGGTTGCGGCGGAGGTCGCGATTTAAAAGGCATCGCGGATTTTGCAAACGGAAGACGATGCGCAAAGAACTTCAGCGATGCGATGGATTCCAAGCTGACGACCGGCGGGGCCTACGTGACCGGCGAGGAGAAGACGTCTTTTAAAGGTTATTATCGCGTCTCAGCCGGAAAAGACGCCGCTTTGATACGCTCGTTCGTGCAGTTTGATGGCGAAGGCGACACCGCAAACGCCAGACAGCGCGCCATCGGCGGGCATCCAGCCGTATTGCTGAGGGGCGTATGCCTGCGAAAAGACCCGGCCAGCCCGTACGCGAACCGCGACGGTTACGTTCCGTTTGGGAAGCTGGAGAATTACGCCGGCGGCCGCAGCAACGGCTGCACCAGCTGGTCGCCGTCGGACGCCGGGCAAATCATCCCGATGTTGAAGGACAATCCGACGACGCTTTACATTTATCCTGAATCAGCCGACATCGACGCCGTCGCTCAAGCGGTGAAGGTCGGTCGGCCGCCCTCGCGTGCCGGATTGTATTGGAACGTCTCCTGTTTGAAAGAAATCCGCTCTCCGAAATTTTGGCCAAAAGAGACCCTCGAGCCAATCCTCGTTCAATACCAGAAGGATCATCCGGCACCACCACCGCGGCCAACGCCGATTTGCAAGGGGCAGTGAAATTGTCCTGTGCACGCGCGTCCGGATGTGGTGCAAAGCTGCAATCGGAAAAACGTCTGGACCGGGTGTCGCAGCGGACCGACAGGACACACTGTAAAGGGTGGAAGTCGTTAAATCATCCCAGGGCGAACTAATTCGCCGTGCAACCGCAAGGGAAACTCGGCGATCTCCGGTGGGGGGGAATAGCTGTAGCGGGCCTCCGACTCGAACCCCCGACGATGTATTTTGTCGAGCGTCGAGCCAGCAGGCTGCCCTTTCCGCATTGTGAAGCGCGCAAGGTTCTCCACCGGCGTCGAAGCTTTCGTCTCGCCAAGAGGCTGAAAATTCTACGCAGCTTCGGACAAATGACTGGACTTCGCGCGGCAACGAAGCATTGGTGGGTGCCGTCGAGCCCGCCAGGCTAGATAACCGTTTTCCTCCCTCCACCCCGCTGGCCTTGTGCCGATGGCGGGGTTTGGTCAGTGGCAGCGCTTTGCTGTCGTGACACTTGGAGGAGAACGATGACCAAGCTCACTCACAGGCAAATGACCGTGCTTTCAAGAGCAGCGCAGCGGGACGATGGCGCCGCGATTTTGCCGAACGCAATGAAACCAGCTTCACGGGCAAGGCTTTCGCAGACGCTGATGGCGCAAAACCTCGTCGGCGAAATGCGAACAAAATCCAAAATGCCGGTGTGGCGCCGCGATGCGGCCGGACGGCCCTTGAGCCTCGTCATCACGCGGGCAGGGAAAGCGGCGATCGAAAGCAGGAAAAAAGGCGCGACGAAAATCGACGAGAAACAGGTATTGGGAAAACCTTCGGAAGCACCTAATGCCACAGCGAACCAAAGGAAGGTTCATCGTGAGGGACTGCAGGACGTGAAGAGGAAGCTTGCTCCTTCCTGGAAGGAGCGACAGGGGCGTGACAGCAAGGCTGCGTCTGAGGATCAAGCGTCTCCCTCGCCATTGGCTTGGTGTCCACGGGTGGGCTCGAAACAGGCGCTGCTCATCTCCTTGCTGATATCAACCGAGGGAGTATCGCTCGACGAGCTCGTCGATGCAACGGGCTGGCTGCCGCATACCGTCCGGTGGCAAGAGTTCGATCTATCGCATTGTCACGCATGCGCTGCCTCTTGCGGCATGACGCGGATGCCAATGGAGACGCATCCGATAGCGCCGCCGGCTGTCAATTCGCTTCCAAGGTCGACCCCATTTCGCGTCTAATCTCGACCCTTCTTGGATGAAGGAATTAGCTTATCCGGGTGTTGCATAGGAGGGACCCGCGCCCGTAGTGCAGGGCTTTCGGCGTTGCGGGGAGCGGAGGGCGTTGGAGGCGCCTATGCACCCACGTAGATAAATGGGGGGAGTCAGCTACGGTTTTTAAATCGCCAGCTCGTGTTGCCGGTTTCGATGATGTCGCAATGATGGGTGAGGCGATCGAGCATGGCGGTTGTCATTTTGGCGTCGCCGAACACCTGCGGCCAATCGGCGAATGCCAGATTGATGGTGATCAGCAGCGACGTGTTCTCATAGAGCTTGCTGATGAGGTGAAACAACAACTGTCCGCCGGACTGACTGAACGGCAGATAGCCGAGTTCGTCGATGACGATGAGATCGTAGCGCAGCAGCTTCTCGGACAGGCGGC
>DATBPZ010000069.1:0-55482 GCA_036561105.1 Methylocella sp. | reverse complement strand
TACCTCCTTGCCTTCCATATTGCCGCCGGCCTGAAGCGTGCCAGGTGCTGCGTCAACAGGAAGCGAAGCGAAAGCTGGATTGCCGCCGCTTTCAACGGCATAGACGGTGAAAGTGCCGGCCAGAAACAAAATGCCCATGACGGCGAAGATCGCCCAGCCTTGCTGCTGCTTGCCGACCATCCGGCCGAACACATTGGTCAGCGCCGCGCCGATCGAAAAGATCAGCACCATCTGGACGAAATTGGTCAGCGCATTGGGGTTTTCATAAGGATGAGCCGAATTGGCATTAAAGAAGCCGCCGCCATTGGTGCCCATCATTTTGATGACTTCTTGGCTGGCCACCTGACCTTGAGCGATCAACTGCTTGCCGCCTTCAAGTGTCGTGACCTCGGTATAGGCATTCAGGTTTTGCGGCATGCCCTGCCACACGAAAAAGAGTCCGATCACGATCGAAACCGGCAAGAGCACATAAAGAATGGTGCGGGTCATATCGACCCAGAAATTGCCAATCGTTTGCGCCGAGCGGCGGGCAAAGCCCCGGATAAGTGCGATGGCAAGCGCGATGCCGGTCGCCGCTGAAACGAAATTATGCATGGTGAGACCGGCCATCTGAGTCAAATAGCTCATGGTGGTCTCGGGCACATAGGATTGCCAATTGGTGTTGGTCACGAAACTCACCGACGTGTTGAAGGCGAGATCAGGCGACACCGGGTCGAGGTGCTGCGGATTGAAGGGGAGTACCGCCTGCAAACGCTGCAAAGCATAAAGAACGATGAAGCCCGCTACGGAGAAGGTCAACATGGCTAGACCATAGCTGAGCCAGCCTTGCTCCTCATCTTCCTTGACGCCGCTGAGCTTATAGAAGAGCCGCTCGAACGGACGCAGCAGCGGCGACAGAAATGTGCGCTCGCCATTGAAAACACACGTCATATAGAAGCCGAACGGCTTCACGAGAAGTGTGACGATCACGCAGTAAAGCGCGATCTGAATGAAACCATTGCCGGTCATGGGGAGCCTTCTTCAAAAACGCTCGGGACGAATCAAGGCGGCGACGAGATAAACGAGCAGGCTGATCGTTACGATCGCGCCGAGGACCATATCGAAGGTCATGGATAAGCCCTCACAAATTGTCGCAAGCGCCGAGGTAAAGCGCCGTGATCGCGAAGGCGGCAACACCCATCGCGACATAGATCAAATCGAGGAGAAAGACAGGCATTGGACAATCCTATGAGGCGTAATGCTGGCCGCTAGAAAATGATACGCTAGGCAAAGATCAGTGCCGTGATCTATCGCAAGCCGCATATAGATTCGAGCGTGCTCAGAAGCCTGCCGTATATAAATTTCATAAAGATGGCGCTGCCGCTCAAGGGGGCAACTCTCTACTGATTGGGAACGCAACAAACGCCCCGAAATGCTTATTGTTGTACGGGGTGTCTGCAATGACGCCTCTTTTCAGAAGCGATCAGCGCCAGCATCTTCTTATTCCAGCGATACAAAATTCAAAGTCTGAAGGCTAAGAGAAAAGAATCACTGTGGCTTGGTACTCTTAGCTAAGTAGCGGTCCGCATCGGTTATCGTTTCGTCAATAGGCCAGGAGAAGGAGGCGTTTATGCCCCATATATGAAATTGGATGACGGCAAATATGGATTCTTTATGCGTTTAGAGCCAAATGCAATTGAGTGGTTGCCGAGCGGCAACGACGCTTCCGGCCAAGGACTCATATGTGTGACTCGGCGGGAAAAGGAGTGATAAGCAATGTCCTGGAGCAAAATTGTCGATACGCTCAAGCGCCTCGATGAACGAGTTTCCGATGCGGTTTATCTGCACGGGAGTTATCTCACAGGGCAAGAAACGATAATCGGTCATTGTCACCAAGACGAAGCCAGAGATCAAGTGCAAGATAAGTCCAGCGCCTATGGTGTCCCTGTTCCCCATATTCCACGATTAGATGGACGGCGAGACGATCGGCGTGGCTTCGTTATCCATTGAAAATGAATAGCCGAGGCCCCGTGCAGGTTGAGACCAAAATTCCGATCTTGTCTTGCTAGATGTGTTACCGGCAATGAAAAGGGTCGGCCTCGGCAGCGATAATACCGGCGACAAATAGGACAGCCAAAATTATCGCAAGGATCAAAATGGCTTTCGAGAGCCAAACAGATAGCCGCTGGCCGCGCGTTGCCTTGATGGCGGAAATGGCCATCGCTTCGGCCCTCGCCTTGGTCATCGGTTCATTCCAGAGTTCGCAGACTTCCAGGATTTGCGCGACGATTTGCTCGCGTGATCCCTTGACGCGAAAGGTCAAGGTACCTTCGGAATCAAGCATGCCGCTGCTTATTGCGTTGTCAATGAAAGCGTCAGCCTGTTCTTGAGTTACGGGTTCGCCGCCGGAGATGACTTTTCCTTGCAGTTGAGTTCGTAGTTCCGCGCGCAACCATGCAGGCAGCCGAGTCTTAACATCTTCGGGGCCGCTATTTGTGCCAGTGGCGGCAATGCCGTCGAGAAGCGGCGGGTCGGAAAGCCAAAGTCTCAATGGAATGTCCACTTTGCCAGGGGTGACCGCTGTTTGTAAACTTGATGCCGCCTTTTCGATGGCGGTGCGGCTGGAGGCTATGGCAAAGTCAAGGTCATGTTGCGGCCGCTGATAGGAAGGGATAAATGTTCAGCTGGTCCCGCAATGGATCGCCGCCCGTTATCTTGCACTCAACAGGCGGTAGCGTGCCGGTGGCGACGGTCCCAACAATTGAGGATGCCAGTACCGGGGCATGTCACGAAAAAGTGGACCATCTCTTTCGTTCAGAATAAGCGCGTCCTTTTCGACCGGACGGCTCCGATCGAAAAGCGTTGATGGGCTTTCTCAAATCCTGTCGGTGAGCGCCATATCCAGTTTTGCCAGCGCCCTGAGGACGGAATCGCCATAAGGCAAGCCTTTCATGAATGTTTCCGTGCGCTCGGGTATCTGGCCCCACGCGATTAAGAGCGCGGCAAGCAACAAAAGCAGCACCGAAAGAAAAACGGATGCAAGCCCGGCGATCACCGCAACCGCGATGGTTATTCCCAGTTTAGTTCTACCACTCAAAGCCATTATCATTCCTCCCAGCCACTCCAAAAATGTACCACAATTGCCGATTTCGGCCAGCACCTTAACGCGCGGTCAAAGAACTACAGGCGGATGTCCACAAGCAAGGCCGCCGCTTCAAGGGCGAAGAACCGGCCTGACGGCACCAATGACGTGCCGCCAATCCGCCTTGAAAACCCAATGTCTTGACCATTGCAGCGCTGCCAAAGCCGAGACGGACTTGGGGAACCCTGATCCTCCTCCTCCCCACGGATACCATTGAAATCAACTATTTGCATATCGTTACTTAATTTTTGATGATCTGTCATGACCTGTTGTATCGATATCACACCCACCATTTATATTGTACTTCGAGAAATGTTATCGAAATTTTGACGAAATACAGAGTTTAATGTGCCGTATGGCGGAATTCCTTTGGCCACTGGATGGAATCATATCCAGCAACGGAACAAAGTTATGAGTCCTTCATCGCGCAGGGATCGTAAGACCAAGGCACTGGCCGAAATGCTGGCGATGATGGTCGACCCTTACCCGCAATGTGCAATCCATAGTTCGGATCCCATCCGTAAGACGGACGAAGGGATGTGGGAGGGCGTTACGGATTTTTGCATGGCGCTGGATCGCTATGCAGGGCGCGCCAAGCACATCAAAAGAGCATCCTATTGAGATTCCCTGCCGCCTTGTCATCCCGCCGGCGGCAAGCGCCAGGCTCGTGATGGCGTGCCGTAGGCGATTGTTTTTGCCACGGGGGAGGGGGTGTATAATTGGCAAAACAACACTTATGGGAGGGTTTCACGATGGCAAGCCGGAAACAAACATCCACCCTGGGAATTGCATTGGCGGTCGCTGTCCTCGCGGCCTTTGCTGGGTCCTTCATTTGGATTGCGGTGCCTCTTTTGGCGATCTCCGTGTTTTTGTTTGCGTGGGGTCTGGAACCGAAGCGCACCGAGGCGTTTGTGGGGCGTTGGCCATATGGCGATCACGTCCTCAAGGCGCTGGCGAAATTGGACTCGATGCTACCTAATTAGGTTTGAGCCGCGCGCCTCATCGCACCTCCACAATCGGTTGCCTCCATGGGGCGGCCATTGGATGTCGCCTTCGCTCTGCTGTGTTGCGTCGATGTCACAGCCACGATTCATTTTCAATCTGGGCGCATTGTTATCGAAGTTTTGACGAATTGGGGGTCTCAATTTGAGTCAAGTTGCACAGGTTGGGGAAAGCCCGAAGGAGGGCTGATTCGCCTAACCGGCGTCAACTTGCCGTAGGAGGATTGCGTTATGTGTGTTGTGCCATCAATCATCGTTCTGGCGATCACGGCTCTGCTTGTTTTTCGCCGCGAGATCACAAACCCCTTGTCTTCATTGGCTTCCAGGCCGACGTCCGGCGCCAAGCGGCGCTCTTAGCAGCACACCAGCGGCCAAACCTCTTATGCCACATGCTGGCGGTATGGCCTCAAAATTCAACTTCGAGTTCGTCCAGCTGCCGGGGCTCCTGTTTGGCGGCCTCCAGCCACTCCACCATCTCGGGCATGGCGAGGATCTGCTTACAGTAGGCGTCGCAGACCGCGTCCAATTCAACGTGGTATGTCAAAAAGCGAGTGACCACGGGGGCGTACATCGCATCGGCCATCGAGCGGCCACCCAACAGAAATGGGCCTCCGAAAAGGCCGAGACACTCCCGCCAAATCGTGGTGATGCGGTCGATATCGGCCTGCGCCCGCTTCCAGACTTTGAATCCCGGGAATTCACCTTGCAAATTCATCGGCAGGGCTGAGCGCATCGAACCAAAACCCGAATGCATCTCGCCGCAAATGGAGCGGCAGCGAGTCCGCTTACCGAGATCGGCGGGCAGCAGATGCGCTTCGGGCCTGACCTCGTTAAGATATTCCCCGATCGCCAGCGTATCCCACACCCTGATGCCATCATGGACGAGGCATGGCACGAGGAAAGAGGAGGACAGCATCAGAAGCTCGTCACGCATTGAGGGGTCATCCGGCGAGATGACGTCCTCAGTGAAGGGGAGACCGGAAAATTTGGTCAGCAACCAGCCGCGGAGCGACCATGAGGAATAATTCTTGCTGCTGATCGTGAGTGTGGCGCTGGCCAAACAGTTCCCCTTCCAACGTTAACTTGTCGTAAAGTCTGCTTGAGAAGCAAAAAAAACTCATGTAGCTTGGCAGAAGCGACTATGCGGCAAAATCCCCTGGCAATCAAAGCGTTTCCGCTTGTGCCTTCATCCGTGATTATGGTGGAAACCATTTGATTTATCAAGCTTATAGTCGGCATGCGAACATTCTTGAGCTGCTGCGGCCGCTGGCTGCCGCGTCGGGCCGGACGTTGCGCCTGCCATGGCCTTTGTTTCAGCCGGATTGGTCGATCCGCAAATTCGCCGGTGTCCTGGAAACCTTCGCCGAAGTCGCGATAACCCATGCGCGGCTTCCCTTCCGGATCGACTCCGTCACCGTCGACAATTGTGTTTGTCCAGTGACCGAGGAGGCTGTATTCTCCACCCCGTTTGCTACGCTGCTTCACTTCAAGAAAAAAACGGCTGCCATCCAGCCAAAGGTATTATTGGCCGCTCCCATGTCGGGGCATTTCGCGACGTTGCTGCGCGCGACCGTCAAAACGATGCTGGCCGACCATGATGTCTACATTACCGACTGGCACAATGTCCGCGACGTACCGCCAGCGGGGGGCCGCTTCGGATTAGGCGATTTCACCGGTCATGTGATCAAATTCCTGCAAGTGCTCGGGCCTGGGTCGCATGTCGTCGCGGTTTGCCAGCCCTGCGTCCCGGTCCTCGCCGCCGCCGCGCTGATGGCGGAAGATCATGACGAAGCGCAGCCGCGCAGCATGACGTTAATGGCGGGTCCAATCGATACGCGAATCAGTCCGACGAAGGTCAACGAACTCGCCATGAAACGGCCGATCGAGTGGTTCGAGCAGAATTTGATTTCCGACGTTCCCCGTCCCTATACGGGTGCTGGGCGCCCCGTTTATCCGGGATTCATGCAGCTTGCGGCCTTCTTGAGTATGAATTTGGAGCGTCATATGCGTTCCTTTGACGATATGGCGGAGGCCCGTGCCGCCAATGATTTAACCAAGCTTCAGGTCATACAAGAATTTTACGAGGAATATTTCGCTGTCATGGATTTGCCAGCGGAATTCTATCTCGAAACGGTGCAAGCGGTTTTTCAAGACCATCTTTTGCCGCGCGGTAAGCTTGAGGTGCATGGCCGCCGGATTGATCCGCGTGCCATCAAGCGCACCGCCCTCCTGACGGTGGAAGGAGAGCGGGATGATATTTGCGGCCTAGGTCAAACGCTTGCCGCGCAGGACCTTTGCTCGGGGCTGCGCCAGCATATGAAGGAACACCGCGTGCAAACCGGTGTCGGCCATTATGGCGTCTTTAGCGGCCGCCGCTGGAACTCGGAAGTCTATCCCGCCGTGCGGGATATCATTCAAATGACGAATTGAAGCCAGGAACGCCGCCTATCTTTGGCCAAATTAACCGCCGAGCGGGCGGAAGAAATCCCAGACCAGCTTCGCGCTGTTGACGTCGCCGTTGCCGAGCCCCTGTCCAGCACCCGGAATTGGTTCGTTCGAAAGGCCTGGCAGGGAATGACCGCCGCCTTCGATCCGGACCAATTCGACGGGTGCTTTGCAATTGTTCAGCTTGTCAAGATAGGCGCGGGTGCCGTCGCGGGTGTCCCTGTCAGGAAACACCGTGGTGGTTATGCCCCCCGAGCAGCCTGCGGCTTTGCCAAACAGGGCAAGGGTTGTGTCGATAGGGGCGAGCTCTACCTTGGCGTGTGGCAGATTGGCGGGGCCGCCATGAAAGGGAACCACCGGATCTTGCGTGCCGGCGATCATCAACAGTGGCAGTGGACGCGGGAGCTTGCAGGTCTCCTGAAGATCGGCGGGCAGGCTCGCGGCCAAAATGGCCAGTCCTGAAAAGCTGCTTTTTTGATCACAGGCCAGGCGCAAGGCCAGCATCCCGCCCGTCGTCGTGCCAACGAGAAACACCTTACCGGGAGCGGCAATTCCCTCGGCGACGAATTTGGCGATCAGATCATGGATAAAAGTTAAGTCGCGGTTCGCATCCGGGCCAGGCGCATCCGCCCAGCGGCCCAGGAGAGGTTCAGGATAGGCAAGGACCGCACCCGATGAACGGGCCAAGTCTTCAAAGCCGAATGTTCGCCGGAGCCGCGGGCCCTTCGGTCTGCCACCGCGCAATATAATAATGATGGGCCGCCGGCCCTGTTTGAGGCGCCGGTGCTGGATGAGGATCGCGGTCCTGGGCGTCCCCCCTGACACAATCATGACGCGGCCAGCTGCCGCCAAAGCGGCCGACGGCAAACCGGCGATCGTCAGGAATAGCAGGCTTCCGGCAAGGAAACCGCCGCCCAGGATAGACGCGACAAATTTGCGGCCTCGCCAAATCATGTCGTTTCACCGGTACGGGTTACGTCTTCCTGCCCGCTTAGCTTTTGCCCTTCAGCGATCACATTTGCAAGCTGACTCATTTACCGGGTCATTTTTTGAGTGGGTCAACGGGACACGCATAAGGACGGGATAAGGCGTCCCGGCAAGGTTTTTGAATTTTTCTAATGTTCGCGTTGCCCGGAGGGGCCAATTGGATTAGGGAATTTATCATCTCTTTCGGATGAGTTGGGGTAAATGTACATGACCTATGGGGAGCCTGGCGGGAACGCCCTGAAAAAAAGCCGCCCGCTTTCTCCACATCTGCAAATTTACCGCCCGATGCTGACGATGGTCATGTCGATTGCGCATCGGATAACGGGCGCCGCGCTTTATGCCGGCACGCTGTTGCTAGCATGGCTCTTGATCGCTGCTTCGATGGGCGCTGAGGCCTATGCCACCGCTGCTTCATGTGTCAATTCGCTCCCTGGAAAACTAATCTTGTTCGGTTTTACATGGGCTTTGTTCCATCATCTTCTCGGCGGAATACGTCATATTATTTGGGAATCCGGTCACGGGTTCTCGCATCCCCAGCGTGAATGGCTGGCACAGGCCACTTTAATCGGCGGTATTGTGCTAACGGCGGGCGTGTGGGGAATTGCTTATCTGATCTCATAAATGTTCTTGCAGTTGAGAGGAAGCCTTTGCAAAGACAACCGGGGAGAAGCCATTGCTGGAAAGATTTGAGAAGTGGTCAGTCATGGCGATAGGGTCTCTGGGGGTTAGATCGCGATGAGCACGCCGCGTTTTTCCGGTTCGGCCAAATCTGGCACCTCGGACGCGTGGAACATGCGGGTGACTTCGGTTGCCCTGATCCCGCTGACAATAGGTTTGGTTGCGATCGTCTTGTCGCTGTCCGGCAAGGACTATGCGGCGGCGCGTGCCGAACTCGGGCATCCAATTCCGGCAATCATCCTGCTTCTTTTCATCCTGACCGGCGTTTTCCATATGAAGCTAGGGATGCAATCCATTATCGATGATTACGTGCATGACGCACATTTGAAAGAGTGGTCGCTGATCGCCAATCTATGCTTCTCGGTTTGCATCGGTCTGGCATGCGTTTACGCAGCCTTGAAACTGAGCTTCGGTTGAGGCGCCGCCAGGGGAACATCGACGCGGAAGGAAAAGGCCTCCTTCATGCGAAGGACAGCGGCCGCTCGCAGGGATATAGCGAAAGACGATGGCATGACTTCCAACACCACAGGTAATGGCGATACCGCTCCGGTGCGTAATGGCGCCGCCTATCCGATGACCGATCATACGTTCGATGTCGTCGTCGTTGGGGCAGGGGGGGCCGGATTGCGGGCAACCGTCGGCTGTTCCCAGGCGGGGCTGCGCACAGCCTGTATCAGCAAGGTCTTTCCAACTCGCTCGCACACCGTCGCTGCGCAAGGCGGCGTCGCGGCGTCGCTCGCCAATATGGGGCCGGACAACTGGAAATGGCACATGTACGACACCGTCAAGGGGTCGGATTGGCTCGGCGATCAGGACGCGATCGAATATCTCTGCCGCAATGCGCCGGCCGCCGTGTACGAACTCGAGCATTGGGGTGTGCCGTTCTCTCGCACCGAGGATGGCCGTATTTATCAGCGTCCGTTCGGCGGCATGACCACCGACTTTGGCAAGGGGCCTCCGGCGCAGCGCACTTGCGCGGCGGCCGACCGCACCGGTCATGCGATGCTGCACACGCTGTATGGCCAGGCGCTACGTCACGAGACCGAATTTTTTGTCGAATTCTTCGCCATCGATTTGATCATGGAAGACGGGCGCTGTCGTGGTGTCGTCTGTCTCAAGCTGGATGATGGAACCATTCATCGCTTCCGCTCGCAACTTGTGATCTTGGCGACCGGCGGCTATGGCCGCGCGTATTTCTCGGCGACCTCGGCGCACACCTGCACCGGGGATGGCAACGCCATGGTGTTGCGGGCCGGGCTACCTTTGCAGGATATGGAATTCGTTCAATTTCATCCAACCGGGATCTATGGGGCCGGGTGCCTCATCACTGAAGGCTCGCGCGGCGAGGGCGGTTATCTCACCAATTCCGAAGGCGAACGCTTCATGGAGCGCTACGCGCCTTCGGTGAAGGATCTCGCGCCGCGCGATATGGTATCACGCGCGATGACAATTGAAATCCGCGAGGGCAGGGGCACGGGCAAACACAAAGACCACATTGATTTGCATCTGGAACATCTCGATCCGAAAATCCTGCACGAACGCCTGCCCGGCATTTCTGAAAGCGCCAGAATCTTCGCTGGCGTCGAAGTGACCAAAGAGCCGATCCCGGTGCTTCCCACCGCTCATTATAACATGGGCGGGATTCCGACGAATTTCCATGGCGAGGTCATGATCAAGAAAGGGAGAGATCCCGATTTCATCGTGCCCGGCTTGATGGCGATCGGCGAAGCGGCCTGCGTCTCCGTCCACGGCGCCAACAGACTGGGTTCAAATTCGCTGATCGATCTTGTTGTCTTCGGCCGCGCCGCCGGATTGCGCGCGGCGGAACTGGTGCAAGCGGGGGCCAAACAAGCGGAGCTTCCGGCCGGCTCGGCCGACCTGGCGTTGTCACGTCTTGACCGTTTCCGTTACGCCAAGGGAGGACTGCCGACTGCTGAACTGCGTTTGCGGATGCAGAAGGTGATGCAGTCCCATTGCTCTGTCTATCGCACCGGGCCAGTCTTGGAGGAAGGCTCAAAGTTGATCCATGAGGTATGGGCGGCGAGGGACCAGATTTCCGTCACCGACCGTTCGCTGATCTGGAATTCGGATCTGATCGAGACTTTGGAATTTGACAATCTCATTGTCCAAGCGGTTGTCACCATGGATGGCGCGGCAGGCCGCACCGAATCCCGTGGTGCCCATGCCCGGGAGGATTATCCCGACCGTGACGATAAAAATTGGATGAAGCATACGCTCGCCGCCATCGACCCCGATGCCCGGACGGTGTCGATCGATTACCGTCCCGTGCATAGTTTCACGATGAGCAACGAGATGCATTATATCGAGCCGAAGGCGCGCGTCTATTGAACGCGGCGATCAAGACAAGAGTTTTTCCGCTGTCACGGACGGATTGAGAACTTGTGACGAACGGAGTGGTTGCATATGGCAAATCCGGTGGGAGACATGAGCCTAAGCGAGCGCAACAATCCGCAGGCGCGGTCGCATCCCGAATTTGCCGCGGGCGGCTACGCGCAGGATGATGGAACAGTTGAGTTTTACCAGCGTGTTGTATCGGTTTTGCCGGAGGGAGGCATCGTTCTTGATTTCGGCGCCGGCCGTGGCGCGATGTTTGACGGCAATGAAGCAAATTGGAGCAATTGCCTCGTCCGGCTTGGGAAAAAATATTCCCGGAGGATTGGCGTCGATGTCGATCCTGCGGTTCTGACCAATCCGGAGCTTGAGGAAGCCAAAGTTATCGAAGCAGGGAAGCCGCTCCCGTTTCCCGATCAGACTTTCGATCTCGTTCTCTGCGATTGGGTTATCGAACATGTCGAAGATCCCGTATCGTTCGTCGCGGAAGTGCGCCGCGTGCTCAAGACGGGCGCATGGTTCTGCGCCCGCACGCCGAACCGCTGGAGCTATTTTAGCGTGGGCGCGCGGCTGATGTCCGGGTCGGTGCAAAAAAAAGTGCTGCGCATGCTGCAGCCGTCGCGCCGGGAGGACGATGTGTTTCCGAAGTTCTACCGGCTCAATACACTTGGTGACATCGGCGCGGTTTTCGGCCCGGACAAATGGCTAAATGCGACCTATACGCATAACCCAGATCCCAGCTATTATGGCGGCAGAGCCTGGCTTTTTCACCTTTTGAGGTTCTACCAGAGGATGGCCCCGCGTTCGCTCGGAACCGTCATCTTGATCTTCGCGCGCCGCCTGTCCTAGAGTCGAGAACAAACGCAATCATGGTTCAATTCAATCTTCCCCAAAACTCCCGCATCGGCACCGGCAAGACCTGGCCGAAGCATGGCGACTCCAAGGCTCAGACGGAATTCAAGATTTACCGTTGGAATCCCGAGGATTCGCAAAACCCGCATGTCGATACTTACTTTGTCGATCGAAGCGATTGCGGCCCGATGGTTCTCGACGCGCTCATTTGGATAAAATCCAAGATCGATCCGGCGCTCACCTTCCGGCGTTCGTGCCGCGAAGGCATCTGCGGGTCTTGCGCGATGAACATCGACGGCACCAACACGCTCGCCTGCACCAAATACATGGACGACATCAAGGGCGCCGTTAAAATATATCCCTTGCCGCATTTGCCGGTGGTCAAGGATCTGGTGCCCGATCTCACCGGATTTTTCGCCCAGCATGCTTCGATCGGACCCTGGCTCAAGACGCAGTCGCCGCCGCCGGAGAAGGAGCGGCTGCAGTCGCCCGCCGATCGCGCCAAGATCGACGGGCTTTATGAATGTATTCTGTGCGCTTGCTGCTCGACATCTTGCCCGAGTTATTGGTGGAATGGTGACCGCTACCTCGGTCCGGCGGTGCTGCTACAGGCCTATCGCTGGCTGATTGATTCGCGTGACGAGGCGGCTGGCGAACGGCTCGACAATGTCGAGGATCCGTTCCGGCTTTACCGCTGCCACACGATCATGAATTGCGCCAAGGCGTGTCCAAAAGGTCTCAATCCAGCAAAAGCGATCGCTGAAATCAAGAATATGCTCATCGCGCGCCAGATCTAAGCCCCTAACGCCTTTCTGATGCCTCAATCCGCGATCACTTCGAGTGGATGGAGGCTCTGTCTATGCTGCGCATTCCGTCAACCGCCGCCGTCGCGCTGTTCATGATTTCAGGCGCCAGTGCCGCCGATCTCGCGGCCCGCTCAACGGCCTATGACGCGTTGATCGCTCATCACGCCAAGCTGCATGGGGTCCCGGAGTCTCTCGTCCATCGCACGGTGATGCGCGAAAGCGGCTATAATCCTGTCCTCGTTCATCGTCATTGCTATGGCCTGATGCAGATCAAATATGGGACGGCGCGCAGCATGGGGTATAATGGCCCCGAGCGCGGTCTTCTCGATCCGCAAGTCAATCTGGCTTACGCTATCCCTTACCTTGCCAATGCTTACCGGCTTGCCGACGGGAACGAGGACCGTGCCACGTCGCTTTACCGTGGCGGCTATTACTATTTGGCCAAGCACAAAAAAATGCTTGGGGCGTTGCGCACCGCGTCGGCGTCTCCTGTCACACCGGAGCTCCCCGCTCCGGCGCCAGTGCCGCAGCCGCCACGCAATCCCCTGGCAGGGCTTGTCGCCTTGTTTGCAGGTCCGCCGGAGACCAATGCAGCCAATGGTTCACAAGCGCCGGGCGAATGACTCCTCGTTTATGCGAGGAGCGCATGGAAAAGGTAAAAAAGCCGCGCGCAGGACGCCGTCGATGTATTGAAACACGGTAGGGGACGCGCTAGTCTTCGGTAAGAGACTTTGCATGTTCACCCTACGGGGGCATTCATCTCTCGATAGAGGCATGGCTCCGGCGGGCGTAGTTCAATGGCAGAACGGCAGCTTCCCAAGCTGCATACGAGGGTTCGATTCCCTTCGCCCGCTCCAAAATTGTTGGCATCGACACCTTCCGTTACGCCAGGAAACAGCCAATTCGCCGAGGGTAATCATTCATGATCCGACCCAAGGTAGAGATTGTTGCGAGTATGGTTTGTCATATGATGGCCGGGGTCGCGCAAGCGCAGAGCGTCAACGGTACAGCACTTGACCTTTGCGGTCTGCGTCCGACATTCACGGAAGATTTCAACGATCTAAAAGTTTCCGCCTGGAAAATCGGCGGCAACCATTGGATCGCCCACACGCCTTGGCACGGCGATTTTGGAGATGCCGGCTTTTCCAATCCGCAGACGGATTTTCCGTTCACGGTCAAGGATGGCCTGTTGCGCATCGAGGCACGCAAGGAAGCCAACGGCAAATGGCATTCAGGGCTTTTGGCGTCGGCCGATCAATGGAACGATGGCTTCTCGCAGCTTTATGGTTACTTTGAAGTCCGGATGAAGATTCCCAAGGGGCCTGGGACCTGGCCGGCATTCTGGCTTGGTTGAAACCCGGCCTCCGGAAACGCCGCTTGGGACGAGCCTGGAAGTTGATGTGATCGAGTTCTATGGACAGTTCCCCGATATTTTTCATTCGGGGTATATCGTCTGGGACAGTGTCCATCACACCCATGTTGGCGAGCATCACACGGAGAACCGTCCAAGCGGCACGCTTGACGCCGGTTTTCATACTTTCGGCGTGGAAATCGAAAAAGACTTCATGACCTTCTATTATGACCGCCATCAGATTTGGCAGACGCCGACTCCGGAGCAACACAAGTTCCCTATGATGATCCTGGTCAATTTGGCACTTGGAAGCGGCTGGTCAATCGAGAACACGCCAAACCCGTCTTATCTGGACGTTGATTATGTTCATGTTTTCGAGCGGGACCCAACTGCGTGCAAGCCAACTCCATCGCCAGAGTGAGATGCTTTTTTAGAAGATGAGTGCGGCATCACTATTTGCCGGCGGCTTCTATGATTATAGAGGCGTTCCGCCAAATGTTGTCTGTCTCCCGCTTTTCAATACCGCACCCGAACATAGTCGCCGGGAGCGTCGCAGATTGGCGGTAGTTCTCCATTCCCGGGCACCCGCGCGGGCACTTCTTTGCGCGATTGCCGCTTGATCCATTTGATCCAATCGGTCCACCAGCTGCCTTTGTATTCGGTCGCGTTCTCGAGCCAATCCTCGAACTCGCCCGCAGGTGCCTTGCCGCGCCAATACTGATATTTCGGGCTGCCAGCCGGATTGACCACACCTGCAATGTGGCCTGAACCGGCGAGGACGAAGCGAACTTTGCCGCCAAGCAACTTTGCGCCGATGAAGACCGATTTCGCCGGGGCGATATGATCATCGCGAGTCGCCAAATGGTAAACCGGCACGGTGATTTTAGAGAGGTTGAGAATTTTGCCAGCGAACCTCGCCTTTCCTTTCGCGAGCCTATTTTCCAGATAGCAGTGGCGCAGATAGGTGAGATGGTTGGCCTCCGTCATCCGCGTCGAATCTGAGTTCCAGGCCAAGAGGTCGAACGCGAGCGGTGCTTTCCCTTTCATGTAATTATTAACAACAAACGACCAGATGAGATCTTCCGGCCGGAGCATATTGAAGGCTGAAGCCATTCCACTTGCCTCGAGATAGCCGGTCGCCGCCATTTTTTTCTCCAGCGCACGCAACCGTTCTTCATCGACAAAGACTTTGAGATCGCCAGCTTGGCTGAAATCGGTCTGGGTCGTAAAGAAGGACACGCTGGCGATCCGCTCGTCTTTGGTTTCGGCCATATAGGCGAGCGTCATGGCAAGCAGTGTCCCGCCGATGCAATAGCCAATCGCGCTTACTTTCCTCTCGCCAGTTGTCTTTTCGATAGCATCGAGCGCGGCGAAAATTCCCTCCCTCATATAGGCTTCAAAACCCTTGCCGCGATGGCGCGTGTCGGGGTTCACCCACGAAATCATAAAAACCGTGAGGCCTTGCGAAATCGCGAAGCGAACGAAGCTTTTTTCAGGATTGAGGTCGAGAATGTAGAATTTGTTGATCCAGGGAGGAACGATCAGCAAAGGCCGCTTGCACACCGTTTCGGTCGCCGGCGCATATTGAATAAGCTCGATGAGATCGTTGCGAAAGATAACTTTTCCGGGCGTCGTTGCGATATTGACACCAAGTTCAAATTTTGAGGTATCGCAGCGGGTGATTTTGAGCGTGCCATTGCCGGCTTCCATGTCCTGCGCCAAAAGCGCGGCACCGCGCGCGAGATTGTCGCCGCTCGATTCCCAGGTTTCCTTGATGAGTTCCGGGTTCGTGGCAAGGAAATTCGATGGCGAGAGCGCGCTGGTTAACTGCCGCAGGTAAAACCTTGCCTTGTCGCGGGTATGCGGGTCGACGCCACCCGACCGCTGGACAAGATCCTCGGCCCAAGTTGAAATGATGGCATGGGCCTGTCGCAGAAAATCAAAATAAGGGTTGTCCCGCCATTCGGCGGCGGCGAATCTTTTGTCGGAGGGTTCATGAGGAACAAAAGGGTTGTCGTGCTCGCCTTGCATCCGGCGCAAACTATGCGCCATAAGGCCAAGAAACTTCACTGCCAAAGAGGACTGCGCTTCGAGGGTGCGGGCTGGGTCGCTCAACCAATGTTCGGCGATGCGGCTGAATGAACGCAGAGCATCGGTCAATTCGACAGTCACGTCCGTCTTGCCGCCGCTCTCCCGGGGCTTAAAGTAGGCGGCGAGGGCTTTGCCGCCTTGTTCCATGAGACGGGAAAAATTATAAGACAGACGTTCGAAATCCGGTCCGGCAGCCCCTTGATTTTTTTGGGAAGCGCCAGGGGTATCTTGGGCTTGCGCTCCCGCCGCGCGGCGAACCTTTGCAACGCTTTGCGGCGAAGCTTCGCTGGCGGCGGTGCGGGCCTCTTTCGAGGGCGCCTTGACGCGATTTGATGCCGCACTGGCGGACAATTTGGCAGATTTTGGACGCGGATTGCGGCTGCCCGGCGCAGGAGCGGGTTTGATCCCTGCCTCGGAGTTCTGAGTTTTTTCCGTGCTCATTGATTCGTCCGCATTTCCATATGGGCCAGTACGAACGGAGTGGCGTTTGACACGGCATGGGACCTTTAGGAACAGCCACGCTTTTGAAGGATAGGGCGAAAGCCCTTCCAGGAAGTGCATAATCCATCGCGACAAAAAGCACTTCGTCGCGGTTCCGACACATTAAGCTTGGAATGTCCCGATAGGCAACCAAGCAACGAACCAGCAATGGCACGCTGAGATGACACGAAACCCAATGTCTCACCTTAAGGCACGGCTGGGATTAACGGCGGCCCTCGCCGGGATTTTTCTTATGTGGAGCCAATTCGCCGGTGCGCAACAGGCAAAGACCGGTGGCTCACCTCTGGATACTTTGATGAGTACGAGACTCTGGGCCGATGTTCCGGAGGCGAAGGATTTTGTCCGCGAGACCCGGCGGCCTCCCGATAGTCTTGCCTATCAACCGGTGACGGGAACCGATCCCGAACGCCCGAAGCTCCGGAACAAAGAGGAGCTTCAAGCTTTGCAAGGCGAACTCGAGCGGGCGATCACCCACAATGATCGAAATGCCCATAAACGCCTCGGCACGAAAAAATCCGCATCCGCCGCGTCCCCGGAGGTGAGGCGGCAATAGGCCGCATGGTCCGGCATGGGCGGGCTGGTCCTTTAGGCGATTATTTTTGCCAATTGCTGGAAGACTGCCGCGTTTTGTGCGTCCCCATCTTGACGGCGCAAACCGAACAACGCCGCGCGGGTGAAATTGGCGAGGCTCGACAGCGTCGCTTCCAGGGAGACGCCGGCATTCACCGTCTCGCTGACAACGATCGCTCGAAGATCAAGCGCCTGGCGCAAGATCACATCCTGCGAGCAAAGTGTATGGCTGAGCGTCCCGACATAGCTCCCGGCGACAAGAATGACTGGCAGTTGGAGCGCCACCATCACATCGAGCACGGTATGCTGCGTGTCGAGCGGGACCATGACGCCCCCAACCCCTTCGATCAATAGAGCGCCAGTGTTGTGAGCGATTGCGCTGCTGCAAAAATCGATGACCTCGGCAAAATCGATCGCTTTTCCCTCGGCATACGCGGCCATGTCCGGGGAAACGGGAGCGCGAAAACGCCAGGGCGAAATTCGCTGGAGTTCCGCCGCATTGACGTCGCGGCCAAGCGCTTCGAGGAGAAGGGCCGGGTCACTGCCGGAAGGCGCGGCCGGATCGAAGCCGCTGGCCACGGGTTTCAAGGCGTTGACCCGTTGCCCCAGGTTGCGCAAACAGCGGATGAGGCCGGTAGCGACAAAAGTTTTGCCTACATCAGTTCCGGTACCGGTTATGAAGACGGCGGGCATTTGGCCGGCCCTTTAAGTGTTTCCGTCAATGCGCGCACGGCATCGGCGAGGCGGATGATCTCTTCGTCCGGGTGCATGGTGGTAAAGGTGAAGCGCAACCGTGCGGTGCCTGTCGGAACCGTCGGGGGCCGGATCGGTGTGACCAGGAAACCCTGGTCAGCCAGTCCACGCGCGGCTCGCAGGGCGGCTTCTGGTTCCCCCAGGATGAAGGGGACGATCGGACTTTGGGCCTTGGGAAGGCCGAGACGGGAGGTGAACAACTTCGCCTTTTCGAGAGGTTTTGCGGTCAATTCAGGTTCGGTTTCAATAATTGTCAGCGCGGCAATTGCCGCCGCCGCCATCGGGGGTGGCAGGGCGGTCGAGTAAATCAGGGTACGGGCGCGGGTTTTCACCAAATCGATGACCGGCCGCGACGCGCACAAATAGCCGCCATAGCCGCCCGCTGCCTTGGATAAGGTTCCCATTTGCAACGGCACATCCGTGCCGGGACCCGCGGCGAAAACCGCGCCGCGGCCGCGGCCGATGACGCCCAAACCGTGTGCGTCATCGGTCATCAACCATGTATCGAAATCCGCGCAGATTTTGCTCAGCTCTTGCAAAGGGGCAAGATCGCCGTCCATGGAAAAAACGCTATCTGTGACAAGCAGCGCATGCCGGAAACGCCCCCGGTTTTTGGCGAGCAATTCGACCACGTGGTCAACTTGATTGTGTCGGAAGATCAACGTTTCAGCCGCAGCCAATTTTGTTCCAGCCCAGAGGCATGCGTGCGCCAATTCGTCGATCAAAACCAGATCCCGCTCACCGGCCAGCACTGGGATAATGCCGCTGTTGGCGAGATAGCCAGAACCGAACACGCAGGCGGCGTCGGTTCCCTTGAGCCGCGCGAGCCGTGTCTCAAGCTCGCCCAATAAGGGATGATTGCCAGTGACGAGCCGGGAAGCACCGGCGCCCACGCCATATTGGCGGATCGACGCCGTGGCAGCGGCGATGAGCGCCGGGTGGTGGGAAAGGTTGAGATAATCATTGCAGGAGAAAGAGAGCAGGCGGCGGCCGTCGCGCTCGACCCAGATCCCGCGTTCGCGAACGCTCTCGGTGAGGGAGCGCTTGAGACTGGCGCGATCGAGAGCTTCCAATTTGCGGAATGCGAACGCGTCCAAGGACCTCTTTGGCATTTGGCTCTCGTTGAATCTGATATTGTGCAATGACATGGGACAGGCAACCGCTCAAGCGATAGTGGCGGCGGAAAAGGCGGCACAAATATCTTCCGGCGAAACTTTGCCGCAATCTTCTATCAACGTGCCCGATGAGTCTGGAAATAACAGGCTTTTTTCACGAGTCTGATAGAAATGTGAACAGCTCGGCAGTTTGCTTTCGCCGGTAACGCGCCCGGTATTGTTGTGATTTCGCCGCTATCCTTCATCCTGGCCCGGCATACGGAGAAAAAAATGCGCCGTCGATTGACTGTAGCCCTGGCAGTGGCCTTTGTTGGCGGTTCCACGGTGTTTGCGCAGGCGCAGGCGCCAAACGCCGGTCCGGCTCCTGTTGTCGTCATCAATCGGGGCGGAGGTGTTGCCGGGACGGGTATTGGCTTCGGGGCGGGCGGCGCCGGCCAGCACACCCCGCTGGTTGTCGGAACCGGACGCGTCGGTTCCGGGACCAACGGCATAGGTCAGGGTGTTGGCAATGCTACCGGCGGCATTGCTGGCTCTACGCGTGTCGGGTCGGGAGGAATCTCGGACAGCGCTTCGTGGGGATCCTCGACAGGTGGAGTTAATGGCGTTGGCCGGGGCCTCGGAGCGGGAACTGGCGGTATTAGAGACAAGATTGAGCTTGGCCTGGATACCGGCGGTATCAACGGCAGCGGAATCGGTTCCGGAGTCGGCGGGATTGGCGATCTGAACAGTCTCGGGGCTGGAACCGGGGGCGCCAAGGAGCAAACCGCGCCAAGGTTTAGGGTGCAATAAGGTTTAGCTCGCCAAGCTGCGCCCCACTTACAAGGTGATGTCACGCAGCACGGAGCTGGCGGGCGGTATCGATGCGGTAGGTTAGCGCTTCGGCGAGATGAATGCGCCCCACGTCCGCGGCGCCGTCCAAATCGGCGATCGTGCGGGCAAGCTTCAAGATGCGATGAAATCCTCGCGCGGAAAGATGCAGCCTGTCCGAAGCCTCCCGGACCAAGCTGAGCCCCCCCGTGTCCATTTGCGCGACCGCCTCGATCACATTGGCGGGCGCGGCGGCGTTGGAGCCGATGCTGGGCAGTCCAGCCCCGCATAACGCGCGACCTGGATCTCCCCTGGCGGCGGCGACTCGTGCTGCGACCTCTCCTGAACCCTCAGCTGCTGGCGGCAGCATGAGATCGGCGGCGGCGACCGCCGGCACTTCAACGTGGAGATCAAATTCGGTCGAGCAAGGGACCCGAAAGCCGCGCCTGATATTGGGCAATGCAGCGCGCATTGGGTTGCCGGTTACAGGTAAAACCGGGCTCGCTTGCGTGGCCACAGCGGCAAGGGTTCATTGCCGCGACGAGTTGAAACCGGGCTGGGTAGACAATGCGGTGATTGGCCCGCGCAATTGCCACTTCGCCGGTTTCGAGCGGCCGGCGCAGGCTGTCCAGAACTTGCGGCTGGAATTCTGGCAATTCGTCGAGAAACAAAACCCCATGATGGGCAAGCGAGATTTCACCAGGCCGTGCCCGCGTGCTGCCTCCGACAAGAGCTGCCATCGAGGCCGAATGATGCGGCGCCCGGAAGGGCCTTCGATCGGTCAGGGCACCGCCCGCGAGATCCCCGGCGATGGAATGGATCAACGAAACCTCAAGCAGCTCCCGCGGCATGAGCGGCGGCAAAATCGAAGGCAGACGCGCGGCGAGCATCGATTTTCCAGCGCCAGGCGGGTCCGTTCAACAGGAGATTGTGCCCCCCGGCAGCGGCGATCTCAAGCGCCCGTTTGGCGCTTTCCTGACCCTTGATGTCATGCAAATCCGGCTGCGCACCGGCTTGTCCCCGGACGGAAGGCCGGGGTCTGCCCATGACTTGCGTACCCTTAAAGTGATTGGCGAGCTGAATGAGGGAAATTGGCGCCAGCACTTCGATTTCCTGGCTTGCCCAGGCTGCCTCGGCACCGCTCGCATGCGGGCAAATCAAGCCATGGCCGCGCCCATTGGCGGCGATCGCGGCAGGGAGCACACCGACGACCGAGGTGATCGTTCCGTCAAGCGCCAGTTCGCCGAGAACGGTGAAATTGGCAAGCGCGTCCGGAGGAATTGCGCCGATCGCCGCCATGATGCCGAGCGCGATTGGCAGATCATAATGGCTGCCTTCCTTAGGTAGGTCGGCGGGTGCGAGATTGACGGTAATGCGCTTGGCGGGCATCGCGAGGCCCGACGCATTCAGCGCGGCGCGGACTCTCTCGCGCGATTCAGCGACCGCCTTGTCACCGAGACCAACGTCCACTGGGCGCGCCTCGATGCCTTCGAACGCAACCGTCGCGACTCTGACGACCATGGCAAGCCACCGTCTTCCAGTTCCAGGCCAGCTTAACCGGATGCGTCGAGATTAGGCGATTGTAACCTTGACAAAGCAAGACGCTAAGCTAAATCTTGGCTTGCGTGACAGGCCGGATTTGTGTGACAAAAAATGCTTATTGGGAATATGGGCTATTGCCCATTTTGTGATTTTGGACAACATTTCGTTGCGGGCGTCCCCAGCTGGACTCGAACCAGCGACCTCCCGCTTACAAGGCGGGTGCTCTCAAGGCTTCTCAGGGCTCCACTGAGCTATGGGGACTTCCACATAGAGGATCGGGTGTTGCAACCACCTGATCCTCGGTATTAGGGACCGTAAATCTGATGGCCGCGACAGCCGACCCCCAGACCTTACGGGTGCGCCAACTAGTGCTTGCGAGCGCAAAAGAGGATCGAGCGCCTTTTCTAGGGGTTCGCTCGGTCCTCTCCGTCGCCTAGTGATGGAAATTTCGCAGAGAGATGCCGAATTGCAGAGTCGAATCTCGACTATTCCACAAAGAATGCGCAAGTTATGAACAGTAAACAAAAGTCATCTGGCAAAGATGAAGCTTTTGAGATCGCTCCTGATGCTTGGGACCGATTCGAGCGTGCGGTCGATACGGTGATTAAGAGCGGCCCGAAGCATCGGCCCGCTAAGGAACGAACGGGGGTGGCGAGAGAGCCAAAGCGCACCAAGCTAAAGCCAAGTGAATAGACCGCGAACCCTCATCAGCGGCCAATTATCAAAATATTCTTTATTTCATGTGTACGGGAGCAATCCTCAAAACGGACAAATGATGGCATCAATAATTTGTCGTACGGTAGAGTTGGCGTTGGAAACCCGGCTCCGCACAAAAGTATCCAATTGGATAGATCGCAGCTCCGCTCATCATGGAGCTTTGCAGCAAGTAGAGGATTACAAGAAAAAATTTAGGAATGGGCAACATCGTCCTGTTGGCCCATGCTCAACGTTCAATTGTCATGGTTTGACGTTCGGCGCGCGCCGAACCTGGATTGACGGGTCAGAGCAGATCGAAAGAATTTTGATTGAGGATGACTACAAGAAGATTGAAATGAGGGAGGTCGCCCCTGGCGACATTGCAATCTATAGAAAGGACGGTCTAATTGAACATTCTGGCATAGTGGTTGAGAAAGATAATTCGCCTCTTGCGTTGCCCAAAATCCTGAGCAAATGGGCTAACCTTCATGAGGTTGTTCACTTTCCACTGGATAGCCCGTATAACGATATGGAAGTGACCTACTATCGAGTAGTGAAATGACGGCCACCATGCATTTCCCAGAGAGCGTTGGCGCATTTGCGGTTGCAAACACTCCGTCTTTTTTAGTTCGCAAGCTGCGGGCTGATCCAGAAGTCAATGGCTTAAAATCAAAGGGCTCAGAGAATTTGCTCCGAGAGCTAGCCAAAAGCGTGAAGAAAAAACCAAAATCATTAGAGGATGCTGTTTTACCTTATGTTTTTATTGTAGCCTTATCATTGACCGACGACGGCAACGCTCTTAGAAAGGCTGCATCGTTTAAGCCTCGCTATGCAAGATGGTATTCAGAAATAGCAACTCAGTTGCTTTCAGCATATAAGCCGTCAACTTATGTGACTCTTTCGGTTTTACCCCAAGTGAAGTCTTTCCAAAGTTATTCTGGGGGTTATTAGTGAAATTATTCCTTTTCGCATGCTGCAACGAATGTCTTATTGACGGAAGAACCAACCAGGTAAGTTTGATCAATATTCTTGAGGAAATTTCGGCGCCATCTTTCCCTGCAACACATGCTCGTCTCAATGTCTTAGTTGTCTTGGAAAGATCACTATCGGAGCCATCTACCGTTACATGCCCGCTTACGATAAAAAATGGTTCTCAGATCCTACTAAATTCTCACCTCACATTTCAATTTCAGCAATTTTTACGGACAAGAGCAATTGCCGATCTTCAAGGGCTTCCAATTTTAACGCCAGGCAAACTTGAAATAGAGCTAAATATCCCGACTATTGGAAATATATTGTGGCAAGTAGATGTAAAACCAGCTGTTACGGTTCAAAATCCGACGTCGGCTTCTACACCTACTTCAAATGTTGGAATGACGGTCCCTCCCGCCAAAAAGCCTAGCGGACGTCAGAAGCCCTAAAAGCGCGTTTGTTTATTGCGCCATTTGAGGAATAGCTTCGATTTTTTCTTAAAATTTGGCCTCACTAGGCCGCCGATAGGTTAGTCGTTTTCCAACAATGCCTTTCGCCATTTTCTCGGCGCGATCCATATCGTTAAAGCCTAGAGCTACGCGGTGTGAATATCTGAAATCAAATTCGGCAAGATAGCGATGCAAATGCTTCTCGCCACAATGCTGGTAGACGCCCTTCACACCACGCTTGAAGATTGAATAGTAACCCTCGACAGAATTGGTGCTAATTACCGTCTCGCTTTCGTAGCGAGCGTATTCTTTCGCGGTATGGTTCACCATGTCATGACTGGCAAAGTGGCCCATGGTGCGGAACTCTGACGCGGTGTCAGTCATCATTGCAGTTTCGCGGGCGACATTGGCTTTCACGATTGGAACCACGTCAGCAATCGACGTGCTATCGACATGGAAAGAGCGGGCCGCGCCGCCACGTTCGACCAGCGTCAGAACGATATTCTTATGCGCGCCGCCGCGAGATTTGGCGTCCTTAACCTGCCCTTGCAAACGGCCGATATAGGTTTCGTCAACTTCGACGGTCTTGCCTCCCCCGCCTAAAGGGGAGAGATCGCCCGAGCGCATGGCTTCACGCAAGCGATGCGTCATGAACCATGTTGATTTGTAGCTGACGCCCAACATGCGGTGCATTTGGTGCGTGCTCATTCCCTTCTTTGAAGCGCAAAGAAGGAAAAGCGCGGCAAGCCATTTGGTCAGCGGGATTTTCGAGCGCTCGAATACGGTGCCGACTGTGACCGTGAATTGTTCACGGCACTCAGGCTCGTTGCACTGGTAGAGACCGGCGCGGTGCACCTTTCCCTGCATTGCGGTGATGCGTGCTTGGTCTGCATTGCCACAATGGGGACAAACAGGCCCATTCGGCCAAATCCGCGTTTCGAGCCATTTACGGGCTTCGGTTTCATCAGTGAAAATTGGGTTTTGGAGATTGGCCGACATGGGTAAAAACCTAGCTGAATTATTTGTTATGGCCGTGTTCCGAGAAACGGCCGTTCATCAAGATTGCAATGGTTTGGATTGCTTCTCTCCCAGCGGGGGTTCCGACATGCGCGGAGATAGCGTTGCTAGCCCGGTCAAGGACAGACCTGGCATCGGCAAGCGTGATCAGCTTCTTATCGAGAAGGGTATCCAAGAGAGCGGCTGCAATGGCGCCTCCAGCTAATCCGGCTCCAGCTGCTTTGATGTCTGATTCATGGGTCATTGGATTGCTCCTATGCCCTATAATCTATGACATATCGCTTGCTTTGTCAAGGTTATAATTGCCCGAGATTAGCAAGAACAATAAGGGAACATTTAATGGCCACGCCATAAGGGCCAAGGCCTATCTGGCTGATGCGGAAGCGAATACACATGCTGGCAAAAATTAACTGGCGCGCCACGAACGCTGGTTGGTGCCAATTTGCATTTGGCTCAGCCAAACCTTCATGCCGAGCTCGGCGGAATTGTGAATATCGAGATTCTGATAAAGTTTTTTGGTGAGGTCGGCGACCGAGGAGAGCTGAAGGCCGAGTTCATCGGCAATCACTGGTTTGGATTTGCCCAAAGCGAGATGAACACCGACTTTGACCTGCGCGGGCGTGGCGCCGCTATCTCGCAGCACGCGCGCGGCATGGGCGATGGCGTGTTCGCGCAATTCGACACTGATCGTGATCAGACAATTCTTCGGGTTCCTGGCGATGTCCGAGGGAAGTGCGTCAGGAGGGACGAGCCAATTGGCATCTAGCGTGAGAACCCCGTGGGCCGTTAAGATCCGCGAATGAGGCGGCGTGTTGGAAGAGCCATTCGCGGCGCCCATGATCTGCCGAAGAAGCTTTAAAATCGGGTCCGGTAAGCGGTCTTGGGCGGGCATGTAGCGGGTATAATTGCCCGGCTCCCCCACCAGCATGCGGAGCAAATGTTCGATGCCCGAGGTTTGGTAGACAATCGTGGCGTCCGGGGTGACGATCATCTGACCGCTCATGAGCGCGGGTCCGGCGGTCCCTAGCGAAGATTGTTCCGCCATTTCTGCACGCTCGGAAACCGGACGAAAAGCATGCGCGAGCCAAGGCCGGAGCCGGTCGAGACGCTGCACATCGTCCGCCACGAAGGGCCGTGCACTTCTTGGCCGTGTCAACGCGACATAGGCAATAGACCGGCTGCCATCTCCGATCATTGCGCCCAAGAGCCAACAGGCATCGAGCGGCGCTTCGATTTCCTTGTAATATTGGCTTTGCAGATAGTCGGCATTCTGCCGGTGCAGTGTCCAACCAATCCCGACCGCGCGGAAGCCTGGGATCCAAAGGGATACGAGCGCCGTCGGATCATCCATGAATCGCCACAGGCGATCACGGTACAAGGGTGTCATTCCTGGATTTTCGGCATAATTGCTGGTGACCGTCGCGTCAGGCGCCAAAAGGGCGAGACGCGACCATCCATGCGGAATGATCTCATGCAACAAAGGCGTGACCGCAACCATGGCGCTCTCGGGCGGTAACCCAAGGCAGCATAGGGTCTTGAGATGTTCGACCGCCCCCATGTATTTCCTCGATGGGCATCCCGACCAAAGCCGTTGCTGTGCCAGAGGCTGTAAAAAACTCGGGCGTGGGCTTCAGTTCTTTACCGTGCTGATTGGCAATAATTATCATAAATACAGGTGTGGCATATACACCTAATTTGCCGGCGACGCATACCCAAATTAGGGGAAGAAGGATGCCAAAAACATCCAAACCCGAAAATCATGATGCCTCACACCATCGCCAAGCGAACAAGCGCGGCCGGACTGACTATGGCGGCGTTGCGAATCGCTGCGTGATTCGTCCCGGCGCACCGCAAAATTTAGGATGCCTCGTTTTGCTTTTGCCAAGACAGACTACTGTACTTAGAGAATGTTCCGAAAAAGTTGATCGACTTTTTCGATCAGAACATGCTCCGGCTCTCTGATTTTGAGCGATTTTTTTTTCCGATCACGTGATTCCCACCTGATCGGAAAGCGCTCTAACACAAGGAGGTTGGTCCAACTGCAATGGCCCAGCGTGCTGGTCTCTTGCGATCAAGCCTGCCAGATAGGAAGCGCGATCACAGCTATTTCGTGATGGCGTCCCCTGAACAGGGGACGCCAAGTTTCAATGAATTTTCTATAGTTGCGTTGTTTAGAGCATCAAAGAATTTTTCCGCCCCGTTGCCCGCCGGTATTCTCCAGGGCGGGTGGCGGGGCTAATTTATTGCCATGCAATCGAAGGCGGCACATCGGGATATCTCGCCTCATCCCAACCCAAACCATAGAGTGGCGATCCCCAGGAACGACGCGAAGCCCACCACATCGGTGACTGTCGTGACGAAGGGGCTCGACGACACGGCCGGGTCAATGTCGAAACGATTCAGCACTTGCGGGATGAGTATTCCACCCAAGGCGCCGGCAATGAGGTTTGTCAGCATGGCAAGCGCGATCACCACACCAACCCCAGCAAGCCCGAACCAGATGCTGGCGACGATTCCGGTGATCACGCCAAACGCGGCACCATTGAGAGCGCCGACCATGATTTCGCGCATGATTACGCGGGCCGCGTTGGCACGGGAAAGTTCGCGCGTGGCGAGCGCGCGGACGGCGACCGTCATGGTTTGAGTCGCCGCATTTCCGCCCTGGCTCGCGACGATCGGTGCCAGCACGGCGAGCGCCACCATCTTTTGCAGAGATCCTTCGAACAGGCCAAGCACGGAAGAGGCGATGAAAGCGGTGATCAGATTGACGAAGAGCCATACGAAACGGCTTTTGGCTGTCCACCAAACCGTGTCGGATAGTTCTTCGTTCTCGGAGACGCCGCCGAGCGCCTTCACTTCGGCGTCGGCTTCTTCCTGGATGACGTCGACGATGTCGTCGATGGTAATCACTCCGACCAGCCGTTCCGCTTCGTCGACAACCGGAACCGAGACGAGATTGTAGCGCTGAAACAGGCGCGCGACGTCATCGCGTTGCTCCGTCACCGCGACCCGCCGGCGTTCCACATTCATGATCTCTTCGAGCTTCGCCCGGCTCTTGGCGCGCATGAGTGTGTCGAGAAAGATATTTCCCAAAAGCCGGTGGGCCGGATCGACAATGAAGATTTCGAAAAAGGATTCCGGCAAATGCTCTTCGTCGGTGTCGCGCATGACATCGATCGCATGGCCTGCCGTCCAGAACGGCGGCGCGGTCACGAAAGTCGTCTGCATTAGGCGGCCGGCCGAATATTCCGGGTAATCGAGTGAGCGTTGCAGTTGAACGCGGTCGGCCGCCGGCAGTGCCTCCAAAATTTCGGCCTGATCCTCGGGTTCCAGATCTTCGAGGATCGTGACGGCATCGTCGCTTTCAAGCTCGCGGACGCCTTCGGCGACGGTCGCGTTCGGAAGTTCCGCAAGGATCTCGTCGCGGGTGCGATCATCCATCTCCGTCAAGGCGGCGAAATCGAACTCGTCTCCCATCATCTCGACGAGCTTGGGACGCAACTCCGGTTCCAGAGAGACCACAAGCAGGCCGAGATCGGCTTCGTGCAGGCGTCCTGCCAGGGCGCGCAACGAGGCGCTGTTGCCGGTCTCGATGGCGGCGGTCACATCACGCAGAAAATCTGGCTCAATCGCGCCGTTTTCATCGTAAATCGGCACCGTATCGCTTCCGATTGGCTCCAATTCGGGTGCCGTGGCACTGGGGCGCTCGTCAATATTGGTCATACGCGCGATTTTGCCTTATGTTTGGAAACCACGAGGTCATGGGCTATTTTCCCGGCCGGAGCAAACACGAAACGAGAACGGCAGATCGAAAGGGCGTCTAGAGGGGGGCTGAAATGGCTCTGCGCCCGCTTCCTTTTAAATCCCTTTAGAGTTGATCACGTTCATGTTTTTTGAAAAATTCATTCTAAAATCGCTGTGTTCGAGGTGACGCAGTTTCTTCGCAATAGCGGGTTACGATTTGGACCGCTTAAAATATACTCTGTGGTTTGGCGGGTAAGCGTCATCATGAGCGGGTCTCTCCTGACATCAGTGGTTGCAAATTCCAAGGCGTGTCTGCCGGATGCGCTAGGCGTCGCCCGCACGATTGAAGTTGGCACAAAGGGCGGATTGCAGGTCGGCTTCAAGTCCTATCCGCGCAGCTTGGCCCTCGAAGATCACGAAATCGTACTGACCTTCGATGACGGGCCCTCCGCGCACACCACGCCAAAAATTCTCGACGCCTTGGCGGCCGAATGCGTGAAGGCGACGTTTTTCCTTGTCGGCCGCAACGCCGAGGCTTTGCCCGCTATCGTCCGGCGCGAAGTCGCTGAAGGGCACACCCTTGGCCATCACACCTTTTCGCATCCCGCTCAGACCTTGCGCCAAATGAGCCAAAAAGCGGCGCAGGAGGACATCCTCAAAGGCATCGCGGCGGACGACAAGGCCGCCTATGGGAAGGCCAGCGGCCCCCCAAAGGTTCCATTCTTCCGCTTTCCAGGATTTGCGGACACGCCGGAACTTGTCTATTGGCTGTCAGCCCAAAATATCGGGGTGTTCGGCGCCGATTTTTGGGCCTCGGATTGGCTCCCGATGCCGCCCGAGAAAGAACTGGCTTTGACCCTCGAACGGCTTGATCACGAGAAGCGCGGGATTTTGCTGCTCCATGACACAAGGCAGCAGACCGCCGCGATGTTGCCTGCTCTTCTGCGGGAGTTAAAACAACGCGGCTATAGAACCGTGGCGCTCGCGCCTGGCGCAAACCCGCCGCCGGTGCGACAGGCGCCCGAAGGCTGGACCTCGGAGACCAACAAGATCATCACCAAGGTGTTCGCCAAGGCGCATGCGGGCAAATCGCACGGCGCCCCGATGATGGGGACGCCACCTCCCGAGGCACCGGAAAAGCCCCAGTAGGGGTGTGCTGGGCTCCATATCCGCGAAAACTTGTATTCCGAGCAAGCCGTAGGGCTAATCTTATTTTGGTGTTGAAGAGCCAGCGTTTCCCAAAACGAAATTCAATAGCCCCTCCATATTGTTTGAGCTTTGATCGGCTTGAACGCCTAGCTTGTCCAAGGGCAGGTTAAACCGGTTCACCCAATAAGTCGTATAGCCAAAAGTCTTTGCACCATAGGCATCCCATCCACCAAATGCGGCGAATAGAATATCTTCTTTTTTGAGGTTTAACCTTTGCATTCCAAATTTATATGCATTTGGTTCGGGTTTGTAGGTCACATTTACCTCAGTGCTTAACAGTTCATCAAACAAAGCGGTTATTCCTGCTCTATCTGCATTTGCGCGGAGCATTTCTTGACTGAAATTCGAAATTGTAATGATTTTGATACCGGAAGCTTTCAACCGGCGTAGCGCATCAACAGCATCTGGCCAGGGCTTTAATCTCAAGTAAGCATCCAAAAGCTCTCTTCTTGCCTCTGAACCAAGATCGAGCTTCATGGCCTCGGCAGTGTAAACCAGCGCATCTTCCGTGACTTTGAAGAAATCGGCGTGGCGATTGGTAATCGACCGCAAAAAGCTATATTCGAACTGCTTGGTACGCCACATCTTGGCAAAATCGGCGCCTTTGCCTGGGAAAACCTTTTCTATCGAGGGTATAATTGAATTTGCATCAAAAATTACGAAATAATCAAAGGCTATCGCTTTGAATCGCGGCATGGACAATTCTTCAGTATGGCCATGATTTATGACTAATAACAGACAACAAAGCGCAAAAATATTTCTAACTGTACGTAAATCTGGCATGATGGAGCTTCTTGGACTTGAAATCCGGGAGCCCGCGAAGGGTCTAAAATGGTGCGGCCAAGAGGACTCGAACCTCCACTGGTCTCCCAACTAGCACCTCAAGCTAGCGCGTCTACCAATTCCGCCATGGCCGCTTTGTCCGCGCCGTGAATTGCGCGAACGCGCACGGGCAGGGGCGTCGTCTAACAAATCGGCGCCAGGGTGGCAAGGCCGCGCAGACGCTTCGTCGTTGGAGGAGGGGATGCGGATTGACTTGCCAGCCGCTATCTTGAGATCATGCCGCAGCAAAATCCGCCGTCACCGATGTTGTCCCACGAAAGCGCAGCCATCGAATGGCGGGTTTCCGAGGGGCTTGTGCCCTATGAAGATGCGGTGGCGTTCATGGAGACGCGGGTCGCGGCGATTGCAGCAGGCGCGGCTCCGGAACTCGTCTGGCTGCTGGAGCATCCGCCGCTGTACACGGCCGGAACATCGGCGCGGGAGGGGGACCTCTTGGAGCCGCGATTTCCGGTGCATAAGAGCGGCCGTGGCGGCCAATACACCTATCATGGGCCGGGCCAGCGCATCGCCTATGTCATGCTCGATCTCAATCGCCGGAACCCCGACCTGCGCGCGTTTGTCTGCGCGCTGGAGACGTGGATCATTGCGTCCCTGCGGACTTTCGGCGTCAAGGGGGAGCGGCGGTCCGGCCGCATCGGGGTTTGGGTCACGCGGTCAAGCGGATCGGGTGAGATGAGCGCCGAAGACAAAATTGCGGCGATCGGCATCAGGGTCCGCCGCTGGGTATCTTTTCATGGTGTCGCGCTCAATGTCACGCCAGATCTTTCGCATTTTCGGGGAATCGTCCCCTGCGGGATTTCGGACCCCCATCTGGGAATCACGAGCCTCCGCGATCTGAATGCTTTGGCCACCATGGGAGAAGTTGACGCCGCGCTGCGGGCCACCTTCGAGCCTATATTTGGGAAGACGGCTCTGGTCTGACCAATACTCCGGAAAAACTGGAAACAAGTGAAGCTCACACGTCTAGGCGCCGTGAGTTAGCTTTTTCATGATGCCGGACATTTCGGGAGGCATGACAAGCACTTCCGCGGCCGTGCCGTATTTGAAGGGTTTAAGCCTGTAGGGTCGGCCGTTGCCGCCGGCAACTTCGGCAAACAAGGCGCTTTCATAAAAGGTTTTCCTGAACGCATCCTCCGAACCGAAGCCCTTCCGGCTGTCCTCCGATATTTCCAAAATTATGGCAGGTTTGTCTTGGCGAATGCGGTCGCTCAAGCCGCGAAAGACAAAGGCTTCAAAGCCCTCGACATCGGCCTTGATGAGGTCGATCCGTGGGAGGCTTTCTTTTTTTAAAAAGCTATCACCCCGGCGGATTTGTACGATCGCCGGGTCGGCGGATGTACTCAGCCGGTTCTCGATCAGAGTTCCGGCGCCGGAGTTTCCGTCGGGTGAAGGGTAATAGGGAACATCGCCGTCGGTTTCTCCGAGGGCGAAAGGAAATATGGTGACGTTGGTGAGCCCGTTAAGGGCAATCTTGTCTTCGATTAAAGCGCGGACCAAAGCGAAGGGCTCGAAGGCGAAGATCTTGTCCACATGCGGTGCCATGAACAGCGTGTGATTGCCAACGTTGGCGCCCACGTCATAGAAGGAAATAGGGGCGGCTCGCAGCATTTTTAGTTCGCGGGCGATGTCGCGCAGAAGCAAGAGCTCATGATAGGCGTAAGAGCCATAGCAGAAGACGTTCCAATCGATGAAATGGCCGAGGTCGCCGCGATACCGCTGGCCAAAAAAATCAACTTCAAATTTGAAATGCTTATTTGCATCGGGATTGTAAACAAGGCGAAGCAGCCGGTCGTGCCCCCGGTAGATCCATGTTTGACGGCCAAGCCACCGGAGAAACCGATGCTTTAGGGGCAATTGAGCCTCCAAAACATAATCCCCAGGTTCGGATTGAAGCCATTGCGGAATACTCGTCATCAATCGTCCCTTGTCAGCAGCAAAAAGCTCCACACCGGGCGGCTTTAGCTATGCTGCACTACAGCATTATTATATGGGCGCCGCCCGGGGAGCAAGTTGCAAAGGTGCCGACCCAGCCGCTTTCCGCCAGCCGCCTCTGGTTCACTGCGGCTCCTCCGGCTCGACCAGCAGGTCGAGCGGATAACCTTGAAAAACCTTGTCGATGGCGAGCACGACATGGCCGTGAAATTTCTCGACGCCCAGATCGCCGCGACTCATATAATCGCTGAGTTCATTGTAATGATCGATGTCGCGGCACAGCACTCGCATCAGATAATCGATCCTTCCGCCGATTTTAAAACATTCCAACACTTCGTCGCGTTTGCGAATCGCCGCGAGAAAACGCTCGAAATCGGTTTCGCGGTGATTTTCGAGAATCACTTCTACGAGCAGCATCACATTGCTGGAAATTTTCGAAAGATCGAAGTCGGCCGTATAGCGCCGGATCAGGCCATCCTTTTCGAGCGATCTGACCCGCTCCAGGCAGGCGCTCGGCGACAAATGCACCGCTTCCGCGAGGTGGACATTGCTGATCCTTGCGTCGAGCTGCAGCCGCTTGAGGATTTTGCGATCCATGTCGTCGATAATATGCCGGCGCGCCATCGGTCTCTCGTTTGTCGATTGCTAGCGCATTTTCGCGCGCGAAAAGCCCTTTGTCGCGGATATTCTGCGCGCAACCGGCCGTATTTCCGGGGCAAACCCGCAAATTTTCATGCGATAATTCCATACCGGAGACTGACAGGAGGCCGCCATGTCCTTGCAAAGTTTTATGACCACGCAAGGCGTCATTGCGCGGGAATCGCGTTTTGGCGCTAACAACTACGCGCCGCTTCCGGTTGTCTTGGCGCGTGGCTCCGGCGCGCATCTCTACGACACGGGCGGCAAGCGTTATATCGATATGATGAGCGCGTATTCGGCGGCAAGTTTCGGCCATGGGCATCCACGTCTCGTCCAAGCGCTGAAAAATCAACTCGAACGCTTAGATATCGTCTCAAGAGCTTTTTATTCGGATAATCTCGGGCTCTTCTGCGAGGAACTTGCCGGGCTTACCGGGCTCGATGCGTGTTTGCCCATGAATACCGGCGCGGAGGCGGTCGAGACGGCGATCAAAGCTGCCCGCCGTTACGCTTATGACCGGCTTTCGATCCCCGAAAACCAAGCGGAAATCATCGTGGCCGAGGGCAATTTCCACGGCCGCACGACCACAATCATCGGCTTTTCGAGTGAGCCATCCTACCGGCGCGGTTTTGGGCCCTTCGCGCCGGGGTTCGTTTCGGTGCCGTTTGGCGATGCCAGCGCGCTCGAAGCATCGATCGGGGCAAACACCGCCGCCGTTTTGATCGAGCCCATCCAGGGCGAGGCGGGAATCATCGTACCCCCTAAGGGTTATCTGGCAAATCTGCGCCAGATCTGCGATCGCCATGGGATCTTGCTGATTTTCGACGAGGTCCAGTCGGGCTTCGGGCGAACCGGAAAAAACTTTTGTTTCGAGCACGAGGATGCCTTGCCGGACGGTCTCATCCTGGGCAAGGCGCTTGGCGGGGGTTTGCTGCCCGTCTCCGCCTTCGTCGCGCGGCGCGCCGTGATGGATGTTTTCAATCCCGGTAGCCATGGTTCGACCTTTGGCGGCAATCCGTTTGCGGCGGCGGTTGGCATTGAGGCGATCCAAGTCCTCAAGGACGAGGATCTGGCGCTCCGCAGTCATGTCCTGGGCAAAACCTTGCTCAGCGCTTTGACTGTTATCAACCATCCGGCGATCGTCGCGGTGCGGGGTAAGGGGCTCTGGGCGGCGGTGGAACTGGACGCCTCGCGCATTTGCGTAAAGGAGATTTGCCTCGCGATGATGCGACGCGGAGTCCTGACGAGAGAGACGCATGACACCGTCATACGTTTTGCGCCACCACTGGTCATCGAGGAAACCGATCTCTTGGCGGCGGTCGAGGTTTTCCACGACGCGCTCACAGACACCGCCGCCAGCCAGCCCGCTAGGAGGCCCTAAGTTGCCGATTCCGGGGATTTCTTGACAAATGACCCGCGATTCGTATGGTCGCGGCTCACCCGACATACAAAGGCTTGGCCCCGCGCCGCGCGCCGCGTTGAAGGAACACAGATATGGCCAAGGCCGCAATGATCAAGATCAAGCTTCTGTCCACAGCGGACACGGGCTATTTTTACGTCACCAAAAAGAACGCCCGCACCAAGACGGAAAAGCTGGCGTTCAAGAAATATGATCCGGTCGCCCGCAAACATGTCGAGTTCAAGGAAACCAAGATTAAGTAATCCTGGTTTGGCGGTCATGTCTTCGGATTGAAGCGCTTTTCAAGTTCCGCGAGATAGGCGCCGCGCGCTTCCGGCAGCGCTTGACCACGCGGCCCGAAAAGTTCGCGCCGCAGAAAAAAACCGGTCAGCCGAAAGCCATCCTTGATGTCAGCGGCGGGCGGGTTCGCCTCCCCGTTTCCATCGCGCAGAAACGCCGGCAGCAGCAGCAGCCGCGTCTTATAGGCTTCCCCCACCGCCTTCGAGACGGCCCGTCCGGATTTTGGCGACACATAAACGAGATCCTCGGTCGTGCCTGTGGCGGCGCATGACCCGAGATCGAGACCGAACCCCATTTGCGACAGAATCGCGGCCTCGAATCGCACGATCAGCGGCGGGAGGCTTTCCGGCTTCTCGATGCTCCCAGCGATGCCCACCGCCGTCTCATAAAGGGCTGGATGCGGATCGCGTTCGGCGGCGAGGCGCAGCAGGGCCGCCACAAGACAGACCGCGTGCAGAGCTTCGGCGCTTGCCATCAAACGCGCGGTGCGCAATTCCATGGGCTCCACCGAAAATGTGCCGAGATGCTCGTCGAGCCGCGCCCGCCAGACGAATTCGGCATGATTGCCTGTCTGTAACAACGGCTGCATGCGCTTGGAGCGGCCGCCTCTGACAAGCCCGAAATGGCGGCCATGCGCGCGGGTCATCGCCTCGACGATGACGCTCGTCTCGCCATGCTTGCGTGTGCCCAGGATCAGGCCGTCGTCGCGCCATTCCATCTCAAGTATGTTCCATCCTTCTGAACAGCTTACGGCTTGTCAAATTCCCGCTGCACATCAATATTCGTCAAAACTGAATTTACAAGGCAGCCGGGGAAATCGGAGGAGGCTGGACAATGGCTCATGGCGGAGTGAAGGCTTTCCGCCAAGGTTGTTTCGCATATTCTCAAATCTCCCAATTTGACGGCCCCGCTCAGCCACGCTGGCGCCCTGTTGATCGTCAATTTGCAAGGTAATGTGAATGTCCAAGCGCGATTTTGTGCGTTCCCGCATTTATCGTTCGTATCCGACGCCGAAAGATTTTTCAGGACGGCGCTGATACGTTCTCTCAGCTGTTGTTCGTTTAAGGTTTCATTTTTTAAACTTTGGGATGGGAGACAGCTGACAAGTGTATCCGCAAAATTTTCTACAGTTGCTTTACGAATAGCTGTTTTCGTGACGCTTTGCTCAACTTGAAGATAGCCGTTGGTCGCCTCGAACCCATCGCCACTTGTTTTTTGAGAGAGTTGCCTCAAACCAAAGATGATGACGATTGAGGATGCCAAGGCGAGGCCCAGCATCAAGAAAAGAAACCCGGAACCCGATGCTGGTTTGTCGCTCAACTGTGCCTCCCAATATTTTTTCTTATTGAAGGCAGCCTATCACAACCTCCCAAATCAGGCATCCATCGCTCATGGTATGAGCACGGTCGCGCCGGTTGTCTCGCGCCCTTCGAGCGCCCGATGAACATCGACGACATCCTCGAGCGGCCGTGTCCGGTGCAGTGGAATTTTCACGGCGCCGCTCGACACCACCCGGAAAAGATCGCGCGCCATTTTTTCGAGATCCTCGCGTTTCGCCGAATAGGTGTGGAGGGACGGGCGGGTGGCGTAGAGAGAGCCCTTTGTTGAGAGAAGCCCCAGATTGAAGGCTTCGATTTGCCCCGAGGCGGAGCCAAAGCTCACGAATAGTCCATACGGCCTCAGACAATCGAGCGAAGCCGGAAAGGTCGCTTTGCCGACGCCATCATAAACCACGTCGCAGAGTTTTCCCTTCGTGATCTCCTTGACGCGCGCGGCAAAGTCTTCCTCGCGGTAGAGGATGACATGCTTGGCTCCCGCCTTCTTGGCGAGTTTGGCTTTTTCGGGCGAGCCGGCCGTCCCGATTACGGTTGCGCCGAGCGCTTTCGCCCATTGGCAGAGGATCAAGCCAACCCCGCCTGCCGCCGCTTGAACCAAAATAGTATGGCCCGGCTTTACCTTAAACGTCTGGCGCAGCAGATATTGCGCGGTAAGGCCCTTCAGCATCATCGCCGCCGCCGTCTCGTAGGAAATGCTCTTCGGCAATTTCACGAGACGGTCCGCCGCGATCAGCCGCTCTCCGGCGTAAGCGCCCAACGTCGTGACATAAGCGACCCGGTCGCCAAGTTTGAAATCTTTGACACCCGCGCCGAGGGCGACGATTTCGCCAGCGCCCTCATTGCCCGGTGTAAAAGGTAGCGATGGGATGGGATAAGCCCCGCTGCGAAAATAAATATCGATGAAATTGACGCCGATCGCATGATGGCGGACACGCACTTGACCGCGCAAGGGGGAGGGCAGTTCGATGTCCTCGATCCGCATGACCTCTGGGCCGCCGGTCTCATGCACACGGATAGTTTTGGTCATTTTAGACCCTTCGATTGAGATTCTCTATGATGACACTAAGTCCATTGATTCGTTGTTCATAGTAGCCAAAAACTGATGCTGCGAACTCATCATACTGACAGGGGAGTTGGGGAAATTGAATGAAACTAGCCTTCGACGCCTGGCATGCCGACTCATATACGCTGGAGCACAAGGTTACGCACTGTCATCTGCTAACATGGCGGCGATGTCCGCCTCGCACACAAGCACGCCATCAACAAAGGCGCGGCCCTGGTACCACCACATGGTGCGCCGGCGGTTGGTCTTAGTCATGTGAAACTCAACCCGGTCGCCAGGCAAAACTGGCTTGCGAAACCTGGCCTTGTCGATGCTCATAAAATAGACGAGCGGCGGCTTGTTCCCGGGGGAGTGCGCATTGACGCACAGTACCCCGGCAGTTTGCGCCATGCCCTCGATAAGGAGAACACCAGGCATGATCGGACGCTCCGGGAAGTGCCCCTGGAATTGCGGCTCATTAATGCTGACATTCTTGATGCCGATGCCAAATTCATCGCCCCGCGCTTCGATCACCCGGTCAATCATCAGAAACGGATACCGATGGGGCAGGGATTTCAACAAGCGCAGTATGTCGAAACTCTCGATCGTTGCCGGGGCCGCGTCGCTCATCGCCTCTTCTCCCTTGTTCCCGTCTCTTTTCGATCTTTTTTTCGTCGAGCCAAGGTCACTCGCCATAGGTGGCAAAATCTTCAAGGCGCGCTCCGGCGGAGAGACCCGTTTGGGAGGAGATGACGCAATGGCGGCCAATCGCGACGTTTTCCGCGATCCGGGCGAGATTGCCGATTCGTGTGTCTTCCCCAATGACAGTGTCGCCCGTTGCGCCGCGATCGACCGTCGCATTGGCGCCGATTTCGACGCCGTCTTGAATAATGACCCGGCCAATCCTTGGGGCTGTGATGGCGGCCCTGGCGTGGCGGAAATCGATCCCATACTGGCCGACGCGGGTGCCAGTATGCAGAATGACCCTATTGCCGATCAGCGCATGGGCCAAGGTGACCTGTGGCCCGATCAGGCAATCCCGGCCGACGCGGACGCCGGACCCGATCACACTGTTCGCGCCAATGATCGAACCTGACCCGATTTCCGCGCGCGGGCCGATGATCACGCCGGGATCGACAATCACGCCTTGTTCAAGCCGGGCTTCCGGATGGATCGAGGCCCCCGGATTGATTCCCGCGGTCCCGCAAACGGATTTTGGCCGGATCGCTTGCGGAAACATCCGCTGCAAGGCAAGGACGTAGCTGAGATAGGGGTCGTCCACCACGAGTGCCAACGCCGTTTTTGGCAAGCGCCGTGCCTCATCCGGCGTGACAAAGCAGGCGGTGGCGCGGCTCGTCTCCAAAAGCTCGGCATTTTCGGGAGAATCACAAAAAGTGAATTCCCCAGGGCCAGCCTCGTCGATCGCTGCAGCCCCGCTGATCATGACCGACAAATCGGCATTCTCAACCACCCCCGCACCAGTGCAAGCCACGATGTCGCTCAGCAAAAGTGGCGTGGCGGGGGGGAAAAAAGAAGGCTCGCTCATGCGGGACGTTCCACGCCAGTCCCGCGGCAGGTTAGAGGTGGCGTCGCGGGCGTTGTGCCAGGCTTGGCTTTGAGTTGGCTCATTCTCCGCCCGGCCAGCTCTGCAGCTGGCGGAGCGCAGGAAAGCAGAACCGGCATTAGATCAGAACGTGGTACCGCCGGTGAAACGGAAGAATTGGGTCTGATCGAATTGGTTCTTGGTGATGGCCTTGGCGAAGTCAAATCGTATCGGCCCAAGCGGCGATGCCCAGATGATCGATCCGCCGGCAGCGGTGCGAATCGTTCCTGAATCGCCGCCGACGGTGATGCAATTGCTCTGAGTAAATGGAAATTTGAACGGCCCAGGGGAGCAAACACCGGTGGGACTAAAATTGGTCCGGCCATTAAAGCCATACAAAGTTCCCGCATCGACGAAGAGGGCACCCTTCAGACCAAGGTCCCGAGGCAGGCCGTAGATCGGAAACTGCACCTCCGCGCTGGCGCCGAAATACACGGTGCCGCCGAGCGGATTGCCCTGGGGATTGCCAGAGCTGATATCGCGCGGGCCAATACCGCTTGGCGCAAATCCGCGAACGAGACTCGGCCCCAAGTTGAAATTGTCGACGATGCGGATTTGGCTGCCGCCAAAGCTCGCCAGATCGCCGCCTTGCAGATGCACGAGACCAACGAATTGATCGTATAACTCGTGGTAATAGCGGATATCGCCGGTTGTGCGGACGAAGCGTGTGTCGCCTCCAGCGCCCGCGACGTCCTGGCGCAATTCGGCGAAGATACCGGCCGTGGGGCTCCTATTGTTGTCGAGCGAGTTATAGCCGAGCGTGTAGCCAACCATCGAGGTCAGGAAGGGACCCTGGGCTTCCTTGAGGGCCAAGGAGGCCTCGCCATTCGTCAAGCAGTTGTAGAAAATGCTCGGGTTTGCGCCATTGAAACCCGGCGTCGTTCCAAAAATTGGATTGGTACAATCGTTGTACGGGCGCCCGGAATTGTTGGGAATGGAGATGTCGGTGCGGTAAATCGAATATCTTGGCGAGAAGGTGATTTCTTCCGTGACGGGCAAGCCAAGGCGCAGCGTCGCTCCGGTCACGAAGTTGTTGTAGTAGGAATATTGCCAGGCATCGCTCTTTTTCGCGTAAACGTCGAAGCCCGCCGCGAGCCGTTCACCGAACAAATAGGGCTCGGTGAAACTGAAATTGACGCCGCGGCTGTACTGCCCCTCGGAGACCGCCAGCTTCACATATTGGCCGCGGCCCATGAAGTTTGTTTCGGTGACGGCGACATCGGCGATGAAGCCGTCGGACGTCGAGTAACCGCCTGATAGCGACAACGAACCGGTCGGCTGATCTTCGACATCGACCACCACGATCACCCGGTCGGGCGTCGATCCGGGTTCGTTGGTAATCTTGACCTTTTTGAAATAGCCGAGATTGTTGAGCCGCCGCTCCGCGCGGTCGATGTACACCCGATTATAGGCATCGCCTTCACCGATTTCAAATTCGCGCCGGATAACATAGTCACGCGTCCTGGTATTTCCGCGCACATCGATGCGCTCGACGTACACTCGCGGGCCGTCCTCCAAGACGAAAGCTATGGTGACGGTGCGCGTGGCGGGATCGCGGTCGCCGCGAGGCCGGACTTGGGTGAACGGATAGCCTTGTTTGCCCACTTCCTTGGTGAGGGCATCAACGGTCTTTTCGACCATGTCGCCATTATAGACGTCGCCGGCCGAGAGACGCACGAATGGGAGCAGCGAAGCGCCATCGATGTCCGGCAAATGTGATTCCACATTGACCGTCGCCACCGTGTATTGAACGCCTTCCTCTACCGTGATCGTGACGATGTAACCGCCTTGCGCGGCGTCGAACTGAGCGTCGGAACCGATCACACGGAAATCCGCGTAACCGTTCTTGAGATAGAACCGGCGAATACGTTCGAGGTCTGAAGCAATCCTGTCGGGGTCGTAAACGTCCGACGTTTTGAAGAACGAGAAGTAATTCATCTCCGTCGTGTCCATCAAATCGCGGAGCTTGCCGGAAGAGTAGACCGTATTACCGACAAAATTGATCGCCTTCACGCCTGTCTTGTCGCCTTCGTCGATGGTGAACACCACGTCGATCCTGCCGTTGGGCAGATCAACCGTCCGCGCGGTGACGGTGGCGGCGGCGCGGCCCGAACGGCGATAAACATCCTTGATGCGTTCGATGTCTGCATCGACCATGGCCTGGCTGTAAGGTCCACGCGATTTCGATTGAACTTCGGAGGTCAGCGTTTCCGTCTTGACCTTGCTGTTGCCTTCGAACACAACCCGGTTGATGACGTTGTTTTCAGTTACGCTGATGATGACCCGGCCACCGGCCCGGCTCACGCGGATGTCGGAAAACAGCCCCGTGGCATAAAGATCCTTGACGCCCTTATTGATGGCGGCCTGATCCGAACCTGTGAAATAGGCACTGATCGTCTCGCTATCGACGCGTTTGTTCCCCTGGACGGAAACACCTTCGGCAAATGCGGCGAAAGTACCGCCAGCCAGCCAAGCCAATACGACGATCGCTACCGCGACCCGGCCTCTGAACACACGCTGAACTCGCATCGTAAGACCGGCTCCCATTTCGCGAAGACTAAGGTTATATTTGTGGCGTTAATTGGTTGATGCGGATTCTTTTACCGGTTTTGGCAACACACACTCAACGATTACCACGCGTTGTTTTTAAAGGCTTTGGCAAGCCTCGCAACACAAGTTTCGTTGCATTGTAGCTTTTTCGGAAAGGCGTGGCAGGTAAGACACGGATCGAGGTGAGCAAACGGTTAACCAACAGGGTTAACCGTTTATATTATGCCAGACGATTGAAGTGTGATGAGAGGACCTGCCACTTCGCCAAGTGGAGTCAGGTCATTACGTTTGCGAGTGGCTTAGCCCCAATGCATAAACTGGCGGGTGAGGCGAAGCACGTCGTTGTAGGTGGCAAAGATCATCAAACTGGTGACCAGCATGAGACCAACCTTGAAGCCAAACTGTTGAGCCCTTTCATTCATCGCCTCGCCGCGAACCGCCTCCACTGCGTAGTAGAAAAGATGGCCGCCATCGAGGAGGGGAATCGGGAACAGATTGAGCATCCCAACCGAAATTGACAGAATTGCGGCGAGATTAAGCAGTGCTCCAAGACCGACCTTGGCCATCGCACCGGACACCTCGGCGATCCGAATCGGTCCCGACAATTGATCGGTTGTCTCCGTTCCGGCGAACAAACCTTTCAGATAACCGCCGGTCCGGGCAACGACATACCAGGTCTCCGATCCCGCGAGCTTAACGGACTCGGCAAAACCATAGTGCTGGATGTGCCAATTCTCCGGCTTGCCCTTGGATTGGACGCCAAGGATACCGACACGCGTGGTTCCGAATGCGGTGACGATATCACGCCGGTGGGGGATCGCGACCAAATTTAGCGCTTTGCCGTTCCGGTCGATGCCGAACACAAGTTGCGTGTCGCTGGCGGTCTGGACGATTCGTTGCATCTCCTCGAAGCTATCGACTTTGGTTCCATCAATAGAAACAATCAAATCGCCCGGTTGAAAACCGGCTGCTTCGGCCGAACTGCCGGCGGCGACGCTGTCCACCGTGGGTAGGAGGATGGCGCGGCCATTGACATAAAAAATGCCGGTGAAGATGACGATCGCCAAGATGAAATTGGCAATGGGGCCAGCGGCGACGATCGCCGCTCGCTTCCAGACCTTTTGAGCAAAGAAACTCACCGACCGCTCCTGGGCTGACATCGCAGCCGCGGCGGCTTGATCCGTCATCGAAGCGCCGTTGGCGTCGCCGTGAAATTTCACATAGCCGCCGAGCGGCAAAAGTGCCAGGCGCCAATGGGTCCCGTAGCGGTCGTCGAAGCCAAAAATTTCAGGTCCGAAACCGAGCGAAAATGCGTCAACCTTAACGCCGCACCAGCGGCCGATCAAAAAATGTCCGAGTTCATGAAAGAAAACGACCAAGCTTAGGACGAAGATGAAAGGTACGATATATCCCGCGATCGCCCAAACTTGCATGAGGACTGACATTTGATCTCCTAGCCCGTCTCCACGAAGCATTCGGCATGGCCCGAAGACCTCGTTTTTCTTGCGGTCCAATCATCCAGCGGCCAACGATAGGAAGGCCGGAGAGTTCCAATCCGCCACGGCGGTTCTCGTCACCCAGAAACTCTCCCAATACTCTTTACTGGGAAAGCGTAACGCAAAACACAAACGTAGCAGCGCATCTTAAACTTGGCTGCGTGCGTGCAAATAATCATTCTTTTTTAACTTCAAGAATTTGTTTTGCATAGTGTGTCAGATTGTCGACCGTAGAGTGACGCGTCGATGTGGCACCGTAAAATTTTGTCCATATTCGAGAAAAAGGAATAAATATTGAGCCATGGCGTCAAATCTTGATGGCGTAGGCAAGCAAAGTTAAGATAAGCACGACCGCTATAAACCTCTCGCCGCCAAGATTTAAGCACATACGGCCCGCTGGCGGAGAACCGAGCGAGACCGGTCACGCACGGCATTATCTATAGCAAGCGCGTCGGCAACCGATTCTGGCTCATGCGCGGTTCCATCGGCAAGTGCCGCATTGCAAGCCTCCTCCACCATCCGCGCTATGTCATGAAACGAAATCAGCCGGTTCAAAAACGCCGCGACCGCGATCTCATTGGCGGCATTCAAGACAGTGGGGAGTCCACGGCCCGTGCGCAAGGCGTCGAGGGCCACCCGCAGGGCAGGAAACCGCTCGAAATCCGGGCGCTCGAAGGTAAGTTGTCCGGTCGCGGTCAAATCGAGCCGCCGCGCGGCCGTAGTGCTCCGCCTCGGATAGGAAAGACAATGGGCGATCGGCACCTTCATGTCGGGAGCCGCGAGCCCGGCGGTCACTGAGCCGTCGGTGAAGGCGACAAGGCCATGCACCACCGATTGCGCATGAACGATAATGTCGAGTCTGGCCGCATCGACGCCAAAAAGATAATGCGCCTCGATGACCTCTAGCCCTTTGTTCATGAGGCCAGCGGAATCCACCGTAATTTTTGGTCCCATCGACCAATTTGGATGGTTCAGGGCCTGCTCGGGAGTTGCCTTCGCGATGGCCTCGCTCGTCCAGGTGCGGAACGGGCCGCCCGAAGCCGTGAGCGTAATCATTTCGATTGTATCGAGATTGGCATCGCCCATCGCCTGAAAAATCGCGTTGTGTTCGCTATCGACAGGGAGTAACCGGGTGCCGGCGGCGGCGGCCTGGCGCATGAAAGGAGCGCCCGCACAGACCAGACATTCCTTATTGGCGAGTGCAACTGTGCGTCCGGCGGAAAGCGCCGCGAATGTTGGGGCGACCCCGGCGGTTCCGGCGATGGCGCCCATCACGATGTCGGCTGGCCGGAGGGCGGCTTCGACAACCGCCGCGTCGCCCGCGGCCGCTTTTATTCCGCTGCCAGAGAGACTTTCTTTCAATTCAGCATAACCGCTGGGGTCGGCGAGCGCCGCGAATTTGGCGCCGAGAGTACGCGCCAGTTTCGCCAGAGCCAACGGGTTGCTGCCACCGGCAACGGCCTCGACCCGAAATGCGCCGGCAGAGCCGGAAATAATTTCCGCTGTCGATCGTCCGATCGAGCCGGTTGCCCCCAGGATGACGACGCTGCGGACATCGCGGGCCGTTGCGGGTTCTTGCCCGGACTTACGAGTGTTGTTCATGCCGCCCTGTCGCTTGGATTCATGCCGCTTAGGTTCAAATGGTCAATACGAAGGGTTCGATCTGCAAAGGGACTGCGTGAAAGCCTGCTAAGAATCATCAAATGCGTGAGCGGCACTGTTACACTTTGGCACTATGGGTGGACGCAGTCCATCCTAAAACCATTCGAAAAGCCCTCCCGCTATCGAAGCATGCCCGAGCGCGGCTCCAAAAAGAACGGCGAAGGCGGCTGCGGCGATAAAGCCATCGAGCCGGTCCATGAAGCCTCCGTGCCCCGGAATGAGGCGGCTCGAATCCTTAACACCAAAGCGCCGTTTGACCCAGGATTCGAACATATCGCCAACTTGCGAGATCACGGCGGCAGCAAGGCCAAGCCCGAAAAGGGGCAGTTTCACGGACGGACCGGCAAGCCCATAGGTGGCAACACCCACTCCAATGAGGGCGCCAGCGAAGACGCCGGTGAGCGTGCCGGACCAAGTTTTCGAGGGTGAAACTTTCGGCCAAAGCTTGGCGCCGCCGATCAGGCGGCCGCCAAAATAGGCGAAAACATCGGTACCCCAGACAACTGCGAACAGCCAAACGATTGATCGGGAGCCGTGGTCTGCGGAGCCATGCAAAGCGTCGACGGAAACCAGCAGGGAACCTGCATAAATGATTCCCCCAAAAGCCCAAAGCCGTCTCGAATGGCCCGCCGCGAGTGCTGCGGCGATGCTACAACCGACAAGGAGCGCGCAAGCGCCGCCAAACCAGTCCTTGCTGATAAATAAGGCAGCCAGAATGAGACCAAGGCCAGTCAACAGATAGCGAACAGGTAAACGCGGTGCAGCAATCAGCTTTTGCCATTCGCAGCCGACCGCCAAAGCGGCGCCGAGCCAAATCAGATCAAAAAATAGGCCGCCCCGCCAAATCGAAACAAGTGCTGCCGCCATTAAAACCAGGGCTGAAAGAAGACGCGGCAAAAGATCGGGCAAGCGGCGCTTCTCTGAACCGCCTCTTGCCCCGTCAGCATGGCTCAGCATGGCACCCGGCTGGGGCTTTTGAAGCATAATCCCAAAAAGCGGGTGGCTTTGAAAATGGCCCTCACGATGAATCTCATGTCTTGACCACATCGGCCAGTGTTTTCGCATTCCCATACTGTCCGGGCACACCGCCAAAACGCCGTTCCCGCGCCGAAAATTCCGCCATCGCGGCCAAGAACGCCTGCCGGTCGAAGTCCGGCCAATGCATGGGCAGGAAAACAAATTCGGCATAGGCCGCCTGCCACATCAGAAAATTCGACAAGCGTTGCTCGCCAGAGGTGCGGATGATCAGATCAGGATCCGGGATCCCGGCCGTATCGAGATGCCGGGCAAACACCGCCTCGTCGATGTCGGTGACCTCGATATGGCCAGTGGCGACCTCTTGCGCCAAGGCCCTGGCCGCTGCAGCGATCTCTTGCCGGCCGCCGTAATTGAAGGCGACGATCAATGTTAGGCGCGTATTGCGCGCGGTGACATTTTCCGCCTCCTCGAGAAGAGCACGGATGTCGGGTTTGAGATTATCTCTCGCGCCAATCACCTTGACCTTGACGCCGCCCTTGTGCAACTCATTGAGATCATTGCGGATAAAACGCTTTAAAAGCCCCATCAGGTCGGCGACTTCCTCGACGGGCCGGTTCCAATTCTCCATGGAAAAACCGTAGACCGTCAGATAATCGAGCCCGAACTCGATCGCCGCTCGCACGGTCTCGCGAAGCGCTTCGACGCCGCGCCGGTGCCCTTCGATCCGTGGCAAACCCCGGCGTGCCGCCCAGCGGCCGTTGCCGTCCATGATCACACCGACATGCACCGGCGCACCCGGCAGGCGTTGTTGCGCGGGGGGGGCCGTATCGTCCTTTGCCAAGGATGACATGGTCATGTCTGGACCCGCCAGCCGTCCGCGCCATCTGGTCCCTTGATGTCCGCTGAATTTATGCAAGGCAATCCCGCTGTCATCTCGCCTATCTCTATCCCACGACTCCGCCGTGCTGCGGCTACTGGCCAGCCACCAAACGGCGAGGGCAGAGGTGCCCGCGTTGTCCGCTATTATGGCTCTGTCCAAGCCGCGTGCCCGGTTTATAGCAGATCGGCGCGGCTCACACTTGCATGATTTCCGTTTCCTTTGTGCTTAGCGTCAAGTCGATTTCGCCAATGAACTGATCCGTCACTTTTTGGACATCGCTCTCGTGGCGCTTCTCATCGTCCTCGCTGATTGCTTTATCCTTGAGCAGCTTTTTAAGCGTGTCGAGACCATCGCGGCGAACGTGCCGCACGGCGATGCGCGCCTCTTCGGCGTATTTATGCGCGACCTTCGCCATTTCCTTGCGGCGCTGTTCGTTGAGTTCTGGAATCCGGATCCGTAAGATTTGCCCCTCCACGGTCGGGGAGAGACCCAGATTGGAATTGCGGATGGCTTTGTCGACGGCACCGACCATTGCCTTGTCCCAAACTTGCACCGAAAGCATTCGCGGCTCGGGCACGCTGATTGTCGCCACCTGGTTGAGCGGCATCGATTGCCCATAGGCTTCAACATGCACGGGTTCGACGAGGCTCGCCGATGCACGCCCGGTGCGCAGGCCGCCCAACTCGTGCTTCAATGTCGAGATCGCACCTTGCATCCGCCGGCGCAGATCAGAAATATCAAATTCAGCATTCATTTTGGAACCCTTGAATCCGGCGGAACCGTTAAATATGCCTCGCGGCGCTCGTCAATAGCTCATGCGGAGCGTTGCGCCAATTCGTGAATTAGGGCAAGACTAAGGTTGCCTTGCCGCGTCCCTCGAGCGCCGCGAGGATGGCGCCCGGCTGCTTGATCGAAAAGACGAGTATGGGAATTCTATTCTCCCGCGCAAGTGCAAAGGCGGCGGTATCCATGACCGCGAGATTTTTGGCTATGGCTTCGGCGTGCGTCAATTGATCGTAGCGCGTCGCGGTTGGATCCCGTTTCGGGTCTGCCGAATAGACCCCGTCAACCTGCGTGGCCTTCATGATAAGATCACAGGAAAGTTCGGCGCCACGCAACGCTGCGCCAGTATCCGTGGTAAAGAAGGGATTGCCCGTGCCGCCAGCCAGGACGACGATCCGGCCTTTTTCAAGGTGATGCAACGCCGCCTGGCGTGAATAGGCCTCACAGAGGGCGGGCATGGGCAAGGCCGAGAGGGCGCGCGCTGCCTGACCTTGTTTCTCGATGGCATATTCGAGGGCAAGCGCGTTCATCACCGTCGCCAGCATGCCGATCGAGTCGGCTCGGGCGCGTTCAATCCCTTTGTCGGCGCCTTCGATACCGCGAAAAAAATTGCCGCCCCCGACGACCACGGCGACCTCAACGCCGCGCGCCGCGGTGTTCGTGAGATCAGCCGCGAAACGGGCGAGGGTGTCCTGATCAAGTCCGTGACTGCGCGTCCCCATCAAGGCTTCGCCGGAGAGCTTGACGACGATGCGCCGCCATGCCGGAACTTGAATTGGATGCTTGTTGTTCCCAAGTTCCGTCATGGGGTCCCCATCTGTGCGTCGCATCCCAGTCGTTTACGTCGGTATCCGCGCGATTGCAAAGCCTGTTCCAGAAGCGAAGTTAAGCACGTGGCAATATGGCCGCGCCACGGCCGCCCCTGCATCTTGCCCTTGTTTCCTGGTGAACGCCCTTCGCAGGTTTGAGGCGCTAATATTGGGGCGAGAATCTTCAAAAGCTCTTTTGTCGGAAGCTTGGCGATCGCCTCACGGTTGCCGGACGATCTGCGTGTAGATCGGATGTTCGACCCAGGTGGTGCCATCCTGATCGAATGTTGCGATGCGGGCTTCCGGCAGCACGAAGTTGGAGTTGGCCCTGTCCGTGGTTGCCTTTACCAAATCGAGAATAGCCTGCTTGGATGGACGATCGGCCCAGGAGGGCAGGGGATCTGTCTGTGCCTGCGCGTGGAGACAAAGTAAGATGAAGCGAAAACAGCGCCGCCGCTGCGCGTTCAACCCGGCAAAAGACACGAATGCGTTTTATCGAAGCCTTCGGGCTCAAGACGAATATGGCTCGTGATTCGCTTGATGGCCCATTGTTCAAGCCAGCAGCGTTGCATCGAGGGAAATCTGGGCGTTGAGAAGCTTGGATACGGGGCATCCGGCTTTGGCCTTGTTCGCAAGTTTCTCGAATGCCTCCTGATCGGCTCCGGGAATCTTGGCCTTCAAAGTCAAGTGCACGGCGGTGATGGCGTAGCCTCCCTCGACCTGCTCCAGGATGACTTCCGCCGTGGTATCAATTTGCTCGGGGGTGAGCTTCGCCTCGCCAAGAATCGAAGACAGCGCCATGCTAAAGCAGGCGGCATGGGCGGCTCCGATCAACTCCTCGGGATTGCTCCCGCGCTGCCCTTCAAAGCGGCTTGCGAAACCATAGGGATAGGCGTTCAGCGCGCCGCTCTCGGTCGAGATCGCACCTTTGCCATCCTTAAGGCCGCCGTGCCACGCGGCGGATCCACGTCTTTTGATCTTCATCTCAAGCTCTCCTCCGGTTTTGCGCAGGGTTCAAATGTATCTGAAGCTTTGATTAGCCCTCAACGTCCGTCTCGGGCCGATCATTGCCCGGTTCCGCTTCGTCATGCCAGTGGCCACCCTTGTCCTCCCACGATATGACGCTGGAATCGCCCGGAATCGTCTGCTCCCTCGCGGCGCGATCCGCGGCTTTGCGGGCCGCGTCATGCGATGGAAAGGTTTCGGAAAAAACACCTTCGACATGATAGGCCCAGCCGCCATCATGTTCGACAACCTCATAGACAATTTTGGTCATGGAGCGCTCCTTGAGCTGTTTGTGCATATTAATTTAGGTCCGCGACGGCTTTTCAACAAATTCGCCAGGCCGATCCTGAATTAATCCTGTCAGGGAGTCTTGCGGACGGTCCATAACAAGAACACTCTTGCCCGGACCCATTTGAAGTAGCAAGTTGATGCACAGGCCTGCGGGAGGAGACACCATGAGCGAGGCACCAAGGCGGGCTCCCGCGCCGCGGCATGAGGACTATACCATTGTTGATGGCTCGCGAGGGTGCCGCCGCGATTTCAGGATCACCGTCGGACTGCGCGAAGGGTGGGATGACGAAGGCCGGGTTTACAACATTTCGGAGGCTGTCCGCACCGCACGGGCTTGGATGAGCCGCAGGGTCGGTTCCGGTCTGCCAGCACTCTCCGGCATGTTTACCCGCGCCGAGGTGACCTATGCCTGGCCTCGCCCGGACGGCACAGCCGGTTCTGACCGCGAACCGGTGGCGGTGTTCACCGGAGAGGCCGTGCATGCTTATCTTGGACATCTACCGGATCAGGAGATCGAGGCCATGCTCAACGAACTCGCCATCGAACTCGGAGCGGCCTTGGGCCAGGAACGTCTCTATGTCGCCTTCCGCGACACAACCTGGATCCTCGATGCCGGCGCGCGGTAAGAGTAACGGAGCGGGGAGGCCACTTTCCACTCTCTCTGAACCCTGGCATGATGTTTCCGTGAATAACCAATTAAGGAGAAGACTGTGGGGGCATTGCTTGTTTGGCTCATTGTCGGAGCGATTGCCGGCTGGATCGCGGGTCTCGTCGTTGAGGGCGCGGGTTTCGGTCTGATCGGCAACATTGTCGTCGGAATTTTGGGATCGGTCGTCGCCGGTTATCTGTTCCCGGTTCTGGGCATTCACATTGGTGCGGGACTCATTGGGTCTATCATTCATGCCGCGATCGGAGCGATCGTTCTCCTCTTTGTCTTGTCATTGATCCGGAGAGCTTAAACGGCACTCAGGCGCGCATACCGCTCAATGCGGCGGCATCGGGATGAAAACTGGCGGAACGCCGGGAAAGTTGGAACGGCGCTTGATTTGCGCATCGTCTGATCCTTGAGGCTTCAGATAGACATAGAAGCGATTGTTCCGCTCGACGATGTCGTCCTTCGGTTCGCTGCTGCGGCTGATCAGCATGTCGCTTTGAATGCGAATGTGCATATAGCCGGGGATGAGCTCGGCCCAGTCTTTGATGTCGGCCTGGAACACCACGGAATATTGACGGCCGCCATCGAGTTTCACGACGCTTGAGCTTGACTCGCCTTGTGCATTTGACGGCAGCTCCCGCCAAATCATCCCGGCTTGCACGAATACCCGCGCCGGAACCAGCATCACATAGAGAGGGACCTCCGGAATCGAATTCTGCATGTTCAGCGTCGCCCGGTAGGACTTGCCGTCGGGTTCGTAGGCGACATGGATAAGCTCGACATAAAGCCCTGAGAAAGCGGCGTTCCGCAGTTCGAGAGCCGATTTTTCGTGTTGGCTTACAAGGCGCCGCTGATACCAGCCGGCGCCGAAATCGGCGATAAAGCCAAGCCCGATCACGGCGAGCAGCACCAGCAGAATCGTGGACTCCAGAAAATCGAAGCCGCCGCCAAACCGCGCGGGACTCGTCAGAGGCGCTTGCGCGCGTAGGGATGGGGGAGTCCGCCGGATGCGGGCGCGCAATTCATCGGTTGAGACCGGAGCCTTCGCACCGTCGTGTGATCTGGCACTCGCGACCGCAGTGGATGCATTCCCAGAACCTTCGATGGCGGCCAGGGTCTCCCAAAGGCTGACAATCAGCTCGTTTTTCTGCGGGCCGGTGAGTTTACCGAGGTCCGGCAGAGGCGGCAAGCGCTTGATCATGCGTGCTTCATGGGGAGGATCATGGAACGATCGCTCCATCGGCGATGTGCACCACTTGCTCGGCCTCGCTGGCAAGCGCGAGATTATGCGTGACAAGGATCAAAGTTGTTCCCCTCTCGCGGTTGATGTTCCGCAGCAGCACCATGATGTCGCCTTCGGTCTCGACGTCGAGATCGGAGGTGGGCTCGTCGGCGAGCAGCAAAACCGGATCGTTGATGAGCGCCCGCGCGATCACGGTGCGGCGCTGCTCACCCGCCGACATCTCCGAAGGATAGGCGTCGAAATGCGACCCAAGGCCGAGGTCCGTCAGTAGCTGCGCGGCCCGCTTATAGCTGTCTGCCGTCCCGTCATGGCGGCCGAGCAAAGCGGGAAGCACCACATTATCGATCGCCCGCAGGGAAGGCAGCAGGCTCGCGAATTGGAAAATATAGCCGATGCGCTTGTTGCGGAACCGCGCCATGGCGTTATCATCAAGCGACCAGATGTCGGTATCATCGACAAGAAGGGATCCAGCGCTTGGGTGGCTGAGGCCGCCAATCATTGCCATCAGCGTGGATTTTCCCGAGCCGGAGCGGCCGATTACCGCAAGATAGCGCCCAGCGGACATATCGAGATCGATGCCACGCACGGCATCGACAGGACCACGGCCCGTCTGATAGGTTTTTCGCAACGCGCGGCAGCTCAGCATCTCAAATCCCAGGCTCATCCCTCGCCACGGATCAAATCGTAAGGATCGTGCCGGCTTACCCGCCAAGCCGGTGCCAGCGCGCCGATTGCGCCGGTCAGCGCCGCGCCGGAAACGCAAATGGCCCCAACGACAATTGTATTTGTCTGGTCAAGCCAGATAAAGGGAACCCCCATCTCCGTCAGGTAATAGACAAGCGAATGCTCGAACACCCGCAGCAGCAGCATGCCGAACACAACGCCGCAGAGACCGCCGATGCCGGTGGCGAGGATCGCTTCGGTCAGAACCATGCCAACGATCTGAGTGCGTTTTGCACCGATCGCTTTGAGCAGGCCAAGCTCGCCGCGGCGTTCGGTGACGATCGCCGAGAACAACACACTCACCAGCAACGCAGTGCTCGCGAACATCATCGAGACGAGCGACACGGCCCCGCCAAGCAGCGCTGTAATACCTTGGCGGATTCCGGTCAGGAGCGCGCCTCCAGAGATGACTTTGATACCGGAAAGATGCGCGAGAAGCGCGAACCGGAGCTGCAATTCGGTTGCGCCTGGTGCAAGCTCGATGAGAAAGCCAGAGACCTTCCCCGGTTCCAGCATCGGTGGCGTCTGCCCCGTTTGCTGCTTGATCGCGGGGGCAAGGGCCAGCAGATCGGCCGAGGGCATGAAGATGCCGCGCTCGTGAGTTCCTACTCCGCTGCGACCGAGTTTCGCATAGACTTGGCATGGTTTGCCGAACAGCACGATCTGCGTACCGAGGGGGATTTCACGGGCGGCCCCGAGGATGACGTCGCCACTGCGCGTGGGGCGGCTGAGACGCTCGGTGATCCAGGGCTGAATGGTGAAGTCCCGTTCGGGATCGTAGCCGATCAGATCGACGCTTTCGCCTTGCCCGCCAAAATCCGATTGCTCGGTGCGAAAAACGCGCTGGGCAGCGGCTCGGCCAATGCCATCGAGTTGCGCCCGCGCAAGCAGATCGGCATCGAGCGTCTCACTCGTTGGCTCCACCGTCAGCAGGGCGGCTGTGATATTGGTGAGCGCATGCTGCGCGACGACCATCAGATCGGCACCGAGGCGGCTGAAGCCAATGGCCATGCTGGTCTCGATGCTGCGCATCATGACAACGCCGGTGAACACGATGGCGCTGCTGATCGCCACCGCCGCGACGAGCAGAGTCGTGCGGGCCTTGCGGCGGCCAAGATTTTGCAGCGCGAGGCTGCCAAGCAGCCAACGCGGGATAGAAAAATCCCTCACGGTGCCAAAATCACCCCGGCGCAGCGCCTCACAATGTGCATGAGCGGGTGTGTTTCATATGCCCGAGTTCCGTGGGGACGATCACGCAGTCGTGGTGGCCGCCCGCGCTCGGTAGAATGCCGATCAACGTGTCGGTCGCCGTCTCGATCACCGCGATGCCGCTTGATAGACGCTGGAAACCGCTGAACGGAACCACCACATATTTACCGTCATAGGTGATCGCCGGGGTCTGCAGATCGGGGCCGATGCCCTGAATCTCCTTCACAATCGTCCAGGTGCCCGTATCGACGACCATCACTCCGCTGGCGGCGGGGGAGGGATGCAGCACGGACAGATAAAGTTTTGTGGAATCGAGCGAAAACACCATGTGGAATGGGTTGGGGTATTTGCCACGCCACAGCGGGTCCTCGACATGCGCGATCTTTTTCCAGTTGCGCGGATCGGGGTCCTCGCTCGAGAACACGGAACAATTGTTCTCCCTAAGATTGTTCATCATGCAAAGGAAGCGGCCATCCGGCGAGAAGCCGATTTCATGACCGGGCGAATGGATCTTGTCGAAGGTCACCTCCCAATGGTCCTCCGCCACTTTCACGACGTCATATTGATCCTGTGAGTTGGCATTGAATTGCAGGAAAGCGGCTGGTTCGAAATTACGCTCCGCGTCAAGAATGGCGATGCCGCCGCAAAGGCGCACGACGGTCGCCGCCCAGCGCCCGCTTGGGTGCCAGATGGTGCCATCGGCGCCGGTCAGGCCGAAAGGGTCATCGCCAGGCAGGGTGCCCTCCTCGACGAAAAGCTCGCCCATCGGCACCATTTCCCATTCGATCTTTTGACCCTTGGTGCCAAGATAGTCGTATTTCCCGGTTGCTGGATCGGGATAAATCTTAGAGATTTTCAGAACGCCGCCATCTTGCCAGGCACGTTCAAGATCCTTCGAGTTTGCCTTCCAATCGAATTTCAAGGCGGCCTTCACCCGCGAGGTCGTCCGGTCGAAGCAGGCGGCGATGTCCTTCTGTCCGTCGGTGACGAAATAGGACTGGGCGTCCTTCGGATTGATCGTGACATGCACGCCAAGTCCGAGTCCCGTCGTTTCCGAGACATTTTCCATGACCTGCATCTGCGCGCCATCATAACGGACGCGGTAGATATTGAAGCCGGGCCCTGGTTCGGTGATGTTGGTTGGTATGCCATAGATGAGACAATTCTTGCCGCCTTGCGTGCTGTTGATGAACTCAAATCCATTGTAGGGGTCGGCGCTTGGAAACGCGCAGAGGTGATGCGCGATCGGATTGTAGTCGCCGTAGTTCCAGTACCAAACCGAAGCAAGCACCCGATTGGTGTTGAGGTCGAGCGCATAGCAGCCGCCGCCGAGTTTCGTTGGCAGCAAAGCGATCCATTTGCCGAGGCTGCGGCCGCCGACATCGGCTTTGGAATCGATGAGTTCGCGGCTGATCGGGTGATGTTGCGCTTCCGCCACCACCGCATTGCCGGGACTTTGCGCGCCGCTGGTTGCAGCATTGCCAAATGGACCAAGCGCGCCGCTCTGCACAGCATTGTAGCCGAGAGCCACGGTTTCCCCGGCAATCGCGGTGCCGGCCGCGACTTTCAGCCAGCTGCGCCGGGTGACCTTGCCCGGCCCGTGCTCCTGCGTCGAAGGCGCTTCGGCCCGGATGGCCAGGGCGTGGGTCCGCTTCTCGCGCAGATAGTCTTGGAATTCTTCGTGGTCGGATTTGGCGACCGCGTCCCGGCGGGCGATGAAGGCATCGACGGAAGCCCTGTTTCCCTCCAAAGGGACATTTTCCGCTTCCGCTATGGGAGGAAGATCAAGATCGATTCTGTGCGGATCATCTAACTTCGCAGGTTTCCCAAGCTCGTCCATAATCCCTCCCTTGGCGTCCGGCCGTTGGGTCTCCACACGGTCGTTGAAGAATCGTTGTTGTTTGGCGGCGGCCGCGCCAAGTCATATCGCGCTGCTTATAATTCATCCTTTGCGGCCGCTTGCTGCCGGTCTGACAACCCGGTCTTCGCCAGCAAAATTTCCTTGGCTTTGTTGATTTGAGCGGCGAGATAGTTTGTCCCGCCGCGATCTGGATGGACAAGTTGCAAAAGGTGGCGATGGGCGGCGCTGATATCAGCCGCCGTGGCGCCTGGCGCGAGGCCAAGAATTTCCAGCGCTTCCCCGGCGCTCATTGCGGCATACCGTCTTGATGCCGGCGGCGGTCCTTCTGGGACATCACGGTCGCCGATCCGGGAGGCGGTTCCGCGAAAGCCCGCGTGCGCAAGATAGTCTTCCAGGATGATGGCGGCACGATGCGCCAGTTCCGGGCTGGACGGCGGCGGGTCAAAATCCCCGCGTATCGCATCGAGTAGATCGGCCTTCGTCCACATCGGGCGAAATTTTGCGCGCGGGAGGAGGGCGCGCCAGTTGAGTGCCGGCGGCACAATCAGCATAGCGGCGCCGAGCATCATCGCGAATGTCCATTGCTTATAGATAAGCAAGAGGACGAGGGACGGGACGGCGGTGATGGTAAGGTAGAACAGGAGCCGGCGGCCCATGCGTATGATGGCGCGCGGATCGGCGTGAAGCAGCCAATCGGCGAGTTTGATCGCGGACACCATGAGCGAGATGCCAAGCGCGGTTGAACTGAGGATCAGCCCGATATTCATCGGAGGGGACCTTTGCAGGCGGCATATCCGCGGACGCCGGAGGTAAGCCCGATACCATAGAGCACACCCGGAGCCCTCGCCATTCCGAGCAAATCGATCGATCTGACCGGAAAGCGCTCTTGTGGTTGCAATTTTGGAAAGCAATCAATGGGTCTGGGAAAATGCTCCAAAAATATACTGATTCGGCGTGTCCATGACGTGGACCAAATCTACCAACAGAGGTTGAAGGGCGCAACCGTCGAAATCAGGCTGCCAACGCAAGCGCATATGTATCTGTCTAGGCTCAGGACCCATTAAAGTTCTTGCGTTGAGGTGAGTCGGCTGATTCATAGGCGGGGCGAGGAGGCTTCGCCATGGCTGATTTGTTTTTGCTCTCCGAGGCGCAAATGCGCCGGATTGAGTGTTATTTTCCGCTG
>DATBPZ010000068.1:0-23461 GCA_036561105.1 Methylocella sp. | reverse complement strand
ACAGCGGAAAATAACACTCAATCCGGCGCATTTGCGCCTCGGAGAGCAAAAACAAATCAGCCATGGCGAAGCCTCCTCGCCCCGCCTATGAATCAGCCGACTCACCTCAACGCAAGAACTTTAATGGGTCCTGAGCCTAGGCATCGTGCCGGGGCAATGCGGGCGCGCGATCAGCCCGGCGCAAGAAAACCGCACGATCATCGCTGGTTTCTTTCAAGATTTCACGCTTATTTTACCGCAGAATGTAACGCCGCAGGGAGTCCCCGCGTAAATAGTTAAAGACAAGAAAAATCATTCGTATCGTACAATTTGAACCATAAGCGTGGTGGAATGTTGCCAATGTTTAATCCAGTTGGGTTGCCTCGCCTCTTTCAGTCATGGTCGAGGCATTCTATATTTCCGAATCGCACGGTCTACAATGACGTGACCGCAGCGGAGCCCGCTGACGCAGGGGTTCCAAGGAGAAAGTGAAATGGCTGCCGCACTGCCAATGATTTCCGGTGAAAGCGGTCTCGCTCGTTACCTCAATCAGATTCGCCGGTTTCCCATGCTGGAGCCGCAAGAGGAGTACATGCTCGCCAAACGCTGGCGAGAGCATGAGGATCCCGACGCGGCGCACAAGCTCGTCACCTCCCATCTGCGTCTCGTTGCCAAGATCGCCATGGGCTACCGGGGCTATGGCCTGCCGATCAGCGAAGTTGTCTCGGAAGGCAATGTCGGCCTGATGCAAGCCGTAAAACGCTTCGAGCCGGACAAGGGATTTCGCCTCGCGACATATGCGATGTGGTGGATCCGCGCCTCAATTCAAGAGTATATTTTGCGGTCCTGGTCGCTCGTGAAAATGGGAACCACGGCCAACCAGAAGAAGCTCTTTTTCAATTTGCGGCGCGCGAAAAGCCAGATCTCGGCACTGGAAGATGGCGACTTGCGCCCGGATCAGGTCAAGATTATCGCGCACCGGCTCGGAGTCCCCGAACAGGACGTGATCGACATGAACCGGCGGATGTCGGGTGACGCCTCCCTGAACACGCCGCTGCGCGAGGAGAGCGAGGGCGAGTGGCAGGATTGGCTCGTCGATGACGGCAGCAGCCAGGAAAATATTCTCGCCGAGCGCGAGGAAAGCGACAACCGTCTCGATGCCCTGAACGACGCTCTCGGCGTTTTGAACCCTCGCGAACGGCGGATTTTCGAGGCTCGCCGGCTCGCCGATGATCCCGTGACACTCGAATCATTGTCCGACGAATTTGGCATTTCGCGCGAGCGGGTGCGGCAAATCGAGGTTCGCGCTTTCGAGAAAATCCAATCCGCTGTGCGGGCCGGGGTCGCGAAAACGGAATCGCTAGCAAGGCGGCGGATCGAAAGCCCCGCCGCGCCGATGTAAAGGCGGCTTTTCGGCGCGTCTGGCGGCGGACAATGGTCCGGTTGCCCGCCGCCGGGATGTTGATCGATGATCGATCTTTATTATTGGACAACCCCGAACGGACACAAGATCACGCTTTTCCTAGAAGAGGCGGGCGTGCCCTATGTGATCCATCCCGTCAATCTCAGCTGGGGGGATCAGTTCAAGCCGGAGTTTTTGGCGATTTCGCCGAACAATAGAATCCCGGCGATCGTTGACCAGAAGCCCGCGGACGGCCGCGCGCCGGTCCCGGTCTTTGAGTCAGGCGCCATTCTTCTCTATCTCGCCGAAAAAACCGGAAAGTTTCTGCCAAAAGATGTGCGCGGCCGGTTCGAGGCCCTCGAATGGCTTTTCTGGCAGGTCGGCGGTCTTGGCCCAATGGCCGGTCAAAACCATCATTTCAAGCAATATGCGCGCGAAAAACTCACCTATGCGATCGACCGCTATGTGAATGAAACCGGTCGCCTCTACGCTGTCCTCAACAAGCGCCTGGCTGAGCGGGTGTTTGTGGCGGGGGAGTATTCGATCGCCGATATGGCGATCTACCCTTGGATCGTCCCGCACGAAGGCCAAGGCCAGAAGCTTGAGGATTTCCCGCATCTTGCCCGCTGGTTCGAGGCGATCCGTGCGCGTCCTGCAACGCAGCGCGCCTACGCAAAGGCGCAAGAGATCAATCAGGCGCCGATCGTCGGCGACGAGGAATCACGCAGAATCTTATTTTCGCAAACGGCGGCCGGCGTGAAATAGGGCCTTTTGCGCCCCACCTCGATAAGGCCACGCGTGGTTGCTTTATTTCTTGAAAACACCGGCTTATATCAGCCTCCACACGCTCAGCCTGGCAAGACCGGCCCGCGCCCTGTGGCGGGGGGGTAAGCGCTTTGCGGCGCGGCGAGGCCAAATTGGAGACAGAGGACTGCAATGGCAGGACATAGTCAGTTCAAAAACATCATGCACAAGAAGGGCAAGCAGGATGCAATCCGCGCCAAGCTCTTCTCCAAGCTCGCCCGCGAAATTACGGTCGCCGCGAAATTGGGCCTGCCCGACCCTTCCATGAATGCGCGGCTGCGCGCCGCCGTCTTGGCCGCCCGCGCCGAAAACATGCCGAAAGACAATATTGAACGCGCCATCAAAAAAGCGGCGGGCAGCGACACGGAAAATTATGCCGAAGTCCGTTACGAAGGCTATGCGCCAGGCGGGGTTGCGATCATCGTCGAAGCCCTCACCGACAACCGCAACCGGACAGCGGGCGAGGTGCGCTCATACTTCACCAAAAGCGGCGGCGCGCTCGCCGAAACCGGCGCTGTGTCTTTCCTCTTTGATCATGTGGGCGTCATCGAATTTCCGGCCAAGTCCGCTTCGGAAGACGCGATGATGGAGGCGGCGATCGAAGCCGGCGCCGAAGATGTTCAGGCGGGCGATGACGGCTATGAAGTCATTACTACCCTCGAAAGCCTACGCGAGGTCGCGCAAACCCTCGAGTCGAAATTCGGCGAGCCACGCAAGGCGAGCTTGATCTGGAAGCCGCACAACACCATCGGCGTGGACGACGAATCAGGCGAAAAAATTCTGCGCCTCGTCGGCATGCTGGAAGACAATGACGACGTGCAGAACGTCTATGCCAATTTCGAGGTGTCCGACACGCTCATGGCAAAGTTCGCGGATTGAGCACGACCGCGGACAAGGACAAAATTATGCCGTTGCCTTTTGGGTATTTGTATTGCGCGGCGTCTCGTCCTCCGCGAGGTCATCTTCCGGCGCGGTCTCTTCGGAGTCGCTTGCAGCGCGAATGATCGCCGCGCCGATTTCATTGATTTTCTGACGTAGAATTTCGTTTTCCTCGCGTTGCATGAGAGCCGTTTCGACGTCTTGCGGCGGCATGGCCGCCCGCAGCGCGGCCAGCTCATGCTCGAGACCTTCGCTGGTCCGGCGAGCGGCTTCGAGGGCCTCCTGCGACGCGGCATGGGCGGTTCGCAGCCGCTCAATCTTTTCGAGATAGCCCGCCTCAGTGGCACGCGCCGTTTCGGCCTGAAGTTGGCGGTGACGGATCAATTCTTTTTCCCGTTTGACCGCGGTTTCCAAGGCCTCTTCGCGATCGGCGACTCGCACCGCGGCGGTCTTAAGAGTGACCTGATCGGCTTGATGCTGAAGCTGCAAGGTCGACAGCTCCGCCGCAAGGCGCTCGCTCCTCTCAGTTTGTCTCGCAAGCGCTTCGCTTAGCGCCGCGGCCTTGGACTCAAGCGCCATCAGAGAAGTCTTTTGCTCGGCGGCAAGTGTCCGAATGTCTTTAAGATTTGCTCCGAGCTCCTGGATTTGCACGTCCTTGCGCGCAAGTAGGCCGCTGACATCGTAAGATTCCTTTGCCGTCGCGGCGAGCTCCGTCGAGGTTTCCGCCAAAGCGCGTTGCAGCGCCATAATTTCGGCGCCGCGTTCGCCGCCTTGTTCGGAGAAACTGCGTAACCCGGCGTCCTGGGCGTCGATAATCACCGCCCGGCGGCCAAGCTCCGCCATGTCGTCTGCGTGAACGCGGTTAAGCGCTTCCGCCTTTTGCTCAAGCTGGCGGCGTTCGACCGCAAATTCGGCCCTCAGAAGGTCCCGCCCGGCAAGAATTTCCTCGGGAGAGAGCGGAAGCTGCATTTCGAGCCGCCGCTTTGACAGTCTGATGGCGCGCCACCAAAACGCCGGGGCGATCGCCAGAGCCAAGAGACTCGCGACCAATACCCCAAGCGCAAAAAACATCGCTTGTTCAATCACATTCCACCGCGCCCCGCCTCGACAAGAGAATCCGAGACCCTTTTACGATAAATCTGCGGGCATCCCAAATCGGGGCATCTGAAAGGCCGAGCTTCAGCCAGGCACCGCCTGCGATAAGGCCGGCGGCACACCTGCGAATCAGCCATAGTGCGCAGAAATGGCGGAATGGTGATCTCTTCCGCGAAGTCTTTCGATGAGTGATAAATGGTAACTATCTATATTTAGAAAATCATGAGGGGATCTCTGCCCCTCAGAAGGGGTTCCACGTCGAGCTTTCGGTGAATTTCAAATAGCTGACATTGAATCCGAGACGCGCGCCAAGCCCGGAGCGGATCGGAACCACGAACACATTGTCATTGACCAGCGCCGTCATGCCAAAACCGCCGACGAGATAGGCGGAGCCATCAACGCCGCCGTAGCGGCGGAAGATCGCAGCCGTCGCGGGCAGATTATAGACCAGCATCATAGTGCGGTCACCATCGGCGCCGGCATCAAAGCCGAGCGACGGGCCTTCCCAGAAAACCTTCAGATCCCCGGCGTTGCGAGTGTACATCGTGCCTTCGCCGTAGCGCAGGCCGCCGATGAAGGCGCCGCCCGCCTCTTGGCCCAGCACATAACCATTGGGCTTGCCCCAGCGCTTTGTCGCGGTCTCGACGACCTCGGCCAAGCCCCGCGACACGGATCCGAAGAAACGGTGGCCGTTGGCAACAACTTCATCCGGCGAGAATTCGCCGGGCCGCCCGCCCGCCGGGCCGGGGTCCGCCAGAACGGCTTTCGCTCCAAGAAGTTCAATGCCAGCAGTGAGTGCCGCCAGTTTCAGCACCATTTCCCGCCGCGTGTGCATGGTCCATTCCTCCGTTCAATGTTCCGCGAAGCAAGTTCCGCGAACCAAATTCCGGTTCCGCGAAGCAAGTCTCGCAAAGACCGCCGCGTATATTGCGTCGAGCTTTCAACCAAGAGCGTTAATGAAGTCTTGATCTGTCAGGGTATTCTCGTGACTTCTTTTGGGCAAAGCTGTGCCGCCCACGCACTTCTTCTGGAAACGCGCCAGAGTCAGGTAGGCTCAAAAAATGGCGGCCTTGGGATCGCCCCAGGCGACAAAAGGACCATTTTTGAATTTCACCTCGGCTTTTCCATAGCGCAACAGCTTCTCTTCCCCGTCGAGAACGATCCCGCCCGCCGCGCGCAACACCGCGTCTCCCGCCGCCGTGTCCCACTCCATCGTCGGCCCGAACCTGGGGTAAACGTCCGCTTTTCCCTCGGCCACCTGGCAGAATTTCAACGAGGAGCCCGCCTGAACGCGCGCCGCGATGGAGAGTTTTTCGAGAAATGCCTCGGTCGCTGCATCGGCATGGGAGCGGCTTACGAGGGCGGTCAGGCCTTGCTCTGGCCGCACCCTCGTCTGGAGCCTCCGCCGGTCCGCCAAAGGCGGTAGCGTCGCCCCCGGCGCGACGGTGCAGGTGCTGGCGCTCACTCCCCCGATCCACAGCCGTTCGAGCGCGGGCGCGTAAACCACACCGGCGACCGGCACCGCATCGACGACGAGCCCGATATTGATGGTGAATTCGCCATTGTGGCTCAAAAATTCGCGCGTTCCATCGACAGGATCAACCAGGATGAAGGCGCTTTGCGAAACCTCGGTCTGCCCTCTCGACGCCGCTTCCTCCGCGAGCACCGGAAAATCCGGTAAACATGCGGCCAGGCGGCTTAAAATGATGGCTTCGGCAGCCTCGTCGGCATCGCACACGGGGCTGCCATCAGATTTTTGCCGTGCATGGCTGTCGGCGGTATAGACGGCCATCACCGCGACGGCGGCCTCCAGCACGATTTCGGCGAAAATGTCCGCGATTGCATCGCGATCGATCACTTGGTTGTTCACGTAAACGGCCATCGGTTTTTGGGGGGTGCTCCATTTACCGAAGTCAGGCTGAAATCCCAAGTCTTTAAATAGGCAAGCCTTTAAAGAGAAGGGAATGGCGTGAGGATTTGTTAACGTGTCGTTCGCAGATTGGGACCCGGCCCCAGCCTCGGGGAGGAAGCGGTTCGTGCCGGAACGCAGATTTCTGTTGATGGCCGCCCTGCCCGCGTAAGGATTTTCGTGTGGCAAAAGCCTCGAGCATGCCATGCACTACAAGAATGCGACTCCCGGCCGCCAGGGCCTGAAGATGTTTTGCTTAGCGGATGGATGACAGATGACGGTATTTGCCCTCGACCCCCTCGACCTCGCCGCGCTGCTTTGCTCACGGGTTTGCCATGATGTGATCAGCCCGGTCGGCGCCATCATCAACGGCCTCGAAGTCCTCGACGAAGAAAAAGACGAGGAAATGCGCGGCTATGCCATGGACCTCATCAAGAAAAGCGCCGAACAGGCCTCGGCCCGCTTGCAGTTCTGCCGTCTGGCTTTCGGAGCGGCGGGGTCGGCCGGGGCGTCGATCGATACCGGCGACGCGGAAAAGGTCGCCCGCGGCCTCTTCGGCGGCGAACGCACCCAACTCGAATGGAATGTGCCGCATCTGCTGATGCCCAAGAACCAGGTCAAACTGATCTTAAACCTGTGCCTGATCGCCGCCGCGGCCGTTCCGCGGGGCGGCATCATCGAGGTCACGTTGAGCGGCGGCGGCGAAACGGCGCGGATCCGTGTTACCGCTAAGGGCACCAATGCCAAGCTCGCCGGACATCTGCCGGGTCTCCTCAAAGGGACGCCGGAGCAGCCCCCTGTAGGCCCGCATGACATTCAGGCCTATTACGCCGGCCTCGTCGCCACGGACGCAAAGATGGTTTTGAGGGTCGCGGCGGAACCTGACTGCGTTCGCATCGAAGCCGAGCCGATGCAGGCCATCGCCGAGGTGCTTTGAGCCATCCGGCCGATTGTCCGATTGAGCCCGCCAATCGTACCAAATCGTTTCACGTGAAACGATTTGGTACGATCGGGGCCGAAAACCTTACAAGGCCTAATACGTCCGGCGGCCTTTGACCGGGTGGGATGGCGCGTAAATTTGGTAGTTTTGGCGGTTGGATGACGAATTTCCCGCCTCCACCTTGTATGCACGAGTCGCTAAATCGGCATTGCCAAAATCCGCCGAAAGCGGCATTCTCAGCTTCAACGAGGCCATCATCCGGCGGCTGCCGGAAAAGACGAGGTCCAGATGAAGTCCAAGGGATATGCTCATTTTGCCGGAGCGATGCTTGCCGTGGCAAGCTGCTTAGTGTGGACAGGGCCGGAGGCGCGAGCGGATGCTGCGCATGGCCATGATGGCATCTATGCGGTCCACGTCCTGACACAGCACGGGTCATGCACGCAATCGCGCATGACAACCATCGCCGTTGTCAGCGGTCACGTTCACGCGACGGGACACGGTCTGATGCGGGCGTCGGGCCGCGTCAGCCCGGACGGCAGGGTCTCGGTGACGCTCCGGCTTTTGCACCATATCGCGCATGTCGCGGGCAGGATGAAAGGTCATTCCGGTTCGGGAAACTGGTTGTCCCAGAGTTTGGCCTGCCGCGGACATTGGCACGCCACGCGGCAAAGCTAAAATATACCGCGGCCGGAACGTCACACCTGACCAGGCGCGGCGATCGGCGCTTGAAAACTGAGACCCAGATCCCACGGAAAATAGATCCAGGTGTCCTGCGAGACCTCGGTGATGAAGGTGTCCACCAGCGGGCGGCCGAGCGGCTTTGCATAGACGGTCGCAATATGCGCCCTTGGCAAGACCGCGCGGACGAGTTTGACCGTCGCGCCGGTATCGGCAAGATCGTCGACAATGAGAAGGCCCTCCCCCGCGCTGCGCAGGGTCTCGGGCAAAACGCTTTTCAGGACTTTGGTTTCACCTTGCGTTTTTTCGCCAACATAGCTGACAACGCAAAATGTATCGATGATCCGCATGTCGAGTTCGCGGGCGACAATCGCGCCGGGAACCAGGCCGCCCCGGGTGATCGCCACCATGCCGGAAAACGGCCCCGCACTGGAAAGCCGCCAGGCAAGCGCCCGCGCATCCCGGTGAAACTGATCCCAGGAGACGTGAAAGGCTTTTTCGGCGGGAGTGCTTGTGTGAAGAGGCATATCCGGCATGTTAGGGTTTGGCCCGCGCCTTGACCAGTTCCAAAATCATGCCGCCGATTGCCGCAGCGGCGACCGCGACGCGCTCCTTGTCCTTGCCGCGAACCACGATCTCATTGTGGAAGCCGCCGTCCCGGAACGCGGGATAGGAGCCGATCGACAGGTCTGGATTGGCGGCCGCGACACCGCCGAGCGCCGCCCCATAGGCGCCTTCCGGCAGAGTGCCGGCGGAAAGCGTCTCGACGATCATCGGCGCGCCGGTGGCAAGCTTTGGCGCGACATCGTCGAGCATGGCCTGCATGATCGCCGGAACTCCGGCAAGGACGATGACATTGGCGATCCAAAAGCCGGGCGCGGTGGAGATCCGGTTTTTGACCAACACGGCGCCGTGCGGAATGCGGGTCATGCGGCGCCGCGCCGCGTTGAGATCTTGGGGCTTCATGCGTTCGAGCAGAAGGTTTATCGCGCGCGGATCTTCCGAGATTCCGACGCCCAGCGCCTCGGCAACGGCATCGGCGGTGATGTCGTCATGCGTCGGGCCGATGCCGCCGGTGGTGAACAGATAATCGTAACGCGCGCGAAGCGCATTGACCGCCGCGACAATCTCGGCCGTCACATCTGGAACGACGCGGACTTCGCGCACATCGATGCCGATCTTAGTGAGGTAACCGGCAAGATAGGCAATGTTCTGATCCTGGGTGCGGCCGGACAGGATTTCGTCGCCGATGACGAGGAGGGCAGCCGTGACGGACGCGGCTTGCGTCATGATGTTTTCCCGGTGTTGGCGCGCGATCACAAGAAACGAGCATGTCCCAAATGGAGGCGCCGATCAACTTTCACGCCAATGCTCACGGCGAAGCAAGCTTGATGCAAGTCCCGGGCGGTTAACTGCGTGTGCCAACCCGGAGAATCATCCATGGGCCTTTTTAGCGCAATGAATGCAAGCGTGTCCGGAATGAACGCGCAAGCTAATCTTCTTGCGACCGTTTCGGAAAATATTTCGAATTCGAACACGACGGGATACAAGCAGGCCTCGACGCTGTTCCGGGATATCGTCGATCAGGTCGGCGCCACGGGCGATTATAGCGCCGGCGGGGTCACCACCTTGGTCCGCTACAATGTCGCGGAGCAAGGCGGCCTCTCAAGCACGACTTCGGCGACCGATCTTGCGATCCAGGGCAATGGGTTCTTCCTCGTCGATGATTCGAATGGGGCGACTTACCTCACCCGGGCCGGATCCTTCGTCGAGAACTCCTCCGGCAATCTGGTCAACGCGGCTGGCTACACTTTGATGGGTTACAGCCTTGCCCCTGGCGCGGGCGGCGTGACGCTGAGTTCCGCCGGATTGACACCTGTCAATATCAACTCGACCGCACTGATTGCGGCGCCATCGACGGCAGGCACGTTCACCGCCAATCTCAATTCCAACGCCGCGACACTCACCGGCGCTCCTTCCTTCACGAATTACACCAGCAAGTCTTCCGTCATCGCCTACGACAGTCTTGGAAATCCCGTGACCTTGGATACTGTCTTTTCGAAGACAGGGGCCAACACTTGGCAAATTGATGTCTACGACGACGCTGCGCCGGGAACACCGCTAACGACTCAGACCCTCACGTTTGATCCGTCGAGTGGAGACCTGGCGCCACCCTCTCCGACCTCGCTTTCCATTGCTGTTCCCGGCGGGGTGACCGCCTCTCTCAATATTGCCAGCACGACACAATTGGCATCGAGTTTTGCGGTGTCGCAGGCGACCATGGACGGCAATGCTCCGAGCCAAGTGAAAAGCGTCAGCATTTCCGCGGACGGGACGCTTTCCTATGTCTTCGCGAACGGCAGCCAGGTCGCGGCCTACAAGATCCCTCTTGGCAATGTCATTAGCCCGGACAGTCTCAGCAATATTTCGGGCGATGTCTTCCAGGTCAATTCGGATTCCGGGGATCTCGTGATTGGTGTCGCCGGGACCGGCGGCCTGGGGCTGGTTCAATCGTCGGAGCTTGAGAATTCGACTGTGGATTTGGCGACGCAGCTCACCGACATGATCGTCGCGCAACGCGGTTATGAGGCGAATACGAAGGTCTTTCAAACGGGGTCGGATCTGCTGGCGCAACTCAACAATATGCTGAAATGATCTTACACATGAGCTGCCGCTAGGATCGAAGTCATGAGCCTTTCCAGCGCGTCAAATATCGCGAAATCGGGTCTAAATACGGTGTCGGCGGAAACGTCGTTTCTTTCGCGCAACGTCACCGGCGCCAGCGATACGGCCACTTATTCGCGCAAGATCGCCAATGTGATCTCGAGCCTCGATGGTTCGCGTGTTGCCTCCGTCACCCGGGCGTCAAATTTGGCGGTCTTTGGAAATTTGCTGGGAGCGACTTCCGCGAGTGCCACCCAGAATGCGATTTCGGCCGGTCTCGATACGCTCAACCAAACAGTTGGGGACGTTTCGAGCAGCAGCTCCAGCACAACGTCGAATTCGACTTCCCCCGCCGCCTTGTTGAGCAACTTCACCAATGCGCTTCAGTCCTATGAAGCATCGCCAAGCAGCGTGACTCTGGCCAACTCCGCAGTATTTGCCGCGGCAACATTGGCGCAAGGATTGAACAGCGCCGCGGCAACGGTGAACCAAGTCCGGGAACAAGCCGATTCGGGGATCGCCGCATCGGTCCAGACCATCAATTCACTCCTAGCACAATTTCAGACAGTCAACGCGCAAATCGTCGGTGGAACTGCCACCAGTGCCGACGTTACCGATCTTCAGGATTCCCGCGACAATATTCTCAGCCAGCTCGCCCAGCAAATAGGGATAACAACAACCATCGGCGCCAACGGTGATATGTCGATTTATACCGACAGCGGCGTCACCCTTTTTCAAGGCGGCGCGGCGAGAAGCGTAACGTTTTCCTCGACCCATACCTATACGGCCGCAACGAGTGGCAACGCGGTCTACGCCGACGGTATTCCGATTACCGGCAGCTCGGCGGCGATGCCAATAGCAAATGGCACAATCGCGGGCCTTGCAACGCTCCGTGATTCTCTGTCCGTGACCTATCAGGCGCAATTGGATGGCATCGCGGGAGCTCTGATCAACGCATTTTCGGAAACTGATCAGGCTGCCCCCGGTCCCGATCTACCGGGTCTTTTCACCACGCAAGGCGCGACATCGCTTCCAACGAGCACCACAGGGCTTGCCGGCCAAATCACAGTGAACCCAAGCGTCGATCCAAGCCAAGGCGGCAACGCCCTGTTGCTGCGTGATGGCGGCATCTCGGATACCGCAAATTCCGACTACACCTACAATACAACAGGGGATGCCAGCTATACGGCGCGTCTCTCCCAATTGCTCGCCAAACTGTCGGCAACACAGACGTACAGCGCAAGCGGCGGCATCACAACCAGTGCAAACTTAAGCGATTACGCCGCAGCATCGGTTAGTTGGCTCGAAGCGCAGCGTTCGAATGTTTCGTCCCAAAGCAATTATCAAAGCACATTGCTCAGCACCGCGGGGACCGCCTTATCCAATGCGACGGGCGTCAATATCAATGATGAAATGTCCAAAATGCTCGATCTCGAAAACTCATATTCGGCGACGGCGAAATTACTGACAACGATCGATGGTATGTTCAGCATGCTGATGACAGATTTGGGGAACCTGGCATGACATCCTACATTTCGACGCAATCGATATCGTCTTCGATGCGCCAATCCATTTTGAAGATGCAGGCGGAACTTGCTGCCAGCCAAACCGAACTGTCAACGGGCACATACGCGGACATCGGTCAAACGCTCGGTTCGCGGACCGGCGATAGCCTCTCCCTTCAGACGCAAAGTTCTCTTTTGCAAACGATTACAGAAACAAACCAAACGGTGGCGACGCGCCTCGACACAACTCAGACTATTTTGGGAAGCTTGCAATCCAATGCGCAGGATCTTCTCAATTCCCTGATCGAAAGCAACGGCTCAAATTCGAATGCAGGCACGATCCAGGCATCGGGTGAGAGCAATCTTCAAAGTCTCATTTCCAGCCTCAATTCCACCCTCGGCGGCGATTATATTTTTTCCGGGACGAATACCAGCAACCAGGCCATCACCAATTATTTCGGACCGGCGGCGCCGAACAAGGCGGCCGTTGACAGCGCTTTCACCGCGGCGTTCGGCATGGCGCAGACAAGTGCCGGGGTGTCGGCAATCAGCGCCAGCAGCATGCAAACGTTCCTGGACACAGCATTCGCGCCTTTGTTCCAGGGCGCCAACTGGGCCGCCGGATGGTCGTCCGCATCAAGCCAAACATTGACCAACCGGATTTCCGAGAGCCAAACGGTCGACACGTCGGTGAGCGCCAACAACCCGGCATTTCAGCAGCTTGCGCAAGCCTATACGATGATTGCCGATCTCGGCACGCAAAATCTCAGTTCGCCAGCCTATCAAACCGTGACCACCGTGGCCCGCAATCTTTTGACTTCGGCGATTTCCTCTCTGATCGATCTTCAAGCCGGCGTCGGTTTGGTTCAGTCGGATACCAACGACGCTACCAATCAAATGTCGCTGCAAATGAACATATTATCTACACAGATTGGCAATCTCGAAAGCGTAAACCCCTATGAAATCACGACACGTGTCACGGACTTACAGACGCAAATCGAAACATCCTACTCATTAACCGCACAACTTCAGCAGCTCAGCCTCATTAAATATCTATAAATCCCGGAGACTCATGGTAACGGCGGCAGGCGCGATGTACCAACTTCCCTACGCTGAGCATCTCGCCGATGATCCCAAGGTTTGCCGCGACCGCGAGCGTCACGCCTTGGAGCATGCAGCTGGTCTTTTGCGGAAGGCCGAGGCGGCGGGCACTCTTTCGGCCGAAGCGAATGAAGCGCTCAGCTTCGTCAGCAAACTATGGAACGTTTTCATTCAGGATCTTGTCGATCCAGAAAATGACCTGCCGGACGTTTTGCGTGCCGATTTGATGTCGGTCGGACTTTGGATCGTCAAGGAAGCCGCTTTAATTCGTTCGTCGCAATCCCAAAATTATCGCGGCATAGCAGATGTCTGTCTGATGATCCGCGATGGGTTGAAGTGAGACTTTGAAATGCATATTTCGCTTCGGGCCGGAGAAAAGATTTATATCAATGGCGCGGTATTGCGCGCCGACCGAAAGGTTTCAATTGAACTTCTCAATGATGCGACTTTTCTTCTCGAGGCGCATGTCATGAAGGTTGAAGATGCCTCGACACCACTGCGCCAGCTCTATTTCATTATTCAAATCATGTTGATGAATCCGAATGACTCGCGGACCGCACGTGACATGTTCTTCAAATCCATTCAGATGACGATCAATGCATCGGATAACGCGGCGCTGGTCGGCGGACTGCGTGCCGTCAAGACTTTGTTTGACAGCAACCGGGCTTTCGAGGCCTTAAAAGCAGTCCGCGCCCTGTTTCCGGTCGAAGCGGAAATCATGGCCGGCCGGGACTCTTCCACGCCAAACCAAGCAGCTTGATCACTTCGTAAACCGGAAACGTGCAAAAGGTATAGCATGACAATCAGCATCGCATCCGCATCAAAAGTCTTGTCCGGCGCCGCTTCGCCGGCTTCAACGGCAGCAACTCCTGCTCCGACGGTGAATTACAATCAGTTTTTGCAGCTTCTCGTGGCCGAGCTGCAACATCAAGATCCGACGAGTCCGACCGATCCAACGCAATATATGAGCCAGCTGGCATCATTTTCCACGGTCGAGCAGCAGGTTCAAACAAACTCGACTCTCGACGCATTGTTGTCGGCACAAGCCAGCACCATGATCGGCAAGTCGGTAACGTCCGCCGATGGAAAGACAAGCGGGATCGTGGTTTCCATGGAACTCTCCACGGGCGGCGGAGCCGTCGCCACATTGAAGGATGGAAGCAAAGTGACCCTGGGACCCGGCGTTGTCGTTGCCGCAGCATGAATGAAGCCGATGCCTTGGAGCTGCTTCGCGCAGCAATCTGGACAATCATCATGGGGTCTGGTCCGGCGGTGGCGGCCGCCATGTGCGTCGGTCTGATCATCGCATTGTTCCAGGCTTTGACGCAGGTGCAAGAGGCGACCCTTACGTTTGTCCCCAAGATTATCGCTATTTTTATCGCGCTTGCGGTTGGCGCTCCCTTCATCGGCGGCCAAATCCAAACGTTTACCGGACAGGTGTATTCGCGAATTGAAAAAGGCTACGAAAAATAGGCGGGAAGCGCGCCGCCATCCCGCCCTGTCGTAGAGGCATAAAAAATTGCTAACTTTGGCGGTTCAAAATAATTTCAATTGTTCGCCTTGGCGCATGGGAGGCACGAAAAGATCCTGGCACAACGGGGTCCTGGCTGCGGCGAAGCCGAGGCGTGCCACAGCCGCTTGAAACCGCCGTCCGATCATCCATGCATAGGGACCAGCCCCCGTCATCCGGCGGCCGAAGCGGGCGTCATAAAGCTTGCCCTCCCGCGCTCCGCGCATCAAGGAGAGGACGCGTTTGCATTTGTCCGGATAATGCGCGCTGAGCCATTCGATGAAGATGTCGCGGACTTCGAGCGGCAACCGCAAAAGTACGTATCCGGCTTCCCGCGCACCGGCGGCATGGGCGCGGTTCAGGATGGCCTCTATTTCAATATCATTCAGTCCTGGAATGATCGGCGCCGCCAGGACGGCTGTGGGAATCTTGGCCTCCGCCAGATGCTGGATTGCGCCAAGCCGCCGCCCGGGACTGCTCGCGCGGGACTCCATTCTCCTGGCGAGAATGGAATCGAGCGTTGTCACCGACAACGCCACTTTGACGAGGCCTTTTTCAGCCATCGGCGCAAGAAGATCGAGATCGCGCAAGACAAGCGCCGATTTGGTGACAATGGCCACCGGATGATTGGCACGTGCCAGAACTTCAAGCACCTGGCGCATCACCCGTTCCTTGCGTTCGATCGGCTGATAGGGGTCGGTGTTGGTTCCAATCGCGATCGTCTTCACCGCATAGCCTGGCGCCGACAATTCACGCTCGAGGAGGCTTGCCGCGTTTGTCTTGGAAAACAGCCTTGTTTCGAAATCGAGCCCCGCCGAAAGGCCGAGATAGGCATGGGTCGGCCGCGCGAAACAATAGACGCAGCCATGTTCGCAACCCCGATAGGGATTGATCGATTGGTCAAAGGAAATATCCGGCGACACATTGCGGGTGATGATCGTTTTGGCGGATTCACGTGTGACCAGGGTCCGCAAGGGGGGCAAATCCTCAAGCGGGTCCCAGTCATCGCCGTCGTAACATCGCGTGGTCTTCTCGAACCGTCCCGATGCATTCGATAACGCCCCGCGGGTGCCTTTGCCTCGCGGGACTGGGACGCCTGCCGATGGGGCCAGAGCCACCACAGGTGTTTCAACTGCCCGCATGGGGCTCGGCGCTCGCATTGTTGACATCTTCTTGCCACATGTTTGCTGTCTCTCCGCCGGATCAGTGACATCGAAAAAAATGTTTGTTCTGTGAATGTTCTACGATTAAAACGCGAACAAATAAAGAACATTTCTTTGGTTGTCAAATGTTCTTGTGGATAAGACTGGATAACTCTTGCTGAGCCCAAGAAATAGGAGAACGCGAGGACTGAGATTCTCTCATAGATGTCATAGTTAGGACACGTCATAAGGACCCGTCTCAGGCGCGGTCTGGCAAGTGTTTTTTGGAGGGGTGCATGGATCGCCGCAGCGTTTTGAAAGCACTCGCCGGATTCGCCCTCTGCCCTATCTGCACAAATTTTGGATTTGGCGAGGAGGTGGCGCATTGGAGCTATGAGGGCGCGCAGGGTCCCGGCCATTGGGGCGATCTCGATCCGGCCGACCGTGTCTGCGCAAATGGCGGCCAGCAATCGCCCATCGTCATCGACAGTTCAATCAAGGCACAGCTTGCACCGCTCAAATTCGCTTGGACACGTCAGGCCGAAACGATCATCAACAATGGCCACACGATCCAGCTCAATTTCAATGATGGGGGCACGCTGACCAAAGGCTCCGGGAAATACACCTTGGTGCAGTTCCATTTCCATCACCCGAGCGAGCATCACATCGATGGCAAAGGCTTTCCGATGGAGGCGCATTTCGTCCATCGCAGCGAAGAGGGTTCGGTCGGCGTGGTCGGCGTGATGCTGGAGGCTGGCAAGCCAAATCCAGTGTTCGCCAAGATCGTTGCCTCTATGCCAGAGGCGGGAGGCCCGGCGGTCGCGGCCGCTCCGGGCATTGATCCGAGGGGTTTGCTGCCCTCGAACCGCGGGTATTATTTTTATTCCGGATCGCTGACGACGCCGCCTTGCAGCGAAATTGTCGATTGGATGGTGCTGTCCCGCCCTATAAAGGTGGCCATGGCGGACATTGATACTTTCGCCAAGCTTTATCCAGCGAATGCCCGGCCCATCCAGAAGCTCGAGCGGCGGCTGGTCCTGCGCTCGCGCAAAGCCTAAGTCGCGATACGAAAACGCTTACGCGCATAAACCGGCTTTGGCCTGGCGATATTCCTCGCGCATGCGCGTGATGATCGCGGCAGCGGGCAGCACATCGCCGATCGTGCCAACACTTTGCCCGGCGCCCCAAACATCCCGCCAAGCCTTGACCGCCTCACTGGCCTTGGCTGCCTCGAAATTCATCGCGGTCTTGTCACGGGATGGCAGATGGTCCGGATCGAGGCCGGCATTAAGCACGCTTTGGCGGAGATAATTGCCAGGAACCCCCGTGAAATAGGCGGAATACAGAATATCCGCGGCATCGCTCGCGGTGATCATTTGCTTATAACGCTGGTCCGCGTTTGCTTCTTCGCTCGCGATAAAACGGGTGCCGACATAAGCGAAATCGGCGTCCATGGCGCGCGCGGCAAGAACACCGCGGCCGGTCGCGATCGCTCCGGCAAGCGCGACGGGACCTTGCCAAAATTTGCGCACTTCCTCGATGAGGGCAAACGGCGACAGCGTTCCGGCATGCCCCCCGGCCCCGGCACAGACAAGGATCAGACCATCGACGCCAGCCTCGATGGCTTTTTTCGCGTGACGCACACTGATGACGTCATGGAAGACGATGCCGCCCCAGGCATGCACGCGTGGAACAATATGCGTTGGTGCCGAAAGGCTGGTGATGATGATCGGGACTTTATAGGTTTCGCAAAGATCGAGATCGGCCGCCAGCCTGTCGTTGGACGGGTGAATGATCTGATTGACTGCGAAAGGCGCAATCTCCGCGTCGGGGTTCGACTGTTCAAATTTCGCAAGGGCAGACGTGATTTCCGCGAGCCAATCGCCGAGTGCCGGTTCCGGGCGCGCGTTAAGCGCCGGAAAAGCGCCGATGACGCCGTTGGTGCATTGGGCGATCACCAGGCGCGGATTGGAGATGATGAAAAGCGGCGCCCCGATCACCGGCAGCGATAGGGGGTGCAGCTGTGTCGGCCAAGTCATATCGCCCACCTCACCATTTCAGAACCGGAGCCGTTATACGTCGGCAGAGGCAGGGCTGTCGAAAAGGGAGGGCGCATGGTTTTCTCGCAGCCATTTTTCCAGGCTTTTCGCGGGGCCTATTTTGTAGCCTTCGATAGCGAGCAGGCGCAGCTTCGTCGCCGCACCGCCATTTGCCGAGAAACCGCCGATCTTGCCGCCCGCCGCGAGCACCCGATGGCACGGCACAATGATCGCGAAGGGATTACGCGCCAAGGCTTGTCCCACGGCGCGAGCCGCACCGGGGACGCCTGCCTGCCTCGCGAGTTCGCCATAAGTCACCGCCGCGCCGAACGGAATGGCGCGCGCCGCCTGATAGACATGGCGATGGAATATCGGCAGGCCCTCCATGTCGATCATGATGAAGGACAGATCGCTTGGCGTGCCGCGCAACAGCGTCGCGACAGCATTCAGCACTTGTGCAATTTGGCGTGGAGGCGCCGCCTCCCTTGCAGCTGGATGTCGCTGCAGCACGCGGGCGCGGGTCTTCGCGTCGTTGTCTTCGGGAAGCTGCAAGCGGACGACACAACGCCCTCGCCATGCAATCGCGCAACGGCCAATCGCTGTGTCGAATAGAGTGAAAGAGAGTGTCATAATCGCCACAACGGTAGCATGTTCCGGGCAAATTCAAAGGCCAACGCCGCCTTGATGACTCGTCTCGCGCAGGACCACGAGCCCGGCCAATGGCCCGCCGCATCTTTGGAGCGGCTTTCGGCGAAAAAGCAACACAGGTAAAGTCTATAATAATAGTATCGTTATGTAATCAAAATCCGATTTTATAGCTTAATTTGATAGATTTCATGTAATTATGAGCAAAATTGTCACAACAACCAAAAAAGAAAAACATTCTCCGGGAGCGATGCTAGAGCGCCTTCAGTTCTCTCGACGGTTTCGAGATGTGGAGGTGACTCAATGGCAGATGACACAGAAATAAGAAGGACTTTAAGCGAGCCGGCTGCCCGCCAGCTTGCCAATGCAACAAAAACACGGGCGCAAATGCTGGCGATCACCCCGCGCTGGCTGGTGTCTTTCCTTCCCTGGGTGCCGGTCGAGGCCGGTATCTACCGGTTGAACAAGGTCAAGGAGCGCGAGGGCCTCGGCGAAGTCGAATGCAGCCCAACCTGGGAGCGCGACACGGATCTGCCAGAAACCTTCGTCGATTATGAGACGGCCCCACGCGAATATTTCCTCAACGCAGTTACCACCGTTCTCGATGTTCAGACCCGCGTCTCCGATCTTTACAACCAGCCTTACGATCAAATCCAAGAGCAGCTTCGCCTGCTGATCGAAAAGGTCAAGGAGCGCCAGGAGTCCGAACTTCTCTATAATGCGGATTACGGTCTTCTCTCCAATGCCGCGCCGTTTATGAAAATTCCGACGCGCCGGGGGCCGCCTACGCCTGACGATTTCGACGAATTGATCTCCAAGGTCTGGAAAGAGCCGGCGTTTTTCCTTGCCCATCCACGTGCCATTGCGGCCTTCGGGCGCGAATGCACGCGGCGTGGCGTTCCGCCGCCAACCATCAATTTGTTCGGCACACCCTTCTTGACCTGGCGCGGGATCCCGCTCGTTCCCAGCGACAAGCTCAAGATCACGGACGGCACGAATGGGTCCGGCACCACGACCATTCTGCTCCTGCGCACCGGCGAAAAGAAGCAAGGCGTTGTTGGGCTGTTCCAGCCAGGCGTGCGAGGGGAAGTGACGCCGAGCCTTTCGGTCCGCTTCATGGGCATCAACCGCAAGGCAATCGCGTCCTATTTGATCTCGCTCTACTGCTCATCCGCGATCCTGACAGAGGATGCGCTTGGCGTGTTGGAGAATGTGGAGGTTGGCCACTATCATGAGTATGCCTGACCCACGCCACTCGGCGGCCAGCGTGCCTTTGACCACTCCGCCCGCCCCGCAATGGGGCGGGGAGGCACCCTCCGTGATCGACCCCGGTTTGATCGCGAAGCTGGGGAATGCTTTCCTCAATGCCTCGCCTGGGCAGACGGTGGACCCTCAGGCCTTGGCAAACTTTGCCATCACGCAAGAGCGTCCCCCCGCCCCGCCCACATCCGTGCCGGGAGCTATCGGCGCGGCGGCGGCGGCGCCAGGGACAAGCGTGCCCGGCGCGCTCGCGACCGCCCCCTTCGCGGCGGGACAGCCAGGTTATCCAACCCAATTCGGCGGCGCGCCGCCGACAGTTATCGATACCACAGGGCGGCATATTCCAGCCGCTGGGCTTGCCACGAGCGCAACGGGCATCCCGGCCGGTGCCGCCGGAACACCGCTTCTTGCCGCCGGGCTCCCCGGCCCATCGCCGGAAAAAGGCCAGGAGACAGTTCACGGATTTCCAGGCGAGGCGGAATTGCGCGCTCTGCCGCACAGTCTCGGCCAAGCGACATCCCTGGTGCCCACCACCCTCCCCTCGGGATTTTCTCCGGCCGGTTTTTCGCACAGTTCCATCCCGGGTCCAGAAGCCCTCTATTTCCTCAATGATACGGGAACGGCCGCCGCGCAGCCTTCGGTGCCCGCCGCTGTGCCCCCTGCACCTGCTTTTGAACAGAGCCCGGCGTTCCGGCCCAATTACCCGTCCGAGGCAGACCTCCGGCCGCAAGCGCCCGGCAGCGTTTCGGCGTTTCCATTAACACCTTCGCCAGCGGGATTTTCTCATGGAGCGAAGCCTGCAACCCCGGCGATCCCCGGCGAGACGCTCTATTTCCTCAATGAAGGGCAAGCCGCGAGCGCGCCGGTCACAGCACCCGAGGCGCCGGTTCCAACGCCCGAATCAACCGCCGTCACGCCGACCCTAGAGCCCGCACTGGCGCCCGATCTCATCTCCGGCACACGCGCCTTCGATGCTTATGCGATCAAGCGGGATTTTCCGAACCTGCAACAGCAGGTCCATGGCAAGCCGCTGATCTGGCTTGACAATGCGGCAACGACGCAAAAACCGCAGGCGGTCATCGACCGGCTCGCGTTGTTCTATGAAACCGAAAATTCGAACATTCACCGCGCCGCCCACGCGCTCGCCGCCCGCTCGACCGACGCCTATGAGGCGGCGCGCGAAAAAGTCCGGCGATTCCTCGGCGCGGGCTCGGCCAACGAAATCGTTTTCACCCGCGGCGCGACGGAGGCGATCAATCTCGTCGCGCAAGCTTGGGGGTGCTGCAACGTCCACCGGGGTGACGAGATTGTTATCACTTGGCTCGAACATCACGCCAATATCGTACCGTGGCAGATGCTGTGCGCTGATGTGGGTGCTGTCCTGCGGGTGGCTCCGGTGGATGACAGCGGCCAGGTGATTTTGGAAGAATATACGAAACTTCTTTCGCCGAAAACGCGGCTGGTCTCGCTGCCGCAAGTGTCGAACGCGCTTGGCACCGTGACCCCAGCGCAGGAAATGGTGGCGATCGCGCACCGGCATGGCGCCTGCGTGCTCGTCGATGGCGCGCAAGCCGTGTCGCATATGCCGGTCAATGTGCAAGCGCTCGATTGCGATTTCTATGTCTTTTCCGGCCATAAGGTGTTCGGCCCGACTGGCATCGGCGTTCTTTACGGCAAGCCCGATGTGCTTGCGGCGATGCCGCCGTGGCAAGGCGGCGGCAATATGATCGCCGACGTCACCTTCGAAAAGACCGTCTATCAGGCGCCGCCGCTCCGCTTCGAGGCGGGCACCGGCAATATCGCCGATGCGGTCGGGCTTGGCGCTGCGATCGACTACCTCGACCGGATCGGCATGGCCAATATCGCAAGCTACGAGCATGAGCTGCTTGATTATGCGACGCTGGGGCTGAATGGCGTGCCGGGCCTCACCATCATCGGAACGGCGAAGGAAAAAGCCGGGGTGATCTCCTTCGTGCTCGATGGCTGCCGCAGCGAGGATGTCGGCGCCGCGCTAGACCGTGAAGGCATCGCAGTCAGGGCCGGTCATCATTGCGCGCAGCCGATCCTGCGACGGTTCGGACTGGAGACGACGGTGCGCCCATCGCTCGCACTCTACAACACGAACGAGGATATCGACGCACTCGTCGCCGCGCTGCATAAGATTCAAACCCAAAAGAGCTATCGCGGGCATTAAAGTGCAGCAATTCCTCAGAGATAATCCTTTTCCAGCCGAGAGCAAAAAGGGAAAAACATTCTCGCGATTTGATGCTAAACGCTTCGGCCAGCAACCTCTTCTGATGGCCGACATGGATTATCGACTGAAAGACAACGACGGCGGATGCGTGCAGCCGGGCTGGGATCTGCAGCAGATCGTCGGGCAATTGCGGAATTTACGAAGCGGTTGGCGGCAGAGCACGAAACCCGATGGCGTCACCTACGAATTGCCATCGCAGGACGTGCTCTCCGATATTCTGGAGGGCGTGACGGCGGCGCTTTTTCCAAGGCATTTTGGCCCGGCCGGACTCACCGAGGAAGCGGTCGATTCTTTCATCGCGGACACCCTCGACGAAGCGCTGCATTCGCTCCGCGAGCAGATCCGCCGTGAGCTTCGGCTTGCACTTTATCTGGCCGGTAAAGACGCGGCACAATTGGACGCGAAGGCCCGCGAAATCACCCGCGCCTTCGCCGAGAAACTGCCAAAGGTGCGCGGGCTTCTCGAAACCGATATTCTAGCCGCCTACCAGGGTGACCCGGCGGCCCGCAACATCGATGAAGTGCTCTTCTGCTACCCTGGAATTGTTGCGATCGCGCGCCACCGGCTTGCCCATGAGCTTTATCTTTTGGGCGCGCCTCTGCTTGCCCGCATCATTTCGGAGATCGCCCATTCCGCCACCGGCATCGACATTCATCCGGGTGCCAGGATCGGCGACAGTTTTTTCATCGATCATGGAACCGGCGTTGTCATTGGCGAGACGGCCGTCATTGGGAAACATGTGCGGCTGTATCAGGGCGTAACGCTCGGTGCCAAGCGCTTCGCGGTGGATGAAAATGGCGCCTTGCTCAAGGGAGGCAACCGGCATCCCATTATTGAAGATGATGTTGTAATCTATGCCGGTGCGACGATTCTTGGCCGGATTACGATTGGCCGGGGGTCGTCGATCGGCGGCAATGTCTGGCTCACGCGCAGCGTGCCGCCAGGTAGCAACATCACGCAGGCGCAGGCGCGCAACGACGTCTTCGTCGATGGCGGCGGAATCTGACGGCAACTTATTTGAAGCTTGCCTCGTGTGGCTTCCAGCCAATATTCGCAAAGTCGCCGCAGCGGATCTGCATCTCCACCCGCCGCGACACCGCGTCAGCACGCTCCCTCATCCTCAATAAGGGTTCTCGCGTCCGCTAGCGTGCATCAGGTCCACAACTCCGTCGAACTTCAACGCAGCTGGGGGCCTGCAGCCGCACGGTTTGTAAGAAAAGCCGCAGCTGAAACAGCTATGAGAATAACGCCAAGCACCAAGTTCAGCACCGCGCCACACCTTGCACATATGATGATTGGGATCCCCGCGATGTCGACAATCTGGAGGAACCCAATAAGTGCTAGAATGACCCAAGCCAACAGTCCGATACGATTGGTATTCATATCCACCCCCCTCACAGGCATTCCCGGGATAGCCAGGAATATGCCGGACGGGTATCATGGACGACTGGCCCCGTCGTCCTTCGCTCGTTCTATAGCGATCGCCCGGTTTGCTGCGTGTTGGGGTTTAGCCATCGCCCTAGGCTCAGGACCCATTAAAGTTCTTGCGTTGAGGTGAGTCGGCTGATTCATAGGCGGGGCGAGGAGGCTTCGCCATGGCTGATTTGTTTTTGCTCTCCGAGGCGCAAATGCGCCGGATTGAGTGTTATTTTCCG
>DATBPZ010000067.1:0-6445 GCA_036561105.1 Methylocella sp. | reverse complement strand
GGTACGCCGCGCGTGCGCCGCATTCACCTCCGCGCCGCTTGCGGCGAGCGCCGGGCTGCTACCGCGGGCGCGTTCCACCAGGGAAGCAATGGCAAGCTCCCTGGCAGGCAAGGGCCGCAGCCGCAAAGGTTCTGCCAACGGGGCGCCGGCGGGGCGTGCGAGCAGCGCGTTGAGCATTTCCCTTGCGACCGCTCGCTCGCCATTGAGCCTCGCTGTTTCGATCTCTGCCGCCGTTTCCTCCCCGAGGGCCTTGATGACCGCCGGTTGATCGCCTTGTCCAGCGCTATAGCGCGCCTCTGCCGCTGCACGCAGACCGCGCGCGAGCGCGATGACCTCTTGGTTCAGAGCGAGGGCACGGCTCGCCACATAATATTGCGCGAAGGCGGGGACCTTGATGCGTTCATCGAGAGCATCGCGCGCGGCATTCTCGCGCCCGCGAATGGCATCCAACTCCGCCAGTGCCGCCTCACGCCGCAGGCTCCGCTTTCCCCAGAGAGGGAACGCCTGTGTCACCATGATCGCATGCCCGCTGAAGACGCCTGGATTGCGGTAGTATTGATAGCTGTCCGAGATTACCGGATCATCGAGCGCATCGGCGCCATCGGCCTTGGCTGCGGCGGCCGATGTATCGAGCGCTGCCGCGCGGAGCGAAGGGTTGAGTCGCCGACCCGCGGCGAGTACGCCTTCCACAGTCGCGCCCAAGGACTCGAACTTTGCAGCCGCGGCGGATTTAGCAGGAGCGGCCTTCTGCGGTTTGCTTACCGGCTTGAAAAGTTGGTCCTCGGCCGCTGCCAAAGCGTGGCCGGCTGCGAGAATAATGGCGACCACGCCAGCACCCGCGAAGAAACGCGACGACATGAAATTACCTCCAATCCGGGACGGCCTTTAGCCGACGAAACCGCGTGTTTACATGCGCGCTGGGTGTGCCGAACGCGAAGGTGCAATTTGCGCGGTGCGATGGCTAACTAAGCGGCTATGCGGTTCGCTATAGGGGGGAAGAGGTCGGGTTTGATCGACAGCCCGGCTCGCGAAACAAGGGGCGACCAATACACCACGTGTCCGTAAGCGGTTGGGGACCCGAGTGCCGTTGCCGGCGCTGGAAGTGCCGGCGAAGAGATACAACCCACCTGATTGGCACAATCGAGCGAAATGCCCTTGCACGGCACCTGTTTCATTGGCGCTGGCATGACATGGTCTTTCATCGCCATCTTCGCACAGCAGTCGCCGGTCATGGTTTGCGCGGCATTCGCACAATCCAATGCCATCAAACGCGCTGATGGCATCACCTGAACTGCCGCCCCGACGAGGAAAGCAAGGCCAGTCAGGACAATGAGCAACCGCCGGAGGACCAGAATCCGCATGCATGCAACATACGCAGATCTCAATTGCCGTTCAAGGTCCCGTCTGCTGCCGCAACAGGGTTCCTTTTGAGCGCGGCTTCAACCGGCGTCATAACCAGACCATGTCTGTTTGTGTCAGCGCCATCGTTATCGCAAGAACGATGTCCGTGTCCTTTCAAAGGAGCCGCCTCTTGAGCGTGTGCGGGGCTCTCATTGAGGACCAGGTGACCGGATACGGCGAAAGAGGCTCCGTAGCAGGAAGGGCCTGGATAAACTGTCGTCTAGTCGACATCGCTTCTTCTCAGTATGGCACCTTCGGCAAAAGGGGCCTTTTTTTGATATTGTTAGGCAAATATAGGCCCTGCCGAATTGAAGGATGTCAAACTTGGGCTTCGGCTCGTCCGGAAACGGCTCACTGACGTCATTCAGGTGGCTCGAGCGAATGACCGCTTTCTGCGGTCGAGTTGAAAAAAACTCACAAACTGCTAATTGAAATGGCATGATTTCATCAAGCCTCTTGGCGGGGTGATCGTGTGAAAAGGGATGAAATGTGGATACCCTAATTCCGGCGATGGTCGGTTTCTTGGGTGTTCTGATCGGAGCCGCGATCACCACAGGCGCTAATTATTTGCTCGCGGTGAGAAAAGAGAAAGCAGAAGCGGCCAGAGATAAGCTCTTTCGTGCCAACGAACTCAAGACCGCTGCCCGATTGATCGCGGACGATTTTTTCATCGCCCAAACAGCTATGATGGAGTTTGTTGATAATAAGCGTTGGGCGTCAGCTGCAGCTCGCAATTTCCCATTGGATGCGTGGCAGAAAAATAGAGAAGTCCTCGCCCGAGAATTACCGCTCGAAGACTGGAATGCGGTAGAAATAGCCGTATGGGCAGTAGAACGCTTCAGAACCCTTGCCCCTGTCCCTCGTTCGAACGACGCTATGGCAGAAATCGGCAAGCCTCTTCTCAATGACATCAAGGCTGGAATCGAAGTACTTATACCGTAAATGGGATGAAGACATTGAATGCGGTAGAGGGTTACGTGTAGAAACTTTTATTGAGACCGAGTCGCTCAAATTCAAAGAACTTGAGCATCCTGCTCAGATTGAAACGGAACGGTGAACAATCGATGCTGTCTTTGGTCCTGGGCGCGATCTGCTTTTCTGGCATCCATCTCGGCATCGCCGGCACCACTTTGCGCGACAGAGCGATCGCGGCGTTTGGCGAAGGCGCCTACCGTGCGGTCTTCTCAATCGTCTCACTGGCCGCCGTCGTGTGGCTCGTCATGTCCTATAAGGATGCCCCCTATGTGGCGACCCGGGGCATTCTGGAGTGGTGGAAGCCGATAGCGGTTATACTTATGCTTCCCGCCTTTCTCCTGGCGGTGATCGGATTGACCACGCCAAACCCGACCTCCGTAGGCCAGGAAGGCCGGGTGGCGCGCTCACCCGAAGGCATCGTGTGGGTTACACGCCATCCATTCCTCATTGGCGTCGGGTTATGGGCGGTGGTGCATCTGATCGCCAACGGCGATGTTGCCTCGTTCATCTTCTTTGGTGCTCTTGCCGTCACCGCACTGGCCGGAACCGTGTCGAGTGACGCCAAGCGTCGTCGCGCGCTTGGTCCGGGCTGGCAGTCCTTCGCGGCGCAAACCTCAATCGTCCCGTTCATGGCGATTGCTGCCGGCCGCACCCGGTTCAACCCCGGTGAAATCGCGGCACTGCAATGGGTCGTCGCCCTCATCGCCCACGCACTGATGCTGGGCAGCCACTCTCACATCATCGGCGTGTCCCCGTTTCCGACGTTTCGGCCCGCGTCCGACGAGCTCACGCAGGACCTGTCCCCGTCGAAAATCAAATTCGAACATACTGGCGGACCTGCGCAATCGCCGGCCGAAGCCACATTCAACCTGGCATCTCGACGAAGTCTATCTCAAGATTGATGGTCGCTTCATCTTCCTCTGGCGCGCCAGAGGTCGCTCGCCAAGAGTACAGAAAATCCGATGCGCGCAGACTTGCAGCGCGATTCGCGGCAGCAGTGCTGCTCACTCCGCGAGTATCCCCCCGTCGGAATTAATACCTTGACCTCTGTCGCGCCGGCAACGCGGGCGAATTCAATCAATTGCGTGAGATCGATGGGCCACCGTTATGGCAAAAGCACGAGCACTGCCGGAAAAGAACTCCGCCGTGTGGGTAGCGCCTTCTTTGGCAACAACCTCGACTGATTCAGATAAGATTCTCTTGCCATGCGCGTTCGTGATGACAAAAAACTTGAATCAATGGCCCTCTGCCGTGTGGCACACCTCAATTTCATTGCGGGCTCGTGAGAGCACCTCCACCTCGAATGCATGAGCTGACATGGTTGCCTCAGAAAACAAGAAATAATACCATTTTTTTGGTTCTGTCGCGTCTTTTACTTTGGGCGCGATAGGGTGGCGGTGCGGTGATTGGCGCCGTGGTGCTGAGGCTAACCGGGCACCGTGCCTGCTTCCAGGTAAACCCGCATGAAGGCGATGCGGAAAAATCGCTCCCATGATAACGCCGTCTCCCGCCGCACGAAAAAGGGGCTGTTCAGAATTCATGGCCGATCAAAAAACTACTCGCTCATTCATGGAATTCCCATCCTACTATAAGAGCGTCTTCGCTATTCGCATCGGCTGAACCGCTTTCTTGGGATACAACTCCAGAAGTTAGAGGCGTTTCGTGGACATCCCGTCGATCGGTCTCGGGCTGAACCCCAATCACTCGAACTCCCGAAGCGAATGATCGGCGTCCGCGCCGGGGTTCACCTCCGCACCTCGAGTGCATCGGCAGCGTCCAGGGCGTGCTACGGGTGGAGGGATATAGATTGGACCCTGGCATGCGGCTGAATGCTCTGGACTGGCTCAATTTCTTCCTCGCCGATGTGCGTGGCGGGCTCGGCGCTTATGTGAACGTCTTCCTGCTCACAAAGGTGCATTGGAGCCAGGCCGCGATCGGCGCCGTGCTCTCGACCAGTGGCTTCATCGGCATCATGGCGCATCCGGCCGTCGGCGCCTTCATCGACCGCACTCGGGCAAAACGGGCCCTGATCATCGCCGGGGCATTCGTCCTGTCGGGCTGTGGCCTTGCGATCGCGTGGATGCCGGTCCTTCCCGTCGTGCTTATCGCGGACATCATCATGGCTGTCCTCGGTGGTGTCTTTGCGCCAACCGCCGCTGCGATAACCCTCGGTCTGTGCGGACGAATGGCGCTGCCGGCTCGTCTCGGCCGCAACGCCGCATTCGACCGTGCCGGCAATGTCTTCATCGCAGCCTTCATCGGGGTCGCTGGGGTAGCGTATTCGCAAGAGGCGCCGTTTTATCTCGCGCCCTTATTTGCGGTGCTGACGACGATCGCAGTGCTCTCGATCCCTGCGCGCGCCATCGATCACGACAAGGCCCGGGGTCTCGAAATGGATGGGCCCCACCATCCAGGGTTTCCCATCGGCTGGCGCGTTTTGATCCGCGACCGGCCCCTTCTCGTGTTTGGGGCCGCCGCGGCGCTGTTTCACTTCGCCAACGCGCCGATGCTGCCGCTCATCGTCCAAAAGCTCGCACTGGCCAATCCTGGCTGGGAAACCGGCCTCACCTCCGCCGCCATTATCGTCGCCCAGTTCGCCACGATCTTTATGGCGCTGCTCGTCACCCGAGCGAATGCGCTAGGTCGCAAGCCGCTTCTGCTCGTCGCTTTCGCCGCGCTTCCGCTGCGCGGCGGGCTCTGCATATGGTTTGACGATCCGTCCTGGCTCCTGGCTGTTCAAGTGCTGGATGGGGTCGGCGGCGGGCTTTTCGAAGCGCTTTTGCCCCTCATCCTCGCCGATATCATGGGCGGGACCGGCCATTACAGCCTCGCCCGCGGCGTGGTCGGCACCGTTCAGGGGATCGGCGGCTCGTCGAGCCAGGTCGTGGCCGGCTATCTCGTCACGATGGCTGGCTACAATGCCGCCTTCCTGACCCTTGCGATCGTGGCCACGGCCGGACTGCTGCTCATCGTTATAGCAATGCCAGAGACGACGCCGTCATCAAGAGGCAGCCCATCTTGACGGTGTCTCGCTTAGCTCCAAAGCGCCGATGATCATCGGTTCTCTAATCGCGGCTTTTTCGTCAAGGTATTCCTTGGTTTTTGATGCGGTTCCGCATCAAACATCAACAAGCGTAGCCCTGCGCCTCGATGTACATATGGCTGGCGCAACACCGACGTGGTGGTTGGGGCGCCCTGAAAAGCTGTGCGAGGACGCAATTTCGATGGTCGCTGTTTCTATGCTAGCAAGTCAAATACGTATCGACAGTATTCTCTTGGCTACCTCCCTATCGAGAAGGCTGCGCGAGAGGCACGGATCGGCATCTGGTCCGGCGACTTCGATATGCCGTGGGATTGGGCGCGCTGCGGCAAAGCAGATGACGCGACAATTCGCATGAAGCCGCAGCCGGAACCATCTACCCAGGAAGTGCTGTCGGGCCTCGTCGAGCGCGTTACGTACCACAATGAGGAGAACGGTTTCTGCGTTCTGCGGATCAAGGCACGCGGCCACCGCGAACTCGTCACGGTGATCGGGCATGCCGCGGTGATCTCCGCCGGCGAGTGGATGACCGCAACGGGCGAATGGATCAATGACCGCACTCATGGCCAGCAGTACAAGGCGAAATTTCTAAAAACTTCGGAGCCGACTTCGCTCGATGGCATCGAGAAATACCTCGGTTCCGGGATGATTCGCGGGATCGGGCCGGTCTATGCCAAGAAGCTGGTACGCGCGTTCGGCGAGAAGGTGTTTGATACGATCGAGGCAGAGCCCGAGCGCCTGCGCGAGGTCACGGGCATTGGACCGGTACGCGCCGATCGCATCACCGCGGCGTGGGCCGAGCAGAAGATCGTCCGAGAAATCATGGTCTTCCTGCATAGCCACGGTGTCGGCACCGCGCGGGCGGTGCGCATCTACAAGACCTATGGCGCGGACGCCGTGCAGGTCATGGCGGAGAACCCCTATCGCCTCGCGCGCGACATCCGCGGCATTGGCTTCAAGACCGCCGATGCGATCGCCATGAAGCTAGGGATCGAAAAAACGGCGATGATCCGGGTTCGCGCCGGCATC
>DATBPZ010000066.1:0-6390 GCA_036561105.1 Methylocella sp. | reverse complement strand
GACATAGGCTTGCGTTGGCATCAACATGAAGGCGTGGTCCAGCAGCCAATCATAATAGGTGTTCGACGTGATGCTCGCGCGCTCGTATGGATCGAGACGGAGATTGTAAATTAAGGGCACTCGAAGATTGGTGAACGGTTCGGCCCAAACCGCCAATGTGCCGGGAGTTTTTTGTTCGGAGAAAACGAATTTCCAGTTGTCGAAACGCAGTCCCGTTAGGTTGCCTTCATCGGAGAAGTAGAAAAACTCCTTGCGCGGACCTTTGGTTTCCTGGCCGATCAAATACGGCAACAGATTGTAGCCGTCGAGATGGACCTTGAAATTCGTTTTCCCGGCCTTGTAGCCCTTGAGGAGTTTTTCCTTGATATCGGGCACGCCGGCGGCCGCGAGCAGCGTCGGCATCCAATCGAGATGCGACACGATCTCATTGGATACGGAACCTGGCTTGATCTTGCCCGGCCAGCGAACCATCGCGGGCACGCGATAGGCGCCCTCCCAATTCGAGTTCTTCTCATTGCGGAACGGCGTCATCGCCGCGTCCGGCCAGGAATTCATATGCGGGCCGTTGTCGGTCGAATACATCACGATCGTGTTGTCATCGATCCCAAGATCCCTGATCTTTTCGAGAACGGTGCCGACGTTCTTGTCGTGGTCGATCATCACGTCGGCGTAAGGCCCCATCCAACGCCCCGATTGGCCGACGCTTTCCGGCTTGGGATGGGTGCGGAAATGCATATGGGTGAAGTTCACCCAAAGAAAGACCGGCTTGTCGGCCTTGACCTGTTTTTCAAGAAACTCCACCGCGCGCTCGGCAATGTCGTCGTCGATGGTCTCCATCCGCTTCTTGGTGAGCGGGCCGGTATCCTCTATCCTTTGTTTGCCATCGGGCAGCGCGAAACTATGGATAACGCCACGGGGACCAAAATTTTTGCGAAAATTAGGAAATTCCGGATCATCGGCTTTCGGATAATCGGGGAGTTCCGGCTCCTCCTCCGCGTTGAGATGGTAAAGATTGCCGTAGAATTCATCGAAGCCATGCGCGGTCGGCAGAAACTCGTCCTTGTCGCCAAGGTGATTCTTGCCGAATTGGCCCGTCGCGTAGCCCTGCGCCTTGAGAAGCTCCGCGATCGTTGGATCTTCCTTTTGCAATCCGAGATCGGCGCCGGGCATCCCCACTTTCGTCAGGCCGGTGCGCAATCCGCTCTGACCGGTGATGAATGAGGCGCGGCCGGCGGTGCAGCTCTGTTCGCCGTAATAATCCGTGAAAATCACGCCGTCCTTGGCGATGGAGTCGATGTTGGGCGTACGATAACCCATCAAGCCATTGGTGTAGGCGCTGATGTTCGATTGGCCGATGTCGTCGCCCCAGATGATGACGATGTGCGGCCTCTTAGCTAAATCGGCCGACGCATGACGCGCGCCGCAGAACATCGAAACACACACGAGAATCAGACCGATGATCGTTGAGTTGAATGTTCCCGCCACCATGGCCGCCCCCTAAAATCGCGCATTATCGTCGAAATAAGACGATATTTCCTCGCTCGCGGCAAGTCGTCGCCACAATTTCGCGGCGGCCACGATCAAAAATCATCGTCTTCCAGATGCGAGGACGCCGCGCGTTGGGCAGGAGTTTAATGTGCCTCGCGCGCCATGGTAAGGATGCCGCGCGGCGGATGACGCGATCAACAAAACGGAAGGTTCAATGAAGCCCATTGTCGAATTTCTAAAGAGCACGATTCTCGGGGGCCTTTTGGTGCTGCTGCCGCTGTTGTTGTCGTGGGGTCTGCTCGCGAAGGCGTTCGACATCATCGTCAAAATGGCGACGCCTCTCGTGCGTCTTCTTCCAAGTGGCATTTCGGTGGAGGCGCCGCGACTAAAGGAACTGGTGGCTGTCGTCGTGCTCGTCACCGCATCGTTCATTTTCGGGATGCTGCTGCGAGCGGCGTTTATCAGAAATGTCATAAATTTGATGGAGAGCCACACGCTCGGTCGCCTTCCTGTCTACGCGGCGCTAAAAGGTCTCGTGTCGGAAACCTTTCAGCCCGAGGCTTCGGGAGGGTTCAAGCCGGCGATGCTATTGCTCGCCGAAGGCATGCAACGACCGGCCTATGTGATCGAAGATCATGAAGACGGCAATTTGACCGTGTTTCTTCCTTCGGCGCCAGCGGCCTTCTCTGGCATGGTCCATGTTGTGTCCCGCGACCGGGTCGTCTTCCTCGACGTCAAACTCATCGAATTGCTCCAGAGCATCGCGCGATATGGAGTGGGACAGCGCGACCTGCTGAAGAAGAAGAAGCCAAACGAGGCGCGAGACGATGATAAAGTTCCTCCGCGGCTTTGAGTCACGGAAGCATGGGCTGCCGGCCTGTTGGCGGAACACGCCGTAGGGCCAAGGCGAACTTCATGAGGGCGTTAAATGACATTCGGTCGATTGGTTTTTTGGTCCGGGATCTGGAATATCGGCCTTGGATTAACTCTGGTCACGCCGCCGGCCGCGCAATTGCTCGGAGTGCAAATTCCCAATCCGTTCTGGCCCTTGATCGTCGCGGGATTTCTTTGGTACACGTCAGCGACTCTGATCGTGAGTTCTCGCGACGTGGGACGATTCGCATCCATCATTTATTGGGAGGCGCTACTGCGTTTTTTCGCGGTGATCGCCTTGCTCGCATACGGTTTCACATATGTCGGCGTGTTGCCGGCGGCGCTGTTCGCGATCACTGATTTTGCATGGGGCGCCATCTGTATCGTAGGGGTGCGACGCGTCACGGGACGGTCTCACACGTCTCTGTTGCGAAATAGCGGCCGCTAAGCGTCGAGCGGGATCAATCGCCAGCGGGGCCCTTGCTTGTCATCCACCGGTCAAGGCGCCACTATAGTCCATGCTGAACGCCCATCATGAAGATGGGCTTGAACGGAGAGGCTTGCAATGAGATTCGTGGCGATGATGGGACTGGGATTTTGCGTGTTCGTCACCGGCTTGACCTTGCCGACGACCGACGCCAACGCGATCGTGTGCGCCCGGGGATATTACCGTGCCGGTTGTGTTGGACCGGGCGGCGCTGTCGGCGTGCGTCGCGGCTATTACCATGGCGGCGCCGCGGTTGTTCATCGCGGATATTACCATCGCGGCGTGGTTGTTCGGGGTCGCCGTTGGTAAAAGCGACACACGGTCGCGCGCCTCTATTTTTCGCGGTGGAGCCGCCACGGTTGCGCAACAGAAGTTAGTTTAGATCTATTATGGCGCGCGACCTCGGCATCGCCCGCAAAGGGATAAATGCTGGACGCATGGGTTCGCGCGCTATTTTCATGTCCGCTTGGCGACAGTCGCTTCTCTTGTTTGAGCCTCCGGCGAAGCTGCAACGCCGGGCGGAGAGGCGGCCCGTTCCGTAAAATTGCGCGAAATGGAAATCTGGTTCGCCAACGAAGGCGCGCATCAGAGAAGAACAAGCTCGCCAATCAACCCTGGAACGTCCGGTTCAACTGCGCGGAAGGCCAGCGTGGCACTGGCTTGTCGGCGCCGCGGAATCCGGGTGTTTTCTAGCGCCGGGACAGTTGAAAATTCCTTTCGGAAGCGCATGTTTAGGGCTTCGATCGCAGAAGGGAGGAATTCTCATGGAGTTGCTCACAACCAACGTGACGGACGCAACGAGACTGGATCCTGCGATCGCCAAAGCGGCGATCGGTCAGGTGTTGTTGTTCCTGCGCAATGAAGCGCCGCAAGGCCATGTCGCTGAGTTCATCGAAAAAATGCCGGGGGCTCACGAGGCCGTTGAAGCGGCGGCCGCGCATGGCGACGGCGGCGTCACCGCCGCTATCGAGGGGATGACGAGCTTCATGGGGTGGGGCCGCGCGGATACCAATATCCTAGCGGGCAGGCTGATGAATCTCGGCCTCGACGAGACGCAGATCAAGGGACTCGTGAACCAGATATTGGCGCGGGCCGAAGCGGCGGTGGGCGCCGAAGGCGCCGCGAAGATCAGGGCGATACTGCCTGCCCTCGACGAACGTTTCGACCGCAAGGACAGCGCGACGCACGCGGCATAAGGCGCGAGCAGCGCGACCCGCGGCAATCAGAGCACGCTTCCGAAACGTGACGCGGCGCAATCTCCGCGTCACGGGGGGCCATGGCAAGCGCGGCAAACTGTAAGCCGAAAGCGCCGGTTGATTGTTAGCCACGTAAAATCAATTAGTTGTGAAGTTTATTGGCGGAGGAGGCGGGACTGTCTGACGGGGCGCTTTAAACCACAGATATTGCTGATTTACCTATTGCAATCCTAGGAATGTGAGGGGTATATCGTGAGGGGTAGCGTGAGGGGTAGTGCTTCCCTCCGCCGCAGGCATTCCCGTTGCCGGCGTGACCCAGGGCTCCCTCATCATCATGGCACGCCATATCGAGCGACGACGGCTTGGCCTCTATGCCGTCGTTGAGGTTCCCCCAAGTCTGCGCAAAGCCGTTGGCAAGAAGCGCCTCAAGAGGACGCTGGAGACGCGCGATATGGTGACTGCGAAGGCCCGCGTCTTTGCAGTCGTGGCGGAGCTTAAGGGACAGATCGAAGCAGCCCGCCAAGCCACGACCGGCGATATGGTGACGGATGAAGCGAGGGCGCTGCGCAAGGCCCTTCGCGATGCTCCGCCTATTGAGGCCGCAAGCCTACGCGAGACCATTGACGACCGCGCCTATGAGCTTCGAGGCGACCCTATTGGAAACGTGAGCGGCATTCCTTCATCTGACTACGAGTTTGACCCCGAACGGGAGAGACGCGCCACTGCATTTCATCAGCTCGCCACCGGGCAGGCGACGCCGATTGACGAGCACTTGGAGCAATGGCTGTCTGAGGCCACGTATGCAGCTCGCACAATGGGAGACCATCGCCGCGCCATTCAGCGCCTAAAGGACTGGGGGGCGGAAACGGTTGAGGCCGTGGATCGCAAGCGGGCGGGGGCCTTCGTCTCCTGGCTCTTGCGCCCGCATGATGCAGCCAATTGGTCTGGCGATAGGACAACCGCCGCAAAATATAAATCGTCGTTGTCGAGCTACTGGGCTTGGATGAAAGGCAAGGGTCTTGTCGAACTCAACGTATGGACAGACCAAACCATCGCCAAAGCCAAGGCCAATCTTGATGGAACGGAAACGAAAGAACGCGCCTTCACCGATGAGGAGCTTTCGGCGCTCTTAGCAGGACCAGCGGACCCGCTTGTTGCAGACCTCATTAGGATGGCCGCGCTCAGCGGAATGCGCATTGAGGAGCTGTGTCGCCTTAAAGTGCGAGACTGCGCAGGCGGATTGTTCAAGATCACCAAAGCGAAGACCACAGCGGGCGTTCGCTCCGTCCCGATCCACTCCGATCTTTGCGCCATCGTCACAGGCCGAAGCGCCGGCAAGAGCTTAGACGGTTACCTATTCGACGAATTAGCGGACCCACCAGCGGGAAGCCCGCGCGAACGCTCCATGCCCGCCGTCAAGCGCTTCTCTCGCTATATGCGGGCGGTGGGGGTCGCCGTGGTGGTTCCAGGAAAGCGGCGCTCCCTCACCAATTTCCATTCGTTCCGGCGATGGTTCGTCACCAAAGCAGAGCACGCGGGACAGCCCGAAAACATCATCGCCTCAGTGGTCGGCCACAAGCGCCAAGGAATGACTCTTGGGGTCTATTCGGGCGGCCCTAACGCCGTGCAATTCCGCGCCTGTGTTGAGTCTGTGAAGCTCCCAGAGGCCGCCGCGCAAGCGTCACCATCATTGCCGTTAGCAACGACAAAAAGGGGTCTAGACCACCATGGCAAATAGCTTCCGCTCCGCCGCCGCCCCGCCATTCCGCCGCCCCGTTGCCAGCGAAAATCATGATGGTGGTGATGCTGCTAGTGGTGGCGACACGCGCCCCATCTTGCTAGCGCTATGCGAGGCAGCCGCGAGGTGGAAGGGCCAACGAAGCGAGACAATAGCTATCCGCCAAGCGGAGGCAGCCATAGACGACCTGATGGCATACCATGCTGCAACAAATGCCACAGACACATTGAGCGCCGCGCCTATCGCTTCCTTCACCCTTGGGCGATTTGTCTTCGAGGTGACGCCTTCGACCCTCCCCACTTTGCGGGTCTGCGATGTCACCCTCACGATGCTCCGAGCCGTCGTGAGTTCTTGGCTCTCGCAAGGAACCTCACCAGCAACTTGTCACGCTCGATTGGCCCGCCTTAACGTGATGGGCGTTGCCGTCCAGGGTTGCCGCCCGAATATACCCAACAAGCTCAAGTGGTGGCTAGAGCGGTTTCCTCTCTGACTGAATCGACAGGGATTCCCGAATCGGCGGACTTCTGATTCAAACTGCGTGCTGGCGAAGGAGGCCGGCATGCATGTCGAAGAAGACCCTTTCGCTCGATTTGCGTGAACGCGTCGTA
>DATBPZ010000065.1:0-6315 GCA_036561105.1 Methylocella sp. | reverse complement strand
GGATGTCATCCATGCGATCACGCCGCGCGCGGTGGCGGCGGTTCTTCCTGCTGCGCTCGACGAATTGCCCAGAAACGGCCCGCTCAGGGTAGTCTTCAAACTCCATCCGGAGTCATGCCCGACGAGGTTGCCCGCGCCAGTCTAGGCCTGCGGTAATGGGTCAATTGAGGGCAGATCGGTAGTGGGCCAGTCAGATCACGCGGGTTGTGGGGCTCGATCATTTGTTGCGACGCCATGATGCAGCATGCTTAAGCATCACTTCATTTGCCTCCCTCTCGGCTTCGCGTCGAGTCGCGTAAGAATGCGGGGATCGAATATGAATCTGATTGCCCTCGCAAACTGTCCAACGGAACCTGCGCACGCCCAATGGATCAGCCTCAATCCTCACAGTGAATGGATGAATTTCGCCCATCTTTGCATTATGGGGCGACAAAGGCGGCTTCACCAGATCAAAATCAGCTGGCCTTGTTCAACAAACTGGCCACCACCTGAAATTTGTGGCGCTTGGGGCTTCTTGTTGAATTATCCTCTGCGTAGCACCGCGTCGACCGCGCCAGAATCATGTCGAGGAATTGGGCATTGTCAAAATCTGTCGAAAGCGGCAATCTCAGCTTTAACGAGGCCATCATCCGGCGGTTGCCGGAAAAGACGAGGTCCAGATGAAGTCCAAGGGATATGCCCGTTTTGCCGGAGCGATGCTTTCCGTGGCAAGCTACTTGTTGTGGATCGTACCGGATGCGCAAGCGGATTCCGTGCATACTCATGATGGCATCTATGCGGTTCACGTTCTGACACAGCACGGATCATGCACGCAATCGCGCATGACAACCATCGCCGTCATCAGCGGTCACGTTCACGCAACTGGACACGGTCTAATGCGGGCGTCGGGCCGCGTCGCCCCGGATGGCAGGGTCTCGGTAACGCTCCGGCTTTTGCACCACATCGCGCATGTTGTGGGCCGGATGAAAGGTCATTCCGGTTCCGGAAATTGGTTGTCCAAGAGTTTGGCCTGCCGTGGACATTGGCACGCCAATCGTAGTTAGGACATCGCGGCGCTTGGATGTTTCAAGCCGCGATTGATTTCAGCGCTTGCTCAGGAGGAGAATACCCCTATGCCCACTTTTGCTCTCGCCATATCCGCCGCAGCACTTTTTGCTTTTTCCGCGGCAGCGTTCTCGCAGACGGTTCAGGTTGGGCCGAGGGGGATTGAAGCGGATGGCTTGCATCAGGGTCGATCTGCTGCGCGCGCGGAGTGCAGGGAGTTGCGGAGAGCTTGTCTCCACCAAGGGCAGCTAGGTGAGCAAGGCCAAGGTAATTGCGGGCGGTATCGCGAAAGGTGCGGACTGGAATAGCTCGCCGCCCAGCCGCCGGTGCCCCACGATGCCTTGATCTACAGTACTTGTTGTAAATTGTTCAATGCGGCTTCTGCATGGGTCTTTGCGACATCGGCATGACCTTGCTTGCCCTCGTCAATCGCTTCTTTCAGATGTTTGATGGCATCTGCTGTGTGCGGATTAGCCTTGACCTTGGCACTGGCTTCCGCGTGCATGAGTGCAGTCTCGGCATGGGCAGCTAGGCCATCGGCGCGTCTGTACTCGCCATCATCAATGGCGAGTTTTGTGTACTCGATCGCCTGCGAGAGATGCTCATCCCCAGCCAGAGAAATGCGCGGGAGTAGAATTAGACCGAGACTGAGACCCAACAATGCGACGAAGAGTCTGCGAGACATTGGCGAATCCTCCCAATTGATTTTATTGGCCACTCGCTTTTACCGATGGCTTTGACGGTCGCGGCGACAACTCTGCAACGCTCAATTTGGGACGTTTGTTCCACCTTGGGCGCCGTTGAGCCTGCCGCTATGCCTCCGCCGTCACTTAGCCCGCGACCGGCGACGCCACGCGGCGTCCCGGGCATTGCACCAAGCCGTCGCCTCGATCGTTATGGCCTCTGCCTTCTGGCATGCCTCCTTGCGCACATAGCCCGCCGCGTCGGCGATGACGAGCAGCACGCTGGCCGTGCGAACGAGGGCGTGGATTTTAAGCAGCTCGATCATGTGCATGCGGCCTCCTTTTTCATTTGGGTAAGAGAGGTGGCAACCGTCTTGAGTGCGGCCGTTGGCCAATTCCTTGAGCAAAGATCGTCTTTGATGTCACTTCGGATGTAATCGACCAGAGCGCCCCCGCCTGCTGGCGTCGTTGGCTTCGTCCGAGCCAGCTGTGTAGCCGCTCTATTTTCCGCCCGTAGGGCGAGTTCGACCTGTTTGCGCAACTGTGCAAGACCTGTGCGATGGTCCCATGCTATGCCTTCATACTCGGTTGCTGCATATCTCGCCTTCGCGTCGAGATATTCCCTTTCGATTCGCTCGCGATCGACGGCGGGTTGGCCCAAGAACGCGTCCCGCGTGCGGTCGATCTCTGACCCGCCGATCATCGGATAGGAGCGCCATGCAATAAGCCGGTCCGGCCGGTGACCATGTTTTTTTGACGCTTCACCCTCGGCAGGCCCAGCTCGCCATAGAGGCGTGTGCTTTCCTTGGCCTGCCGCTTATGCTCGGCGATCGCGGAGAAGATCGGATCAATGGGCGCGGCTGGTTTGGCCGGTGCTTTGCGTGTTGGTTTCGTGGCCATCATGCGGCCTCCCGTTCGATCTTGGCCGGCCGATCGGCAATTAATGTGATCGCCTTTTCGAGATCGGCGTCCATAACCCCGATTACCGCGAGCAGGGCGTCGTCATCGCTGCCGTCACGCTCCTCAATTTCTCTCTTAATAATCGCCAGCAACCCGCATGCTCGGCTGAGCACCGCGAGGGTTTCAGCACAATATTTTGCATCTGTGTTCCTCTCTCTGGTTACGCGAATCAGTGGGGGGTGATAGAATTGTCTGCAGCTATGTCGATACCCCCCCGTATTCGATATGGTTAGAGACGGCTGGGTCCCTCGCTCGGCCGTCTCGCTTTCTCAGGCATGCTCCGCCTCTGCCGCGTTCATGCTCACGGCGAAATCATCGCCCTCGATTTGGATTGTCGTGCCGCCGCAGCGGATCAGTGCGGAGAGCTGGCCCTCGGTTGAGACCATGCGCAAGCTTCGCCCTGCATTGCCGGTGCTGGTCGCGATGCGCTCCGCCTCTGTTTCCAGCCTCGCCATGGCACGCCCCGCCATGCTGGCCGCCTTCCTGATGCCGTCCAGCTCACGCGCCGCTTCCGCGACCGTGATGACGGCTTTCTGTTTTCCCATGTGGATTTCCTCATCGCGTGTTTGCAATTTCGCCATGCGTATGATAGACGCATATATAGCATATACGTCGTATTCGTTTTACTGTCAATTAGCTCACAGGAATAATTCATGGGAAGGCCACCAGCGAAGAAACCGGCCGTCGTGGTAACTGTGCGCCTCGATCCGCAGGTCAAGGCGGCACTTGAGAAAGCAGCAAAGAGCGACGCGCGATCCGTGTCTTCTCTCATTCAAAAGGTGCTGGGTGATTGGCTAAAGGAAGGAAAGTTTCTGAAATGAGCGAGAAACTGAGCGACTCGGTGTGCATCTTGAATTCTATCGGAGCGCAGCTCACGGAACACGGGTTTTGACCCAAAATGTCACGGCCACAAACTTATCGTTTGAGCAAGCGATCGACAACGCGAAATCTCTACTTAGAGAAAGCTCCCTCGCTTTGGGAAACGCAACCGTTTGCTTAATCAAAAGCCAAGACGGAACCCGCGTTCGCGAAGTGCTGAAATGAGCGGACGAGGGGATCGGTGATGGCTTCACGACGTGAAGAGATGGAAAGATGGACGCTCTCAATGCTGTTTGACACCCTAGCCAATCATGGACCTGGTGATCCTAATCATTGGTCGGCATCTGCAGAATTGCAGCGAAGGCGTTTCAAGGCTGAGGAGGCATTAGAGCAAGCACAACTTGACGCAATCAATGCTCAAATTGAAGCCACAGAATATGCAAAGCAAAACCTGACAACGATGCGCAACACCTCAAACTGGACAAGGGTGGCAGCGGTTGGCACAGCGCTTGCTGCGCTGGCTACCTTTATGTCCTCTTAGGAGCATGGTTCCACCGGTAGGCGAGCTGGCTGCTTGGGCTCATCCTTGATTCAGATCAGGGACTTTTTTCAAACCCAAAATATCTTCCCGAACCTTCGCTCAGGAGGGGGTAGGAACGGCTGAGCGGAGATCGCCTGAGTCGGCTCCAGCGGGCTCGGCGAGGCCCCCGGTCTGACCGATACCTCCAGGCCGGGGGTGCTCGCCCGGTAGATGCGTTCGTCACGCTTGCGAGCAATCATCCTCTGCCCCGGGGTGGTGCCAGGCTCCAGTCCGGCCGCACTGGCACGTGACATCGAGAGGCGGCGAGCGTGATGGCGGCGGCGGCGAACCCGTTACCCGATTTGCAGGAGGAGTGCGACGAGTTCGCTTTGCCGGTGCGTATCTGTTTTAGCAAACACGGATTTCAACTGATTGCGCGCCGTCTCGCGCGAAATCTTCAATTCCCTGGCTGCGATATCGGGAGGTGCGCCACGCGCGATGATGCAGGCGAGTTTGGCTTCCGCAGGCGTGAGGCGGAATGTCTTGGCGACGATCGCCGCGGGTAGCCCCGGCCTCGGACCCAAGGCATTCAACGTCAGGACCGCCTGTACTTCATGAGCCGGCGAATGCGACGGTCTCTCGAAGGGCCAAATCCGCACGATGACGGGCAATTTGTCCATTCGAGGGACGATCACCGGTTCCATCGCAAAGGAATTCAAGCGGGGCTGGCCGGTCAGTTTGTCGATGGCTTCCTTGAGAAGGGAGCGCGAGCCCGGATCGCGAACGAACAGCCGCCGGTCCTTGATCCGGATATTATCGTCGAAAACAACTTCGGCCGCGGCGTTCGCGTCAGCGACATATCCGTGCCGGTCGAGAGCGATCGCGGGCAGGCTCATCGCGTTTAGTGTGGCCGTCGGGGAAGCCGTCGCTCCGCGCGCACCGGAGACAGCCGCGATTTCGATCAAACGCCGGGTGAAGGAGGCGAGAATGATCTCTTCCTCGGCACGAAGACAGTTGACTTCCGTATTCGTGTCCAAAGTCATGTTAAGCCCTAATCGTTTTCAACATTTCAATCGATGAAACACAGCGTCGAGAGTGCGCTGGTCAGCCCGGGCGCTTGTCTCGCGTTGACCGTCCAGCCGCTAAACCTTCAATGCTTGGTTTGAAAGTCGCGTTCGACCGCCTCGCGGATAACAACCGAGGCAATCCTATGCCACCGCGTGAGCAGGTCTTTGATCATTTCGATCCTTTGCTCATCGCCCTGTATGTCAGCGTCGAGTCTCCCTGTCTCCGTTAGTTCGACAAGATGACGCCGCAGCCGTCTGATATCGTCCTGGGCCTTGCCAGCATCGAGACCCTGCAATGCAAGCATCTCCTCGCGGCCTCGCGCGCATCCTGCGTCATAAGCCCTCTGCACAAGATTTCGAATCTCTTGAGTGGTCGGTACAGGAAGCTTCACGTTCACGATTCCCATAGCGCGCCTCAAAAGCATGCGATTTCGAAACGTGCTTTGTGAATTATGATGACTATTCCTATTCAGCATAACCCATTTGAGTAGATTGCGACATTTTTTCGTATTTCTCTCATTTATCACGCAGGTGTGACCACAGCCTATGCGTTCTTGACATCACCAGGCCCATGCACGGCTAAGCTTTTGACAAGGCTCGGGTTACCCATGAACTTGGCGCGTCAGATTGGCGTGACAGGTATCGAAATGGGTCAAGGCATCGGGCCGGGGATACGATGTCTAGAAATCGATTGAGTCCGTCGGGGCCGCGCAAGCGTAGCGGGATGCAGTGATGTGGGGAGCTGTGATAGGCTCGGGCCATGTGCGGACGTTTCACACAGAGCTATACATGGCGTGAGCTGGTCGAGCTTTACCGGCTAACGGTACCAGCTCGCAACCTTCGGCCTCGTTACAACATCGCGCCAACCACGACCATCGACGTTTTGAGATTGGCTGAGACCGGCCCGGAGCTTGTTCCGATGCGCTGGGGTCTTATTCCGGGATGGTGGAAAAAGGCCGCCAAAGAAGTCCCTTCGACGTTCAATGCGCGGGCCGAGACGATTGCCGACAAGCCGATGTTCCGCTCAGCGTTCAAACGCACGCGCTGCATCGTGCCAATTTCCGGCTATTATGAGTAGCACCACCATCGAGAAATCCAAGCAGCCCTATTTCATCAGTGCCGCAGACGGTTCCGTGTTGTCGATTGCTGGCCTTTGGGATCGCTGGACGGACCCAGCAACCGGCGAGACGATTTCGAGTGCCACGTTGATAATCACCGCCGC
>DATBPZ010000064.1:0-3498 GCA_036561105.1 Methylocella sp. | reverse complement strand
TACGTTGTAACTTGAGTGAAGTCGGAATCGAGTTGTGCTTCGCCGAGCTTAAAGATCCCGTGAAAGACAAGCTCAAGCGGTTTGGGCTTTTTGAGCAAATTGGCGAAAATCACTTCTTTCCCACGATCGACATTGCCGTCGAAAGCTATCTTGAGAGCCATAGGGGTTAATGGTCACTCCCGGTGCCGCGTCGCTCCTCGATGTGTGAACGACGGTTGTGAATCCGTACTGGAACCCCGATCTGATGGCATTTCGGTTGTATTTGGAGCATTTAGGTAGACATTGACGATGGTTCCGCTGCAAAACCATCTCAAGCTTGAGCTCCATGATGTCCGCCGAGCCAACTCAAAAGACTGTTTGTACCGTCGTCGGCGTCGGTCCGGGCAATGGCGCAGCATTCGCCCGCCGGTTTGCGGCGGAGGGCTATGCCGTCGCGTTGCTGGCCTGCAGCATCGGCCTCACCAGCGGACTGGCGTGCGAACTCCCCTGGCGGGCAGGCTCTTGTTAAAGGCGTTTGTTTCCCCTACGGAGACTGTCGGCCATAAGGCCAAAGTATGAGGAGGACATTGCCTATGACCGGCTCTAAAATTCTAGGATTGGCGATTGGAGCGTCATTGCTCTTTGGCTTTGGAGCAATTGCGAATGCGACCCCTATGGCCGCGCCGCCCAGCGCTATCGAAATGTCTGCATTCTCAGGCAATGTAGCTCAGGTGTTCCTTGGAATTGAACGCCGCCACGCGCGTCGCGTGGAACGTCGCGCCCATCGGCACGCGCGTCGTGAGGAGCGTCGTGTCCATCGCCATGAGCGTCGAGAGATACGCCGACACGGCTACTGAATTCATAACGAGGAACCGTATCTTACTTGCGGTGAAAACAAAAAACGCCCCGCCAGTGCATCCAAGGTCGGGGCGTTTTTTGGCCTCTGTGATTCGTCCATCTTTTCAGCAAGACAGACGATTTCAATCGTATCTGTCGTCCGGCACGCAGGTGTCATGAGGGGAAAACACCTTAACAGGCCATTGACGAAGTTGGTTTGCCTGATTCCGTGTGAAAATTGAAAATTCGGAAGGGGCGCAGCGATGGCGATGAGGCGTGAAGTTGAGCTTCAGGGCGACCTCCTCAAGACCTGGGTTGAGATGTCTCGCGCGTCGGGCCACGTGCTCTACGATCGCTTTGCAAAAACTGTTGTCTGAGGTGGGGTTTGACGCTTTCGTCGTGGGCTTCCAGACTCCGTTCCAGGCCATCTTCAAAGATCTTGGCAAAGATGTGCAAATCGGATTCTCATGAAGCTGTTGCGCTTCACGCCAGAATCCACGTTATCCCACTGGCGCAAAGCCGCGAATCGGGCGATGCTCCCTCACATGGGGGATATGCTAAAACTTATACCAACGGCCGTTCCTTTTTGACTCGTTGGGGATTGAACGAAGCCGCTATCGCGGCGCGAGTGGCGAGGTCGTGTGTTGCAGCCCACCTCTTGGACAGGAAGTTTCAGATGACCCAGATGCGCCCTATGCGTCGCCGTATGATCGAGGACATGACCGTCCGCAATCTCTCGCCGGCGACGCAACGATCCTATATCAGCGCGGTTTCGAAGTTCAGCCGCTATTTCGGGCGGTCCCCTGACAAATTGGAGTTGGAGGACGTTCGCGCATTTCAAGTGCATCTCGTGTCCGCCGGTATTTCGTGGCCGGCATTGAACCAGATCGTCTGCTCGCTGCGCTTCTTCTACGGCGTCACCCTCGGCAAGGCGTTCATTCCCGAGCGCATCGCTTACGCGCGAGAGCTAGGGACAGGCGCGGACGAAGTGGCTGACGGACCGGCAGGCCGAACTCTTGCCTGTTCCCTATTTCCACCTCGTCTTCACCTTGCCCGCGCCGATCGCCGAGATTGCCTTCCAGAACAAGACCATCGTCTACGCGATCCTGTTCAAGACCGCCGCCGACGCCATGACGGCGCTTGCCGCCAATCCGGGCAGGCTGGGCGCCAAGATCGGTGGCCTCGCGGTTCTACATACTTGGGGTCAGGCCTTGACCCATCATCCGCATGTCCATTGCGTCGTGCCAGGCGGCGGTCTCTCATCCGATGGCACACGATGGGTCGCGGCGCGGCCGAGCTTCTTTCTTGCCATCAAACCACTCTCCCGGTTGTTCCGGCGTCCGTTTCTCGAATGCCTGCAGGCGGCCTTCTATACCAGGATGCTGGGATTTTGCACCAACCAACCTGACGCCTCTCGCCGATCGAGACGCATTCACCGCCCATGTTCAAGCCATGCGGCGCATCGACTGGGTGGTCTACGCCAAGAAGTCATTCGGCGACCCCTCCCCAGGTTCTCGCCTATCTCGGTCGCTACACCCATCGTGTCGCAATCGCCAACAGCCGCATCAAAACTCTCGATGACGATCAGTCCCCTTCACTTGGAAAAACTACCGCCAGAATAGCGCCGAGAAGATCATGCGGCTAAAGCCGGATGAGTTCATGCAACCGCTTGTCTCGCCGCATCGATCCGTCAGGCAACGCCAAACGATGCCATCCGCCAGCGCGTAAAAAACCAATCCCCAGAGCAGGAGGCAGTCGCGGGTTTGTCGCTCGGTGCACGTGAGCAACTCTGCCCGCCGTCGCCAATTATGGGCCGTAGTTCTCCGGTACAGGAGGTTGGGCGTGAACGATGACACACGCGAAAAGCTCCTCAAGATGGCACTTGCGGCGTTCGGCGCTATCTTCCATCTCGTCTACCCACCCGGCTTGATTTGGCCGTCCGGCTGGGTACGGCGTGGCGGAGAAGGAAAATATTACAGATGATCTGCGGGATCTATGCTGTTTTGGGCGTCTACCTGATCGCCGCGGCTCAGAAACCCTCAGAGCATTAGAGCTTGATCTCGTTCGCCATCTGGTCGAGCGCCGTGCATGGCGGCATCATGGCGGCACAGTCCATCGATGACGAACACGAGAGAGATCACCTTATTGGGGATGTCCTCCGTGCTCTGCTTTCTCTCGCCAGCGAAACAACAGGGGACGAATTGATCCGGGTGCCATATGGGGGGATTTCAAGGGGCACTGTTGCATTCATCCGGCGCAGGCGGTGAGATCGACGGCGATCTCCCGAGGTTTCCGTCATGTCCGACTTCAAAGGGCGCCGCCTTCCGAGCGACAACAATTCCTTCAATGGTCTTCGTGTTCACCTCCACTGCTCAAGCGGTCGGCAATCGCTAGCAGAAGCATGACGACAGCGAAGGCGATTAATATGCCTACGACCCAAGTGAGCTTGATTGTGTCGGCGCGCTGGTCGATGTCCATGAACCATTCCAGCACGTACACCGCCGTTATCGCCACAATTGAGCCGAGCAACTTTTGCTTCAGGTTGGAGAACCCGATTTTGATTAGCCCAGTCGGCAAGTTGGGATGGTCCGAAGGATTGATCGGTCTCACAAAATTTTCATAGCTCGAGCAGATCACAATCAAAATCAGATTGCCAACGAGCGAGAGATCGACGAGCCTGAG
>DATBPZ010000063.1:0-3072 GCA_036561105.1 Methylocella sp. | reverse complement strand
GACGATCGACGAACTCGACCACATCATTGGCAAAAGATGCGCTGCTCTCGCCAACGAACGCGACGCCATCAAAGGCAGAGCCGGCTTCCATTGGTGGCCAAAAATCACGTTCTCGAAGTAATCAGCCGGAAACCGTATCAGTCGGAAACCGTATGATACAAAAGACCGCTTTTCACCGAGATTTTGATTTTGCATGGGATGCCGCGGCCGTTTTTGAGAGGCGGCTTTCAGGAATGTGTTTTGAGAAGCATTTTGACCGACTAAGCAGTCGTTTCCGCTCCCTGGCACGCCTCTCTCAAAACTACGTATTTGAGAGGCGAATCCCGATGAGCAATAATCTTCAATAGGCTAAACGCCTTTACCTGGCTTAACCAACAGGCGAGTAATTGTCACAATTGGGTGAGTAATTCACCGGCCGCCCGGCGCCCGGAGCCGATAGCGCTTTCGAGCGAAGGGCTTCCCTCGGTGTGCTGACCGGCGAACGAGATCGGTCCGAGCGGGCGGCAGGCCACGCGCCGCGGCGCCTTGCTCCGATCCAGCCGCCCATCCGCCCCGCGCACATCGCCGAACACCGACTTCGTGGTCGGCAGGATCATGCTGTGTCCCCATCGGTAGACTAATACCGCGCTTACATCGCGGTCGAAGTCGAAATCAGCGCCACGCATGATTCTTGACAGGTCATGCCGCAAGGATTTCTCGTAATCGTCGAACGGAGTCTGAAGCAATTTCATTCGCTCCGCCGGGAACTCTTCTCGAGGACGGGTGATGCCGCCAAAGAATGTCAGCACCGAAGCGCGAGTAGGATTCTCGCGGTTCTCGGTCGTCCAATCGGCGATTTCAAAATTCGTCCAATGCTGACTGCCCCATAGATAATTGTCGTACCCCAGCCCCAGTTTGACCAAGGGCCGCATGTTGCGCAGCGCGACATTGGCTACGACCGCCGGGGCCGTGTTGAATTCGTCCCAAGCCGCTTTTCTCTCGGCGTCACAGAGATGCTCAATCAGACGCCTCGCGCTCGAGGCCTGGGTCGCGACGATCGCGGCCTTGGCGGTCGCGCGGTGAAATTTGTCGTCCTTGAAATAGGTGACGCTGGCGCGCTGCTTTGGCCCGGAGGCCTCGATGTCGACTCGCAAAGCCACTGCGTCCGTTCGAATTTTGAGCGAGCGGTTTGGCTTTGTCAGCCATTGCGCGAGCCGCGCCGCAATCTCGGAAGTGCCGCCCGGGTAAGCGAAACAGGCTCCCGCATGTTCCGAACTCAGAAAGCTGATGGCGGTGTGAGCGTTAACGCTGTGCGCGGTGCCGCCCATGCAATCTGTCGTATAATTTGAATAGAATTCAACGACAATCGGATCGCAATGCAACTCCTTTGTCAGGTAATCGGCTAAGGTCATTTGCGAAAGGTAGTCGTATTCAGGGCTGCTATTGTCGGGCGGATCGTCAGGACCGCCGTTCACATTCGCCCAATTCTTGAATACTTCGAAGGACCTGATTAGATCGTTCATGATATTTTGGTTGTAAGGCGGATTCTTCATCTTGCCCGGCGAGAATATTTCGTCGGTCTGCCAGCCTCGATAGCCCTGCTTTACGCCGGGTGTGTTTTCGTCAAAGAAATAGGCGGTTCGGGGAGAGCGTATTTTGTATTTTTCTCCCTCAATCCCGATCTCCTTGTAAAGCTGCCGCATGAAGCCGGCTTCTGGCAGCGCGCAGAAGGCGCCAGCCGTCGAGGCGCGCACTGGCAGCGGCGCCCCTTCGTCGCGCGCCGCGTTGCCGCCGGCGTAGCTGTTCGCTTCGAGCAGCAAAATTCGCGTTCCGGGCCGCTTATGCAAAAGGTAGAAGGCTGAGGAAAGGCCCGCGAGGCCCGCACCTACAATAATGACATCAAACTCCCCGGCTTCGTCGGAGATCTCGAACCTTCCCGCATGAGCGTCGCATCCCGGGGCGAGCGTCACTGCCCCAGACTTGAAGGTCAAGCGTCGATCGCGCATCCAATGCCCGACGTTGAAGGCCGCGGGCAGGTTGCCGCTGCGAAGAATTCGAGGATCATTGCCGGCCATGTCGTCACAGGCGCCGGCCGCGGGCTCCGCGGCGAAGGCGCGCATCGGGGAAGATTGGCTAACCGCTAAGCCGCCTGATGCGATCAGGAGACCGTCCAGAAAGTCCCTTCTTGAAATCCGCGCGGTGCTCTGGCTAGGCGATCGTCGATTCAAATTTCTCAATGCTCGCTCCAGTAAACGATAACGCCGACATTCACCTGAATGACGCCCCGGGACAAAAACGCTTTGCAATCGTTCAGGTTCCGCCGAGCGCTTAAAGTATGCGCGGAAAAACGCCGGCCGAGAGCAAAAATTCAATTTCACCCGCTACCCGATCGCCTCCCGCCCTAGCTTCTCGCCAACCTCCCCCAAAGTAGCGAACCGCCATAAACCTTGCTAGCGTGCCGGCCATGCACAAGCCCGCCGACACCCCTGGGACCGTCGCCCGCGACACCAAAAGCGACGCGCCGACGCCGATGATCGCGCAATATATCGAGATCAAGGCGGCCAATCCGGATTGCCTGTTGTTCTACCGCATGGGGGATTTCTACGAATTGTTTTTCGAGGATTCCGTCGTCGCCTCGCGGGCGCTCGGCATCATGCTCACAAAACGCGGCAAGCATCGCGGCGAGGACATTCCAATGTGCGGCGTGCCGGTCGAGCGCGCCAACGATTATCTGCAAAAGCTGATCGCGCTCGGCCATCGCGTCGCGGTCTGCGAGCAGCTGGAAGACCCCGCCGAGGCGAAAAAGCGCGGCGCCAAATCCGTCGTGCGGCGCGACGTGACGCGGCTCGTCACCCCCGGCACCATCACCGAGGAGACGCTGCTCGATCCCGCCCGCCCAAACGCCTTCGCGGCGCTGGCGCGCGTTCGGGCGCAGGACGGCGGTTGGCTCTATGGGCTCGCCTGTGTCGATATTTCGACCGGCGCCTTTACGGTCGTGGAGCGCGCGGAGGCCGATCTTTCCGGCGAACTGGCGCGGCTGGAGCCGCGCGAGATCGTCGTCGCGGAGACGCTTTATCGCGACGCCTCTTTAAG
>DATBPZ010000062.1:0-50185 GCA_036561105.1 Methylocella sp. | reverse complement strand
GCCGAATTCGGTCGAGGCGCCCGAGAAAAGTTTTGATTTCGAGGTCACTTGGGCGTGAACCTCCATTCCGATCACAACCTCGAAGCTGCCGGTCGCGCCCTTGATCAGTTTTCCGGGATTCTCGCGCGGGGTCATCATATTCCTCTCGAAGCTTACAAGCCATTCAATCGCTTGTATCATAAAGCCGTGGAGGGGCGCATGTCCCCGAAAAAGCTGCCGGGCTTAGAATCGTGGCATCGCGCCAGCGAGCTGGGCGCCACAGCAGGCAAATGAAAACGCCGCCACGGATGGAACCGTAGCGGCGTTTCTGCCTGCCCCCGGTACCGCCGAACTTAACGCCCGGCAGCCGTGGCAGTGTTACTCAGTATCTGGCGACGACCGGCGAGGACGGCCAAGCGAATTTATAGGTCAAACCGAGGCGGCCGGTCTGCATGGTCTCACGTGAGGTATGGTTGGGAATGGCGATCGTGACCAAAGCAGGTACACCCCCGGCGCCGAAAAGGACTCCATTGAAGCCCGCATCGGCGAACCCCAATCTGCCGAAATCGTAATAGCGATATTCGGCCCGTGCCGTCCAATTGCCCCAGAAGTTGTATTCGAGACCGCCGCCGACATCGAAGCCGTAACGGTTGGCAGCGAAGCCGCGGGTAACCGGGAAGCCCAGCAGACCAACAACGGACTGAGCGCCTTGGTAGTTTATTTCATTTCGGATGTCGCCATAAGCAAAACCGCCGATCGCATAGACGAGCAAGCGGTCGAAGGCGACGCCGATGCGCGCGTCGGCAGAACCGAACTCGCGGACCGAGGTCGTCAGATAATTAAACGGGAACGACGAGGCGTTTCCGGTAACGCCGGCGAAATTATATTCGCCCTGCACACCGACAACGAGCGGCCCCATCAGCTGATAGTTGAAGCCGACATGAAGGCCGCCGAAGACCCCAGTGCTCGAATAGCTGTCGGAAAAGTTGAATGTGTCAAACAAGCTGAGGGACGTCCGGCCAGCGGCGCCGCCGACCTGCGCGCCAAGTTCAAAACCAGTCCACACAAAAGGTGGTGGCGGCAGCGGCGCCGGGACCGGCGCCAGGTCCGCCGCACTCGCCGCCGTACTGGCCAAAAGGACGCCGGTAGCCGCACCGGCCAGATACTGTATGAAGTCCCGCTTCATGGAATCGCTCCCTCTATCGTTTCGCTTTCAGCCATTCTTTATCGTCGTCAACTTTTACCATCCGGAAAGAACCGGACAAGACCGTGGGAGCCACAACGGCCCTCTAATGGTGCCAAGGATGCTGCAATTTTGTGGTCTGTGGCATTTATGCTGCACCTGTTTGCAGTCAATTGGTTTCTAACGCCGGTAATAGAGACCGTTAATAGAAGAGTGGTGAGACAAGGCGGTCTCCCGATCAACCCGTCTCCGCCCTGCCACCCCAGAACACCCCTGTCCGTGTCCGATTTTCAAGCCGCCACTTGACTTGCGTTTGTTGCGATGCCACTCCGCTGCGCTCACGCAAATGCGACCCAAAATAAAGCGGGATGGGATGTTCAAGGCTTTCGTTTTTCCCGGACAGGGGTCTCAAGCCATCGGCATGGGCAAGGCCCTGGCAGAGACGTTCCCGCAGGCGCGTGCGGTTCTGGCCGAAATCGACGAGGCCCTTGGGCAGAACTTGTCCTTGCTTATGTTCGAGGGTCCGCAGGACGAACTGACTTTGACCGCGAACGCGCAGCCCGCGTTGCTTGCCGCTAGTCTTGCTACTATTCGCGTGCTGGAGGCCGAGGCGGGGCTCGATCTTTCGCGGGACGCGAGTTTTGTCGCGGGGCATTCGCTGGGCGAATATTCCGCGCTCGCGGCGGCTGGATCTTTGGATGTGGGCGAAGCTGCCAAACTGCTTCGCGTGCGCGGGCTTGCCATGCAAGCCGCCGTCCCGGTTGGCACCGGCGCGATGGCGGCGTTGCTCGGGGTCGAGTGCGAGGCCGCCAAGGCGATCGCCAAACAGGCGGCGAAAGAGACCGGGGAAGGCGCGATTTGCGAGGTGGCCAATGACAATGGCGGCGGCCAGGTCGTGGTGTCGGGAACCACCGCCGCGGTGCACCGTGCCATCGAGATCGCCAAGGAACAAGGCGCGCGCCGCTCGGTGCTTTTGCCGGTTTCGGCGCCCTTTCACTGCGCCCTGATGAAGCCTGCCGCGCTCGCCATGGAAGCGGCGTTAAGTCAGGCGACCATCAAGCGGCCCTGCGTGCCGCTGATCTCGAATGTGCTGGCGGCGCCCGTGACCGAACCCGCAGAGATCCGCAAGCTTCTTGTTGCCCAGGTTACAGGCACGGTGCGATGGCGTGAAAGCATGGCCTTCATGGCGGAAAAAGGAATTTCGGTGTTCGTCGAATGCGGCGCCGGGAAAGTCTTGTCGGGGCTTGTCAAAAGAATCGCTGGCGCGGCGCGCGGTGTTTCAATCGGCATCCCGGCCGACATCGAGATTTATCGCGCCCTTGCTTAGCGTCTGGCAGCGCATTTCCGGAGTTTGTTTGTCTCATGTTTGATCTTACCGGCAAGACAGCCCTTGTCACGGGCGCGAGCGGCGGCCTCGGACGGGAGATCGCCCGGGCCTTGCATTTTCGCGGCGCCGTCGTTGGGTTGTCAGGCACTCGCCGCGACGCGCTCGATGCCCTCGCCGCCGAACTCGGAACAAACGTCCATGTGTTTCCCTGCGATTTGGCCCACAAAGCCGCGGCGGAGGCGCTCATCCCTGCCGCCGAGGCGGCGATGGGAAACGTCGATATTCTTGTCAACAATGCCGGCGTGACGAGGGACAATCTCTTTATGCGGATGAAGGATGAGGAATGGGATGATGTCGTGAACATCAATCTCACCGCTGCCTTCCGTCTCTCCCGCGCGTGTTTGAAAGGAATGCTGCGCAAGCGGCACGGGCGAATCATCGGGATCAGTTCCATCGTCGGCGTGACCGGCAATGCCGGCCAGGGCAATTATGCGGCCGCGAAAGCGGGAATGATCGGTATGTATAAGAGTCTGGCCGCCGAGGTCGCGAGCCGTAATGTGACGGTCAATTGCATCGCACCAGGCTTTATCGAAAGCCCGATGACCGATGCCTTGAATGAGAAACAAAAACAGGCGATCCTCGCGACGGTGCCGATGGGACGCCTTGGAACCGGTGCCGAAATCGCGGCGGCGGTGGTCTACCTTGCCAGCCCGCAAGCCGCCTATGTGACGGGCCAGACTCTCCACATCAATGGAGGAATGGCAATGATTTAAAGAGGATACGGGAACATTCCGGGGCCGTGCGCAGGCTCTCGCCAACCGGATTGAAGTATGTTACCAACCCCGTTAAGCGAGGGGTGCGGCACATTGCTGGCGCCTGCATCGTGTTGAAGTCGGCTAGGCCGCAAATCAAAAGCTAAAGTTTTTAAGGGACGAGGATCAAACAACCATGAGCGATGTCGCCGAGCGCGTGAAAAAAATTGTGGTCGAGCACCTCGGCGTCGATGCCGACAAAGTTGTCGACGGCGCCAACTTCATGGAAGACCTTGGCGCGGATTCCCTCGACACAGTCGAGCTCGTCATGGCTTTCGAGGAAGAATTCGGCGTCGAGATTCCAGATGATGCCGCCGAAACCATCGTAACCGTGGGCGATGCCATAAAATTTCTTGATAAGGCATCCGCCGCCTGAACCTCTGGAGCCGGACAGCGTCCGGTCACCGAACCGGCTTAATTGGAACGAAGTGTGCCGCTATTCCATTGAAGCCGGTAGAGGGGTTTCCGGCAGAAAAATAAGAAAAAGAAGAATAGCCGCAGGGTCGGATTAATGCGCAGGGTGGTCGTTACGGGTCTTGGCATGGTTTCGCCGCTTGGCTGCGGGATCGAGGCAAGCTGGAGCCGGTTGATTGCTGGGCAAAGCGGAGCCCGTCCGATCGAGGGGTTCGATGTTTCCGACCTCCCTTGTAAGATCGCAATGCCGATCCCGCGCGGTTCCGGCGACAATGGGAGCTTCAATCCAGATCAATGGATGGAGCCAAAAGAGCAGCGCAAGATCGACGATTTCATCCTTTATGCGGTGGCCGCGGCGACGCAGGCGCTGGCGGATGCGAATTGGAAGCCAACCACTTATGAAGAGCAAATCAAAACCGGCGTTCTGATCGGCGCCGGGATTGGCGGCCTTGGCGGCATCGCCGAAACCGCGATCGTGTTGAAGGAAAAAGGTCCGCGCCGCGTTTCCCCTTTCTTTATTCCGGGCCGTCTCATCAATCTCGCCGGCGGCTATGTGTCGATTCAGCACGGACTTAAGGGGCCAAACCATGCGGTTGTAACGGCTTGCTCGTCGGGAACCCATGCAATCGGCGACGCAGCGCGCCTGGTGGCGCTGGAAGATGCCGAGGTCATGGTGGCGGGAGGCGCCGAATCGGCCATCAACCGCATCGGCATCGCCGGATTTTCCGCGTGCCGCGCCCTGTCGACTGGGTTCAACGACCGGCCGAAGCAGGCCTCGCGCCCTTATGACAAGGATCGCGATGGGTTCGTGATGGGCGAGGGCGCCGGCTGTGTTGTTCTTGAATCCTATGAGCACGCCAAGGCGCGCGGCGCCAAGATTTACGCCGAGATCGTCGGCTACGGGATGTCGGGGGATGCCTATCACATCACGGCTCCGGAAGAGACCGGCGATGGGGCTTACCGGGCCATGAAGGCGGCGATCAAGCGGGCCGGAATCACGCCGGATGAAATTGATTATATCAACGCGCATGGGACATCGACACCGCTTGGCGATGAAATCGAGATCCGCGCGGTGGAACGGCTTGTCGGCAACAGTGGACATATGCTCTCCATGTCCTCGACGAAATCGGCGATCGGACATCTTCTTGGCGCCGCCGGCGCCGTAGAAGCGATCTTTTCGATTTTGGCGATTCGCGATCAAATCGTTCCGCCGACGCTCAATCTCGACAATTCGTCGGTCGCCACTGAAATCGATCTCGTCCCGCACAAGGCGCGCAATCGAAAGGTCGATATCGCGATGTCGAACTCGTTTGGCTTTGGCGGCACCAATGCCTGCGTGATTTTCAAGCGTCCCGATTGAGCGAGACGAAGACGAGACCAGCGCAAGGCCGATCGGGAAAATTCATGGGACGGGAACCCGATTTCGCCATATTTTCCAGGCCGGATAGGACCTGTTCCCCGTGGTTGGCCGGTCAATCCGTTTCGCGGCAATCTATGTGGGTTCGCGGCCGGACAGACGGTAGAGTGCCACGTCATTTTGACAGATGAAAGATCGCATCAGTCGCGTTTTTGGGTGGCGAAAACATTTGCCTGGCAGGCTGGTGGGCTGAATTGATGGGCGACACGCCGCAAATCCCGGACATGCCTTCAAAACCGAATGGAAACGATGTGCCGGAGCCGGACAAAAAGTCTTTTCGGGGTGAGATGCGCCCGGATGGACGCACGCAGGGCAAGCGCGTGATGCCGCAAAGCCCCAACGAGGCGTTGCAGCCCCATGCAGCGCCGCCGCCTCCCCTCCCGCCGAGCCGGAGACGGCCGACGCTTTCGGCGTTCAGCGGATTCCTGTCGTTTCTGCTGGTCGCGGCGCTTGCCTTTATGTTCGGGCTTGTTTGGAGCCAGCAGCGGCTGCGCGCGCCTGGCCCGCTCGCGGCGAGCAAAGTACTCTACATCGCCCCCGGCACCGAAGTGCCCGAGATCATCGCCCAGCTTGACCATGAAGGAGTGATCGACAACCCGTTCCTGCTCAACATGGAACTCTTGGTTGAGGGCAATCGCTCGAAGGTCAAGGCTGGCGAGTATCTCTTCAAACAGAACGTCAGCTTGCGCGAAGTGATCGACGAACTGGTCAGCGGCAAACAGGTGCTGCACGCGATTACGATCCCCGAAGGGCTGACAAGCGAGCAGATCGTCGAGCGGTTGCGCGAAAGCGACGTGCTCATCGGCGATGTTGCGGAAGTGCCGAAAGAAGGCAGCCTGCTGCCGGAAACCTATAAGGTGGCGCGCGGGGCCGTGCGGGCGGACGTCCTCAAGAAGATGCAGGATGATCAAAAGCGCGCCGTCGATCAGATTTGGTCGCGCCGCTCCGGCGGGCTTCCGTTGCGTTCTCCTTATGAACTCATCATTTTGGCTTCGGTCGTCGAAAAGGAAACCGGCAAGGCGGACGAACGTCCGCGGGTGGCGAGCGTTTTCCTGAACCGCCTGAAAAAAGGCATGCGGCTGCAGTCCGATCCGACGATCGTCTACGGCCTGACCGGCGGCAAGGGGCCGCTTGGGCGGGGATTGACGCGCGCCGAACTCGACAAGCCGACACCATATAATACGTATGTCAACGACGGCCTGCCGCCGGGGCCGATTGCCAATCCGGGACGCGCGGCGCTTGAGGCCGTTGCCAACCCGTCCCGCACCCAAGATCTTTATTTTGTCGCTGATGGCACCGGTGGCCATGTGTTTTCCGAAACGCTCGATCAGCACAATCGCAACGTGCAGCGCTGGCGCCAAATGGAAAAGGACATCAAGGACAAGCAGGAGCAACCTGCGCCGGACGCGGAGCAGCCAACGCTGCCCGCCGACTCTGCGCCCGCCGAGTCTTTGCCGGCTGAGCCTGCGGTGCCGCCGTCCGTGACGCCCGATGTGCCAGCGCCAACCAAACCGAAATCAGGCCGCAAGAGCGAGCGCGAAGTGCCGTCTTCCGTTTATGGATCGATGGCACCGCGCCGCGCCGCATCGCAAAGCACGGCGGCCGCCGCGATCGCGGGCGCGACGCGGACGACAGCTTCCGAGGCAACTGGCACCAAGCCTCGCTCCAGCACGGATTTCAGTGCCTTCACCCTCGGTCCAGGGCTCGATGAACTTGGCATTACTATAGGGGGTGTCCGCACTCCGGCGTCGGAGACGCTCGATGGTCCCGTCGGGCAAGAGGATGCGGTGGAGGTAGCGAGCGCCAAGGTTATCTCTGTGTCCGATAGATCGGAGCAGATCCCCGCGGCACCCGTGGCGAGCGAGACAGGAAGCGCCGATTCGCAAGGTCAAGGCGAAGCGGCCGCCGCGCCTCCTGCCCCGGAAGAACAGAAGGATGCGAAGGTTCCGCGCCGCCGGGCGTTCGATGTGTCGCGAGGGACGCCTCTCGATCCCCTCCGCAACAAAACCTATGATTTGAATTACGCCAAAACCGTTCCGGCGATCAAATAGTCACCTTCCGTTGGCTGGCGCGGTGGCGGGGCATGCTCTTCGCAAGCAGCTTGATATGTCACCTGAGTTCGAGCGCGAAGGCGGGTGCGGAGGCCGCGCGTTGCGAAAGCGCCTCTTCAGGCGGGGTCATCGCAAACCCGAGGCTTGCGGCAATCGCTGGATGGGTGATCTGGCCGCGATGCACATTGAGCCCGCCGCGCAGGCCGGGCGTCTTCATAATGGCGCCGAGCCCGCCGGCGGCGAGGGCAAGGCCGTAAGGCAGCGTCGCATTGTTGAGCGCCTGCGCTGAAGTCATCGGCACCGCGCCCGGAATATTCGCGACGCAATAGTGCACCACGCCATCTTTGAGAAACGTTGGATGGGCGTGCGTGGTCGGATGCGAGGTTTCGAAACAGCCGCCCTGGTCGATCGAGATATCCACAAGGACCGCGCCTTTCTTCATTTCGCGCAACATTTGCTTCGTGACGAGTTTCGGCGCGGCGGCACCTGGGATGAGCACGGCGCCGATGATCGCATCGGCAGCAAAAACCGCCTCCTCAATCGCTGCCGCGGATGCGAACCTTGTCTTTGCGCGACCTTGAAACAATTCGTCGAGCTGGCGCAGGCGCGGCAGGGAGCGGTCGAGGATCGTGACATCGGCTCCGAGCCCGGCGGCCATCCTTGCGGCTTGGGTTCCGGCGACGCCGCCCCCGAGCACCGCGACCTTCGCTGGCAGTACGCCCGGCACGCCGCCGAGCAAAATGCCGCGGCCGCCGTTGTGACGCTGGAGCGCCGCGCCCGCCGCCTCGATCGAGAGCCGCCCGGCGACTTCGCTCATTGGCGCGAGAAGGGGCAAGCCTTGGCCATCCGGCCCGGTTACCGTTTCATAGGCAATGGCGGTGCAGCCTGAGTCGAGCAAACCCTTCGCTTGCGCAAGGTCGGCCGCGAGATGTAGAAAGGCGAAAAGGATCTGTCCCTCGCGCAGCCGCGTCCATTCGCTCGCTTGCGGCTCCTTCACCTTGATGATCATTTCGGAGCCGGCGAAAATTTCGTCGCTTGTGCCTGTCATAGTGGCACCGGCGGCGATATAGGCTTGATCGGAGGCATTGATCCCGGAACCGGCGCCCGTTTGCACGCTAACGTCATGTCCGGCTGCCACGAATTCCCGGACCGCTTCTGGCGTCAAGCCGACGCGATATTCGCTCTCTTTGATTTCCGCCGGGACACCAATCCGCATTCGAAATCGCCTCCCAAAACGTCAGCTATGTTCCCGGCATGTTCGCGCTCATCGATGTGGACAATGATTCGGCATGGTAAATCTGCATGGTAAAATTGAATGTGGTACGCTCCATGCTGGAAAGCAACGACATTACGGGTGGATGAAAATCCTTTCACAGGAACCCACCGTTCAGTCACGCTACCGTCATCAAAGATGGCGAAGTTCCAGGAATTTCCGGTCGAGGAGGCACTTTTGAAGGCGCAGGTCGAAAGACAGAGTTTGGCTCGGGGGAAGCGCCCGGCGGAGCCTGGGCGTGGCGTAAAAAGCACGTCCGCCGCCGCGAAGTTTGTGGAAACGCCCGCTGCCGCGACGGTGCAAAAACTGGATCACGTCGATAATGCGTTGGAAATATCCAGCCAGATCGAAGAGGTCATCTCCGACGACGCCCCCGCGGCCTCGATCGCAATCATGGATACGCCAACGGAAGCCGGCAGCCCAGCGGCGGTGGGCATCGCGCAGTCGCCGCACCGGTTTATCAATCGTGAATTGTCGTGGCTGGAATTCAACCGGCGGGTCCTGCTTGAAGCTTCGAATCATAATCACCCGCTTCTCGAGCAGCTGCGCTTCCTCTCCATCTCGGCCAACAACCTCGACGAATTCTTCATGGTGCGCGTCGCCGGCCTTCGCGGTCAGTTGCGGGCTGGAATTGCAACTCCCTCCGAAGACGGGCTGTCACCGCCTGAGCAACTCGCCAAGCTGCGGGAACGCGTGAGCCTGTTGGCGGCGGAACAGCAACGGCGCTGGCGCGAATTGCGGAAGGAACTGCACGACGTAGGAATAAGTCTTCTTGATCCGCCAGATCTGACGAAGGATGAAATTGCATGGCTGCGGGAGCATTTTCAAACCCATATTTTCCCGGTCCTCACACCGCTTGCCGTTGACCCGGCGCACCCATTTCCGTTCATTCCCAATTTCGGCTTTACGATTGCCCTCGAATTGTTCGGACCGAGCGACCAAAAGAACCGTAAAGCCTTGATTCGGCTCCCGGCCAAGATCGAACGTTTCATCCGTATTCCCGATGAACTGGGTGAAAAAGGGCAACGATTCGTCGCGCTCGAAACCGTGATCGGCATGTTCACGCAAAGCCTGTTTCCCGGTTACCAGGTGCGTGGACATGGTCTATTCCGAATCCTCCGCGATAGCGACCTCGAAGTCGAGGAGGAGGCCGAGGATCTCGTGCGTTTGTTCGAGACCGCGCTGAAGCGCCGCCGGCGGGGGTCGGTGATCAGAGTCGAATTCGATAGTCTCATCCCCGAGGAGCTACGCCGATTCGTCGCCAAGGAACTCGACGTCGTCAAAGAAGAAATTTTTATTCTCGATGGCATGCTTGCCCTGAATGACCTTTCCGAACTGGTCGGTCTCGACCGGCCGGAGTTGAAGTTCAAGCCCTACAATCCGCGCTTTCCCGAGCGCGTCCGCGACAATGGCGGCGACTGTTTTCTCGCCATCAAACAAAAGGACCTCGTCGTCCACCACCCATACGAATCCTTCGACGTCGTTGTTCAATTCTTGAATCAGGCCGCCGCCGACCCCAATGTCGTCGCCATCAAGCAGACGCTTTACCGCACCTCTTCCGACAGCCCCATCGTGCGTGCCCTCATCGAGGCGGCGGAAGCGGGCAAATCAGTAACCGCCCTGGTCGAACTCAAGGCGCGTTTCGACGAGGCCGCAAATATCCGCTGGGCGCGCGATCTCGAACGCGCCGGCGCGCAAGTCGTCTTCGGCTTTATCGAATTGAAGACGCATGCCAAACTGTCGATGGTCGTGCGCCGCGAAGCCGGCTCGCTCATGACCTATTGCCATGTCGGCACCGGAAATTATCATCCGGTGACGGCCAAGATTTACACCGACATTTCGTTCTTCACCGCCGATCCCGTCATCGGGCGCGATGTCTCGCGGATCTTCAACTACATCACCGGCTATGCGGAGCCCGCCGGGCTCGAACGCATGACCGTGTCGCCGATATCCCTGAAGGCCAGGCTTCTCGAACATATCGCGGAGGAAATCGCCTTCGTCAAAGCCGGCAAGCCGGGCGCGATCTGGGCCAAATGCAATGCGCTTGTCGATCCGGAGATCATCGACGCTTTCTATGAAGCAAGCAATGCGGGGGTGAATATCGACCTCATCGTGCGCGGCATCTGCTGCCTGCGGCCCGGGGTCGAGGGCTTGTCGGAAAACATCAGGGTCAAATCGATCGTCGGCCGGTTTCTTGAACATGCCAGAGTCTATTGTTTTGGTGGCGGCCATGATCTGCCGCACCCCAAGGCCCATGTGTATATTTCCTCGGCCGACCTTATGCCGCGCAATCTCGACCGCCGGGTCGAGGCCATGTTGCCGATTCTCAATCCGACCGTGCACGAGCAGGTTCTAAGTCAGATCATGGTCGCCAATTTGCTCGACAATCAGCAAAGCTACCGGGTCTTGCCGGATGGCTCGAGCGGGCGCATAAAGGCGCCCGAAAACGAAGAGCCATTCAATGCGCACAGCTACTTCATGACCAACCCCAGTCTGTCCGGCCGTGGAAAATCCCTCAAGCAGTCGAGCCCGAAAGCCCTCCTTGAGCGCTTCGACGCCCGTTAAAAATCCGATGCTTCAAAAGTCTTTCAGGAGTGATTCGCTGATAGGCGCCACGGCGCCGGTCGCGATCGTCGACGTTGGATCGAACTCAGTCCGTCTCGTGGTGTATGAAGGTTTGAATCGTGCCCCCCGGCCGATTTTCAACGAGAAATCGCTTTGCGCGCTCGGCAAGGGCATTGCGACCACCGGCAAGCTGGCCAAGGGAGGAGTCGAAAAGGCGCTCGCGGCCCTGCGCCGGTTCCGGGTCTTGAGCGAAATCATGGGTGTCAAGGATTTGCATGTCCTTGCAACCGCCGCCGCCCGCGACGCCTCGAATGGCGCCGAATTTCTCGCTGCCGCCGAGGGGGCGATCGGGGCGCCGGTCACGCTTTTGTCGGGCGGGCGGGAGGCGGAGCTCTCGGCTCATGGGGTTATCTCCGGGATCATGAAACCGGACGGCGTTGTTGGCGATCTTGGCGGTGGCTCGCTGGAGTTGATTGATGTCAAGGGGGCGCATGCGGGCAAAGGCACGAGCCTGCCGCTCGGTGGCCTCACCTTGATGGATGCGTCGGGGCGCTCGCCGCGCGCCGCAGTGAAAATCGTTCGAGAGGCCCTGGCGTCATCGGGGGTCGCGCAGCGGTTGACGGGGCGCACGTTCTACGCGGTCGGCGGGACGTTCCGGGCTCTTGCCAAGCTGCACATGAGCCAGCGCAATTATCCCCTGAGAGTGACTCACGGCTACGTCATCCCGGCGCGTGACGCCGCCGATTTTGCCGGTCTCGTCGAACGGGCGAATACGGAGACGCTGATTTCGATCGATGCCGTCAGCGCCTCGCGGCGGCCGCTGATCGCCTATGGCGCCGTTGTCCTAGATGAAATCATCCGGCGCGCGAAGCCACTCGAAATCATGATTTCGGTGACCGGGGTGCGGGAGGGTTATCTTTATGAAATGCTCGACGCTGCGCAGCGCCGGGAAGACCCGCTGCTCATCGCCGCCGCGCAATTCAATCAGCTCTTCTCCCGCGCGCCAGGACACGCCGAGGAGCTCCGCGATTGGACCGATATTTTTATGAAGTCCTTGCACGCCGATGAAACTCCGGAGGAACGCCGGCTGCGCCATGCCGCTTGTCTGCTGGCCGATGTGAATTGGCGCGCGCACCCAGATCATCGCCACGAGGAGAGCGTCAACATTGTCGAGAACGCGGCCTTCCTCGGCGTCGATCATCCTGGCCGTTGCTATCTCGCCTTGGCGGCGTCCTATCGCTATCTGGGGGCCGACGCGGACGTAAACCCGCAGCTCCGTGCGCTGGTTTCGCCGCGACTCCTTGAAAAAGCGCGCGTTCTCGCCGCTGCGACGCGCGCGGCTCTGGTCATTTCAGGCGCCATGTCGGGTGTCCTGCCGCTGACGCCCTTGGCCTGCGTGAAGACCAAAGTGATTCTCACCCTGCCGAGAAATCTCGCCGACCTCGTCAGCGAGAGGCTGCAAAACCGGTTGAATCAACTTGGACGCCTGATTGGCCGAGATCCCGTGATCACCATCGCGGGTTAAATGAAATCCCCCGCCGATTAGCTGCTCGCATTTTGTAAGATTTTAGCCGGAAATCGTACCAAAACGTTTCACGTGATACGTTTTGGTACGATTGGTTTTGCGCCAAAAAGACATCCTGCCGCCTGGGGGCCGTTTGAAACGGCTGTCCGCGTTGCCGATTGTACAAGCTAACTTGATCTAAAGCTTTGACGAATTATATTACTCGTTGCCCGATTAGTGGCTGCCATCCGTGCATAGAAATGGGAGGAAAATCATATGAAGAAAGCGCCCGTGATTTTGTCCGTTATGGGAGCGGCCGCCTTGGCCGTCTTTTCCATGAGCGGATCGGCCCAAGCCAAGAAGGCTGGGGATTGGACCTGCAGTGATTTCCTTCAGGTCCCGAACAAATCAAAGCCCTATGTCGTGTACTGGATGACCGGGCTCAATCGAGCGGAAAAAAAGGAAATGCTTGACGTCGGTGCCAAGGATTTCAATGCGCCGATCTCGAAGGTGGTCGAGGCTTGCCACAAGGAGCCCGCGCAAAATCTCTGGCAGGCGATTGCGGACCATTTCTATTGGAAGGCGATGCAGATTCCATAGTTCAAGTGTATGAAAACTGATTGTGATTGATCCGATACGGATCACACGTCCTGCGATGCACGTTAGGAAGCGCCGTTCTCCGACGGCGCTTCATCCCGCCACTCGAGTGGCATGACCTTGCCCCCTTCGACAGTCAGGGCAATGCGCCCATGTTTCAATTCGAGCGCCTGAGCCCCAAACAATTCTCGCCGCCAGCCGGTCAAGGCGGCGACCTTGGCGTGATCGTCGGCGGCAATGGCCTCGAGATCCTCGACGGACGCGATCATTTTGGCGGCAACTCCGTGACTTTCGCTCACATGGCGCAGGAGCACCCGCAAAAGTTCGACCGTCGCGCCATTGCAGCCATTGCGCCGTTCCCGGTCAAGTTTTGGGAGGGTCTTGGGGTCGCGGGCGAGGCCGCGTTCGATCGCCGCCACAATATCGGCGCCCGCGCGTGAGCGTTCCATGCCGCGCGGAAAGGCGCGCAGATTCCCGAGCGCCTCGAGAGTTTTAGGGGCGGCAAGCACAAGCTCAATCATGATGTCGTCCTTCAAAATCCGCGAGCGCGGCACATCCCGCGCCTGCGCCTCGCTCTCGCGCCAGGCGGCGACCTCCATCAGCACCGCGAGATCGCGCGGTTTGCGGACCCGGTTGCGGAATCGTTCCCAAGCGTTTTCAGGGTGCTGTTCGTAAATCGCCGGCGACGTCAAAATTGCCATTTCATCGTCCAGCCAGCCAAGTCTGCCGGTTTCATCCAGCTTTGTGCGCAAGAATCGATAGATATCGCGGAGATAGGTCACGTCGGCGATCGCATATTCGGCCTGGGACGGCAAAAGCGGACGCCGCGACCAGTCGGTGAAGCGAGAGGATTTGTCGAGCGTGACCTTGGTGACGGTCTTGACCAGGTCCCCATAGGACACTTGATCGCCGAAACCGCAGACCATGGCGGCGACCTGCGTATCGAACAGGGGCGCGGGGATCAATTTCGCAAGATTCCAAATAATTTCAAGATCTTGGCGTGCCGCATGAAACACCTTGGTGAGCCCGGCGTCGGCCATCAGCTCGAAGAAAGGTGTGAGATCCAGCCCTTCCGCCATGGCGTCGATCGCGACGGCTTCCTCGTCCGAGGCGATTTGCACGACACAAAGGCGCGGCCAGAATGTTGTTTCCCGCAAAAATTCCGTATCGACGGTGACGAAAGTGTGGGTGGCGAGGCGGCTGCAGACGTCGGTCAGCTCTTTTGTCGTGGCGATCAGGGTCATATTTGCTCAATAATGCAAAGGCGCTGTAACTTCCAGGGATTGCGTCGAGGCGGCGGCGATGCTCCGTCTTGACAGACGGCGCCGCACATGCGGTTCTCCGCCCGCTTGGCGGATTGCGCAAGCCCGCCCCACATCCTCTTCACTCTTGACCGTGACCCTAACATGCACCGCTACCGTTCCCATAGCTGCGGCGCCCTGCGCGAATCGCATGCTGGCGAAAACATCCGTCTCTCCGGTTGGTGCCACCGCATCCGCGATCATGGAGGTGTCCTGTTCATCGATCTTCGCGATCATTATGGCATAACCCAATGCGTCGTCGATCCAGATTCGCCAGCTTTTGGGCGGGCCGAAAAACTTCGCTCCGAATGGGTGATCCGGGTCGATGGGGCGGTTCGGCAGCGCCCGGCTGGGACAGAAAATCCCGAAATGCCGACCGGGCTGATCGAAGTCTATGTGACGGACATCGAGGTTTTGGGTCCCGCGGCCGAATTGCCATTGCCGGTTTTTGGCGAGCAAAACTATCCCGAAGACATGCGGCTGCGCTATCGCTTTCTCGATCTGCGGCGCGAAAAGCTCCACAATAACATTATGTTGCGTGGTCAAATCATTGATTCGCTCCGTGCGCGCATGAAGGCGGAAGGCTTTTTCGAGTTCCAGACGCCGATACTCACGGCGTCGAGCCCGGAGGGTGCGCGCGACTTTCTGGTGCCCTCCCGCCTGCATCCGGGCAAATTCTACGCCCTGCCGCAGGCGCCGCAGCAATTCAAACAGCTCATTATGGTGGCGGGCTTCGACCGCTATTTCCAGATTGCGCCCTGTTTCCGCGACGAGGATGCGCGGGCCGACCGCAGTCCGGGCGAATTTTATCAGCTCGATATCGAGATGAGCTTTGTCACCCAGGAGGACGTGTTCGCGGCGGTCGAGCCGGTGTTGCGCGGAGTGTTTGAGGAATTTGGCGGCGGCCGGCCGGTGACGCAAAAATTCCCGATGATTCCCTTTGCCGAGGCGATGCTGAAATATGGGTCCGACAAACCCGATCTTCGCAATCCGCTCATCATCGCCAATGTGACTCAGGAATTTTCGCGCGACGATGTGAGCTTCAACGCCTTCAAGAATGTCATCAAGAGGGGTGGCGTCGTGCGTGCCATTCCAGCGCCCGGTGCCGCGAGCCAGCCGCGCTCGTTCTTCGATAAGCTCAACGATTGGGCGAAAGGGGAGGGCGCGGCGGGGCTGGGCTATGTGATTTTTGAGGGAGAAGGCGGTGCGCTGACGGGCAAGGGCCCCATCGCCAAATTTTTGCCGCCCGAAGTGCAGGCGGGTATCGCCGAAAAAGCGGGCGCAAAGGCTGGCGACGCGGTGTTCTTCGCCTGCGATCAGGAAGAGAAAGCGGCGAAACTCGCGGGAGCGGCGCGGCTCAAAATCGGCACCGAGCTTGGCCTCTCGAAAAAAGATGTCTTCGAGTTCTGCTGGATCGTCGATTTCCCGATGTATGAATGGAATGAGGACGAGAAGGGAATCGACTTTTCGCACAATCCGTTTTCGATGCCGAATTTCGATTCCGAGGCTTTTGTCGCGCTCGATCCGGCGGATGAGAAAACGATTCTGGGCATCAAGGCGTTTCAATATGACATCGTCTGCAATGGCACCGAGCTGTCATCCGGCGCTATCCGCAACCATCGCCCGGACATTATGAAAAAGGCCTTTGCACTCGCCGGCTATGGCGAGGATGTGTTGGAAGAAAAATTCGGCGGCATGTATCGCGCCTTCCAATATGGCGCGCCGCCGCATGGCGGGATCGCGCCCGGCATCGACCGCATCGTCATGCTGCTCGCGGGCGAGGAGAATTTGCGCGAGATCGTGCTATTCCCGATGAACCAGCGCGCCGAGGATCTGCTCATGGGCGCACCCTCCGCCGTCACCACGAAGCAATTGCGGGAATTGCACATCAGGCTCAATCTGCCCGAGGCGAAAACTTAAAGCGCGCAACGGGTTGTCCGGCTGAACATTGGAGTCGAGGAATGGAGTCGCAGATAAATGTTGTGATGCTGCTTTATCCCAACATGACCCAGCTCGATTTGACTGGGCCTTACGAAGTGCTGGTCCAGTTCAAGGAACTCTCCTTGCATCTCGTGGCGAAGAACCGTGATCCAATCACGGATTCCGGCGGCTTGCGACTGACGCCGACGGCTAGTTTCGCGGAGTGCCCGAAAGCGGGGATTCTATTTGTCCCGGGCGGGCCTGGGCAAATCGCGCTGATGGAAGATGCCGAGGTTCATACGTTTCTGCGGCGTCAGGCCGAGGGCGCCACCTATGTGACCTCCGTATGCACGGGCTCTCTTGTTCTGGCGGCGGCGGGCTTGCTGACGGGCTATAGTGCAACAAGCCACTGGCTTTCGCTCTATCAGCTTGGTTTTTTTGGCGTGGTGCCGGTCAAGGAACGCGTCGTCATCGACCGCAACCGCATCACAGGCGCGGGGGTGACGTCGGGCATTGATTTTGCGTTGACCTTGGTGGCGCAATTGTTTGGCGAAGAGCGTGCGAAACGCGCGCAGCTCGCCATGGAATATGATCCAAAGCCGCCCTTTGCCGGCGGGTCACCCGCAAACTCGGCTCCGGAACTTGTGGAAAGCCTTCGCGCGGCGACCGCGACGTTTCAGAAAGAGCGTGAAATTGTTGCGCGCCGGGCCGCCGCCGCCTTGATCAAGGGCTGAGACCAACTTGCACGGCGGCCATGATCCAGTTTCGCGGATCATGGCCGGGAGAAAGTGCGAAGTTATTGCGGCGAATGGGCGTCGGCTTTCGCAGGCTGGCGCGATCTCGTCTTTGCCGGCGCTGAGCCATAGCGGACAGGACTTGGCTTGCCGGCGTTTCCTCGCGGTGCCTGCCGGGACAAAAACAGCGGCACACCTGACCCGTCGGTTCTCGACTCGGCGTGTCTTGGCTCCGAGTGTCGCGTTTCGGCACGTCTTGCGTCGGGATGTCTTGTATCGGAGTGTCTTGCGTCGGGATGTCTGGCGTCGGCGTGTCTTGCATCGGCGTGTCTTGGCGCGGACCTCGGACCTCTGTGTGCGGCCTCGGCCTTTGCTCCACTCGTGCGCTCCCGGGCAACATGCCCCTTGTGATCTGGGCGCCGGTTCTGCGCCGCCGGTGTTGCCGGGGCCGCGACCGTGCGGGATGCGGCCAGAGGTCCGCCGCGCCGGTCAACCGTGGGCAATTTGAGGCGGGTCAGTCTTTCGATTCCGCGCAAAAGAGCCTGCTCGGCACCATCGCAGAGTGAAATCGCGGTGCCTTCGGCGCCAGCCCGCGCGGTGCGGCCGATCCTGTGGACATAGGCCTCCGCCACTTCGGGAAGCTCGAAATTGACGACATGAGTGACGCCGTCAATGTCGATGCCGCGCGCGGCGATGTCGGTTGCGACCATAACGCGGGCACGGCCGGCGCGAAACGCCTCAAGCGAGCGCTCCCGTTGGCCTTGGCTTTTGTTGCCGTGGATCGCGCATGCCGCGATACCGTTGCCGTCAAGATGCTGGGCGACTCTGTCGGCGCCGCGTTTGGTCCTTGTGAAGACAATCGTCCGGGTCATCCCGGCATCGGCGAAAAGCTCGACCAGTAGATCGCGCTTGCGGCTTGTTTCAATCAGCAAGACCCTCTGATTGATGCGGTCGGCGGTTTTCGCGGCGGGGGTGACGGAGACCTCAACAGGATCGTTGAGTAAGCCGCTGGCGAGCGCAGCGATCTCGGCCGGCATCGTTGCCGAGAAGAACAGGTTCTGCCGTTGCTTCGGAAGCAGGCCCGCGATCCGACGGATGGCTTTCACGAAACCGAGATCGAGCATGCGATCGGCTTCGTCGAGAACGAAAATTTCGGCCTCGCCCAGGCGCGCAGCGCGGCTATCGAGATGATCTTCAAGACGGCCGGGGGTCGCCACCAGAATGTCGAGGCCGCGCGCCAGCGCCTTGATCTGGGCGCCATGCGGCACGCCGCCGAAGATGACGGCGGTGTTGAGACGCAGGCCGCCGCCGAGCGAGCGGAAACTATCGGCGATCTGGCTCGCCAGTTCGCGCGTTGGGCTTAACACCAGCACCCGGCAGCCATTGCGCGGCGCGGGACGCGGATTTTGCGCAAGGTAGTGAAGTATAGGAAGCGCGAAGGCGGCTGTCTTGCCGGTGCCCGTTTGCGCGATGCCGACGAGATCGCGGCCCGCCAGGATGGGGGGGATGGCTTGTGACTGGATCGGGGTGGGTTGAGTGTAGCCTTGTTTGGCCAGGGCAGCGAGAAGCGGCGCGGCGAGGCCGAGCCGGGAAAAATCAGTCAATGTGAGTCTTTCTTAAATCGGGAGCATGCGCCCAAAGAACAGGATCTTGCGCCCTTAAGGCCGCGACATGTGCCGGAAATCCGGGTCTGCGGCCGAGGAGTTTAAAGGCGACGCCCCGCGTGGCTGGGCTGTCGAGGGAAAATTTCAGAGCGCCCGGAAGGAAGACACGAGGTCCATCACGCGTCCGAAGCGCCAAATCCACAATGAAGTGGATAAGGGTTCATGGCGGTTTTCGTGCTGGAAGTCAACCGTAAAGCTTGGCAAGAGCGTGCCGCCGCCTCGTAGACTCTGGCCATGGCGAATCCATGATCTGTGCTGGAAAGATGCCGCCAATGTCGATCGGCTCGCGGATGATTGCATAAAAATTGCGCGTTGCGAGGCAGCGAAAAGCAACGGTCTTCAGTCATATTTCTGGGCGTTAAGCGGATGCCGGCGCGGAAACACGGAGATATGCGAAGATCAAAATGAAGCAGTCAGAACTATCTTGCCACTCAAGGGATGCCAGCCCCGCAAGAAAAGCGGTGGAGCGCAGGGAAGCGCGCCAGCGTGTTCTCAAGCGAGCGAGCATCGCCTTCAACGGCCGCAAGGCCGTCATCGATTGTACGGTTCGCAACCTGTCATCCTGCGGTGCCTGTCTCAAGGTGGAAAGCCCCGTCGGTATTCCGGATTCATTCGATCTTGTGCTCGGACATCAGTCGGTCCGCAGCTGTCGTGTCGCATGGCGGAAAGCGACGCAAATCGGGGTGGAGTTCACCTAGCCGTCTAACAATAGCGCATCTGCCAATAAGATAAAAATCGCGCATTTTGAAGTAGCGAAATGCAATGATCATCCAGCATATCTCTCCAATGCAACCGGGCGAAGAGAGTGGAATGTCAACGCGGGAAAATGCACAGGCAGATCCGGCGCGGCTGACTGCTTCCGGCCTTTTGTGCGATGGCGATAGCAGAGAAGATGCGCGGCCAAATGTGCGGGGCCCGTGGCAATGGCTTGAAACCGAGTCCCTGCGCTGGAGGTGGCAAGCAGCGGCGAGCGAGTCGAATCACCTCCCGCCGTTCGAGGAATTGTCGCTCGATGGCCTCGGCGGTTTGGCTGACAATGTCGCCCTCTTGCAAATGGAGAATTCCCGGGCCTTCACGATTCTGAGGGCGGGCCAAGTTTTTGAAAGTTGGATCGATCGTCCGGCGCGCAACCTCAAAGTGGCCGAACTTTCGATTGATCGAGCCCGCGCTTTGGAAGAACTGCTTGGCAGTGCCACCGGCCAGGGCCATCCGGTGCAAACCGCCGCGTATGGGGTCGTCAACGGTTCGGTGTGTCTCTACGATCTTGTCGCCCTGCCGCTCGCCAACCGCTGGGGGCCGCCGCTGTTTCTGGTTTATATGCAGGAACGCGAACGAAAGTTTAGCCTCGTCGAGGCGATGTTCCAGGTGGCAACCGACGGCCTCGTCGCGCTGGTCGTCGTTCGCGACGAAGCGGGCGCGCCCAATGATTTCCAGATCGCGGCCCTGAACGATGGCGCCGCCCGCTTGATGCGGGGAACCGCTGAAGCGCTGCGCGGGCGCCGCTTCTCGGAAATATGCGCCGCGCTGCCATCGCGCGAAACTCTCTCGCGCCTCGTCTCGATTTTCAATGGCGGCGGCAGCGGTCAATTTGAACTCGACTATCCATTGGAGTCTCCTGGCCGGGCCTATCTCAGCATCAGTGTCAGCGCCATCGGCGATTTGCTCGCCATGACCATGACCGATGTCAGCCGGTTGAAAGCCAGGGAAGAATCCTTCCGGCTTCTTTTCGAGGGCAATCCTGTGCCGATGTTCCTCTGCGATACCGGGAGCCTCGCATTTCTTGCCGTGAATGAAGCCGCCATCACGCATTATGGGTATGACCGGGACTCGTTCCTGCAATTGTCGCTGCTCGATATTTTGCCGCTAGAGGACAGAGGCACCGTCCAAAATGCAATCCGCAACAAACCCGAATTGGGCAGCGGCCCCGATCACCTGTGGCAACATGTCAAGGCGGATGGGACACTGATCGATGTTCTTACCTATTGGCGATCCACGGCATTCCGTGATCGTTCCGCGCAGCTGATCGCCATCATGGACGTGACGGAAAAGCGGCAGGCGGAATCGCGGATTGCCTACATGGCGCAGCATGATGCGCTGACCGGGTTGCCCAACCGGATCTTGTTTCATGAGCGCCTTGACGAAGCCTTGGCGTGTTTGCGCAGGAACAACGAAAAGCTTGCGATTCTTTATCTTGATCTCGATCAGTTCAAGAATGTCAACGATACTTTGGGGCACCCTGCCGGGGATTTGCTTTTGATGGCGGCGGCGGACCGTTTGCGGGTGTGCTTGCGCGAGTCGGACATTGTCGCGCGATTTGGCGGCGATGAATTCGCGGTTTTGCAAAGGGGACTTTCCGGACCGGAGGAGGCGAGCGTCCTCGCTGACCGCATCGTGAAGCTGATGTGCGAGCCTTTTGAAATCGAGGGCCAGCGAATCGTGATCGGAGCCAGCGCGGGTATTGCGCTCGCGCCGGATGATGGAGAAAGCGCCGATCTCTTGCTGAAGAACGCCGATATGGCTCTCTACCGGGCCAAGGAGGACGGCCGCCGGACCTTCCGCTTTTTCGAACGGGGAATGGATGCCCGTATGCGTGCCCGCCGGGTGCTGGAACTCGACTTGCGCAACGCGCTCGCCGCCAGCGAATTCGAGCTTTACTATCAGCCACTCGTCAACCTCGAAACGGGGGTCATCTCGGGCTTCGAGGCGTTGCTGCGCTGGGTTCACCCCGAGCGTGGGCTCGTCGTCCCGGCGGAATTCATTCCACTGGCCGAGGAGATCGGTCTAATCGTGCCGCTTGGCGAATGGGTGCTGCGGCAGGCTTGCGCCGAGGCGCTGAAATGGCCCGGCGATTTGATGGTCGCGGTGAATCTTTCGCCGGTGCAGTTCAAAAATGGCGACTTGACCGAAATCGTTTTCGCTGCGCTCTCCAGCGCGGGATTGCCGGCGGGCCGCCTCGAACTCGAAGTCACGGAGTCAATTTTGCTGGAGGAGAGCAAAATCAACCTCGGCACCTTGCGTAAATTGCGCGCCCTTGGCGCAAGTATTTCGATTGATGACTTCGGCACCGGCTATTCTGGTTTGAGCTATTTGCGGGCCTTCTCCTTCGACAAAATCAAGATCGACCGCTCGTTTGTCGCCGAGCTCGGCGAGAGTGGCGACTGCATGGCGATCGTCCGGGCGATTGCGAGGCTCGGATCTAGCCTTGGAATCCGCACCACCGCTGAGGGCGTCGAAACGGAAAAGCAACGTGAAATGTTGCGCGACGAAGGGTGCACAGAAATGCAGGGCTATTTGTTGAGCCGGCCGATGCCCGCGAGCGACATTGCCAGATTCCTTGCGGTTCACAGCGATGGCGAGCGAGAGGGGTTGCCCGAAAGGCTGGAGCTTGCGGGGTGCCCGCGAGATCCAGTGGCGGCGGCCTAAGTGCGCGGCGGCTGCGCCCCGCTCGTAGGTTTCATGCCGTTCCAGCAAAACGCATCCTTCTTATTCATGGGAAGTTCAGGCCTAATGATGCATTATGCTTACGTAATGATTGGGCGCACGCCCGAACGCAAAGCGGTGTCTAGGCGTCACGTCAGGAGTATTCGCAATGTCATCAAAAATAAGGAAGGCGGCTGCCGGTGCTCTTGCAGCCCTGACGTTTGGAGCTTGCGTTGCCGCCGCCACGCCGGCCGCGGCGCAGGGCTGGCGCGGCGGCGCCTACCGCTGGCATACGGGATATTGGCATCCCGGTTACGGATGGGCGGGCGGCTACGGCTGGGGTGAGCCTCTCGCGGTGGGCGCCGTCACGGGCTACACCTTGGGTGCCCTCACCGGTGCCGCCTATGCGTATGCTCCCGCCTATTATGGCGGCGGCTGCTACCTGCAGAACCGGCCCGTTTACGATAGCTGGGGCAATTTTGCCGCTTATGCCCCTGTCCAGGTCTGCTATTAGGGCCAAATCTGTGATAAAAGCCTAAAGTTAGATCATGATTTACGAATTTTAACCATTTGGTAAAAAAGCCCCGCCCAATGTGGCGGGGTGTTAACTTTTTTTAAATTTCGAGCTGAACCGGTGCAACCTTTCCGGCCGTTCCGCGTTTAATCCTCGAATGTGCTGTGCAGCACGCGCCCATCGTTAAAAATATGTTCCTGTCGGATTGTCAATTCACCGGTGGGAAGGAACGGAAGAAGCCATGATCCAGTCTCGCAAAGCAATCGGAAACCAAGCTCTGAAATACGCCATGGCGGGAGTTGCGGTGACTTGCCTTGGCGCGGCCGTGTTCGCGGCGCCGTTGACGATCACGCCGAAATCAAAGGTTTTCGGCGACTCCCCACGGGCATCTCAGACGAAGTCAGTTTATACGCCTCTGGGTGCAGGGCCAGCTTTTCAGCTTGGCCGGGCTGGTGCTGGGGAAGATGAGGATTGTGTCAGGGTGACACGGATGGTTGGCCCTGATGGCCGGGTCTATGTCACGCGCGGCTTGATCTGCCAGGAATAAAGCTTCGAGCAAAATCAGCCTTGGCCCGAACGGCGCCATTTCATCGTTGAATTCCTTTAAAATGCTCGCCTGCGCGATCCAGCCGGCGGGCATTTTTGTTTTTATTGGCGTCGCAAAGGAGGGCGGTAAGGCGGAACCGCTCCAGTAGCGATAGCTACGAAACCCAGGCCCGAGATAGAGCTTAAGGAGCGTCCTAAGCAGACGATTCATCGCGGGTGAAAGTCTCTCCATCGCCTACGCTCGGGGAAATCCAAGTTTCGATTTTCAGCTCTGGCTACGCATCGTCGCCATGCGCAGCTTCATTAATATTGATGGTTCTCATGTTAGAAAAGTCGATGGCAACCGGCTTTTTTTCTCTCGCGACCATCACTTGCAGAGTTTTTATAACGTGCTCAAGCCTGCGATAGACTTCCTTGTACTCGTCCGTTGTCGTCGTCAACGCGAGCGGTTTCAAACAATATTCTATAATTTCGCGGGGCCGATCCAATTTGTTCATTTCTCGCTCCTCCACCGATTCTCCATCGCTGTAATATAGGTCCGTAATGAAAATGACCAAAAGAAAACTACAAATGCCGTGCCCGCAGGTGCTGGGGTCCGTCACCATAGAAATCGCCTGCCCAGTTTGGCCCACGAAATTGTGTTTTTCTGCCACAATCCTAACCGAGTAATAACGTCCGGACCGTCCAGCCGCAGATTGAGCTGCTTCCTCCTGCCCGGCATAGCTTTCGCCCGATTTTGTGCGATCGCTTGATGGCGGTGCCAAACAACGACAGGCTCATGAACGACCGGCAACTCGATACCCCCCCGCGCGAGGGCGAAATTCAAGCCCGGGAAAGCAGCGAAAGTGCCGGCTCGCAGGCCACAGGCGATGATTCCGGGTCAACCCCCAGCCCGGCACCGGCCACGGATACACATGCCAATCGGCGGCCTTTCGTCATGCATGGAGGAATCGCCGTTCTCGCTTTGCTGGCAGCTGCCGGCATTTATTATTGGGTTTCCAACCGCAACGTTGTATCGACCGACGACGCCTTTATCGACGGGCGTGCCGTGAATATCGCGCCGCAGGTCTCTGGCCAGATCGTGTCCCTCGACGTGACCGACAACCAATTTGTCCGCAAGGGCCAGCCGCTCGTCCATATCGATCCGCGGCAATATGAGAACGACCGGACAATCGCCGTAGGCGTGCTGGACACCGCGAAAGCGCAACTCGCCGGCCAGACATTCGGCGCCGAAATCGCCCGCAAAAATTTTCCTGCTCTTCTAAAGCAGGCCCAAGCCCAGCTCGTCTCGGCGCAAGCGGGAGAGATCAGGGCGCAAGCCGACTATCAGCGCCAGCGGAGCCTGCCAAAACAAGCGACGACCCAGCAGGAAGTCGACGCTGCCACGGCGGCTTTGCGGCAGGCGCAAGCGCAAGTCGCGCTCGCCGAGGCGCAAGTGTTGGAAGCCGAGCCCGTTCCGCAACGAATCGGCGAGGCCGACGCGCAAGTGGGGCAGCTCAAGGGCCAGACGGAACAAGCGCAAGGGCGGCTCGACCAAGCCGATTTGAACCTCTCCTGGACCGTGGTGAAGGCACCTCAAGATGGCTGGATCACCAAACGCAATGTTGAAATGGGCAATTACGTCACCCCTGGCCAGCAGATTTTTTCGATTGTCTCGCCCGAGGTTTGGGTGACAGCAAATTTCAAGGAAACCCAGCTCACCTGGATACGCCCCGGACAAAAAGCGACGATTGAGGTGGACGCCTATCCACAGCTTCATCTGACCGGGCATGTGGACAGTGTTCAGCTTGGGTCGGGATCGAAATTCACCGCTTTTCCGCCGGAGAACGCAACCGGCAATTTCGTTAAGATCGTGCAGCGTGTGCCGGTCAAAATCACCATTGACAGCGGCCTTGATCCAAAGCTCCCGCTGCCGCTGGGCATTTCCGCCGTGCCGACGGTGACGGTGCGATGAACGAGAACGACACTCCGGCGGCGCGGCGGTGGCAACCCTCGCACAACCGCTGGGCCATCGCGGTCGTCGTCACCTTTGCGGCCTTCATGGAAATCCTCGATACGACGATCGTTAACGTCGCGTTGCCGCATATCGCGGGGGGACTCTCGACGAGCTTTGACGAAGCGACCTGGACGCTCACCTCATATTTGGTCGCCAATGGCATCGTCCTCACGATATCGGGGTGGCTTAGCACGGTGTTCGGCCGCAAGCGCTACTTTCTGATCTGCCTTGGCATGTTCACGGTCTGCTCGTTTTTTTGCGGCACCGCGACGAGCCTGACACAACTCGTCATTTTCCGGCTTGCGCAGGGTTTTTTCGGCGGCGGACTGCAGCCGACCCAGCAAGCGATCATTCTCGACACGTTTCCGCCGGAACAACGGGCCGCGGCATTTGGCGTCACTGCGCTCGCGACGATTGTTGCGCCGGTGCTTGGGCCGACATTGGGGGGGTATCTGACAGACACCTTTAATTGGCGCTGGGTGTTCTTGATCAATATTCCTGTGGGCACCGCGGCGGTATTTTTTGCCTCGATTCTGGTCGAGGATCCTCCTTGGCTCAAGCGCCGGTCGGGGTACATCGATTATATCGGTCTGTCATTGATCACGCTCGGTCTCGGCTGTTTTCAAATCATGCTGGACCGAGGCGAAAACGAAGATTGGTTCGGCTCGACTTTCATTCAACTCATGGCCGTCTTGGGGGGGCTTGGCATTCTCAGCGCGATCGGCTGGCTCTTGATCGCCAAAAAGCCCGTCGTCAATCTCGATGTCTTCAAGGACAAGAATTTCGCAATGGGTTGCGTTCTTATTGGAGCGACAGGCGGGACTCTGTATGCAGGTGCCGTGGTTATCCCGCAATTTGCCCAAACCGTCGTTGGCTACACCGCGACATGGGCTGGGCTTGTTCTGTCGCCTGGCGGTCTTGTCGTCATCTTTCTCATCCCGATCGTCGGCCGGTTGATGAAAATCGTTCCAATTCGCTACGTCATCGCGGCCGGGTTCTTCATCATGGGGCTGGCGTTCATCTTTTCGAGCATGCTCGTGGCCTATATCGATTTCAGGACTCTCGTCCTCATGCGCGCTTTGCAGACGGCAGGCCTCGCGTTTCTTTTCGTGCCGATCAGCACGGTCGCTTTTTCGACATTGCCGCGCGAGCTGAATGGCGACGCGACAGCCCTTTATGCGATGTTCCGCAATGTTTTCGGTTCGATTGGAATTTCCCTCGCCAGCGCCATGATTATTGAGAGGACACAGGTTCATCAGTCCTATCTCGCGCAATGGGCTTCTCCGTTTCATCAGCCGTTCAACGAACTGCTCGCGCGATATGAAAAGACTCTGACGGCGATGGGATACGCAGCGGGCGCGGCCCATGATGCGGCCGTGGGAAAAGTCTATCAGGTTTACCGGACGCAGGCCGAAGTGCTCGGCTATTCCGACGTCTTCCGCTACACCGCGATTGTCGCATTCGCGGTCGTGCCATTCTGCTTCTTTCTTTCCCGGACGAAAGGGGGCAGCCGTGGCGCATCGCACTAAATATGGCGGGATCGACCATGGCTGATCGAAGCGGCCTCATCGCGGTGCTGCTGGTCTTTCTTGCCCTCTGCGGCTGCATTTCGGCAGGACCTGATTTCGAGCCGCCCGACCCGCAACTGCCGGCCATTTCTTTTCTCGGCAAGCCAGAGCCCTTAGCTCTTGCGGGTGGGCTTCCGCCCGGCGGTTTTGCGGCGATCGAAACGCAATGGTGGTCGGTGTTCCATGATCCCATTCTAACTTCGCTCGTGGAACGCGCCGCGGCTGCCAACCTCGTTGTGCAAACAGCGACCCTCCGCTTGGCGGAAAGCCGCTTCCAGCTTGGCGTGACCGCCTCCGCGGAATTCCCGTCGATCAATGGCAATGCCTCCTACCAGCGTGAGTTGTTCAGCCAGAACGGGGTTTTGAGCTTGATCAAGCCCCTCGCGACTTCTTCGAATCCTTTAGCGGCGCCGTTCAAAATACCGCCTATCAGCATCTGGCAAACCGGCTTCGATGCGTCCTGGGAAATCGATATTTGGGGCCGCGTCCGCCGGCAAATCGAAGCTGCCAGCGCGCAGGTCGAGGCCTCCGAAAATGACCGCCGCAACATCCTTGTATCTGTTCTGGCGGAACTGGCACGCGACTACATCGACCTGCGGGGTGTTCAGACGCAAATCAGAATCGCGAAAGCAAATCTCGCCAGCTCCAACGAAATTCTACAGGTGACGAAGACCCGCGCACAAAAAGGCCTGACGACGGGGTTGGATGTTGAAAATGCAGCGGCGCAGGTGGAATCGGTGCGCGCAACCCTGCCTTCTCTCGAAGACCAAGAATCGGCGCGGCTAAATGCCTTGAGCCTGCTCCTCGACGAGCCGCCAGGGTCGTTGCGTGCCGAACTCGCACGGGCAAAGCCAATACCGCCAGCGCCCCCGCGCGTGCCGCTTGGCATTCCCTCCGAGCTTGCCCGCCGCCGTCCTGACATCCGCCAGGCAGAGGCGCAACTGCATGCGGCGACGGCCACGATTGGCGTTGCCGTGGCGGATTTTTATCCTCGTGTCACCTTCAATGGCAATGTCGAGATGAACGCCCTCGATCTGAAAAATCTGTGGAAGGGAAGTTCGCTGCAATATGTGTTCGGCCCGAGTGTCTCATTGCCAATTTTCGAGGGCGGCCGTCTCAGGTCGACCCTGGAGTTTCGCGAGGCACAGCAGCAAGAGGCGGCAATCACCTATCATAAGACGGTCCTCCAAGCCTGGCACGAAGTGGTCAACGCCTTGGTCGCCTATCGGACCGAACAGCAGCACCGCGCCCATCTTAAGGCGCAGACGGAGCATTCCCGCCAGGCCCTCGCCCTTTCGAAAATACGTTACGAGAATGGCGTCGCCGAGTTCATAACGACTCTCGACGCCGAGCGAACATTGCTGCAGGCAGAGCTGCAGTATGCACAAAGCACCGCTGCGGTATCGGCAAATCTCGTGCAGCTCTACAAGGCGTTGGGCGGCGGCTGGGAAGGAGTCTTTCCGGAGGAGCCGCTGACGAGCGTCGCAGCCTTGCCTCTAGTGCCTTAAGCGGCGTTCGAGGCTCGCTCTTTTCGAGCGCCGCGCCATGAAAGACGCGCCACCAAAGATGCAATCGCAATTGCCCCGCTGAAGAAGGAACCAAACTTTCAGCCTGACGTTCCCTGGCCTCCAATATCATGTCAAGGAGATGGCCATGTTGAAAAGACTTTGTGTGTCTGCCTCGGTACTTGTGCTCGCAAGCGGCCTTGCCGTGGCACAAACTACGATGCGTCCCGCGCCCTCGCCTACAGGGCCGGCCGCAATGCAACCATCGGTTTCGACAATGCGGTTGCTCGCGTCTGACATCTATAAGGCCAATGTTTATGACGAATCCGAGAATAAGATCGGCGATGTCACGGATCTCGCTATGAATGGCAGCGGCAATATTAGGGCAGCTATCATTGGGGTTGGCGGCTTCCTTGGTGTAGGTCAAAAAGACGTCAGTATCCCGTTCAAGGATCTGAAAATCTCCACACGCAATGGCAAGGATTGGCTGACCCTTAACCGGACCAAGGAAGCCTTGCGGTCTATGCCTGCCTATGAGCCCATCGGCCGTTCGGCGGCAACCTCATCTTCGTCGCTTTCGACGGGGAACTGGCTTGCCTCCGACATTTATAAGGCAGATGTCTATGATAATTCCGAAAGCAAGCTCGGCTCTATCACGGATTTGGTTCTGAATAATGACGGCGACGTCACAACCGCTGTCATCGGCGTCGGAGGCGTCCTCGGTGCCGGTCAGAAGGATGTTGCGGTGCCTTTCAAAGAGCTGAAGGTTACATCGCGGGACGGCAAGGATTGGCTCGTGCTCGACCGGACCAAGGACGATCTTAAGAGCGCGCCTGCCTGGGATAAGAAATCTGAATCAAGAATGTGAGATTGATCATTCCAGAGTAAGCGCGTGCATTCGCGCAATCATGGGCAATGATAATCGGTAACGAAGCGGGGACGACGGGTCTGGTTCTCATGTTGATGGTGCGCACCGCAACATCGCATGACGGCCGGATCCGGCGACTTTTCGCGGGCGCCGGTGATTGAGAAACTGCGCACAGAGATGCAGCGCGTCTCGCACCCGGGCACAATTTCATGCGGCCGGTACAAGGTGGGCGGCCGAGGAACGGGCTTTATGGCAAAGAAATAGACTGGCCTGGAACGAAAGCCTTGAACGCGGGTTTAGATGCGAAGCAACCCTTAGCCGCGCGACGCACTTCAGAGTGGGTCTCGACATTGGCTGCGGGTTTTAGGGAAGGAGACTTCGCATGAATACTCTTATTGGCGCGCTCATTACCTTCGTCGTCGTCATATTGGTTTTGTACCTCGTCAACATGCTGCCGATTGACGGAAGGGCCAAGCAGATCGTGCAGATTATTGTGATCCTCATTGGTATTATCTCACTCCTAAAATATCTCGCCGTCTTTTAACCGATTGAGGCAAGCCGGAGAAAGCCGCGGAAGCGCCGTGAAAGCTTTCACCGGCTCTTGCTGAGAGCTACGGCAACGTGTCCATTTGGACGCCCGCGAACAGAATCAAAACGCATCATTCCGTCCCGCTTGTCAGTTTTTCAATGGCGAACGGCCACCAGTTGATCGACGTATTTTCTCGAAGGCTACGACACTGCAGCGTTGGAACTATCTCGATAGGGATGAGTTACGGTGGCCAGCTGTAAGTGGCTCATAACCTCCGGCGCTGCTTACGCCTAGAGCGGAATTGCCACGGTGGTGGTTTGGGGGATTGTGCCACCTTCCGTGAAAATCTCTTGGAACGATGCGTCTGTTCAAGCCGTTCGGATGGCTAACCCCTTAGGAGAATGAACATGGATAATCGGAAAATCATCAGCACATTGAATACACTGCTTGAAACGACCCAGGACGGGATACGAGGATTCGTCGCTTGCGCGGATGGTGTCACAAACCAGCATTTGAAGATGGTGTTTGAGACGGCTGCCCGCCGGTGCGAGGAAGGTGCGGAGGAATTGAAGACCACAATACGTAGTCTTGGCGGGGAGCCTGCGACGTCTGGCTCAGTCAGTGGGTCACTCCATCGGGCGTGGACCAATATCGTTTCATCTCTCACCGGAATGGATGAACATGCCGTCTTGGAGGAATGCGAGCGTGGTGAGGATGCCGCAAAAAGTGCTTACGAAAGGGCTCTCGATGAAGGCCTACCCCCGGACGTGGAAGTCATCGTCAGGCGCCAGTATCAAGGCGTAAAGGAAAATCACGATCGTATTCGGGATCTCCGCAATCAAGCCGCTCATGCAAGCTCGTAAAGCGAACGATACCGGCCGGAAGCCCTGGGATGTTGCCCAGCGGCTTCCGCTGAAGCGGAGAATTCCAATGAATAGAGATGGTGGAGACCGTTACCCGGACGAGCAGATCACGTTGACGACGACGGAAGCGAGGCAAGGTGCTACACCTCATGTCACGCGGTATGTATTGAGTTGGGGATTGGCGTTGGTCATTTTGGCGTTTGCCGTGATCTATGTCCTTCAGCGGTAGTCTCATCCTTACGAGCGGGCGAAAAGCTTCCGATCTTATATCACCAGCATGACTTTGGCATCGCCTTCCCTGCGTAACAAATTGAGGGTGACGTCATGGCCGTGCCGCTGCAATTTCAGGCTAATGCACGAAGTGCCAATCGTCATTTGGTTCAGCTTAACATAATCCAAGAAAGCGGGCAGGACCGGGTCACGGAAGGATATCGAATTGAGATCATGCCGCAGCTCCATGCCAAGACATGCGCCAAGGAATGCAAAAGGTGCGGCCGAGGCCCAAGCTTGGGGCGCGCAAGCAGCGGGATAGGGGGTTGGCCCACGGTGCGGTTTGCGGATGAACCCACAGAACAATTCCGGTAAGCGGCGCAAATCCTGATATGCGGCGGCTTCCATCATTGCGGTGAATACACGTGCCGCCTCCCGTACAAAGCCATAACGGGCGAGGCCAAGTGCGATCATCGCATTGTCGTGCGGCCAGATCGAACCGTTGTGGTAGGAAATCGGATTGAACCGTGCCGCGTCACTGGCCACCGTTCGAATTCCCCAGCCACTGAAAGAATTGCGTCCAAGCAATGTCGTGGCGACACGCCTCGCACGCTCTGGCGATGCGATCCCGGTGAAAAGTGCATGGCCTGCGTTCGACGTTTGAACCCGGCATGGCTTCTTGCCGCCGTCGAGCGCCAGCGCATAAGTGCTGATCTCCTCGCACCAAAAAGCCGCTTCGAAATTTTTTTGCAGAATTTCCGCCTCGCCGCGCAGCTTGATCGCAAAATCTGGCTCGCCCATGCGTGAAGCAAGACCTGCGGCATAAGTCTTTGCGGCAAACACATAGCCCTGAACTTCGCACAGCGCGATCGGGCCAATCGCCAAGTCACCCTGAGCATGGAAAATCGAATCGTAAGAATCCTTCCAGCCTTGATTGACAAGACCCGAATCGGTTTGGCGTGTATATTCAACAAAGCCGTCCCCATCGGCGTCGCCAAATGTCTCGATCCATTGCAAAGCCGCCTTGATATTCGGCCAGATCTTTTTGATCGCCGCAATGTCGCCGGTCCGCTCGAAATACATCCCTGCAAGCATGACAAAAAGCGGCGTTGCATCGACGGTGCCGTAGTAATGCCGGAATGGCACTTCTCCGAGCCGCGCCATTTCTCCGTTCCGGGTTTCATGCAGAATTTTGCCGGGCTGCGCATCGGACAGCGGATTGACGGTTGTTGCCTGAGTCTCGGCGAGAAAGCCTAGAACCCCCTTGGCGATGCTTGGATCGAGCCACAACAGCAGCATGGCCGTGATGATCCCGTCACGTCCGAAGACCGTATTGTACCAGGGGATACCTGCGTAAGGATAAAGCCCGTGATGGGTTCGTGTAATCAGCATATAAAGGTCGGCGGTGGATCGGCGGCAGATTTCGTTAAAGAGTTCGTTTGAACTTTCAACCGTAGCGATTCCGGATGCCTTGTGCCGAATTGCCCGCCGCCGGGCCCGGAAGGCAGACCCAAAGCGCTCCCTTTCGGGACTGTTCCCATCCTCGCAAAGAACCGACACAAAGAGCGACTGGCGGCCATTGGGCGCAAGATCAAAGGCGAATGTGGCGCGGCCGGGGTCCAGACGGGAAGGGAGCGGCCAGAACTGCAATTCCGTCTTTCGCTTAAGATCATCAAGCCCCGTGTAGCAATACGCAACGCAATCGTCGGATACCGTTGCAATACACGTCCCTCGCCGGCTGCGCGACGTTCCACGAACCTCAAAGAGATCGTGAAAATCGGCGCCAAACCCAATCTCAATCTGGAAGTTCCGCCTGCTATCGGCATAATTGCGAAAGGAAATTCGTTCATAGCAGACAGCCCGCCAAAGAAACTTGGTTCGTTCGATCGCTATCGTATCGCGCGGGAGGGAAATAATTCCTCCGGCATGGACATCCGGGTTCGTCAGATTGACCGTGAGTGCGGCATTGTCATCCTGAACGACAGAGCTCAACAATAAAGGCCGCTGACCTTCGATGCGCAGTCCGTACCAAGACAAAAAGCGCATATCGTTGAAATAAAGTCCCTCCGGACCGGCACCAATGACGCCGATGTCGCCATACTCATCGAAAACCGCAAAAGCATCGCCATGCTTCAGATTCCGCAGCCGCCGCTGAACGAGCGACCCTTCGATCTCAATGTAGTGCTGCGGCAGCTCGATCTTCACATCCATGGCGCTTCTTCTTGGCGAGAGCTGGAGCTAGATGTGAATAAACCCAGCGCATTGGCGCGTGAAAGGGCAGGTTGGCGTATAAACTTATTGCCCGGGTAAGAGTGCGTCAACCGCAGCACTCTTAAGGCCCGCCGCATCTTCCCAATTTGCCCGCAAGAGTTCGGATACCGCAGGAGATGTCATGGGAGGCCCTGCGAGCTTCGTAACCGCCGGAGCGCAGGCCAAAAGTGACCGGTAAGCGGCGAGATAGGCGGCTGCCATTTTCTCGGCGGTAAATCGCTGTTCAAAATCGGCGCGAACTTTGCGACGATCCATCTGGCCGGCCTGTTGCGCCGCCGCCGCCGCTGCTTCGATGGACTGGACGATCCGGCCGTTGACACCATCAATGATAACTTCCGGCACGGACCCATTGGGCCAAGCGATCACTGGCGTGCCAGCCGCCATGGCTTCGATCATGACAAGGCCGAATGGCTCCGGCCAGTCGATCGGGAACAACAGCGCACGCGCATTCCCGAGAAACGCAGCTTTTTCGCTGTCACCGATTTCGCCTATGAATTCAATGAGGGGATGATCAAGAAGCGGTTCAATCTCGGCTTTGAAATACGTCAAATCGGCGGCGTCGACCTTAGCCGCGATCTTCAAGGGGAGTCCCGCGCGCTTGGCGATTTCAATCGCCAGGTCAGGCCGTTTTTCAGGTGAGATACGCCCAAGAAAAGCGAGATAGCCGCCACCGTCCGGATGGAATGCACAGGGATCGGGCTCGAGACCATGCGGGATCGTGGCGAGCCAATTGACATTTGGAGGCATGGGGCGACGCTGCGCGTTGGAAATGGAGACCAGCGGCATCTCCGTATAGCATTTGTAGAGAGGAAAGGCATCTGGCAGATCGAGGCGCCCATGCAGGGTCACGAGGCATTTGTACGCAAGATCATGGAACAGTGCTTGCGGCAGAAGGTCCACATGAAAATGAATAATATCGAACTCGTCAGCGCGCCGCCTCACCTCGCGTAACATGGCGAGTGTACTTCCCAGATGATCTCTGATCCCGGCAAGCCTTAAACTTTGCGGTGCGCAGACAACGAGCTTCGCCGCCGTCTTGGACTCCGCGCTGGCAAATAAGGTGACCTGGTGCCCCTGTCTCAGAAGCGCTTCAGCCAGCCAAGATACAACGCGCTCCGTTCCTCCATAAAGCTTTGGGGGCACCGCTTCTGCGAGAGGAGCGACAAGGGCTATGCGCAGGGGAATATGTTTTTTCATCGGCATTCCCAGGTTAGGTGCCAGACTCTATAGAGTTTTCAATGACGTTGTGTAGGCCTGAAATAATGTCAAAGCCCATTTTTCGCTCGTCAAAAATGCAGTTTCAAAATCAATTCGGAAATGCCCGGAAAGTTCCCCAAGCAGAAGCGCATGAAGTCTCAACAAAGCAAGGGTGTCTGGACTTTAGGAGTCCTAAGAGCAGTATCGTAACACGGCTGAATGATTCGGACGAAGAAATTATCAAAATCGTTTTTGACGAAACGGACAAGAATTGCTGTTTGGGTGAAAGCTCGGAAGCTTATCGGTTTGATGCTGATTTTTATTTTTGTTCGCAACCCGGACAAAAGAAGGTCTCATGTACGCGCGATGAAGATCACCACACTTCGGCGTCGCTCATGGGATTTTAGCTGTTCTTATGCGTGTTTCAGGCAATCTCGTGGATGCGGAAGATTGTCGTGTGAAAGATGGCCGAACTCAGCATGGACAACCTTGACAGTGATAGACTTCTGTCCGGTCCTGAAATAAACATTGCGGGACGGTTCGTGTTCCCCTGAGAGGCGGCAACGATATCCTCGCCCAATTTGGCATCGGGAGGATGCGTGTTTGGAATCCAGCGGAGCGGGGGAGAAGGAATTGTGAAGGCGCCATACCAAACGCAACGGCTGCGACTGAAAACTCGGCCGCGTGCCATTGCGCGGGCAATCTGAACGGGGGGCAGACGAATGGATCAATTCCGGCGCCTTTGTTCGATGAGCCCGCAGGCTCAGCGCGCCGCGGTCTTTATGGCGCCTATGATCCTGACCGCATGTCAGCCGGCGGTCCTCGACCCGCAAGGACCTGTTGGGATATCCCAGAAGATGGTCCTCATCGACTCGCTCGCCATCATGCTCGCGATCGTGATCCCGACGATTTCCGCAACGCTTGTCTTTGCCTGGTGGTTTCGAGGTTCGAACACCAAGGCACGCTATCTGCCGGATTGGGTCTATTCTGGCCGTATCGAGCTCATTGTCTGGAGCATCCCGGTTCTCGTGATCATGCTCCTCGGCGGCGTTGCCTGGATCGCATCGCATGATCTTGATCCTGCGAAGCCTTTGGCATCGAAGTCGCCGCCACTCGAAGTGCAGGCCATATCCTTGGATTGGAAGTGGCTCTTCATTTATCCAACTCACGGCGTCGCGAGCGTCAACCAATTGGTGGTTCCCGCCGGGGTGCCCGTTCATTTCTCCTTGACATCGGCGAGTGTGATGAATGCCTTTTTCATCCCGCAACTCGGCAGCATGATTTACACGATGAACGGCATGACGACGCAGCTGAATCTGCAAGCGGATGCGCCCGGCTCCTTCCGCGGCCTTTCGAGCCACTATAGCGGCGATGGTTTCGCGGACATGCATTTCGAGGTGCTCGCGGTGCCTTCGGAGCGGTTTACCGCCTGGGTCGAAACAACGCGCAACGCGGGTCCCGTCCTCGACCCGGAAAGCTATACGGACTTGGCGAGGCAGAGCCTGAACGTCCGTCCGTTCACTTTCCGCGCCGCCGAGCCGGGTCTCTTTCAGAAGATCGTCACACAGAAACTGCCGCCAGGACCTGGCCCGCAAATCGGGCGGCCTGATCCGACCGTCTCCCCACGAACGGAGAAATAAAGATGTGGGGCAAGCTCAGCTGGGCGGCTATTCCGTTAGATCAGCCAATTCCATTGATCGCGTCGAGCGTGGTCGTCGTTGCGATCACCGGCGTCCTTGCCCTGGTGATTCTGAAGGGATGGTTTCCCTATCTTTGGCGGGAATGGATCACGAGTGTCGATCACAAGCGGATCGGCGTCATGTATGTCGTGCTTGCGATGGTGATGCTGCTGCGCGGTTTCACCGATGCCATCATGATGCGGTCGCAACAGGCCCTCGCATACCGGTCGGGAGGCTACCTGCCGCCCGAGCACTACGACCAGATTTTCTCCGCCCATGGCACGCTGATGATCTTCTTCGTCGCGATGCCGTTCGTCATTGGCCTGATGAATTTCGTCGTGCCGCTTCAACTCGGGATTCGCGACGTCGCATTCCCCACTCTCAACTCGGTCGGCTTCTGGCTGACCGCCACCGGCGCCTTGCTCGTCAATATTTCACTCCTCGTTGGAGAATTCGCACGGACCGGATGGCTGCCCTATCCACCGCTCTCCGAGCTGACCTACTCGCCCGGCGTCGGCGTCGATTACTATCTTTGGTCACTCGAAATTTCGGGTGTGGGGACCTTGATTGCGGGCATCAATCTCATCACCACGGTCTTAAAGCTTCATGCACCCGGCATGAGCTACATGCGCATGCCGATGTTCTGCTGGACGACGCTCGCCTCCAATCTTTTGATCGTGGCGGCATTCCCCATCCTCACGGCGACGCTGACCATGCTGGTGCTCGACCGCTACCTCGGGTTCCACTTTTTTACGAATGAAGCCGGCGGCAATATGATGATGTTCATGAATCTCATTTGGGCCTGGGGACATCCGGAGGTCTATATCCTCATTCTGCCCGCTTTTGGCGTCTTCTCAGAAGTGGTCTCGACGTTCTCCGGCAAGCCGTTGTTCGGCTACCGTTCGATGGTCGCGGCGACCATGGTCATCTGCGTCCTGTCGTTCACCGTTTGGCTGCACCACTTTTTCACGATGGGTGCCGGCCCCGATGTCAATGCGATCTTCGGTATTGCTTCGATGATCATCGCGGTGCCGACAGGCGTCAAGGTCTTCAATTGGCTCTTCACCATGTATGGCGGCCGGATCGTGTATTCGACACCGATTCTGTGGTCGCTCGGCTTTATGGTGACTTTCGTGATTGGCGGCATGACAGGCGTTCTGCTGGCGGTGCCGCCGGTAGACTTCGTGCTTCACAACAGCCTTTTTCTTGTTGCCCATTTCCATAATGTCATCATCGGCGGCGTGCTGTTCGGTTCGTTTGCCGGCTACACCTATTGGTTTCCGAAGGCATTTGGTTTCCGGCTGCATGAAGGACTTGGCAAATGGGCGTTTTGGTGCTGGACTATCGGCTTCTACGTCGCCTTCATGCCGCTCTATGTTCTCGGCCTTATGGGAATGACCCGCCGCATGCAGCACTATGATGTCGCGGCTTGGCATCCATGGTTGCTAATCGCTGCTGGCGGCGCGGCGATTATTCTCCTCGGGATAGCTCTGCAGATCGCGCAGCTCGTCGTCAGCATCCGGCGGCGTGACCAGCTTCGCGACGAGACGGGCGATCCCTGGAACGGCCGCTCCCTTGAATGGGCGACGCCCTCGCCGCCGCCGGCGTTCAATTTCGCGGTGCTCCCGGATATCCAAAGCCAAGACGCCTATTGGGGTGCCAAGCAGCGCGCCGTCCAGCAGGCAAGGCTCGGCGCGGAGCCAGCCTATGCGGATATCGAGATGCCCAGGAACAGCCCAACTGGTTTCGTCTGCGCGTTCTTCGCGACCTTCATGGGTTTCGCGTTGATCTGGCACATCTGGTGGATGGTGGGCTTGGCCGCGGTCGGCGCCTACGCGACTTTCGTCGTCTTTGCCTGGCGGGATAAGGACGAGTACGTCATCCCGGCGGAAGCCGTGGCACGCATGGATCGCGCCAACCGGAGCGCGCGCAGTGCCGCGCTTGCCCGCCGCCAGGTGGCGCCATGACCCCCTACGACGCGGCCGCGGGCCGCAACGGCACGAATTCTCTTGGTTATGGCCGGGAGTTACCAAACCGCCAGCATGGGCTGGGGCACGCAGCGGGCGGACTGGCATCGAAGCGCATCGTCACCGCCTTCGGCTTCTGGATTTTCCTGCTAAGCGACATCGTCATGTTCTCGGCCTTCTTCGCCGCCTATGCGGTGCTGGTGGGCGACACGGCAGGCGGACCGAGCGGCGGTGAACTCTTCAACCTCTCCAACGTCGCGCTCGAGACGACATTCCTGCTTGCCTCGAGTTTCACCGTCGGCGTCGCAAGCATCGGTGCCAGCGCGCGGAGCCGGCCCTGGTTCTATGGCGCGATGACCGTGACCTTCATCCTTGGCGCCGCGTTTCTGACCATCGAGCTCCGGGAGTTCGCGGGCATGATTGCGCGTGGCGCAGGGCCCACACGGAGCGCGTTCCTCTCGGCTTTCTTCACCTTGGTCGGATGCCACGGTGTTCATATCACCGCTGGCCTGCTGTGGCTGCTGACCATGATGGCGCAGGTATTCGCCAAAGGCTTCCGGGCAGACATTCTCCGGCGTATCCTCTGCTTCAGTCTATTCTGGCACGCCCTGGACATCATTTGGGTGGCGATTTTCTCCGTGGTGTATTTGATGGGGGCCGCGCTATGAGCCATGTCGATCCGGTAAGCGATCTCCATCACGCGGATATCGCGCCAGGCGATCAGCGCCTCGACGGGGCGGGAATCGCCGAGGGACTCAAGAGCTATCTGATTGGGCTTGGGCTCGCCACTTTCCTCACCATCGTGTCCTTTTTCATTTCGGGCACCACACTCGTCTGGGGGCCGAGCATTCCCGTTGCCCTCGTCGTTCTCGCAATTGCCCAGATGGGCGTGCACCTCGTCTTTTTTCTCCACATCACGACCGGCTCGGATAATGTCAACAATGTCATGGCGCTCGCCTTCGGCGTGCTGATCGTTCTGCTGCTCCTCACCGGTTCACTCTGGATCATGGCGCATCTGAACCACAACATGGCCTTCATGAATGAGGCCATGCAGATGGAGACCGGAAGCGGTTTGAATGTCCGTACCGTCATCGCGAAGGGTGTGGTCGGTTCGAATGAAACCGTACCGGTCAGTGCGCATGTGTCCGGCGTGATCCAGGTGCTCGACTGCGACACCAACACGCAAGTCAAGGCGGGCCAGATCTGCGCGAAAATCGATCCGCGCCCCTATCAAACCGTCGTCGATCGAAGCAAAGCGGATCTGCAAACTGCGGAGGCGGGACTCGAAAAGGCCAAAGCCGGACTCGCAAAGGCGAAGGAAGTTTTTGACGGTCAGGAATCCGGTGCGAAGCATCCATCCCGGAAAACGCTGGACAAGGCGCGCAAAGCTTTTGAAAGGGAGCAGACCCAGGCAAACCGCGAGGCGGCCAAGGTCACCGAACTCCAAGCCGCGCTCCAAGCCGCCAAAACAAATCTCAGCGATACCAATATCATTTCTCCGAGCGATGGAAAAGTCATCTCACGCAATGTCAAAGAAGGTCAGCGGGTGACGGCGGGCTCACAGTCGCCGCCGCTCTTCGTCATCGCCAAGGATCCGTCTCTCGTTCACATCGAGTCCCTCATCGCCGCAAAGGATGGCGGCGAGATTAAGCCCGGCGAGAAAGCTGCGATCACTGTCGAAGCTTTGGTGAACCAGGCGTTCCAAGGTGAGGTAATACAAGTGCGGCCCGCGTCGCACGCCAATGAGAACGGCGCGGCTTATGAGGTTGAGATCAAGGTGCCCAACCCTGATCTTTTGCTCAAGCCTGGCATGGAGGTGGTAGTGCGGATCATGACGGATAATGCCGTCCGGAGCCTGCGCTAAACTTCAGGCCATCGCCAGAACTATCGGGAACTTTGGAACTCATCATTGGTTAGGCGTTGCGGCTTATGAGACAAAAAGGTCCGCTATGCCTGATCTCGCGAAACCAGATCTTTCAAAGCATCGTATTCTTGTCGTCGAAGATGAAGCCTTGATCGCCTTCGAAGTCGAGGACATCATCAAAAAAGCTGGTGGCACCGTGGCAGGTCCTTTCGCGACGGTCAACGAAGCTTTGCGGTTAATCGAGAACGAGAACATCTCGGCGGCAATCATCGATATGCAGCTCTGGGAAGACACGTCGCTGCCCCTCGCCCGGCGGCTATCCGACAAAAACATCCCATTCCTGTTCTATACGGCCCATTTCGATCAGATTGACTTAAGGGGCGCGGGAGGGATCGTCAAAAAGCCTGCGACATCGGCCGCGTTGGTTCGCGCGCTCGCGGGGCTTATCAGCAAGAGCTTCGCGCAACCGGCCTCTCAGCTCTGATTCTGACCTTTGGAAGGGTCCGAGTAAGGGTCTGAGTTTGCGAGATATGTTGCGGGCATTGCAAATCTCCAACTCAATCCTTCTGGGTGGAAGTCAAGGATCACCTCGGCATTGAGCGAATGCGCCACCATATGTTCGATCACGGCATGCCCGAATCCTTTGTGCGCCGGCGGTGCAACGGGGGGGCCGCCACGCTCTTGCCAGTGGAGCCGCAACCGCGGCTTTTCCTCGCCGGGTTCGTAATTCCAGGTCACCTTGACCTGACCTTCCGGCTGCGAGAGAGCGCCATATTTGACGGAATTGGTTGCGAGTTCATGCAGGGCAAGACCAAGCGCCTGCGCTGCCGAGGGAGAGACGGAAACATCGGGACCCTCGAGCAGCAGGCGCGCCTCCTCAGCACCGGCGAATGGATCGACTTGTTGAAGGATAAGGTCGGCAAGCGGTGCGCCTTCCCAGTTTTGCCGGATAAGCACATCATGTGAGGCGGCAATTCCGAGCAGCCGCTGCGAAAACCGGTCCTTGAAATCCAGCAGCGACGCCGCCGAACGGGCGGTATGCGAAGCTATGGCCTGGATGATGGCAAGCAAATTTTTGGAGCGGTGCGATAACTCACGCATGAGAAAGCGCTGGTGTTCCTCGGCGGCTTTGCGATCAGCAAGATCAAGGAAACCGCCGAGAGCACCGATGACCTCGCCGCTCGGGCCATTGAGGGGAGCGGTGGCCGCGAGAACATGGAGCTGAGTGCCGTCCTGGCGCCGGAAGCGGAATTCGAACTCCGTTCTTTGGCCATTAAGGTTGTCTGCTATCCGGGCGCGCGCTTTGCCGGTGTCTTCTGGAAAGCAGAATTCGGCCATGGTGACACCGATCATATTGCCAGGCGGCATGCCCAAAAGCTCGGCCATGCGCGGGTTGACGAAAAGAGTTTTGCCCTCCCGGTCGACGGCCCAAATTCCTTCCTGGGCGGTGGTCGTTATGGTGCGGAAACGCTCTTCGCTTGCGCGAAGCGCTTCCTCGGCCTGCTTTCGCGCGGTCATATCGCGCACGATCGAAATGAAATAGAGCGGGACTCCGGAAGCATCGCGTTGAATGGTCACCGTAAGCGCGATCCATACGATGCCGCCGTCCTTGCGGATATAGCGCTTGTCCATCGAATAGCGCTGAATCTCTTCAGCCAAAAGTTTGCGCAGATTATCGAGATCGTTTGCAAGATCGTCGGGATGCGTGATGTCTTGAAAAGTTTTGGCAAGAAGCTCGTCGTGGGTATAGCCGGTGATTTCGCAGAGGCGGCCGTTGACTTCGAGCCAGGTGCCATCGAGCGCGACACGCGCCATTCCGACGGCGGCATTTTCGAATATGCCCCGGAACCTGGCTTCGCTCTCGCGCAGCGCATCCTCGGCGGCCTTGCGCCCGGTGATATCGCGGCCTGTCCCTTGGTACTCATCAGGCCTTCCCTCCCGCCGCGGCAAAAGCTGATTGCTCCATTCCTGCCAGCGAATTGAGCCATCGGCGGCAAAGACCCGGTGCCGGTGGGTGAGGACGGGGGTGCGCGGCGTCAGTCTGGCGATGGCATTGCGAATGAAGGCGCGTTCCACATCCGGGACGAGATTATAGAGGGATGTCCCTACGAGCTGGGATGGCGCGCCGCCAAAAGCGCGGGCATAGGCTGCGTTGACAAAGGTCAAGGTGCCATCGGCGTGGTACCGGCTGATCATCTCGGTTTGGTCCTCGACGATCGAACGGTAGCAAGCCTCGCTCGCAGCCACTTCCTGCTCCGCGCTGAGGCGTTGAACCACCAGTCGGACACGGGCGGCCGCATTTTGGATCACCCGGCGAAGCTGGCGCGGCTCGAGGCAAGATTTCGTCAGATAATCCTGGGCGCCGCTTTTTATCGCAAGAGATCCGGTCAGATCATCGCCGGCGCTCGTCAGCATGACCACCGCAATCCCCGGGGCGGTGGGATCAGGAACGAGTTGCTCCAGCACCGCCAGCCCCTCCTTGTCTTGCAGCTCAGTGGCGAGCAGGACGCAGCCGGGATTGTTGTGCTGGGCAGCCTCTAAGCCTTCCGCCGCCGTCAATGCTTCACTGACCACGAACCCGGCGTCCCTCAGCGCCTTTTGCAGCGATAGCCGGTCTTCGCTATTGCTCTCGATGAGGAGGATTTGAAGCGGAGTCATAGGTTCCTACGTCAATCGCCCAGCCGGGTCCGTGTCTTGAAGCTTTCCGTCCGCACGCAGCTGCCGATCCAATGGCGCGTAAAAAGATACTGACAAAGTTGAGAAAAGATACTGGGCAGCGGGGAAGTCATGTGCCGCCGCCCTTTGTTCTCGCTCCTAAGCTTAAGCTTAAGCACTACCGCGTCCGCCGCCGATTCGATTCGCGGCCTTGCGTCCGGGTAGCCGAATCAAAGGCGCGCATTGCTTCAGATCAATGCAGCGCTCGGGAATTTCGCACCGTTTTACCATCGCCAGCCTCGCCGGAAAAGGTGAGCTGTCGAGAACGGTAAAATCAATCGGAGGATTCGCTATGTTTCGCAGACTCTTCGCCGCATTGTTCGGCCTCGGTCTTGCTGTCTCTTTGTTTCCGCAGGTTTTAAGAGCGGAGGAAGATCACATCACCGAAGCCATTCTGCACACCAAACAAGCCCTGATACATGGACGGAATGGGCACGCCGATCTCGTCGGCGAACACGCCAAAGTCGCGCTCTCCCACGCCAGGGCCGCTGACATCGCCAAAGGCAATCCCCATACCTCGGACGCCGTCAAGGAACTCGAACAAACAATTGGCGAGAGCAAAATGAACCATGCCGTCATGGCAACGGGTCACGCCGAAGCGGCGCTCACGCATTTGGAACAGGCCAAATAAGACTCTCAAGGAACGGCGGCGTCCTTGGGTTTATCCGCTTGGGCGCCGCCGTAAGGCCGGCTCCCCAATCGTACCAAAACGTTTCACGTGAAACGTTTTGGTACGATTGGAGAAGAATTTTTTACAAACCTCACACGGCGAGCGTCTCCTTGGACGTGTGCGATCGCGGCAAGAACAGGTACGGTTGGCGGTTTCTGCCGCCCCAATGGGATCCAGCGACTTGACGCAACTCACGCTGTGCGTGGATTGCAATTCTGTAGTCGCTGGATTCGATTTCGACACGCATGCGGTGGAACAACCTCGGCGTCCTCCATGCTCCGGCACCTCACGTTCCAGGTCCTGCGAGCTTCAATGCCGCGACCGGAGGATGCCGATGGGCGTCACTCTTTGCGCCGGTAACATCACAAAAATCAAACCCGCTATGAAATCCCAACCCTGAATAATCCCGCCTCCACCGGCGGCTTCTGTGGGTCTCCAGACCATTGCGAATGTGGCTACCGGCTTGGCGTCAGCCTGGTCCTTTCGCTTTAAAAAAAGCGTCGGCGGCGCTGGCCGATGCTTGTTTGGCCCGCCGGGCGTCCTCGAGCCGTGTGATTTCAGCCTGCAACATCGTGATGCGCTCAGCGATTTCGTGCAAGGAAAGGCTGTCGAGACTCTGCCCAATCTCGTGTGAAGTTGCCGCTTTTCGCGGTAGCACGCCAAAAACTTCATCGATATCTGCAGCCATGGCGAGTCATCCCATGTTGCCGCGAAAGCCATGAATTCCTGCCACGGTCACAGCCTTCAAGATTACCACCAATGCGATAAAGTTTTAAGCGGAAGCGCAGTTTTGACAATATCCCGCGCTCAACAAACGGGCCGGAGAAAAGAGCGCCAATGTTTGAAAGATGTTCTGATTGCGTAACATCCGGAGGACTGACGGCAAGCTACAGCAGGTTCTAGGAAGGTTTGAAAAATGCTGATGGACGGATCCCTGACACGAGGCCCGGTTCATCGCCGGGGCCTGCAGAACTGGGAGACCCCCAGAGTCGAATCTGGTTTCAGTGGGCGCGCAGGCGATGTGTGGGATAGGCGAGCCGGAACTGCAAATCGCCCCAAAAATCGGTCTCCGCGTCGTGAGGCAGCGAAGTCTGGCGGATCTTGCACTCTGGCCTTGCGGAGTGGAGCTGGGCCCAGCGGTCGCCCTCAACCGCCTCAGTCACGGTGACATTGTCATGCGCCCGCTGCCTGCCTGCCGCGCGGCGCTTGGCGAATTGGGAAAAATCTATGAGTTGCATAACCTTAACCCTTTTCCATCAAGCAGAATCCGCAGCTGTCCGCCATCAGGTAGAACAAATGGGGCTTCCAGCGTCAACTTCAAGAATCCGTGATACAATTTCTGCCGTGATATGCGTCGCCGCCAGGGAAGCCGTCATAAGCCGCAAAGAAAAAGGAAATTCTGATATAGATATAAAGGACCTCTTTTTATGCTTGTGAAGACACCGTTGGGATATCCGGTTCTGCGGCACCCCTCGTTGGCATTCGATCTGTGAGTGAAATAATGCGGCGACTCTTGGCCGGTTCGGCCATTGCGACATTGATCGTGACACATGCGCTGGCCAATGGCACGACGGCGCAACCTCTCAGCCGGTTTCTCGAATCCTTGGGGACCGGCGGCAACATTTATAGAGGAACACCAACGCGTGATTCCCTCGTCGCCTATCTCGGGTTCAAAGCGTTCCGCGATGGCCTCGTGAAGGATGCAACGGGTGTCGCGAACGCGATCGCCCTGTATCAGGCAACTGGTGCCAAGACGATTATCATGGCGAACGCTGGGCCGTCTTATCCAACGCTCGCGCAATTCATCGGGTTCGCCGAGCAATTGAAGGCGGCCGGGGCATTGCTGGCACTCGAGGGTCCGAACGAGCCCGGCAATTTCAATTTGACCTATAAGGGGCATACGGGCGGTTATGGGGGCGCGGACTGGTTGCCGGTGGCGCAGTTCCAGGCCGATCTTTATGCGGCGGTAAAGGCCGACCCGCTGCTTGCCGGTATTCCGGTTTTTGCCCCGTCCGAAGTCGGTGCTGAGACCGGGAACTATGGCCTGCAGGTCAATCAGCTTGCGCCGGGGATTGGCGATCCTGACAAACTGGCTGCGGCCGGGTTCTCGCCCACCCAAGCGTTCGCCGACTATGCCAATGTCCACAATTATGTGTGCGGGGTGCATCCCGATCCCATTCCGCCCAACCGCGCATGGCTGACGGCATCCGTCACCGACAATGTGGCCGGCATCGATGGGTTTTACGGCAACAACATCATCACCTGGGCAAAAAAATATCCCGGATATACGGTGGCGCAAGGACCAACTGTTCCGAAAGTGACGACCGAGACCGGCCTGCAAACGGCGGAGACGGCGGCCGGGGGCTCCGTCACCGAGGATGCCCAGGGCAAACTCCTGATGTCCCTGATGCTCGACCAGTTCAAACTCGGCTGGGACTATACAATCCAATACCAACTCTACGATACACCCGGCACGACCTGGGGCTTGTTCCGTGCCGACAAAACGCCAAAGCTTGGGGCGACGTATTTCCACAATCTGACGGCGATTCTGGCGAGTTCCGGCCCACCGCCGGCGATCGGGCAATTGCCCTACGGTTACCTCGGGACCCCCCCGGAGACGGTCCACGACTTGCTGTTGCAACGGGAGGATGGCCGATTGTTCCTCGCCGTGTGGGATGAAAACCCGCCGGGCACCGGATCGGATAGCGTCTCAATCGACCTTGGCAAGGAATTTCTCTCGGTGTCTGTCTATGACCCAACGATTGGCGTCCAACCGCAATCGACCTTTTCGGATGTGCGGATCGTGCCGCTTAGCCTCACGGATCATGCCGTTATTCTGGAGTTGAATTGATCAAGGAGCGTTGGCCGGCTCCTGGAGCGATTGCCGGGGCCGTTGCAGCTCTTGCGTGCTGCGCATGAGCTTATGCTCTCCTCGACCTTCCCGAGAGAGGCTTAACGCGTTGACAAGTCGACCGCCGATTTGTCCACATTGGTCTGCAAGCCTGAACTATGGTTCACGCTCGCATTTTGTTCGTCTCTTCTTCGAGTTGCCCTTGCCCCCGGTGAGGGCAATCTGCATCCATACATTTATCCTGCGCGCCGAGGGCTTTGCGGAGCCTGTACAGACGATATTCCAAATCCAATGTCTCAAACCCCGCGGGGCGGCCGCTTTTCATCTGGTAGAAGCTTTTCGCCCGTACTGTGGCCTCCTGAAGCGCACGGACCGCGCAACAGACATTCGTGTCGTCATTCATTCATTATCTCCGCGATGATTTCGAGGCGCCGAAGCGGGCTGCGGCTATGCCAATATCCCTCATCTCTTCTGTGGGGAGGGAAGGCCATCGGGAGCGGATGATTCAGGCAGAAGGGCGTCTGCTGCCCGAGAACAATGATAAAACCAATCAGCTGTGACTATTGCATCACAGTCCATGTGCGAATGCGCACAATGCAGAAGCGTTTTGGCATTTGGACATTTTCGCGGTTTTGCACCTAACAATTTTTGCCAATCCCAGCAGGCGCCGCCAATCCTCCAAATGCACCTGCGGTTTTGGCTTGTTCACGGCAACAAATCCGGGCCAGTCAGCGCACACACATCGGTGCTTCACCCTGGCAATGTCCTGAAGCTGGAAAATCTGTTCACGGAAGTGCCCCCCGGTCAGCAATGACCGGAATATCACGCAGCGCGTAACCAATTGATTTTACTGGTGCCCAGGGGCGGGCACAGCAAAGTTTGCTTTGTCAATAACTTAGACACTGGTGGGACAGTCAAGCGTCCCTTCGTTTTCCAAGAGTTTCTGGCACGAGTGTCCCACCGAGTTTCGCTGGTACCTCAATTTTTGGCCCGTTTCGAAAACTCGGTAATTCGATTCCCAAATCAGAACCCAATTTGGTTCCCCTGATCCGGAAGGCAGCGCCCAGCGTCAGCTGATCGAGCGCGGAATACAGCAACGGGTATCTTTGATGACTGCTCCCGTTGCCGTCCCGTGCGATTGCTCGCCTTCCTTGCGTCAGGGACGCCGATGAGTCGTCAGGGGTTACCGGACCTCGCAAACAAAACCGGACATGCACCGCCGGCACTTTTCCTCGAAGGAGGCTTCCGACGGCTCGACTGTCCGAGCATGGGCTGAGAGATAGCGACGATCAAATGTACCCCCTTTGCGGTCACGGCATTTCGTGGCGGGGGAGCGGCTGGCCACCGACAAAGGGCAATCGTCGGTAAACGGTGCTGAAATGTGCTCCCTCCATGCCGCTGCCCTTCCCTAATGGGGAGGGGGAGGGGGAGGACGCGGAAAGCGGACTATTGCCTAAATTCAAAGAGGAAAGCCAAAATGACATCAACCGCGCGGGCGCTCTGTGAAAACCCTTCCAATGTGATCACGGTCAAAGACAAGCCCGACGAACCCGCGACCCTCAAGCACATCGGCGGATCACCATCCGATGAATGGAACAATGTTCCTATCGGTCAGGTTGCCGATTGCCTTTGGCTCAAGAACTCTTCACCCGAGTTACGCAATCGACAAGCCGGGGCCGCAATTGCCGCGTTGATATCCTTCAAGCCAGCGGACGAATTGGAATCCATGCTCGCCGCCCAGCTCATCGCCTGCCACAACGCGGGGATGGAATGCTTCCGCCGGGCGATGCATGGGGAGCAAACCTTCGCCGGACGCAGCGAAAACCTTTCCCAAGCGAACAAGCTCTCCCGCTCATTTACAGTGCTACTGGAGGCCCTCAACCGTCACCGCGGCAAAGGGCAGCAGAAAGTCACCGTCGAGCATGTGCATGTCAACAATGGTGGGCAAGCCATCGTCGGCACTGTCACTAATGCGGGGGGAGGGTCCCCCGCGAAATCTGAGGAATAACCCCATGCAAAAGGAACAACCGAATCCGCAACTGGAACCCTCCCGGCTGGCGATCCACCAATGCCCGCGCTGTGAGGCTCGGACACGGCGGGCGACACCTTGCCAGTCTCCCTCGATGGCTAACGGCCGCTGTGGTGGGGCTTCCACGGGTGCGCCGAAGGGAAATAAGAATGCGCTTCGGCATGGTCGTTACACCGACGCAAATATCGCATTTCGGCGCGAGATCGCCGCGTTGGCGCGGGAGTCACGGAAGACGGCAGCAGCCGTTCTTTAGCAGCGGTGTATGACGAAAAAGGCTTGGGGTTGGAGGTCGTGGCCATGTCATCTCGCTTGTCATCGAGCTTGCCGCACTTGTCATTATCCTCACCGCGGGCACGGAAGCCCAGGACCGGCCGCTGCTCCTCTGCTTGTAAACATTCTTGGCTGATTACTTGGGATGTCCGACAGAAGGGACGTATGATTAAGGTGCCAATCTGCGCCGGACGCTCGCTCGCCAAGGCTGCTCTTCGCGTGGCACGCCGTCAGGTAATAATGGGTGATTTCAACGAATCCTGCAGCTGACGTGTAGCCGCTCTAACTATCAAAATCATGATACACCCCCGTAGCGTCCGCTAGAGTTTGCGGCAGGGACGCCCGCAGAGGCAAAGCAGCTGACGTGACAATCGGCATGAAACCGCAGCCGGAGCCATCTACACAGGAAGTGTTGGCGGGCCTCGTCGAGCGCGTCACGTACCACAATGAGGAGAACGGTTTCTGCGTTTTGCGCGTCAAGGCGCGCGGCCACCGCGAACTCGTCACGGTGATCGGGCATGCCGCGGTGATCTCTGCTGGTGAGTGGGTCACCGCAACGGGCGAATGGATCAACGACCGCACTCATGGCCAGCAGTACAAGGCGAAGTTTTTAAAGACTTCGGAGCCGACTTCGCTCGATGGCATCGAGAAATACCTCGGCTCCGGGATGATTCGCGGGATCGGGCCGGTCTACGCCAAGAAGCTGGTACGCGCGTTCGGCGAGAAGGTGTTCGATACGATCGAGGCAGAGCCCGAGCGCCTGCGCGAGGTCACGGGCATTGGACCGGTACGCGCCGATCGCATCACCACGGCTTGGGCCGAGCAGAAGATCGTCCGGGAAATCATGGTCTTCCTGCATAGCCACGGTGTCGGCGCAGCGCGGGCGGTGCGCATCTACAAGACCTATGGCGCGGACGCCGTGCAGGTCATGTCGGAGAACCCCTATCGCCTCGCGCGCGACATCCGCGGCATTGGCTTCAAGACCGCCGATGCGATCGCCATGAAGCTCGGGATCGAAAAAACGGCGATGATCCGGGTTCGCGCCGGCATCGCCTATGCGCTGACCGAGGCCATGGACGATGGGCATTGCGGCCTGCCGACGGAAGAGCTGGGGCCGCTGACGGAGAAGCTACTCGAAGTCCCCGAGGAGCTGATCGGTACCGCGCTTGGTCTGGAACTGACCGAGGGCACGGTCATCGCCGACAGTGTGGGCGAAACGCCCTGTGTGTTTCTGGCAGGTCTGCATCGGGCGGAACGGGCCATCGCCGATCGGCTGATGCGGCTTGCGAACGGCAGGCTGCCCTGGTCCTGGATCGATCCGGACAAGGCGTTGCCGTGGGTTGAGGAACGGATTGGGCTTGCTCTTGCCGAATGCCAGATTGCCGCAATCCGGCTCGCCCTGATATCCAAGGTGCTGGTCATGACCGGCGGTCCCGGCGTCGGCAAGACCACCATCATCAAGGCCATTCTGCGCATCCTCGCAGCGAAGGGAGTGAGGCTTTTGCTCTGCGCGCCGACCGGCCGCGCTGCCAAGCGCATGACCGAGGCGACCGGTTTCGAGGGGAAGACTATCCACCGGCTGCTGGAGGTTGACCCCAAGAGCGGCGGCTTCAAACGTGGCGACGATAACCCGCTCGACTGCGACCTGCTGGTTGTCGACGAGACGTCGATGGTCGACGTCATCTTGATGCAGGCACTCATGAAGGCCGTGCCGGAGGAAGCCGCCCTGTTAATCGTGGGCGACATCGACCAACTTCCTTCGGTCGGGCCCGGCCAAGTTCTGGCCGACGTCATCTCCTCCGGAGCTGTGCCCGTGGTGCGCCTCACCGAAGTGTTCCGGCAGGCCGCGCGGAGCCGCATCATCACCAGCGCCCATCGCATCAACCAGGGCTTTATTCCCGATCTCAGCGCA
>DATBPZ010000061.1:0-61835 GCA_036561105.1 Methylocella sp. | reverse complement strand
CCGGGTTCGGCGCCGGCACCAAAAGCTCGCAAGTCACCTTCGGCGGCGACGTCGTCGTCAAGTTCTAAGCTCCCGGCCTCCCCGCCGGACACGCAAAATACCATCGCCGCCTGGCCCCACGGTCAGGCGGCTTGCTTTTGACAAGAAGACCTGCCGCAGATGCGGTGCTTGCAGCGGTGCCGGCCTTTAAGCCGTGCGACGGATGAATTTGGTTTAAAATTTCATATCGGATATATTTATTTCCCATCGGCGATTGGGAATATCCAATGCCAACCGAATCCCCGTCCACGGACACAACGGCACGCATCGTTTCCGTTCAAGCAGGACGGGTGGCTCCGCTTGGTCCGCAAGGCGTGCCTAGCGGCTTTGTGAAACATGTGGTGAATGGACCCGTTCACATTGGGAAGCTCGGCCTTGAAGGCGATGAGCAAGCCGATCTCACGGTTCATGGCGGACCCGACAAGGCCGTTTATGGTTATGCGTTGTCGAGCTATTCCATTTGGATTCGTGATTTCCCTGAACACGGAGCGTTGTTGACTCCAGGCGGCCTCGGCGAAAACCTGACGATCAGGCACCTCGATGAGACCACGGTTTGCATCGGCGATATTCTTCGCGCCGGGACGGTGGTGCTGCAGGTCAGCCAGTCGCGCCAGCCCTGCTTCAAATTCGCTCTGCGCTTTAACAATAAACATTTGCTGCGCGCCATGATGAGAAATGGCTGTTGCGGCTGGTACTACCGCGTGATCGAGCCCGGCACGCTTCGCGCCGGTGACGCGATGGCCCTTGAGGCTAGGCCGAACCCCCATTGGTCCATTGCCAGGTTTCATCGTCTGATCGCCGGCTCGCCGGCGGCACCGGACGACATGGCCGAACTCGCCACGCTCGAAGGGCTTGCCGCACACTGGCGCCAAGCCGCCCATCAAACAGAATCCGGTCCGTAGCAGCACGGCCGGCAATGGGCCTTCAGTCAGACAAGGCGCAGGCCGGTTGGCCCGTCCCTTGCTTCGGTCACGGGACGAAGCGGCCGTCGCGACTGCCGCGAATGGAGACGGGGGCTGGAGGGGGGATAATGGCCGGAATTTATCAAATCTCAAACCACGGCGTTGTCATTTGAACGCAGGCGGCGCAGGTAAGTCGTGTTGATGTGTCAGGACAATCCTGTTTCCTGATTTTGGGGGAAATACCTTCAGCGAATCTTAGATGCTGTTGACGATCGAGGGAACCAACTAGTGCCGTCGCAGGAAGATCCGGTGAGCCGTTACCTGACCCGGCTCCGCGACGAGTTGATGTCCGTGGATGCCGGGGAGGTGGCGAGCTATATACCCGAACTCGCCAGGGCTGACCCAAGTCATTTCGCGATCGCCATCGCCACCACCGATGGCCGGGTTTTCGCGGTTGGTGACGCCAGTCAACTGTTCACGATTCAGTCGGTCTCAAAACCGTTTGCCTACGCACATGCCTTCGCCTGTCATGGCCGCGCGGCTGTTCTTGACAAAGTCGGCGTCGAGCCGACCGGGGAAGCGTTTAATTCGATTGTTCTCGATGACGTGGCGAACCAGCCATACAACCCGATGGTGAATGCCGGGGCGATCGCCGTCTCGGAGCTTTTTCCAGGCGAAACTCCCAAACAACGCATTGGCGCGATGCGAAGTGCGCTGTCCCGTTTTGCGGGGCGCGATCTCGACCTCGACGAGTCCATCTATCGCTCCGAAAGCGAGACCGGGCACCGCAATCGCGCAATTGCCTATTTGATGCGCAATAGCGATATGATCGGGGACGAACCCGAAGCAGTTCTTGAGGTCTACTTCCGCCAGTGTTCAATGCTTGTGAACTGCCGGGACCTCGCCGTCATGGCAGCCAGTTTGGCCAACGACGGAGTAAACCCGCTCACGGGCGAGGCTGCGATGCCCGCAGAATTTGTTCAGGACGTGCTCAGCGTCATGCATAGCTGCGGCATGTACGACTATGCCGGGCAATGGGCCTACGAAGTCGGTATTCCCGCCAAGAGTGGCGTTTCTGGCTGTGTCATTGCCGTGATACCTGGCCAGATCGGGATCGCCATCTACTCACCGCGACTTGATAGTTACGGCAACAGCGTCCGTGGCGTGATGGCCTGTCGGCGGATTTCGGCGGATTTCGGCCTTCATGCCTTTTGCAGCCGCACCGGCGTCGAATCGGTCTTGCGTCACGAACTCAATGGCCTTCGCATTCGCTCGAAGCGGCTTCGAACGCCAGCGGAACGTGCGATCCTCAACCGGAGTGGCGGGGCGATCTGCATCATCGAAGCGCAAGGCAGATTGTATTTCGGCACCGCGGAGAGATTGGTCCATCGCATTCGCAAAGTCGCTGCCAACGCGACCCACGTCATTGTGGATTTTCGACACGTTCAAAGCGCCGACCGTGCTGCATTGTGTTTGCTGCAAGGGTTCTCCGGCGTTCCAGAAAATCCGAATTGCCAGCTCATATTCTCGCATGTTTTGGGGAACGGCCCGCTCGCAAATCTCCGGTCCGTGCTTGCCGGCACGAAGGAATTTTCACGGCCTATACAAATCTTCGACGGACTGGACGACGCTTTAGAACATGTCGAGGCGGAGATCCTTTATCTGCACGCACCGGCTTCAGAAGAATCGATGCTGACGTTGCCGGAGATCGTGCTTTTTCAAAACCTCGACACCGAAGAATTGCGTCTGTTGTCGCTGTCGGTCGCGCCGAAGCTGACGACTTTTGAGAGCGGCCAGATCATCATCAAGAAAGGCGAATTGGGAAAGACATTTTTTGTCATCGTGCGTGGTTCAGCCTCCGTGGAGCTGCCGTCTATTGGGCATGGCGGCCGAACTGTTCAAATCGCTTCGGTCGGCCGGAGCCTCGCCTTCGGCCACATGGCGCTGATCGAAGGGCGGCCGCGCGGGGCCCAAGTCGTCGCCGAAACCGAACTCGTTTGTTACGCCATATCGGTTGAAGCACTTCGCGCCTTTGGCCTCGAACACCCAAGCATCTATGCCAAGATATTGATGAACATCATCAGCGATCTGGCCGACACACTGCATGCTGCCAATGAAACAATACGGGCATTGGAGCGCTGACTTGTTGCCGCCATACCACACCTAGCAAGAATATGGAGTCTTTGCACAACGAGACTTCGTCCCGGCTTGACGTGGCGGCGGCTTTGCGTTGCCATCTGGTGCGCGGGTGCCATGCTGAGTGACATAACGCCCGGCGGTGGGGGGATGACTTGGTTATGGCGCTCGCAACAACGGTCAATTGGACCCGAGGGACAAGATGACTCTTTCCTCGATCAGGCAGACCGCATCCTTAACCGCGGCAATCGCAATTCTGGGGATCGGCATCCTTTCCGGTGCTCGCGCTCATGCCCAAACCTTACCGGGTCCTCTCGCCGGAGACCCTTTGTTTCAAACCATGCTGAATAGCCCAGCCAATCTCGACACGACACTCAGTTATGCCATGAGCAGCAAGCAGGGGGGCGATCTCGAGGCGTCGATTGGCGCCTTTGAAAGATTGCTCTTTTTCAACCCAGGGCTGTCCAAGGTACGATTTGAACTTGGGATGCTGTATTTCCGCCTTGGTTCCTACGAGATGGCACGCGGTTACTTTCAATCCGCGCAATCCAGCGCGGATGCGACACCCGATATGGTGCAGAAAGCTCAGGAATATCTCGACACAATCGAGAAAAAGCTACAGCCCGATCAGTGGAGCGGTTACGCCCAGACCGGGTTCCGCTATCAATCAAACGCGAGCTTTGGCCCGACCCAGCAAACCCTATTCGGCGCGACGCGTCCGATCAACAGCCCGTTCGCTCCTCAGGCTGACTGGAACTGGTTCGCCGCCGTTGGCGTAAATTATGTTCACGACTTCGAGAATCAAAACGGGGATGTTTTTGAAGCGAATTTGATTGGATACGATGCGCAGCAGTTCAAGGTGACTGCCGTTGACACGGGATTTCTGGATTTCCGCGCCGGACCGCGCTTTGGCATTTTCCAGGATTCTTTGAACGGCGCCTCGATCAAACCCTATGTGGTCGCCACGGGCGCCACGCTGGCCGGCGAGCCTTATCTCGGAAGTATTGGCGGCGGCCTCACCATGCATTTCAATTTTGCGAATGTGGCATTGGACCCATACGCCGAATTCCGCAGCATGAACTATCATGCTTCCGGGCTTTACCCCTTGGCGTCGGGGCTGGATGGTACGTTGGCGATCATCGCACTGCAGGCTGCCGGTCCGATTATTGAGGGCGTCCGCTGGCAAGGAAGATTCGCGTTCTATCACAGCGACGATTCATTCCCTTGGTTCAGCTATAATCGCTACGCATTTGATTTTTGGCTTCCTTGCCTCATCCCTTCGCTCTGGGGCGGCCGCAGCTGGACCTTAACCCCATCGGCCGGACTCTCACCCTGGCTCTACCGGCAAGCCGACCCCTTCTTCAACCCCTTCACCACAGAGCATGATCTTGAGTGGCACGCGGGGATTGGTCTCGACATCCCTGTCCAGGATCGATTTGGCGTTGGCGTGCAATTGCAATATCGTGGGATCAACTCAAATATCCCCGGCAATACCGTCAGGGACCTTTCCGTCACAATGGGTCCGACGGTCAGTTTTTAAGGGGCGCGTTATGCAACCGCGAATGAACCCAAATTTCATATTATTCTTGGCGGTGTTGCTTGCCAGTGGCCCTTTTTTGGCTCTGTCAACGAACGCCCAGGACGTTGGAACAGCCGCCGCGGTGAACACGCTTTCGCAAGGCACGCCCCCCGGAGGAGGAGTCCAAGTTTTAAGAATCGGCGCGCGCGTCCTCCATAATGAGCGGATTCAAACATCCGGGAGCGGAACAGTTCAGCTTCTCTTCCTCGACAAAACCACGCTCAGCGTTGGGCCGAACAGCACCCTTGTGATTGATAAATTTGTCTACGACCCGGCGACCGGCACGGGGGAAATGGTGACGACACTGGCCAAAGGCGCACTCCGTTTCGTCGGGGGACAGCTCAGTCACCAGGGCGCGGCCACGGTCAAAACACCGGTTGCGACGATCGGCATTCGCGGGGGAACCGCGACGATCGCACACGGCCAGGGGGGAACCCGCTTGATCAACCATTTTGGCCGGCTCAACAGCGCCAACGGTTGTGGCACCGCTGTCGTCAGGCGTACTGGCTTCGCCATTACGGTGGCGGATTGGAGCAGTTGCCCAGTGGAGCCGGAACGGGTGAGCGAAGCCGAGATCAACAAATATCTAAGGCTTCTCACGAGCAAGTCGGGCCAGAAGGGCGGAGCCACGTCGATACCCACCGAAGCCCTCATGGATCAATATGGGGTTGGACAAGTCACCGGGCTTGGACCCGAGACCCCGCCGGTCCAACAGCTAACAACCCACGCTGAAAATACCGCCTTCGATTTGGTCGTGCAAGCGACCCAGAAGGGCACCGTGCGGACGACTCCATCACCGGTCCGGTCATCGCCGAGGCCTCCCCCGCCGCCTCCACCGCCGGAGTAACTAACAGCTGCTAATGTCTTAATTGTACCTTCTCCGATTGGATGGATCGGAAAACCGGCGCTAGTGCATGTTCCGAAAAAGCTGATCGACTTTTTCGATCAGAACATGCTCTAGCTTTTTGATTTTGAGCGATTTATTTTCGATCAGGTGAGTCCAACTGATTGGAAAGCGCTCTAGCATGGCATGGCATTGAGCGGGAAACATGTATTCCGGGTCCGATTTTAACGTTGCGCCATATGGATGGTCGAAGACAGGCATCAGGACTTGCAGCGGCTAAAAACACGAATCGGGCGTTTTTATCTTCCGCTCATTTGCCTATTTTTGGTTCTCGCGCTGATGCTTCGCGGCGCCGACCCTTTCTTTGTCTCGGCTCTCCGGCTGATCGCATTCGATTATTATCAACGATTGGCTCCGCAACCCTACGATCCGGATCTGCCTGTCCGCATCATTGATATTGATCCCGACTCCCTTGCCCGTTTCGGGCAATGGCCGTGGCCGCGAACCATCATCCGTGATCTCGTCATCGAGCTCGGCAAACGCAATGCGATGGCGATTGCCTTCGATATTCTCTTTGCCGAACCAGACCGTACGTCCCTCGAACAAGTGATCAAGCGGATGCCGCCGGAGCAAGCTGGCAGGTTGCGGGATCTCGTCGGTTCGGCAACAAACGACCAACTGCTCGCCGAGGCGCTCAAAGGGACGCCGAGCGTGCTGGCGCTGCTTCTGACCAATGAAACGAACACTCCGGATATTGCACAAAAAGCCGGATTCGCATTCGCCGGAGATGATCCAAAACCGTTCCTACCGGCTTTTACCGGCGTTGAAAGCAATTTGCCGTTCCTCGACGAAGCGGCGAAAGCCATCGGTGCGATAAACCTGGTTCCCAATCGCGACGGCGTCGTGCGTCAGGTTCCGTTGTTTTTCCGGCTTGGCGATCGCATCATCCCATCGCTTGCGGCCGAGGCTTTGCGTGTGGCGCAGGGCGCTTCCACCTACGTGATCAAATCGTCCAATGCGAGCGGCGAGACGGCCTTTGGACAACAAACTGGGATCAACCGGGTTCGTATCGGCGAAATGGACATCCCCACCGATGCCAAGGGGCAGCTTACGCTGAAATTTCGTCCAACTGCTCCCGACATCTACATACCGGCTTGGAAAATCTTGGCCGGGGAGGTCAGCGAGAACCAAATCGCGGGCAAGATCATCCTCATCGGCACAAGCTTGCCGTCCCTCTTCGACCTGCGTGCGACGCCCCTCGATCCCGTGATCGCGGGTGTAGAAATAGATGCGCAAATCATCGAGAATATTCTCAAGCAAAACCGGCTCTCGCGGCCAGATTACGCGGATGCAGCCGAAAAAAGCATCATTGTCGTTTTGGGACTTTTGATGGCGCTTACCATGTGGCGCCTCTCACCTGCCTTGGCGGCTGGCCTTGGCGCCCTTGTCCCCGCCATCCTGATGCTGGGAGGCTGGATATTATACCGTTATTGGGACTTGCTGTTTGATCCGCTTTATCCCTCACTGGTATTGTTGCTGCTTACGGCTGGCATCACTTTCTACATCTACCGCCAAGTGGAAACACAACGCTCCGAAGTCCGCAGCGCGTTTAGCCGCTATCTTGCGCCGGCCGTTGTGGAGGAAATCATCGCCAGTCCCGCCAAACTCGCGTTGGGCGGCGAAGTGCGAGAACTCACATTAATGTTTTGCGATGTGCGCGACTTTACCTCGATCTCGGAGGGCCTGACGGCCAGCGAACTCACTCTCTTTATAAATGAGCTAATGACACCACTCAGCGATATCATTTTGAGGGAGCGTGGAACCATCGACAAATTCATGGGGGATGCCATTATGGCTTTCTGGAACGCACCCCTCGACGTTGATGATCATGCGCAGCGCGCTTGCCGCTCGGCGATCGAGATGGCAGGCACAATGGCCGGACTCAACCGGGGTTGGCAGGATAAAGCTTGCGCCGCAGGACGCTCATTTTCTCCCGTCCGGATTGGGATCGGCATTAATACCGGCGAATGCTGTGTCGGAAATCTCGGCAGCAAGCAGCGTTTCGACTATTCGGCGATTGGGGATGAGGTCAACGTCACATCTCGGCTTGAAGGTCTGACGAAACTTTATGGATTGTCAGCTGTGGTAGGCGAACTCACTATCAACAGCTGCCCTGGGTTGGCCGTCATCGAGATCGATCTCATCAGGGTGAAGGGCAGGGTGCGGCCGGTCCGTATTTTTGGGCTTGCCGACTCATTTGATTTTGACAAATTGGCACTGGCGCGTCTCTTGCCTTTGCATCAGGATTTCCTGCGAGCGTACCGGTCACAAAAGTGGGCTGAATCGGAAATGCTCATTACACAATGCCGGAAGACGGGAGGGGAGGCACTCGAAACTTATTATGCGGTTTTCGAAAGGCGTATCCAGACGCTGCGCGGCACGGACTTGGGTCCAGATTGGGATGGTGTCTATGCAATGACCACGAAGTGAGTTTCCAAACCCTCTGAAACTATGAGCGGCTGTTCCATCCTTTGATGGACTGGCATGTCTGGACGAGCGGCGCTATCACTATCCCCGTCGCCGGAACATATTTTGAAAATGGCACTCCATTTGAGTTGGCAAGATTGCTTGGTAAGCGCATTGCATCGGCAAGTCTGCGTATTCCCGGGTTTTGAATTGCGGCCGCAAATACGGAACGTATAAATGACGCAGCGTACCGAGCATTCGCGAGAGCAGGCGAAAGATATTATTAAAGTACAGTATTGGCCCCCGCTTGCGGCACGACACAAACCGGGCGCATGGGACACACTCGATGCAGGCTACAGCGAACGTCACCGGGCCTATCACACGTGGGAGCATGTCGCGGGTTTGCTGGATAGACTATCCGAGTTTTCAGAGCTTTCAACCCGGCCAGATATCATAGCGTTGTCAACCCTGTGGCATGATGTGGTTTACCGGACAGAGAATTGCGATGGCACGCCGCGTCAAGATTACGAAAACGTCCGTGACAGCGCCGAACTGTTTCGCCAATACACTTTGCTAAATCAGCCCGAAGCTGATGCCGTCTATGATTTGATCATGGCAACCGCCGGTCACGTCCTTGCGACAGCGAAGAAGCAGCATTATGCCGGATTTTCCGGCGACTTTGACCTCTTTTTGGACTTGGATTTAAGCTCGCTGGCCGCGCCCTGGGAGGAATTCATCGCGGATTTCGCCCGGATACGGTTTGAGTTTTCTTCCGTTCCGGAAATCATCTTCTGTTCACGGCAGATCCAAATTCTGGAGAACTTCGCAAGGGAAGATGTCCGTCTCTACAGGCACACGGAGACGAGCGGGAAATGGCGTGATGCCGCAAGGGCCAATCTCACGCGTTGTGTTGCGGATCTAAATAAGAGAATTGTTGAGCTTTCCACGCCTTAAGGCTAACCAACGCCAAAATTTCCCGATAGTCTTCAAAGCGCGACAGACCAGAGCGGCCACGCCGTTTGGGGCCAAGTCGCGACTCCACTGGCACGAAAATTGGGTATGCGATCTGTGGCGGCACGCGCCAAAAGCATATAGAACCAATGAACATGGCATGCCCGCATGAGGCTACAATGACAAGCGCAAGCACTTCCTCGTCCGCAAGCACTTCGACGTCGATGAACAGAGTTTTGAAAAAGAACGATATTGCCGAGAAGGAACAGCCGCTTATCGACGATATCCGCTTGCTCGGCCAACTGCTTGGCGACACAATACGGGACCAGGAGGGGGAAGCGACTTTCGAGCTGATCGAAACGATCCGGAAGCTTAGTATCGCCTGCGAACGAAATGTCGATCCGGATGCCCCGCATCAGCTCGGCGCGCTTCTGCGGGACTTGACCGTCGATCAAGCGATGGCGGTTTCGCGCGCCTTTACCTATTTCTCCCATCTGGCGAATATTGCCGAGGACCGTCACTACATCCGGCGCCGCGCGGTTCACGGGATGCAACAACCGGAGACCCGCGAAAGCGGCAGCCTCGCCGCAAGCTTCGAACATTTGGCGGCGGCCGGGTTTGGACCGGAGGCCATCGCTGATGTCGTTGGCCGCGGCCTTGTATCGCCAGTTCTCACTGCGCACCCGACCGAAGTCCAGCGCAAAAGCCAGCGCGAGGCGGAGCGCGCCATCGCACAGCTTTTGCTCGATCGTGGCGCGCTTGCGAGCGCAAGGGAACGAAAACAGAATGATATGCTATTGCGTGCCCGCATCGCTCAACTTTGGCAAACACGGCTCTTGCGCTATTCGCGTTTGAGTGTTCATGACGAAATCGAGAACGCTCTCGGATTTTACCAAACGACTTTCTTGCGGCAAATCCCACAACTCTATGCCGAACTTGAAGCACATCTCGGCGGGAAAAAGATCGCCTCGTTTTTCCGCATGGCGTCCTGGATCGGCGGCGATCGCGACGGCAATCCCAATGTCAATGCTCAGACACTGATTCTTGCATTGCGCCGCCAATGCGAAGTCGCACTACGCTATTATTTGACGGAAATCCATCTATTGGGCGGTGAGTTGTCTTCCACACTGCTGCTCGTCGCCTGTACTCCGGAATTGACAGCTTTGGCCGAACGTTCCGGCGATAAGAACCCTCAGCGCGGCGACGAACCCTACCGGCGTGCCTTGATCGGGATTTACGCTAGACTGGCGGCAACGCTGCTCGAACTCACTGGTACCGAGGCTACGCGCCACGCAGCCACCTCCGGCGATCCCTATCGGGATACGGATGCTCTGCAAGCCGATCTTGGCATTATCGAAGAGTCACTTATTGCGAATAATGGTGCCGCCTTGATACCTGCGCGGCTATCGCCGTTGCGCCGGGCGATCGATGTGTTTGGCTTTCACCTTGCGACCGTCGACCTCCGGCAAAGCTCGGACCGGCACGAAGAGACGCTCGCCGAGCTCCTCGCCATTGCGCGAGTGTCGGCGGACTATGCTGGTCTCGACGAGCTTGCGAAGCAAAATCTGCTTCTCGGGCTCTTGCGCGATCCAAGGCCGCTGCGTGTCCCCGGCGTTGTTTATTCCGGAAAAACCGAAGAGGAACTCGAAATCTTTCAAACGGCAGGGAGCTTGGTCCGGTCTTTCGGAAAGCAAGCGATCCGCCATTACATCATCAGCCACACGGAAACGGTGAGCGATCTGCTCGAAGTGCTCCTTCTGCAAAAAGAATGCGGTCTAATGCATGGCGTTCTCGGCGATCCGGACGCGAACGCCGCTTTGCTTGTCGTGCCCTTGTTCGAGACCATCGAAGACCTTCGCAATGCCGACACGATCATGCGGTCGTTTTATGAGGTGCCAGGGATTTTGGATCTCGTTCGCGGGTCGGGTGCGCAACAAGAAATCATGCTCGGCTATTCGGACAGCAACAAGGACGGTGGATTTTTTACTAGCAACTGGGAACTCTACCGCGCCTCGACGAAACTTGCCAAATATTTCAAGGAGCATGAAGGCATTGCGCTCCGTCTGTTTCATGGACGCGGCGGCGCGGTCGGACGCGGCGGCGGTCCGAGCTATCAGGCCATTTTGGCGCAACCGCCAGGCACCGTGAATGGTCACATAAGGCTCACCGAGCAAGGCGAGGTCATCGGGTCCAAATATTCCAATCCCGAGATTGGCCTACACAATCTGGAGACGCTCGTCGCGGCGACGCTTGAAGCCACACTCATGGTGCCGGCCAGTCCGGTTTCCAAGGACTTTCTCGACACGGCAGCGACGCTTTCGCAACTGAGCATGGCGGCCTACCGCGCGATGGTCTATGAGACGCCAGGGTTTACCGATTTTTTCTTCGCAGCGACTCCAATCGCGGAAATCGCCGAGCTCAACATCGGCTCCCGTCCCGCGTCCCGCAAAGCCTCCCGCCGGATCGAGGATTTGCGTGCCATTCCCTGGAGCTTTTCTTGGGGTCAAGCACGCATTACCTTGCCGGGCTGGTTCGGCTTTGGCTCGGCGGTGGAAGCCTTCATCAAGGAAGCCCCCGGCGAACGCATGGCTGTGTTAAAAAGAATGAACGACGAATGGCCGTTCTTCCGCGCCCTCTTGTCCAATATGGATATGGTGCTCGCCAAGGCCGACATGTCGATCGCCAAGCGTTACTCCGAACTGGTCCCCGACCAGGAGCTTGCCACAAAAATTTTCGGCACGTTGGAAGCGGAATGGCAGCGCACGCTCGACGCGCTCAACAAAATCCAAGGCACGACCGAGCGTCTCGCCGACAATCCCGCGCTTGCCCGCTCGATCAGGCATCGCTTTCCGTATATCGCGCCGCTCAATCACCTCCAAGTCGAGCTATTGCGCCGTTGGCGCAGTGGCGAGCATGCCGACCGCACCTTGCGAACCATTCTTATTTCGATCAATGGCGTCGCGGCTGGCCTGCGCAATTCTGGATGACACGCGGGCGCCGCCGGCTTAGGCGTGCGTAAAGCTCAACAGCCAATGCCAGCCGAATTGGGTTCCGCGCGTGGCAGCCTTCAGCCCCGCGGCGCGCGCTTGGGCGTAAAGAACAGAGGAGGGGTCAGGCAGATCGTTATTCACAATATGGTCGCAGATCAGGTCCTTTTCATCCGTGCTGAGCGCGGTAAACCTGCCGCGCAGCCACGCGCAATAGTGTTGATGATAGATTTCCAATGTTTCATCTTCCTCGCGCACGACATCGATCAGCAGCAATAAGCCCCCCTTTTCCAACCTTTGCGCGGCGAGACGAAAACATTCCGCTTTTTGTTCCGTCGGCAAATGGTGCAGTGCAAAACTGCTATATATCACATCATATTGAGCTTCCTCGGCCAGTGCGGCCAAGATGTGGTCTCTCGTCAGCTCCACGGGACCCGTGAGAGATTTTAGATTTTCCGCGGCAAGGGCCAGGGCCGCCTCCGACAAATCCACGCCCTTATAGCGCCGTACCGCTAGCCCCTCCAACAACGGCGCCAAGGTCGCAGCATCGCCGCACCCGAGGTCGAGGATGGAAAAAGACCTGCCTTCAAACTGGGCGTGGAGCAATTTGCGCAGCTCCGCGCCAATTTCCTGATGAAACATGTAATCGGCCGAGACTACTTTTTGATAAGTGTCCCAGACATCGAAAAAACTCGCGGGTGAAAGTTCGGACATGTGGCAACTCAATGGGTTCGTCAAGCAGGGTGATTGGAGGGCGCCGAGGGTTAAAATCCGACAAAGATCCCCCTTGCCACTCGGCAAACTCTCAGGCAATTGATTACATTAAGGTAATTCTGGCACCTGACAAAAAAATATGCCAAATACGTTGCAAAATTCCTTTTGGGCAGAATATGTGACGGTACGAATCAATACAATCGGACAACACCGTCAGCCAATAAGATCGGAACATTGGGATGAGCGAACAAGAAGCGGCAAACGCTGCTGAGCGGCCTTTGGCCCATTCACGAGTCGCAAGGCTATGGCTGAAGGAGCTGCCCTACCTTGCCGTGCTCTTGCTCACACTCTTGGGCGTTGCCTATACCAGCATTTCGCATCAGCCCCTCATTGGCTATTGGGAGTTCCTGGCTCTGGCAATGGGCGTTGTCTGCATCGGAACGGGATGGCTTCACACGCAAACGAAGCAAGCTCGGTTTCGGATGATTTGGACACAAGCGCTCCATTGGCTGGCGTTTTTGGTCGCGATGAACATACTTGTCCTCTCCGATGTTCAAAGACTGCTCACTGCGCCAGGAACGGGGCTCGCGCTTCTGATGCTGCTCGCGCTTGGCACTTTCGTCGCGGGTGTTCATATCGCCTGGCAGATCTGCGTACTCGGTCTCATCATGGCGCTTTTGGTCCCCGCGATCGCATGGCTCACGTCATATGCGCTCTTTTTGACCCTAACTGGTGCTGCTCTTGTCGGGATTGCGGCGACCTTCATGTGGCGCCATAGTGAAGAAGGCACCTCTAAGGTGCATGCCAGAGAAGAAATAGGCAGTTAAGCGGGTAGAGGCATTCTCCGCCTGGCCGAGAAGACGAAATGGTCCAGGGCGTCCTCATCGATCTTGACGGCGTTGTTTATGTCGGCAACGAACCGCTGCCTGGCTCGCTCAACGCGATCCGAAGACTCCGTGAGTTGAGGGTTCCGTTCAAGTTCATCACCAACACGACTCGCCGCCCGAGGCACCGGATTGTGAGCGATCTCGCCGGGCTTGGTCTGGATATCGACGCGCAGGACCTTTTCACGCCGGCAGTGTTGGCGAGAGACTTTCTTGCGCGAAAAAATCTCACGCCGTTTCTCATCGTGCATCCGGACTTGCGCGAGGACTTCACGGGCTTGGCAGCCCGTGGTGGCGAGGCCGTGGTCGTCGGTGACGCGGGGGCTTTTTTTACCTATGATCTTTTGAACCAAGCCTTCCGGAAAATCATTCATGGCGCGGAGTTCCTAGCCCTTGCAAAAAATCGCAATTTTCTCGACCGCGATGGTGAATTGAGCCTTGACGCTGGTCCTTTTGTAGCGGGGCTCGAATATGCATCCGGCAAGAGTGCGACCGTTCTCGGCAAACCGGCTCCCACGTTTTTCAATCTCGCTGTCGACAGCATGGCGTGCCGTCCAGGGGATGTGGTGATGATTGGCGACGACGCGGAGGCAGACGTTGGCGGCGCCATGGAGGCTGGCCTCCAAGGTATTCTCGTGCAAACGGGAAAATACCGGCCCGGGCAAGAGACCAAGCTTCCCGAACGGCCGACCCATGTTGTTGCAGACCTCAGCGTAGCTGTTGAATTGCTGTTTGGCTGATCGAAAGACAGTTCTGCGGGCAACAGTGCGAAAAGTGGAACGTAAGACAGGGTGTTGTGCCGGAAAAGGAGTTTGGGCATGGCTTATGAGCTCTACTACTGGCCGGGCATTCAGGGCCGCGGCGAATTTGTCCGCCTGGCATTGGAAGAGGCGGGGGCCGGCTACATCGACATTGCCCATGACCCAAAGGGCGAGGATGAGGCAGTCGCGGCCCTTATGGCAGCGTCGGAATCGAAAAGCTTGACGCAACCGCCCTTCGCGCCGCCTTTTCTAAAAGATGGAGACGTTATCATCGGCCAGACTGCCGCCATCCTGCTCTATCTCGGCGATCGCCACGCTCTCGCGCCAAGCGACCCGGTCCAGCGGCTCTGGGTCCATCAAATCCAGCTCACGATCGCCGACTTGGTTGGAGAGGCTCACGATGTCCACCACCCCTTGGGCGGCGGCCTTTACTACGAGGACCAAAAGACGGAGGCGCTGCGGCGGGCGAAGCTTTTCCGCGAGGAGCGAATCCCCAAATTTCTGAGCTGGTTCGAGCAAGTTTTAAATCGCAATCCTCAGGGCAGCACGTATCTCGCCGGCAACACCGTAAGCTATGCCGATTTGTCCCTGTTCCAAATTGTCCAAGGTCTTAGCTACGCGTTTCCACGATGCATGAAAGCATTGCGGAGCGAATTTCCTCTTGTAATGGAATTGCACAGAGCAATTGGGCACCTTCCCCGCATCCATGCCTATTTGAAGAGCCCTCGCCGCGTCCCTTTCAACGAACAAGGGATATTCCGGCACTATCCCGAGCTCGATACATAGGTTTTTCGGTTTTGGTCTGACCGAGGAAACATTGAAGTAACGAAGCTGAAGCTGGTCTTTTTGAGCTAGGCTTGCTCGGGTGCCGCGCCTGTGGCCACCAAACACCGGCTAGATCGCGAGCCTCAAGGCACCAATCGGCCAAGGATACCCCTTACCCTTAATCACCCGTTTTGGCATAATGATGCCAGGGTGGATGATTGTCGTTACCCGTGGTATCTCCGCCAAAATTCAGGCCCAAACAGCAGTGCGGCAGCCGCCACCAAGACGCCAAAGGGCAGAGCCATCAGGGTCATAAACTCATCATCCATTGCCACGTCTACCTTGTTAGCCTCAGCGCCGCTATAATAAGTCAACAATGGTTTTGATCAAATCACTTTGCCTTAAGGCGCGGTGACTTCTTTTTGACCGGCTCGATCTCACCGCAAAACCGGCCTTTCCCTACGAGATCTGATTCCCAAATAGGGCTGAGTGCCACCCCCACTCTTTGGCTTTGGTCTCGTCTGCGTTAAACTCGGTTCTCATGTTAGATCGCCGTGATCCTCTGAACGCCGCGTCCCTCCTGCATCCGGCGGTTGCCGCTTGGTTTGCGGGTCAGTTTGACGCGCCGACTCCCGCTCAGGCGCAAGCCTGGCCTGCGATCCAGGCGGGCGAGCACGTTCTTGTCGCCGCGCCAACGGGCTCAGGCAAAACGCTGGCAGCATTTCTCGCGGCGATCGACACGCTCGTGCGGCAAGGCGTTGAGGGCCGCCTCGAGGACACCACGCAGATCGTTTATGTCTCGCCTCTCAAAGCGTTATCGAACGATATCGAGAAAAATCTGAAAGCTCCGCTGGCCGGCATCCGCGAGGCGTTGCGGGCGCAAGGTCTGCCCGACGTCGAAATCCGTACGCTTGTGCGCACGGGGGATACGCCGCAAAGTGAGCGCACAAAGATGCACCGGCAGCCCCCGCATATTCTCGTCACAACCCCAGAATCGCTCTACATCCTGCTGACGTCCGAGTCTGGCCGCACGATGCTTTCAACGGCGCGCACCGTCATTGTCGATGAAATCCATGCCTTGGCGCCAAACAAACGCGGTGCTCATCTGGCGCTGTCTCTCGAACGCTTGACGGCGCTTTGTGGCGATCGCCTGCTGCGCGTGGGCTTGTCGGCAACGCAGAAGCCTATCGAGGATATTGCGCATTTTTTGGTTGGGGCTGGGAAGCCTGGTCTCGCCGGTCCGGGATGCAAGATTATCGATACCGGCCACCGCCGTGCGCGCGACCTTGCGATCGAGCTTCCCCCATCGCCGCTCGAGGCGGTGATGGCGGGGGAGGTCCGCGAACAGGTCCACGACCGCCTCAGCGAACTTATCAATGCGCATCGCACGACGTTGATTTTTGTGAACACGCGCCGTTTGGCCGAGCGGACGGCCCGCGCCTTATCGGAGCGCCTCGGCACCGACAAGATCACCGCCCATCATGGCAGCATGTCGAAGGAGCATCGGCGCGACGCCGAGCATCGTCTGAAACAGGGCGAGCTCAAAGCGCTTGTCGCGACCGCCTCGCTCGAACTAGGGATTGACATCGGCGATGTCGATTTGGTGTGTCAGCTCGGATCGCCGCGTTCGATCGCAAGTTTTCTGCAACGGGTTGGCCGCTCGGGGCATGCGGTCAAGGGCCTGCCCAAAGGCCGCCTGTTTCCTTTCTCGCGCGATGATTTGGCTGAATGCGCGGCGCTGCTCGACAGCGCCCGGCGCGGCGAACTTGACCGGCTTGCCGTCCAGGATCAACCGCTCGATGTGCTAGCCCAGCAGATCGCCGCCGAAGTGGCGGCGCGCGACTGGAACGAGGACGAACTTCTTGCCTTGCTGCGCCGCGCGTGGCCCTATCGCAATCTTACCGAAGCCGATTTTTACAGCGTCGTAACGATGCTTGCCGAAGGCTTCACCACACGGCGAGGCCGCCGGGGCGCGTTGATCCATCATGACGCCGTCAACCATCGTCTGCGCGGCCGGCGTGGGGCACGCTTGACGGCGCTGACCTCCGGCGGCGCAATTCCGGACAACGCGGATTACCGGGTCTTGCTCGAGCCGGATAATCAGTTTATCGGCAGCGTGCACGAGGATTTCGCCGTCGAAAGCATGGCGGGCGATATTTTTCAACTCGGCAATCAATCCTACCGCATCTTGCGTGTCGAGCGCGGCACTGTCCGCGTCGCCGATGCGCACGGCATGCCGCCAACCATTCCGTTCTGGCTTGGCGAGGCGCCGGGCCGCACGGAGGAACTCTCGCAGTCCGTCTCAAGACTGCGGGCGCATATGGCAACGCTGTTGTCGCGCGATGGGGCAGGGGACGGCGCAGTGCAATGGCTTCGCGAAGAAGCCGGTTTGACAGAGCTTCCCGCGACAGAACTCGTCGAATATTTTGCCGCGAGTCATGCGGCCCTGGGTTGTTTGCCGACGCAAGACACGCTGGTCTTTGAGCGTTTTTTTGACGAGTCCGGCGGTATGCAATTCGTCATTCATTCGCCCTACGGAAGCCGGATCAACCGGGCCTGGGGGCTTGCGTTGCGCAAGCGCTTTTGCCGCAAGTTCAATTTCGAGCTGCAGGCCGCCGCAACCGACGACAATATCCTGCTCTCGCTGACCGCCGCGCATAGTTTCGAGCTTGCCGACGTGCAACGTTATCTTCATTCATCGAACGTACGCACGGTTCTCACGCAAGCACTGCTCGATGCGCCGATGTTTCTGACCCGCTGGCGCTGGGTCGCCGGCGTCTCGCTGGCACTGCCGCGCTTTCGCGGCGGCAGAAAAGTTCCGGCTTACCTCGCGCGGATGGACGCCGAGGATCTCATTGGCGCGGTGTTTCCAGATCAGATCGCCTGCGCCGAAAACATCGTTGGCGAGCGTCAAATCCCAGACCATCCGCTTGTCCGTCAGACGATCGGCGACTGCCTCACCGAGGCTATGGATATCGCAGGGTTGGAGCAGCTCCTGACGCGCATCGAGTCAGGTGCAGTAAAGGTTATCACTCGCGACCTGACCGAGCCGTCGCCGCTGGCGCTGGAAGTGCTCTCCGCGCGGCCCTGGGCGTTTCTCGATGATGCGCCACTGGAAGAACGCCGGGCGCAGGCTGTCATGACACGGCGCTGGCTCTCGCCTGAAGCTGCTGACAGTCTCGGCCGGCTCGATCCAGAAGCCATTGCAAGGGTTCGTGAAGAGGCTTGGCCCGATGCCACGAATGCCGACGAATTGCATGATGCTTTGATGTGGCTTGGCTTCTTCACCGAAGACGAAGCGCGCGGCGGACCTAGTTGGACCGCGTTTTTCGCTGCGCTCGAACGCGACAAACGCGTCACGCGCATATGGGGTCCACAAGCGGCATTGTGGATCGCGGCGGAGCGCTTGCCGCAGTTTCGCGCCCTCTGGCCGAGCGCGCGCGTGGAACCCGCAATTACGGCTCCCATTGGTTATACCGGACAAGAATGGTCGCTGGAAGCGGCGCTGGTCGAGATCGTGCGTGGACGTCTGGAAGGTTTGGGTCCAGTCACCGCGGATTCGCTTGCGGCGTCACTGGGAATTGAAGTTGGCTCAGTCCGCGCCGCGCTCGCTGCCCTCGAAACAGAAGGCTTTGCACTTCGCGGGAATTTCACCCCTTCGACAACAACCGAGGAATGGTGCGACAGGCGGCTGCTCGCAAGAATCCACCACTACACGGTCAAACGGCTGCGCGCCGAGATCGAACCTGTCTCCGCGCGGGACTTTTTGCGCTTCCTCATCGCCTGGCAGCATCTCACACCCGAGACACGCATGGAGGGACCCGATGCACTCGCGGCCGTCGTCGAGCAGCTCGAAGGTTTCGAGGCGCCGGCCGGTTCCTGGGAGACGGAGATTCTCCCCGCGCGCCTCGAAAATTATGACCCGGCCTGGCTCGATGATCACTGCCTGGCCGGGCGTATCGCTTGGGCACGGTTGCGGCCGGCCAGCGAACGGCTGAATACCCCCCCGCGCACGGCGGCACCGGCGCCTCTCCGCACGACGCCGATCACTTTGCTGACGCGGCGGTACGCGCCGCTCTGGGCATCCCTGTCGCCGCACGGAGAGAGTGCTGAGCCGGGCGTCCGCGCGCAAACCGTTTTGGGCTTTATCCGCGAGCACGGAGCCTCGTTCTTCGACGAATTGGTCGAAGGCTCGGGCTTGTTGCGGTCGCAAGTGGAAGAGGCACTTGCCGAGCTCGTCGCCATCGGTCTTGTCAATTCGGACAGCTTTGGCGGCCTGCGCGCGCTGCTGGTTCCGTCCAGCGAGCGCCGTTCAAATCCGCAAGGACGCCGGCGCCGCCGCGCCGCCTTCAGCATGGAGCACTCCGGCCGATGGGCGCTGGCCCGCCGCCCCGCCAGGCCGCCTCATGCGGAAACAGACGCCGTCGAGCATGTGGCGCGCACCTTACTGCTGCGGTATGGCGTCGTGTTCCGGCGCGTCCTCGAACGGGAGGCCGCGTGGCTGCCGCAATGGCGGGATTTGCTGCGTGTTTATCGCAGATTAGAGGCGCGCGGAGACGTTCGCGGCGGGCGCTTTGTTGCCGGTTTTGCGGGCGAGCAATTCGCGCTTCCCGAAGCGATCGGCGCCTTGCGCGAGGTCCGGCGAGCCGGCCCCTCGGGGGTGATCGTCTCGCTCTCGGGGGCTGATCCGCTGAATCTCGTTGGCATCTTGACGCCAGGGCCAAAGCTGCCTGCACTTACGGGCAGCAGGCTGCTTTACCAGGACGGATGCCCGGTCGCGCTGCTGGCGGGCGGCGAAGTGCAATTTCTTGAAGACCTCGATCCCGCAAGCGAGTGGGCTCTGCGGAAAGCACTGCTGCTGAGCCCGGCGCCAAGTCCCGGCGCAACTGTCATTCGCCAAGAGGTTGCGGCTGGCGCCGTCTAGCACAATGTGTAAATGTGAGAGACCACGAAGATGCCTGCCGAGGCCGCGCCTCGCCTTTTGGCAGAAATTTTACGCTGGCTTGGCCGCCGCTGGCGCATGATTTGCTTATCCTCAAAATGCGGGATGACACGCAAGCCCCTCGACGCGACCTCCGGCCAGCCGTAACTACCAAACCATAGGCAAAATCGAAAAGGCCAAACCGTAAAGGGATGTGATGGTTTCGCGTATCGTTCAGGTGGCTCCTTTTGATCTGGTCGTCTTTGGCGGCACCGGTGACCTCGCTCACCGCAAGCTTTTCCCAGCCCTTTTTCATCGATTTCTTGACGGTCAGTTTTCGCAGCCGACCAAGATCATTGGCGTGTCGCGCCATGACTTCGACAATTCCTCCTACCGGGCCTCTATCGCCAAGGCTCTGAAGCAATTCGCCGGCGGCTCCTCGACCGACGAAGCGATCAAGGGTTTCCTCGCGATGATCCATTATGTCGTGCTCGACATCGGCAGTGATTTGGGCTGGGATCGTCTCGAGCATCAGCTTGAGAAAGATCGCGAGCGGGTGCGTGCCTTCTACCTCGCGACGGCGCCAGATCATTTCGGGGCCATTGCCCAAAAACTTGCCGCGCATTCGCTTGTTACGCCCGCGTCCCGCATCATTGTCGAAAAGCCGATCGGCAAGGACGGCGCTTCGGCGGCATTCATCAATGATGCGATTGGCGCGGTTTTTCCCGAGGAGCGCATTTTTCGTATCGATCATTACCTTGGCAAGGAAACGGTGCAGAATTTGATGGCGCTGCGATTTGCCAACGCCTTGTTCGAACCTTTGTGGAATTCCGCTCATATCGATCACGTCGAGATCACCGTCGCCGAAGCGATCGGGGTCGAGAGCCGGGCCGCGTATTATGAAAATTCCGGCGCCTTGCGCGATATGGTGCAAAATCATTTGCTGCAACTTTTGTGTCTCGTTGCCATGGAACCGCCCGCTTCCATGCACGCGGATGCGGTGCGCGACGAAAAACTCAAAGTCTTAAAAGCCCTGCTTCCGATCGATGCCGGCAACGTGGAGGCGTTCACTGTGCGGGGTCAGTACCGCGCTGGGGCCAGCGAAGGCGGCGCGGTGAAGGGCTATGCCGAGGAGGTCGGCAATCCACATACAATGACTGAAACCTTTGTGGCACTCAAAGTCGAAATCGCCAATTGGCGATGGGCGGGCATCCCGTTCTATCTGCGGACAGGTAAGCGGCTGCCGCAGCGCGTATCGGAAGTCATCGTCGCCTTTCGCGAAGTGCCGCATTCGATTTTCACCGTCGAGTCGGGGAAGATTTCGCAGACAAGACTTGCCATCCGGCTGCAACCGGATGAGGGCATCAAACTTTGGCTCATGCTGAAGGAACCGGGTGCTGGCGGCATGCGGTTGCAACATGTACCGCTCGATATGAATTTTGCCGAGGCGTTTAGCATCTATGCGCCAGAGGCCTATGAGCGCCTGTTGATGGATGTCATTCGCGGCAACGCAACCTTGTTCATGCGCCGCGACGAAGTTGAGGCGGCATGGCGCTGGATCGATCCGATCCGGGAAGCTTGGAACCATCTGAATGAACCGCCGCGTCCCTATTTTGCGGGGACGTGGGGGCCGGCCGCCGCCATCGCGCTTGTCGAGCGTGACGGGCGCAGCTGGAACGAAGAGACGATTTAACTTTCCGGCGCGGAAGATCCGCGCCACCTGGCGTCAACGAGGAGCCGAATATGGTTCAAGCAGCAATCGCCGATGTCACCGCTCGCATTCGCGGACGCAGTCGGCCTTCACGTGAGGCATACCTCAGCCGCGTCGAGGGGATGCGGAGCAGCGGCCCGCGCCGGGGAGCGCTGGGCTGCGCCAATCTCGCACATGGGTTTGCCGCCTGCGCCGCTGATGAAAAACACCATCTGCGAACTGGCACCGTCGCCAATCTCGCCATCGTGACCGCCTATAATGATATGCTCTCGGCCCACCAGCCCTACGAGCGTTTTCCGGCGATCATCAAGCAGGCAGCGCGTGAGGTAGGTGGTGTCGCGCAAGTCGCCGGCGGCGTCCCAGCCATGTGCGATGGGATCACGCAAGGCCGGCCCGGCATGGAACTGTCGCTCTTTTCGCGAGATGTCATAGCCATGGCGGCGGCGATTGCCTTATCGCATGATATGTTCGACGCGGCGGTTTTTCTCGGCATCTGCGATAAAATCGTGCCAGGCCTCGTGATCGCCGCGCAGGCCTTTGGTCATTTGCCCGCGGTCTTCATCCCGGCCGGACCGATGCCATCTGGGCTGCCGAACCAGGAGAAGTCCAAAATCCGCCAGCTTCACGCCGAAGGCAAGGCGGGGCGCGAAGATCTTTTGAACGCGGAAGCTGCGTCCTATCATTCGCCGGGGACATGCACATTTTATGGGACGGCAAATTCAAATCAGATGCTGATGGAAGTCATGGGCCTGCATCTGCCGGGGAGCGCCTTCGTCAACCCGAATACGCCCTTGCGCGACGCGCTCACCACCGCCGCCGCGCAGCGCGCCTTGGCGATCACAGCCTTCGGCAATGAATACACCCCCATCGCGGCGGTCTTGGATGAGCGGGCCTTCGTCAACGGCATCGTCGCCTTGCATGCGACGGGAGGCTCGACCAATCATGTCATTCACCTTGTCGCCATGGCCCGCGCGGGGGGGATCGTCCTGACTCTCGATGATTTCGCCGATCTTTCCAAAGTGGTGCCGTTGCTGACGCGAATCTATCCAAATGGCACCGCCGATGTGAACCACTTCACGGCCGCTGGCGGCACTGGCTTTCTTATCGCTTCCTTGCTGCATGCGGGACTTGTGCATCCCGATGCGCGCACCGTTGCCGGCCATGATCTCGAATATTATGCACAAGAGCCTTACCTCGACGACGGTAAGCTTGCCTTCCGTCCCTCGCCGCCGGCGAGCCTTGATGACTCGGTCTTGCGCGGCGTGTCAAAGCCATTTTCGCGGGACGGCGGCCTGAAGGTGCTCGAAGGCAATCTCGGCCGCGCCGTGATTAAACTCAGCGCTGTCGCGCCGGAGCATCGGCAAGTCCGGGCCCCCGCCCGGATCTTTCACGCGCAGGAAGATCTTGAGGCGGCCTACCGTGCGGGCGAACTCGATACCGATTTTGTCGCGGTGGTCCGGTTCCAGGGCCCTCGGGCGATTGGCATGCCGGAACTGCACAAGCTGACGCCTGTGCTCGCCTCTGTCATGGCGCGCGGCCATCAAGTGGCGCTTGTGACCGATGGGCGCATGTCTGGGGCCTCCGGAAAAGTCCCGGCTGCGATCCATGTCACGCCGGAGGCGCTCGATGGCGGCCCGCTCGCCCGGATTCATGACGGCGATATGATCTCGCTTGACGCGGAGGCGGGCATTTTAACGGTGGAGCTTTCGCCGGAGACTCTGCATAGCCGGTCGCCCGCTGAATACAATCTCGAGGCCCATTGGCATGGCTATGGGCGCGAGCTGTTCGAAATGTTCCGCGCCAATGCGAGCGGACCTGAACTCGGTGCCGGCGTCTGCGGCTGACAGCGATCATCACCTCATGGATGGAAGGGCGCGTTTTTCATGCTTTATCCGCATACCAAGGCGACATTGGCGGTGCTTTACCGGGCGCCGGTCATTCCGGTTCTCACCGTCAAGGATATTGAGGACGCGCTTGCCCAGGCGCGCGCCCTCATCGCCGGCGGCCTGACCGTACTCGAGATCACCTTGCGCACACCCGCCGCGATGAGTGCCTTGACAGCACTTGCCAAAGCGTTTCCCGATGCCTGCATCGGCGCTGGAACAATCGTCGAGCCGGAACAGATTCAGGCGGCAGCCGACGCCGGCGCGGGGTTTCTGGTCAGCCCAGGGATGACGCCCGGTCTGCTGGACGCGGCGGTCCGGTCGCCGGTTCCTCTGCTGCCCGGTGCGGCGACCGCGTCCGAAGCCATGGCGCTGCGGGAAAGTGGCTTCAGGGCGATGAAATTCTTTCCAGCCGAACCGGCGGGCGGAGCAAAATATCTCAGCTCTCTCGGCGGACCGTTGCCCGATTTGATTTTCTGTCCGACCGGCGGTATCGACTTGCAGAAGGCTGCGTCCTATTTGGCGCTCGCCAATGTCGCTTGTGTCGGCGGCTCTTGGATGGTTGCGCCAGGGCTTCTCGCGGCGAAGGATTTCGGCAAGGTTGAACAGCTCGCGCGGGAGGCGTCCGCGCTCGGCCGCCGCCCTTGAGGGAGAGAAACCATTTATGGCCGCGAATGAGGAAGCGGACGCGCGCCAGTCGCTGATCAGCGCCTGTCTTGAGATGACCCGCAACGGCATCAATCAGGGGACGGCGGGCAATATTTCGGTGCGCTGGAAAAACGGCCTGTTGATAACGCCGTCTGGCCTTCCCTATATCGAGATGAAGATCGACGATATCGTCTTCATGAATATGGACGGATGCTATCACCACCGGCTCGCGCCTTCGTCCGAATGGCGTTTCCATCGCGATATTTTGCTGGCGCGGCAGGACGTAAATGCCGTCGTGCACGCCCATTCGGTGCACGCAACCGCGTTCGCTATGTGTCGCATGGAGATCCCGGCGGTCCATTACATGATCGCTGCGGCGGGCGGTCCTGTGATTCGCTGCGCGCCCTATGCAACCTATGGTACCGAGGAATTGTCGAAGGCGGTGCTTGAAGCGCTGGATGGCCGCCACTGCGCGCTGATGGCCAATCACGGCATGGTTGCCACTGGCCCCGATCTCCGCGAGGCGATGTGGCTTGCCGTCGAGCTGGAAACGCTCTGCAAGCAATATGCGCTCGCTCTTCAAATCGGGACGCCGCAAGTGCTGGAAGCCGGAGAGGTCGAAAAAATCGTCGAGAAGTTCAAGGAATATGGCTTACGGCGCCGTCCCCGCGCGGCATAGATTTTCAATGAACCTCATCCCTTATGACCCGCGAAAGCAGCCGTTGTGGATTTTCTCGATAAGAGCCGCCCTGACCTCACTGGCGATAAGGTAGCTTCGCCGCCATTCGGCCTGCCATTGGTGAGCGTAATCGTCGTCAACTACAATTACGGCCGGTTTCTGAAACAGGCCGTCGATTCCGTCTTCGAACAAACCTATCCGAACATCGAGTGCATCATCGTCGACAACGCTTCGACGGACGAAAGCACGGATGTTCTTCCCGCCGTCTCGAAACAATATCCGGGCATATCGATCTTGCGGCGAAGCGCCAATGGCGGTCAAAGCCTTGCCTCGAAAGAGGGTTTTGAAGCCAGTACCGGCGAATATGTCATTTTCCTCGATGCCGATGATGTGCTTCTTCCATCTTGTATTGCGACCCATATTTTCGTGCATCTGTCGTTGCGCATTCCGGTGGGATTCTCCTCGGCCGATATGATTCAGTCCGTCGATTCGCGGATGGTTCTTGGGACAATTTATCGATTGAGCGAATATGTGCGTTCAGGGCGCGGACGCAAACCGGATCTGCTTCGGCGGATCGACGAAAGTGCTCCCGAGGTCTGGCCGCTGCGCAGCCCCGAGCCAGGGATCGAAAACCAGGTCCATCTCATCCTGCCGAGCGACTGTGATTTTAAGTCATGGTTCTGGGCACCCACTTCTTGCAACTGCTTTCGCCGCGATGCCCTGCAGCTTTTCTTCAACAATGAACACTTGGGCGAACTTTTGAGCTGCACCGATGCCTATCTCCTGCGGGGGGTGAGCTTGCTGATGGGAAGCGTGGTGATCGACCGCGCGCTTGCCATATACCGGCTGCACGGCATGAATGTCTTTTCGAAGCATCCAAATCTCTACGGCATGCTGAGCTTCGAGCGCGGCAGCCCTTCGGACAATGATATGCTGGGCCGCAGGATGGTCATCGATCATCTCTTCGCGAAGTCGGGACTTTTCCTGCGCAAATTGGAGTCGCCGCGGCAATTCATGCTGGCGGTGCGGGCACTCGATAGAGCGTGGCCGCGCATGCCCTCCACGGTGCGCGGCTGCCGGACCTATGCGGCGGGCAAAGCGGTTACCCAGTCCGGGCAGCTCAAGCGCGAGCTTGGACTCTTCAATTTCGTCTTGTTATTGAACTGGCTGAAGGTGGCACCCCCTGTCATCTTGCTGGCCTGTCTGCGCCGCAACAGCGAAACCAAAACATAGACGGCGGCCGGACATTTCTATGGAAATTATTGTCCTCGACACTGGATTGATCAGCAAAGGGGAACATAGCTACACTCTCGCGGCGAAGCTCGCCGAAGCGCTGTCTCGGCGGCGCCTGCCATATCGCATGTTTGGCGCCGCATCGCTCGCACCATCGATCACCGATGAGCTTGCCGCCATCCCGCATTTCCAGCATTCGCTTTATGATGGCGTCGATTTTGCGCCGTCCATTCAGAGATTGCGGTCTATCATGGCGTTTTTGCGCGGCGCTCCCGCTCCCATCTCAAGCCGTTCCGAAACAAAAACCTGGAAAGCGCTCAACGGCTCATTCGAGGCCGATCTCAAGACTCTTCCCTCCGATGTTTGGAACCCCGCCAACCTCGTCGCCGTCCCGGCGATTTCGCAAAATCAAATTTTGGGGCTTATCCGCTTTCTGCTGCGCCAACCCGAAACCCATCTGCCGCGCGTCGTCTGCCAGTTGATGTTTCCTCCTAGCTGGACGCCATGGGGAGACATTGCCACGCACGGAAGGCAATTCTACGCGGACGCCTTCCACCTCGCGGCTCCGCTCCGCGAGAAAATTCTGTATTTCACCGTGGAAAACGAGGCGATGCAGGCGCTCATGCAACAGGACTTTGGCATCGCCGCCAAAATCCTGCCTGTCCCTTTCGATGCCGCGCCACGCAAAGAAAACCCTGACGGCACCCTGCGGCTGGGATTTTTTGGCTATTCGAAAAGCGACAAAGGTTTTCACCTGTTGCCCAAGGCGATCGAACTCTGCCAGCGCCAAGGTCTCAATGCCGAATTCATCATTCAAATTCAACACAGCGGCTGGGAACAGCCCGTCATCGAGGCGGATCGCGTCTTGCGTACGCTCAAGAACGTGCAGATCGTCGAAGGCGTCCTTTCCAGTGCCGAATATGCCGCATGGACGAGCCAAATCGATGTGATGCTGTTGCCCTATGATCCGATTGCTTTTGGCGGCGCGCGCGGGTCCGGCATTTTTACGGAATCCCTGGCCGCGGGGCGGCCCATCATTGCCTCAAAGGGCACCTTCGCGGGCACCAGCGTTGCAAACGCGAAAGCGGAGGGCGAAGTCTTCGCGCCTTACACCAGCGAGGCATTGGCCGCCGCCATCGTCCGGCTTATCCCAAGGCTCCCAGCGTGCAACGCCCGCGCAAAGGAACGCGCGCAAACCTTCGCGCGAGATCATAACGCGGACGCTTATATCGACGTGCTTATGGCGCACGCGCGCTCATAACGAAAGCGCCCGCCGGAGCGGGCGCCGCCGCAGGCGGCCATTTCGCGCGGTATTTAGACGTCGTAACTGCCATCGTCGCCCGAATCGTCCGAGCCGTAATCCGAGGCGTCCTGGATGTCGTCCTGGTCCTGGTCGGCATCCTGCTGATAATCGGCATTCTGCTGCGCATCGTCAGCGGCATCCTGCTGCGCGTCCTGTGCCGCATCCTGTTGCGCGAGACTTTGATCATCGCCGTAATAATTGTTGATGGTGGTTCCCCCGCCCAATCCGCCGCCAAGCCCGCCACCGCCAAAACCGGTGCCGATACCCAACGAATTGTTATGCCCGGAAAACAGGCCGCGAATCGAATCGGCAAGCAGCACGCCGCCCGCGACGCCCGCCGCCGTCCCCAGCGCGCCTGTCAAGAAGCCGCCGCCCGGACTTCCACCGCCCTGACCGCCCCATGGACCAGGCGCGGCACCCTGTGGCGCATAACCTTGCGGAGGCTGCTGCCAGCCGCCCTGTGGCGGCGGAGGCGGGGGCTGATTCCAACGGCCCGGAGGTGGCGGCGGAGGCGCCGATGGCCGTGGCGGAGGTGCGCCACCACCAAACAACGAGCCAAGCCCGCCCAAAAATCCGCCGGAGCGCGGCGCGCTCGCGGCCTGGCTTTCCAAATCCTTGACCTTGCCTTCGAGGTCCTGCAAACGATCATTCGCGGCACGCAGCGCCTGGTCCTGAACAAGGACTGTTTGTGCCAATAAATAGGGCGCGTAAGGCTGAGCCCTAGTTGCGTCTTGAATCAACGCCTCGGCTTCCTGATCGCGCGGGGCATTGGCCGCGCCGCGAATCCGGTCGAACAAACCTGTCAGCAATTGGCGTTCTTCGGGTGACATTCGATCCTCCCCTTTTGGCGGAGACTTCGCCCCCGCGGCGCCAATATAAGGGGTTTTTGGCGCTATCCAAGGGTCAGGCCAGGTGATTGCAGGCGCGGCGCTTGCCGTGGCGCTGGCCGCCCCCTAAGAACGCTCATCTCCTAAGGCTCTTTTTCACTATGAATGAGAAGAACGATACCCCCCCAGCCACCCGCGCGCGTCTGCCGCGCGGTTTCGCCGATCGCGCCCCGGCGGACATCGCGGCCACCGGAAAAATGCTGGAGGCTATCAAGGAAACCTACGAACTCTATGGCTTCGAGGCCGTCGAGACGCCGCTCATCGAATTCACCGACGCGCTTGGTAAGTTTTTGCCGGACCAGGACCGCCCCAACGAAGGCGTGTTTTCCTTCCGGGACGACGACGAAAGCTGGCTTTCGTTACGGTATGATTTGACAGCGCCGCTCGCCCGCTATGTCGCGGAAAATTTCGATCGCTTGCCCAAACCCTACCGCAGTTATCGAGTCGGGACCGTGTTTCGCAACGAGAAACCGGGGCCGGGGCGGTTCCGGCAATTCATGCAGTTCGATGCGGATACGGTCGGCTCTGCCAGCGTCGCGGCCGATGCCGAGATGTGCATGATGGCGGCGGATACGCTGGAGCGGCTCGGGATCAAGCGGGGCGATTACGTTATCAAGGTCAACAACCGCAAGCTGCTCGATGGTGTAATGGAGGCGATTGATCTTGATGGCGAGGATAATAGTGGGCGCAGGCTGACAGTACTGAGAGCGCTCGATAAGTTGGATCGACTGGGGCTTAAAGGTGTGCGCGCACTACTAGGACCAGGCCGGAAGGACGAAAGCGGCGATTTCACCAAAGGTGCCGAGCTTACAGACAGACAGATCTCATTGCTAAGTGTATTTTTCGAAATGCGGATCGCATCGCCTACAATTCGGAACGATACCGACGACCGAAATTTTAACAGGTCTGTTCTTAGCTCCTTGGAAATTCGAGAATTCTACAGGGGGTCCGGTGCATATGAGGAAGGATTAAACGAACTACATGAAATTGAATGGTTAACTTCTGCGGCCGGTTATGGATATAGCCGCATTCGGATTGATCATTCTGTCGTCCGCGGCCTCGAATATTACACCGGCCTGGTCTTTGAGGCCGAACTCACCTTCGAGGTCAAAGGCGACGACGGCAAGCCGGTCCGCTTCGGCTCGATTGGCGGGGGTGGGCGCTATGACGGCCTCGTCGGCCGCTTTCGCGGCGACAATGTCCCCGCAACTGGCTTTTCGATTGGCGTTTCACGACTCTATTCTGCCCTGAAAGCGATCAACTCGCCGATCGTGACAGGAACCGCGACACGTGGCCCCGTGGTCGTCCTCGTCCTCGACAAGGATCAGCTGCCCCGCTACCAAAATTTTGTCACAACCCTTCGCGCGGAAAATATCAGCGCCGAACTTTATCTCGGACAGTCCGGCATGAACGCGCAGCTGAAATATGCCGACAAGCGCGGTTCGGTCTGCGCCGTCATCCAGGGCTCGAACGAGCGCGACCAACAACCGCCGCAGGTGACGATCCGCGATCTCGTGCTCGGGGCCGAACTCGCCGCCTCCACCAAGGACCGCGCCGACTATCTCGAACTGCGCGCCAAAGCCCAGTTAAGCGTCCCGGAATCTAAGCTTGTGGAGTCAGTCCAAGAGGTTCTCGCGCGGCACGGCGCGACATCCGAATCTTGATTTTCCGATGCCGCCGGCCCTAGCAACCTCTGTTAAAAGCGCCGCGCATGCCCTTGATGCTGGCGACGCCGCCACCGCTCCGTTTTGGCCGGCCGTTTCCGTGGACGCGACACTTGTTGATCAAGACAAGGCACCCAGGGAAATCGCGGGCTTGCCCCTATGGCCAAGCAATCGACCCGAGCAGATTTTGTACTTATGGCAAGAAATGAAACAAGCCCTCTGCCAAGCGAATGAGGGCTGGGAGTCACACCATCAAGCACGGATCTTTTTACGCTAAAACCGAGCCTCTACGTTATCGGTATCGACGTTAAAGAGCTTTTTCCGGCGCATCCGGCACTGGTGGACGACTCCGGGATGAACCAGCTCGTTTCCCGTACCGCCAGATATGTCCTTGCCTTAGCGTATTGCCCTGCGTTCCTTTAGCGCATTTTCCGGCGTTGGGGGTTTTCCCGCTTCGGCACATTTTCCTGCCGTCGCGCGGGCAACTGACGACCTTGGCGCGGACAGCTTGACACTGGGCGCGAGCAGCCGACGCCCGCGCACAGACGCGCGCCGGGATTTTTGTCTCCACATCCGTAACCCGCCCCCGCGCATTGCTTATGAGCGCGCAATGCAGGATTTCCCGCCTGTTCTGAGCGGTACGGCGTCGAATGTGAAGCTTCTGAATACTCACATGCGAAACTTGCCCAAAGCTGGCGCTTTTATACGCGAGGCCAAAAAGACTTGATTTCCGGGCCATTCCACACTTTGCAAGCCACCGCGCGTATGAGGCCTTGTAAGGTTTTCCGCCCCAATCGGGCAAAAACGTTTCACGTGAAACGTATTGGTACGATTTCGCCCTGGAATCGGACAAACTTTCCGAACCTTTCCGCAAAAGCTGTCGCGCCCCAGGCCTCGCCTTGCTATGAGAGGCCCACTTATCTTGAGCTTTCGAGGCAAATTTTGTCTTTTGTCGATCCCCGCGCGGACGCGGTCATCGCGCATCTCACCCGCGCGGGATACGCGCGTGTTGAGCCGCCCATCCTGCAACCGGCCTCGATTTTTTTCGATTCCGGCGAGGATTTGCGCGCTCAGCTTTACCTCACCAGCGATCTCTCCGGTGCCGACTATTGTCTGCGGCCGGAATATACGATTCCCGTTTTGGCCGCCTATCTCGCAGGACCGTCTGCGGGACAGCGCGCCGCCTTTTGCTACTGCGGGCCGGTGTTCCGGTTTCGCCCCGGCAAGACAAGCGAATCGACGCAAGCGGGTGTTGAGAATTTCGGCCGCCCCGACATCGAAGCGGCGGACGCGGAAATTCTGGCCCTCGCTCTCGATGCCGCCGCCGCCGCGACGCCAAGGTCCATGCTCCCCTCGAGCCTGACCGTGCGGATCGGCGATGCCGGGCTGTTCTCAAAGCTGCTCGAAGCCCTCGACTTGCCGCCCCAATGGCGCCGCCGCATCGCACGCGGCCATTCCCAGGGCAAAACTCTTGACGAGATTTTGAGCTTGGGGGTGAACGGCACCGATCATTCCGGCGTCCTCGGCGTGCTCGAAGGCGCCGACAAGCAGGGCGCCCGTGCGCTCGTCGAGGACCTTCTCTCGATCGCCGGCATCGCCCCGGCGGGCGGCCGCACCCCCGGGGAGATCGCCGATCGCTTCCTGGAGCAAGCAGCGCTCAAGACAGGTTCCGGATTCTCCAAGGAGAAGCGCGTGATCATCGAAGAATTTTTCAAGATCGAGGGCGATCCTCGCGACGCATCGGTCCGGCTCCGCGCGCTTGCGGCCCGCGCAACGCTCGATCTGTCCGCTGTCCTCGACAGTTTCGATACCAGGCTCGGCTTGATCGCGGGGCAGGGGCGCGATCCCGCAAAACTCCATTTCAGCGCCCGCTTCACCCGCAATCTCGACTATTACACCGGCTTCGTTTTCGAGGCATTTGCCCCCGGCGGCGCGGAGTTGCCCGCGGTCGGCGGCGGCCGCTACGATGGGCTCCCGCACGCGCTTGGCGCAAAGACGCAGATTCCAGCCATCGGCGCGGCGATCTGGATCGACCGCCTGGACGAGAGCGGGAGGCAGCCATGAATTCGCCTCTCGTGCTTGCCGTCCCCTCAAAAGGGCGGCTGCAGGAAAACGCCGCGGCGTTTTTCGCGCGCGCCGGGCTCGATATCGCGCAAGGGCGCGGCGCCCGCGATTACCGTGGGCGGCTGGCCGGTCTCGACAATGTCGAGATCGCTTTTCTTTCGGCCGCCGACATCGTCGCGCAATTGGCGTCCGGCCATGCGCATCTGGGGGTGACCGGCGAGGATCTCATCCGCGAAACCCTGGCGGACGCGGAATCGAAAGTCGAACTTCTTGCACCGCTGGGTTTTGGCCAAGCGCATGTGGTGGTCGCTGTGCCGCGCGCCTGGATCGACGTCAAAACCATGGCGGATCTGGAGGATGTCGCGGCGGCATTCCGGGTACGCCGCGGCGAGCGGATGCGGGTTGCCACCAAATATGTGCATCTGACCCGCCGCTTTTTCGCTGAGCGGCACGTCAGCGATTACCGCATCGTGGAGAGCCTTGGCGCAACGGAAGGCGCTCCGGCCGCGGGCCAGGCCGAGCTGATCGTCGATATTACAACGACGGGTGCGACACTCGCCGCCAATTCCCTGAAAATTCTCGACGATGGCACGATTTTGCGCTCGCAGGCCAACCTTACCGCCTCGCTGCGTGCCGATTGGAGTTTTGGGCAACGCGAACTGGCACGGGTCATTCTTTCGAGAATCGCGGCGGAGGAGGAAGCACGCACCACGCGCGAGGTCTCGGCCGTGCTTTCGCACGTCACGGAGCCGGTGATTGCTGAAGCCAAGGCAGGGTTTAACGCCCGGATACGGTTTCACGGAAGCGACGGCCGCTTGAACCTGAATTGCCCGAAGGACAAAGCGGCGCCATTGGCCGATTGGCTGATCGCGCAAGGCGCCACCCATGTTTGCGTTGCCGCGCAGGATTATGTCTTTTCGGCCGAAAACCCGCTTTTCGAACGGCTGATCGCGAGGTTGCCCAATCCGCAAGACCAAAACTCTTAAACTTAGTTCTTAAATGTAACACATTAAATATATCATAACATATTGATAATACATAAGTTATTAGACTATCTTAATGTAATAGATTAAATATGTCATCCGCCGCGCGAGATTATCTCAGGATCGCTCAGGCGGTGCAGGCGATTCGCCGCCGCATGGGCAAAACGGATCAGCACCGCCCGGCGTGTCGCAGGAGCCATGCGATGCTCCGGGGCCTCGCGCAAAATTTCCGCGCCATAGGCATCGGCCAAGATAAGCCCAGTGTCTTGGGGCATGATTTCGCTTGGCACGGTCTCGGGAATTGCGAAAAACAACCGGTCGCAATGGGCGCGATAGTCGTGCCATTTCGAATCGGCGCGGAAATCCGCAACGGAAGATTTGATTTCAATGATCAAAATCGCTCCATCGGCTTTTAGCGCCGCAATGTCCGCACGCCGTCCCGAAAGGAGCGGCAATTCGGCCACGGTCGAAAAATCGAGTTTGCGCAACATCCGCCGCGTGCCACGCGCGATAAACATTGCCGTCTCGGATTGGCGGCCGTCTGGGAGCGGGGGTGGTTTCAGCAGCGGCATGGCACGGCGGAACGCGAGCGGTCAGGGAGATTTATAAAAACATGACACAGCTTGTGCCAGCCTGGCCTGCCGCATTCATGACCTATCTGTCGCCGAGTTGGGACTTTCTGGCCAGTTGTTTCAGCGCGGCTTTGTCGGCTTCTGTGAGAGCGGTCTCGACGGGGCAGTCGGGGCTGAGAATCCCTTCGACGAGATGGGGCGCCTCGGTACCCGTGTCTTTGATCCGGTCATAAGCGGTGAGACCCCTCACCACATAGGGTGCGTCGGCGTCGCCGGAACACACCAGTGCCTTCAATTGGGTCACGAGTGCCTGCTTATATTTTTCCGGATCAAGCGCAGCGGCTGCGGCAAACTTCTTGCGCCAATCCGGGACATGAGCAGTCCCCAAAAAGGCCTCTCCGGGATCGAGAAGCTCAACCCTCTTCAAGATTTCATCGCGCGTCTCTCCGGCGGGTACGTCTCTCTCGATTGTGTTCTTCAAATCAATAAACGCTTCGCCGGTCCATGGTTTAGATTGAGACGCCTGGGTGGTTTCCTTCCAAAATGGGTCCCACATAACTCCTTGCGCCCGAAGGGCATCTGCCGATTTCACATTGAGTCCGGCTCGCCACAAAAATGCGCCATCCAGCGATGCGCCACTGAGCTGCGCGCCATCCAATTCCGCGCCCTGCAGCTGCGCGCCATTGAGCCCTGCGCCCTGCAGCTGTGCCTCTTTGAGGAACGCGCCCTTTAAATCGGCATTCAGGGCCCAGGCTCCTTGGAGTGCCGCACCTGTAAGCTCAACACCTTCAAGTTGAGCGCTGTCGAGTGAGGCGCCCTGAAGTTTTGCCTGGTTGAGCTTGGCGCCGTTCAGATTTGCATTGTAGAACTGCGCGCCTTGCAGCTTCGCTTGCAAGAGCGACGCGCCCTGCAGATGCGCATTCTCAAGATTGATCTTGCGCAGATCGGCGCCCTCGAAGATTGCGCCTTCAAAATGCCCATCCTTCCGGGTGAATGAATATTCGAACGGACCCAGCTTCGAGTCGTCGATTTTCCCGACAGCGAGCGCATTGAAACCCGGAAGCACGAGCGTATTGGAAAAAAGACTCGTGCGGTTTTGCTTCCTTGCATCGTAGGGACCATTGAACAACAAATCATGGACGGAGGTCCATGCCGGTTGATCCTTGCTGTTCGATAGATCGTTGCCGTCCCTTTGCCCAAGCACTGCCGCGACAAAAGGGGGAAGCGTCGGACGCCTTCCGATCCATTCCTCCATCCTTTCGCCGGGAAAGGTCGCCGCCGTCACAGAAAGGCCAATGGCGGCACAACCGCCCAGGACGAGCCATATCTGGCGCCACCCGCGCACTTGCTTCATCCCGATTCCGCCATCAACCACGGCGGGCCAGAGCGCCCACAAAAGAACCACGTCAAGGGCAATAAAAAAGCGATGAAGCCAGGTAATCCCTTCGGAATGAAACGGCAAAAATTGCACTTGGATCAGCAGCAAAAGAAAAATCGGGCCAATGACGAGAGATACCCAGGCGATTCTCTTGGAAAGAAAGCCCAGCGTGCCCAACCGCAGATGCGCCGGTCCCGCGAGGATTTGGACAAAAATATTGCTCGGCAATTGCCACCGCAAATATTCCTTTGTTTCCTCCGCATGACCAAGCTGCGTGTGCAACTCTTCGTTGTAGACGCCAACCTTCGCGGCCAGCATCACAAAATGCACCAGCGTATAGGCATGCGACACGATGAAAACGATCGGCGCCAGGACAAAAAAGGCGACAAGCGGCAAGGGCACATCACTCACGAAGGGCAGCTTGACCGGATTTTCCAGGAAGAGATCTTTATGCGTCACGGCGCCAGCCGCGATCGCGATGTAAACCAGGACGAAGAGGTAGCTCAACCACAGTCCCGTGGTCACGGAGGCGGCCTCGCCGACGCTGCCGCGCGCCGCTTCAAGATCATGCGCCTGTTCGGCGAATTTTTCGATACGGTCAGCGGTTACGGTTTCTTCGTCGGACATTTGCTCCCCCTTGGACCCATATTGGCACAAGGGAAGCGCGCGCGCTAAGGGCCTTTTTCCGAAGGGATGCTGAAAGGGGTTTTAAAGCCGGGTCCACTCTTCCAGCACAGAGACGACGGCACCGGTGAGGCGATGGAGATCGTCCTGGCCGATGGTAAAGGCGGGCGTCAGATAGACGATATTGCGGAACGGCCGCACAAAAACCCCGGCCTCGACAAAGCGGCGTTTTAGCGCGCCGAGATCGTCGATGCGATCGAGTTCGACGACGCCGATGGCGCCCTTCACCCGCACATCGCCCACATGCGGAAATGCGCGAACCGGTTCGAGATCTCGTGCGAGCACAGCTTCAATGGCCGCGACCTGCGCAAGGCGCGGCTCGGTCTCGAAAAGATCGAGCGAAGCGTTGGCGGCGGCGCAGGCGAGCGGATTGGCCATGAAGGTCGGACCATGCATCAGCGCATGAGCGGGTTCGTCCGACAAAAACGCCTCGAACACTTTGCCGGTGGCGATGGTCGCCCCGAATCCTATCGTGCCGCCGGTGAGCGCCTTCGATAAAGTGATGATGTCCGGGGTGACCCCCGCCGCCTCGCAGGCGAACATCGTTCCGGTGCGACCAAAGCCGGTAAACACCTCGTCGAAAATCAACAGCAGGCCATGCCGGTCCGCCGCTGCCCGCAAATGCCGCAGCACTTGCGCCTCATGAAACAGCATGCCGCCCGCGCCTTGCACCAAGGGCTCGACGATGATGCCGGCAATATTTTTCGCGGTGCGTTCGAGCAGCGCATCGAAAGCCTGCGCTCGATCCGCGCCAACTGGAAGATCGGCGATGATTTGCCGCGGCAGGACGTTCGCGAAAAGCCCGTGCATCCCTTCCTCGGGATCGCAGACCGACATGGCCGCAAATGTGTCGCCATGATAGCCGCCTTTGAATGCCACAAACCGGCTTCGCTCCCCAAACCCCTGATTGAACCAGAATTGCACCGCCATCTTCATGGCGACCTCGACCGCGACCGAACCGCTGTCGGAGAAAAAGACCCGGTCGAGCCCCTCCGGGAGCAGTGCAGTGAGACGCCGAGCCAGGGTGAGCGCTCCCTCATGCACCAAACCGCCGAACATGATATGCGGCATTTGTGCGAGCTGCCCGGCGACCGCGGCGCGAATATGGGGATGATTATAGCCGTGACAAACGGTCCACCAGCTCGCGATCCCGTCGATCAGTTCGCGGCCATCGGTGAGAAGAATCCGGCTTCCCGCGGTGCGCGCCACCGGTAGCGACTCACGCGCCGCCTTCATCTGCGTATAGGGCAGCCAAATATGCCGCATGCCGGAGGCAAGCCAATCCGGCGTTCCATTCGTCACTCAGCTACCCTCCGGACGCTCTTGGCGCGGTTGCACGCGCCATGCTGCCCGGTTCTTTCATTTTTCTGTGACTGTGAAAACTGAAAACCCATGGCGGGAGAGGGAAGAGCCGGTCCGCTGGAGAGAGCTCTCGCGGATGGCGTGGCGCGCAGCCGCGCCACGCCGATCTCTTTATTAATCAACCGAAGTGGATGCCGCCGAGTGTGTAGAGCCCGGTGAGAACAACGAAAAAGCCCGCGATAACCGCAATCATTCCGGCACGGCCATAGAGGCGGCCAGTAAAAAACGCCGCCGCACTGAAAATAATGATCATTGCCACAAGAATGACAAGGCTAGGTCCGGTGCCTTCAAGTGTATCAATCGTTCCCTGGGCGGCTGGAAGAACTGTTGCCATCATAACTCTCCCTAATTTTGTTGATCCTCATGATGACCAGCACGCTTTCACACGAAGAGAGCTCGTGAATCTCAAGATATGAACGTGATATATACTGGACACTACAAGGGTATTTCGAAATTATGACAGCAACCGCATCGCGGCTTGATCTGGATCAAAACATGAGCTGGGATCCCGATGGCGTATTGACGCAGTTTCGTCCAAATGGCGTGACGCTTTTGCCGGAGGCGGAAGGACTATCCAATCTCCCGCCGTTCCCTTATGGTGCGGCGCGTTCAGTTCGATCCAGGATGAGACAATGGCCACGCATACCACGCCGCATTTCCACAATCAGCCAGGCGTTCCGCAGGTGCGGGTCGGCGCCAAGGAATTCATGTGCGTCGGCGCCCTTCCGCCTTTCGACCATCCGCATATTTTTATCGACATGGGGGAGGACAATGACGCGATCTGCCCCTATTGCTCGACGCATTACGCCTATGACGCGACGCTGCATGGGGGCTGCGTGCCGCCCGATTGTGTGTTCGATCCGGGCGGCCATGCCGGGGATGAGCCGGCGCTGGCGCGGGGCTAAGCCGCCGCCATCCTCCAAATGAGTCCGCCGCATGTGGTGATCGCCGGAGCTGGCATCGGCGGCCTTTGTTCGGCCCTGTGCCTAGCGCGCGCTGGCTGGCGAGTCAGCCTTTACGAAAAAGCCAAGATTCTCGAAGAGAGCGGGGCGGGACTGCAGCTTTCGCCCAACGCTTGCGCGGTGTTGCGCAAGCTCGGCGTCCTGGAACGGCTCATACCTTTCGCGCTTGCGCCGGACGCGATCAGAATCCGCCGCGCGGGTGACGGTGCCACCCTTGCGCTCATGCCGCTCAAGGATGCGGAAGCGCGTTGGGGGGCTCCCTATCTCGTCGTGCATCGCGCCGATCTGCAGCGCGCGTTCCTGGACGCGGTGGCGCAGGAAGGCCGCATCAGCCTGCAAACGGATGCCGCTGTCACCGGCTTTGCCTCCGGCAACAACGGCGTCTCGGTCGCGCTTGAGCAAGGCGCCAGCCGGCTGGAGACAACGGGCGATTGCCTGATCGGCGCCGACGGGCTGCGATCTTTCGTCCGGCAAAAACTTAGTGCCGATGACTTAAACTTTTCCGGACGGACGGCGTGGCGCGCCGTCGTTGAGGCCGGTCGCGCTCCGGCCGCGATGCGCGGAGGGGAAACAACCCTTTGGCTGGGACGCAAGGCGCATCTCGTCCATTACCCTTTGCGGCAAGGCACAATCATCAATGTGGTCGCAATCGTCGACGAGGATTTCCGGCCCGATATGAATGATTTCTGGTCGAGCCACGGAGCGTCAGAATTTCTTGAAGCGCGCTTTTCGCGTTGGGACAAAGCCGCGAGGGATTTGCTGAGCGCCGCGCCCGAATGGCGCAAATGGCCGCTCGCCGATCGCGCTCCAGCGGCGCGCTTGGTCTCGGGCCGCGTCGCGTTGCTTGGGGACGCGGCGCATCCAATGCTGCCATTTCTCGCCCAGGGCGCCGCTCAGGCCATCGAGGACGCGGGGGTTTTGGCCGAGGTTTTGGGGCAGGGGCAGGACATCGAAGCGAGCCTTCGCGCCTATCAAGAGATCCGTCTGCCCCGCGTGACACGCGTGCAAAAAGAATCGCGCCGGCAAGCCGTGATCTACCATCTTGGCGGCCCGGCCGCTTTTCTGCGCGATGCCGTGATGCGGACGCTCGGCGGCGAGACGACGCTCGCCCGTTACGACTGGCTTTATCGGGTGCGTGAGAGCCCCGGCCAGAAATGATCAATCGTACCAAAACGTTTCACGTGAGACACTTTGGTACAATTTCTGGATAAAATCTTACAGGGCACAGGACGGCGGCTTCTCTTCTGACTTGTGCGATTGGCTTTTGCGCATGTCCGATTAGTATTCCGGTGGGCCGTCATTCATCGAATGGTGGTAGCCTCCGTCCTTTGAGGATGAGAAACTTTGGCGCCCGAGCGAGAGGAGATCTCGCGTTCTTTACGGGGCCAATCTTTTCCCCAACACTTTTTATCGTGAGATGAAAGGCGGATTGGGACATTATCAGAAACAGTTTTACGCTGTTATCAGACGACCTTTCGTAATATGAACTGCACAGAGTCTCATTTAGGAGCAAGACTGTGACTGATCCCGCGACAATTGGAACGTTAGTCGCCACGTCGCTCTCTACAGCTGCTGACGAAACGATTAAAGGAGTCGTCAGCGAAGCGGCCAAGGACGCCTACAGGGCGCTCAAGGAAAAGGTAGCACATTGGGCGGGAGGCGATGTCGAAGCGCTCGAAAAGGCGCCCGCCTCGGTAAACCGTCAGGCACTCATCGCGGAAGCTGTTGATGGCCAGCCTATCAACGAGCGAGCGATGGTTAAAACGCGCGCCGCCGTTTTAGTGGCGGCTTTGAAAAGCCGCGGTGACGGCCCCCTCGGTCTCGATATTGGCAAGCTTAATGCCCTCTCGGTGCATCTCGACGCGATCGATGTCACCGAGGGAACCGGAGTCCACATTGATGAAGTGACTACACTCGGCGAATTCAGGGTAGGGCCAATCAACGTCGGGCTGCCGCCGGAAAAAATGGATCGGTAGCGGGCACTTCCCCAGCCGCTGCTTCGATAGGGGTACATATTGAGGGTGACGCAAATATCGGCGGCGACCTCAATGTAACTTTGGGTAATTCGGCCGACGAAATCGTCGCGAAAGTTGTCGCGGCTCTCGATCAGCGCGGGGATTCTGCGAAGGCTGCTCAAGCTGGTCTCGAGAGGGAGACAATTTTCCAACTGGCACGGCGTATCAGGCCCGAAGTTATCGGCTTTGAGCAAGCGGTTAAAGAGTTGGAGAATGCCGTTGCCACAGCTCTCGACGTCATCGCCAAGGTTGAGCGCGGGTCAAATCAGGAGACTTTTGTCGAAGACAAATTCAAGCGGCTCGCCGAAACGACCAAGAAGGGCGATTTCGATGGCGGTGCTAAAACCGTGGACGATGCCCTGGCTGAACTCGAGTGGCGGGAGGATGAGCACCGTGCTGCTTACTTGAGATCGCGGGAATTTCTGCTCGAAGCAGGCGTAGAACAAGATCTCCTTCGCCGCGATGCTGCCAGCGTGGCGCGACGGATTGAAGCGATCGCGGCCCTGAACACAAACGACAGTAATCCGACTTGGTCCAAAACATACAGGCAGCGGTTCGACGCGTATTTGGAGGAGGGGGAAGACAAAGGGATCAATCTCTCGCTTGAGGTTGCGGTCGAAATGGCGCGGCGCACAGTGGAATTGGCGCGTAACAAAGATGAGCGTGGAACCGCTCTTGTTTTGTTAGGCGCAGCGCTCACGATTCTTGGCGAGCAAGAGAGCGGTACGGAGACGCTGCAGCAGGCACTCGAAGCCTATCGCGAGGCACTAAAGGAATTTACCCGCGAGCGCTTGCCGCTCCGATGGGCCTTTATCCAGATGAACGTCGGCAATGCGTTCTCAGCCATAGGCGAAAAAGAAAGAGGGACGACGCTGTTCACCGGGCAGGCCATCGCGGCTTACCACGAAGCCTTGAAGGAATATACGCGGAAGCAGGCGCCGTTAGATTGGGCCACGACACAAATGAATCTCGGTACCGCGTTTCATGCCCTGGGGATTACGCTTCATGCACAAGGTGCCGAGGAGAGTGCGCGGGCGCGGCTGGAGGACGCCGTCTTTATCTATCACGAAGCCTTACAGGAATTGACCCGCGAGCGCGTACCGCTCCAGTGGGCCATGACACAGATGAATCTCGGCAATTCCCTCGAAAGGCTTGGCGAGTGGGAGAGCGAGCCGATGCGGCTGGAACAGGCCGTCGTCGCCTATCGTGAAGCCTTGGAGGAGAATGCGTTTGAGCGCGTGCCGCTACAATGGGCCAAGACCATAATGAATCTTGGGATTGCGCTCGTAAGGCTCGGCGAGTGGGAGGGCGATCCGGCGCGGCTGGAACAGGCAGTCGCCGCCTTTCACGGAGCCTTGCAGGAATCGACCCGCGAGCGCGTGCCGCCCATTTGGGCCGCGACACAGAACAATCTCGGACTTGCTCTCGAGAAGCTTGGTGAACAAATCAGCAGCACGGCACGGCTTGAGGAGGCCGCTGCCGCGTATCGGCAAGCCTTGGAAGAAAATACCCGTGTGCGCGTGCCATTCTTGTGGGCGCAGACTCAGGAAAACCTCGCCTCGGTTTACCTCACGCTTTTCCGCAAAGACCACCAGCCATTTCAGCTTGACGCTGCTCGCGAAGCTGTTAACGCCGCGCTTGAAGAATTCTGCAAGGCTGAGGCGCAATTCTTCATCGAGAAAGCCGAACGCCTTAGGCAAGAAATCCTCGCGGCGAAGAGCAATGTGTAGCCGTAAACTGCCGGGACTATGGACGCCTTAAGCTTGATGTCTATGGCTGCGCCAGTTCAACGGCCGCTCTGTTGGGCGACCGCCCAAACATAGGTGGCGAGGGCTTTGATCTCGTCCTGTGAAAGTTCGACGCCTCCCATCGGCGGCATGGCGCCGGAATAATCTTTCGGCTCTGGAACGCCGTTCGTGATCGTCTGGGCGATCGCTGGCAGGCTGCCGTCGCCCCAGAGCCATGTGCCGGATGTCAGATCCGGCCCGACCGGTGTGCCCTTGGCGTCCGAACCGTGGCACCCGGCGCAGGTGGCGCCGCCGATTTCGCCGCGGAATATACGATCGCCGAGGGCGACCTGTTCTTTCGTCGCGCCGGGTGGCACGGGGAGGGGCGGCGCCGCATTGCCCGCCTCGGGATGGATGCCTTCTGGCGGCAGCGCTTCCGCTGAATTTTGCGCTTGGGAGCCGGGCGAAGGGGCCGCCTCGATCTCTGTCACGCCAGCGCTGCCATTGTAAGTGATGCGCCAGATGCGCCCATGTACATCGTCCGACACGTAAAGGGCACCGTCCGGCCCGATGGCGAGACCGGCGGGCCGGAACGCCGCGCGGCTGGGGTCCTTGACGGCGCCCGCAAAACCGTCGGCGAACACCACATAGGGGCCCGAGGCTTTTCCGTTCGTGAGCGGCTGGAACACGACATTGTAGCCGCCCTGCGGCCCTGGGGCGCGGTTCCAGGAGCCGTGGAAGGCGATGAAGGCGCCGCCGCGATAGGGAGCTGGGAACTGGGTTCCGTTGTAGATCTTCATATCGTTGGGCGCCCAATGGGCGGGGAAGGCCGCGACGGGTGGCTGCTTTTGCGCGCAAATCCCAATCTTGTGGCCGCCGTCACCGCCATATTCGGGCGCGAGCACGAGCTTTTGCTGGATAGCGTCGAAGTAACAGTCCGGCCAGCCAAAATCGGCACCGCGGTTGAGTTGTATCAGTTCCTCAGCTGGCAGGTTTTGCCCCTGTTCCGGCGTGTAAAGACGCGGCCAATCCTCAAAAAGCTGGTCGCGGCCGTGCTGAGTGGCAAAGATGCGGCCGGCCGCATCGAAAGAGATCCCTTCGCCATTGCGCAGCCCCGTCGCGAAACGGTCTTTTGGCGAGAAAACCTGGCCCGTCTTGTTGGCGTCGTAGCGCCAGATGCCACCGCGTGTTTTGAGTTCCTCGCAAGGTTGTAATCCCGGCGCTCGCGGCATCCGGTTCTTTGCCTGGCAGGCGTTTGTCGCGGAACCGAGATCGACGAAAAGACCGCCGGAGGCATCGATCGCGAAGGGATGCATGGGATGATCGCCGGAGAGCGGAAGGCCGGAGATGATGGTCTCCGGCTTGCCTTTGGGTATGATCTCATTATCAGCCAAGGGACATCGGACGATGCGATCGTTGCTCTCAGCGAAGAGGCCGCCGTTGTAGAGGCCGATGCCGGTGCCGCCATGCCCCCCAGTTGCGACGCTCTCGCCGAACCGGGCGATCACATCGGCATGTCCGTCGCCCCTAGTGTCCCTAAGCGCGACCAGAAAACCGCCCGGCGGCAGTTTGTCGTTGCGAAAATAGACACCGCTCCAGGTGTTGACATAGACGGTGCCGTTGGGCGCGACGGCGAGCTGGCGGGCATGGCCGAGATTGTCGGCGAAGACGGTGGCGCAGAAACCGGAGGGCAGGGTAATGCCGCTACCATCGCCCGCGCAGCCCCCCGGCTTCTCTTGCGCAATTGAAGCGGTGAGCGGCAAAGCGATTGCAAAAGCCATAGCGGCCTGCAAGCCGCGCCGCCTCCTGCGTTGATTCATTGAATAGCCTCCGAGGTCGGGTCTGGCGGGAAATGCGCCGCCGCTGCGATCGGTTCCTTCAGAAGCCGCATTGCGCGACGATGGGCGTCCCCACACGCGGGGCCGGGCGCGGTTGAGCGATGGCGGCGGACGCGGGTTCCGCTTCAAAGGCCAGGAAACATTCCCTTCTCGATAAGTGCTGTCCAGCCGAAACTGCCCAATGGCAACAGCACCGCCCTGACGAGCGGTTGCTGCGTGAAAGAACCAAAGGCGCCATCCTTGAGGAGATCGACTCGGCCCAGCAAGCTTTCCAACTGCGAGGCGAAACGGCTGTCCCCCCTCGTATCTTTTGCGCGAATAATCCCATCCGTCAGATTTTTACGGGTCGTGTCGCGCACGTTCTTCGCCGCCCAGCACAGCATGATGGCGCAGGCGAAGACGACGACAAGACTGAGCCCTTGCATCAGAAGGATCGTCAGGCTCGGTGCGTAATTGGCGAAGATTGTGCTTCGGGTGACAATCAATAAGGCGATCAGCACGAAGGGATAATAAATCAGAGAGCCGATGCAATTCGTCCGCTTCGCCACGAAGTCGAGGTCGATCCAATCATGGACGAGTTTCGTTTGCATCCGCAGGCGTCCATCGTAGATCTCCGTTGTCGCGAGAGGCCATAATGTCTGGGCGCGGCGCAGATCGTTGACAAAGAGTAGACAAAACAGCGTCGCGTCGAAGATAAAGAATGTCAGAAACTGCATGAGCAAGGCATAACCCATTGTCGCCCAAAAGTACCAGTTGGAAGCATTCATCCCGCGCGCAGGATTCATAGGCATGCCGAAAATTGGAACAAGAACCAACATGCCAATCGCAAACATGCCGGCCGTGTAAAGCAGGGCACGCAGACAGCGCGGCCAAAAACGCTCATGACCAACATACACCTTCCAGGCAGCTCCAGCATCGATTGACGAGCACCGAGCCGACGGCGTGTTCCCACAAGAACAGCCAAAACGGACCCTGAGTTTTTTCCGCGTGGAGAGAATGTCTTCAACCACGCTCGTGAACTGTTTCCACAAAGTGACGGGCTCTGGTTCTAGGTTCAACTCCCTGGCGATCTCGATTAGATTCTCATTGAGACCGCACATCACGCGGCGGATGAAACACACGGCGAGAACGATGCCAAAAACGCGTAGCAGAACCGTAGGCCAGAGGCTGATGCCGTCGAGCAACGCAATTGGCTCGCCATTGCCTTGTTCTGTTAAATATTGCGCGACATGTCCCCAAGAATAACACGCCCAGGCAGCAGCGCCGAGGGCGAGGAAAGCGAACACGATCTCGAAGATCACGTATTTCCGGATGCGACGAAAAGCGAGCAAGGAGAAAGTCAAGACCGCACCGAGGCCCAAACCCAATGCCAATTTTTGACTGCTCCTCTCCTCAAAGGTCGGGTAAAGCGTATCCATGATTTTCGGCGCATTGGTATTGTCCAGTTTCTTCTGTTCCTCCAAATCAACCGGCTGGATATATCCGCATTTGGCCGGATCGTCGTCCCTCCAGCACTCCTTGCTGCTTGCAACAGTGCCGGAACGTCCGCCGTTCCCAAGGTTGGCGCTAGCGACCGTTCCATCGCTTGCTTTATTGTCTCGTTCTGGCGGACGCAAAGCGTTTGGCGGCGCGTCCCAAGCAAAAGCCAGCACACCGCCACTCCGCTTGATTTCAAAAATCCGAGGCTCCTTGAGCTGTTCAGAGATGGACTCGGCGAATATCTCCGATGTTTTCCATTCATTGGCCGGATCGCCAATCGCCGACAATGTCGAGAGGAATGCCGAGGTTTGGTACGCGTCCCGGAAAGAAGGAATATCGTCTTGCAACTTTTCGTTGAGGTGGGGGCCAAAGCTCGATGAAATGATCAGATTTCGAGTGTAGGGAAGTTCGCTCTTTACCGTGTAATCTTGGTCGAAATCCGTGGTGAAAAATATTGCTTCGGGAAACTGAGGCCGCAGCGCCCGCAAGATCAGCAGCTTGTCAAACACATCGCTGCCAAGGACGCCGATCGCCTTGAGTTTGCCGGCAGGCTGCTGCTTCCGCAGTTTGTCGTCGAGATGACGCAGCTGCTCGCTGATCCGCCGGAGATAATCGAATTGGCCTTGTCCAATCGGCCGCTCCAAAGTCTTGTTATCGGTCTCGAGCTTGAAATAATCAGCCACGGCCGAAGGATTTTCCGCTGGGTTTGCCGGCTTGTCTTGCTTCCGCTTCGCGGTATCCTCGGGCTGCGGCAGCAAGCCATCAAGCCCCCGCAAATAGGTAAATTCATGGATTTCGTCGGAACGCAGGCCCCTTGATGCTTTAAATTTGTTCTCCACCGCCTGCGGGAGGGTCTGTCCATAAAATGTATCCCATTCGGAGACCAGCGCGATGTGGTCTTCCGGATCCGGACCGAAATGAGGGCTGCTCGCATCAAGACGGCCCTTTAATTCCTTCACGATTCCGCCGGCAAGCGTGTCGTCGGAAGCGACCATCCGGTGCAGCTCGATCTTGTGGTCTTTGAAATATTGCTCAATATCCGGATATGTCTTTGTCGATGTCGCCTGAAGCGCAGCGGCCGGCGCGCTTGCGCCATAGGCGTAAAATTGAACGGCATCCAGTTGGGGCCAGAGCGAGTCATTGTCTTTAGGCCAAGGAGAGTCATTGTTCATGCACGGAGATACGGAGCTTTGCGCTTCATTGACCATGTCATGAAGGAGATCCGACGAGAACGGTCCAACAATCCTAAAATTTTTCCCGTCTTCTGGGACACAAACCTCTCCTCGATAACCGCGAATTTTGCGGATGAGCGAGGAAATCCTTGAGAGGGGTTGGCCCTTGAGGTCTGCTTCATTCAGCCAAAGCACCAGAATGTCTTGCGGACCCATTTGAGTGCTATTTTCGCAGGCAGCGCCGCGTGGCTGGAACCATTCATAGGGAACAACCGGGGCGTCTTCATTGGCACGCGGCCAAAGAAAATATCCGATGTGGCGCGCATCCTTCGGCACGAAGCCAGCCCGTTCGAGGCCGGCCAGCACAGAATAGCGGCTCCGCCGCCGTTGCTCGTCATCCTCTGGATAGGGTGCTCCTGAGACCATAACGCCAAGCACAAGCGGCTCTGCGGATCCTGCAACCGCCTCTGGGGGCGGCTTGCAGTGGCTGTCGCTGTTTGGATGAAACTTGCATTGCGTTTCGAGTTTGCGCAGCTCTGATTTGTCGATGGCTTTGGCGACCGCAGAAAGGGGATCCTGCCATAAGCGCGCGTCGATTGTCTGTTCCTGATCATGGGCGATTTGCTCGATACTGGAGTCTATTCTTGGCGGCCGCGAATCGAGTAGCGGCGCTTCCCGTTGGAAAAAATAGGCCCCGGTAGCAAAAAGCGCGGCGACGATGACGCCGCTGCTCGCCAAATTTGTTCCTGATTTGCTGTCGTCTGCCATGGGCGTGCCCCCGAACGCTCTCTAGCTGGATGGGCGAGCGGTCCTCTAGCCGTCGCCGCCTATGGAATTGCTTATGATTTCGTCCATCCAGTCCGAGAGATAAAGCCTGCAGAAAAATTTCATTAATGCTCAATTAACCAAAAACAAGGACGGCTGCCTGTGTGCTTGCGCACATTCACTCGGACTCTCCGTTCCAAGCTCCCGCGGCTTCTCGGCCGATCAAAAGCCGATGAAGCCTGTCTTCGCTCCGTGCTAGGTCCGAAAGCTTCAGCGGTTTGAATGGGTGACGATTGGCCAATACGTTCAATTACGCACAAACAGAATCTCCCTTCGTCATTAGGTCTATCTAGGTGACCGCGCATCAGCGCACTACCAGAGGAACTTACAATGACGATTTATAAAGCTCCCCCCGACCAAAACGGCCTCGTCTTGAACAATGGCGATACACTTCAGGTCTTAGCCTCCGGCACGTCCACCAACACGACGATCAACAGTGGCGGCACCGAAGATGTCTATGCCGGCGGCACGTCCATCAACACCGCGATCAACGCTGGTGGCACCGAAGATGTCTATGCTGCAGGCACGTCCATCAACCCGACAGCCAGCAACAACGGTTATTTAGAGGTCAAAAGCGGCGGCCTCGCCAAAGGGGCGACAATCAACCTCGGCGGCATTGAAATTGTTTCCGCAGCCGGCCAGTCCGACGGCACGACGATCAACAATGGCAACGCATATGTCGATGGCATCGCCTTGTCCACGACGGTCAATGACGACGGCAACGAATATGTTGACGCCGGTGGATCGGCCATCAACACCACGGTCAATTACGGTGGCTCGGAGTCCATCGATGGCCCGAGCGGCGGCAAGACGGGCGGCACGTCACACAACGCGACGATCAATCACGGCGGCCTCGAATATATCTCTACCGGCGGCACGTCAATCAACGCGGCGATCAACGATGGCGGCCGAGAAACGATCTACGGCACGGCTGACGGCACGACGATCAACCCCGGCGGCGTCGAATATGTCTACGCCGACGGCACCTCCGATGGCACGACGATCAGATCCGGCGGCAACGAACTTATTGAAGCTGGGGGTACGGCCATCAACACAACGATCAATGGCGGAAGCCAGTATGTCGCAAACGGCGGCGCGGCCGTCAACGCGACACTCAACAGTGCCGGCCAGGAGTTTGTGTCCTTCGGCGGCATATCCCAGGGCACGACGATCGGGGCAGCTAGCAAAGAATTTGTCTCCGGCGCGGCCATCGGTACGACGATCAACGGCGGGACCGAAACTGTTGAGTCGGGCGGCACGGATGGAGGCACCACAATCAACAGCGGTGCCGAGTTCGTCTACGGCAAGGCCAACGGTACAGTTGTCAATGGCGGCGAAGAATTTGTCGAAACGGGAGGTCTGGTGACCAACACGACGATCAATGACGGCGGCGTCGAAATTGTCCTCGGCGCGGCCACTGGCACGACGATCAATCCTGGGGGCGGCGAAGTCGTTTTCGGCCTCGGTACAACCGACAACGTCACATTTGCTGGCCCTGACGGCAGGTTGGAACTCGTCCATCCTTCAGCATTGAACGGCACCATCACGAACTGGCAGATCGGTGATGTCATTGTCATGCGGAATACACAAGTATCGAACGTCCAAGAGACGGGCGATACGTTGACAGTGACATATGGTTCCAACCAAACGACGAGTTATATGCTTGCGGACAAACAACCAGATACGTTGGTCAGCTTTCAAAGCGACGGTCATGGCGGCACGGAACTCATCCTGACGCCCATAATCGGTGTTTAGCCGCAAGGTGACGACAGTCATCCTCTGCTGGGGGGACAGGGCTCCTGGAGCGTGCAATTGCGACGGTTGCTGCTGAGCGTGCCGGTCTTGTTCGGCATTATGAGCGAGCAGCGGCCGCCGCGGAAAGCCCCGCAAGGGCGGTAAGTTGATATTTAGGTGCAACCGTCCTTGCGCTTATTTCCTTTCCTCACGGCCGATTTGGTGTATAAGCGCCCTCTTCACCGCCTCCGCACGAACCCCGCTGGACGACATCCCGGCCGGGCCGAATGGATGGCACTTTAGATCTTTTCCACTTTTTAACGAGGTCATCCGATGTCGATTACCGCCGAGCGCAAACAGGCGCTTGTGAAAGACTATGCGCTCAAGCCGGGCGATACCGGCTCTCCCGAGGTCCAGGTTGCGATCTTGACGGAGCGGATCGCCAATTTGACCGAGCATTTCAAGACGCATGTGAAAGACAATCACTCGCGCCGGGGGCTGCTCAAGCTCGTGTCGCTGCGCCGTCAGCTTCTCGATTATGTGAAGGCGAGGGATGAACCCCGGTATAAGTCGCTGATCGAGCGGCTTGGCATCCGCCGCTAGACTCGTTTTCGCGCATTCGCGCGCCGCGCTAAAAGGCTCTCTGCGGGGGTTTGCGCTCCTGCGCCAGCTTGTACGCTACATCATGTGGCCTGCCATAAATTGCTCAAAAGCAAATACTTATGAGATACTTCTCATTTGATATCTCAACAGACTTTTTAGCAAGCCGTGGTGAACGAGATAATATGAGACAAAGCCGGTAACGGCTTGTATTTTCCGGACAGCGGCGGCATGGGGCCGCCGCGCCGAAGCCTGGCGAAGACCAACGCCCGTGGCAGGATCGCCAGCCGCTGTTTCGCAACGGCTGGCCGTCTTGCTCTGGCCTTGGGCTTCGCCTTACCCAGAAAGATGCAAGAATGTTTGAAATCCATCGTGAGGAAATTGATTGGGCAGGGCGCAAGCTCGTACTCGAAACCGGTAAGATCGCCCGCCAGGCCGATGGCGCCGTTATCGCGACCTATGGCGAAACCACGGTTCTCGCCACGGTTGTCTCGCTCAAGGAGCCAAAGCCGGGGATCGATTTTTTCCCCCTGACAGTCAATTATCAAGAAAAGGCTTTCGCGGCGGGGCGGATTCCGGGCGGCTACTTCAAACGCGAGGGCAGGCCGTCGGAAAAGGAGACGCTTGTCTCCCGCTTGATTGACCGCCCGATCCGCCCGTTGTTCCCCGACGGCTATCGCAACGACACGCAAATCGTCGCAACGGTGCTCTCGCATGATCTCGAGAACGATCCCGATATTTTGGCACTGGTCGCGGCTTCGGCGGCGCTGACGCTTTCCGGCATTCCCTTCATGGGCCCGGTTGGGGCGGCGCGCGTGGGCCATATCAATGGTGCGATAAAGCTCAATCCCACCATCGAGGAACTGAAGCAGTCCTCCCTCGACCTCGTCGTCGCCGGGACAGGCGATGCCGTGCTGATGGTCGAATCGGAAGCCAAGGAACTCTCGGAAGCCGTGATGCTCCAGGCCGTCATGGCCGGTCATGCCGGGTTCCAGCCGGTGATCGACGCGATCATCCGGCTCGCCGAAAAAGCCGCCAAACAGCCCCGCGATTTGAATACCGTTGACAAAAGCGAGGTTGAGATCGCGGTGCGGGAGATCGCCGAGACTGAGTTGCGCGCCGCCTATAAAATCACCGCGAAACAGGATCGCTATAATGCGGTCGACGCGGTGAAAGTGAAAGTTTTTGCGGCCCTTTTGCCCGCTGGCGGCGAGCCGAAATTTTCGAAGGAGCTTGTGGCCGAGGTTTTCCATGATCTGCAAGCGAAAGTTGTCCGCTGGAACATTCTCGACACCGGCATCCGAATCGACGGACGCGATGTCAAGACGGTTCGTCCGATCATCGCGGAAGTTGGCGTCCTGCCGCGCACGCATGGCTCGGCACTGTTCACAAGGGGCGAGACGCAGGCGCTGGTCGTCGCGACGCTTGGCACGGGCGAGGACGAGCAATTCGTCGACAGTCTCGAAGGGACCTATAAGGAGCGCTTCCTTCTCCATTATAATTTCCCTCCCTATTCGGTCGGCGAAACCGGACGCATGGGCTCGCCGGGGCGGCGCGAAATTGGGCATGGCAAGCTGGCTTGGCGCGCCATTCGTCCGATGCTGCCGGCCGCGGCGGAATTTCCCTATACGGTGCGGATCGTCTCCGAGATCACGGAGTCGAATGGCTCATCATCGATGGCAACGGTCTGCGGCTCGTCGCTCGCCTTGATGGATGCGGGCGTGCCGTTGAAACGGCCGACCGCCGGCATCGCGATGGGTCTCATTCTGGAAGGCGAGCGCTACGCTGTTCTCTCCGATATTCTCGGCGATGAGGATCATCTTGGCGACATGGATTTCAAGGTGGCGGGCACCGAGGAGGGTGTCACCTCGCTGCAGATGGACATCAAGATCACCGGCATCAATGAGGAAATCATGCGGGTGGCCCTGGATCAGGCGAAGGCCGGGCGTTTGCATATTTTGGGTGAAATGAGCAAGGCGCTCACCGGGGCGCGGGCGGAACTTGGGGAATTCGCGCCGCGCATCGAGACCTTGAAAATCCCGACCGATAAAATTCGCGAAGTGATCGGCACCGGCGGCAAGGTCATTCGCGAGATCGTCGAAAAAACCGGCGCCAAGATCAACATCGAAGACGATGGCACCGTCAAAGTGGCGTCGTCCGATGGCAATTCGATCCGCGCCGCGATCAATTGGATCAAGTCGATCGCGAATGATCCTGAGGTCGGTCAAATTTACGATGGCACGGTTGTGAAGGTTGTCGATTTCGGCGCCTTCGTGAATTTCTTCGGCGCCAAGGACGGCCTCGTCCACATCTCCCAGCTTGCCAAGGGGCGTGTCGCAAAGACGTCCGATGTGGTTAAGGAAGGCGACAAGGTCAAAGTGAAGCTGCTCGGCTTCGACGATCGTGGCAAGGTGCGCCTGTCGATGCGCATCGTCGATCAGCAAACGGGGGAAGACCTCGAAGCCAAGGAAAAGCTCGAAGAGCAAGAGGCCGGGGAATAAGACAGGCCTCTCGCGCTGCTCGCATACATTGGTCAATCCTGTCCCGGACGAGCTGTCGGCTTTTCCGGGACGTGACGCGTCCCCGCTCTGCCGGCGAGACGGCTCGGCACTGAAAAATTGCCTCCCTGAGGCTGAGCCTTCACCCCCTTGTCTCGACAAAGATGCTAAATTGTCATGATTTAAACCGTGGCGGGGGAGCAGATGTTCGATCACATGCGCCATTTGTCGGAGGATTTTTACCCATATTTCCTCCGGTTGCATGGCTCTCTCCAAAGCGATTTTTTCTACGCCGCCGCGATCTTCGCTTGGGCCAAGGCGCTGACGGCCATAGGCGCAGCCTATATGAAGCGGATGATCCCGCTGCGGACGATGGCCATGCTCGGGAATGTGTTTGGTGTCGTTGCCGGCATCAGTGCTGGCAGTCTCGCTACCTTTATCGAACACGCGGTGAATCTTCCCCTCAACGCCACGCGATTGCGGGAGATGCGCCGCCTTGTCGCGAGCGTGCGGGGAGCGAACTCAACCGAGTTGAATATCGAGTGGTTGAAGCCCTTTATGCATCCCCGCGTGCTCAAAGCGGGAAGCCGGATTTTCTCGAAAGGCGACGAGGCGAACGAGGCTTTTTTGCTCGTCGAAGGCCGCGTCGTCGTGCCCGAGATTTCTGCGCATCTTGAGCCCGGTGCCATTTTCGGCGAAATGGCACTGTTCACGGCCGCTGGGCAGCGAACCGCATCCGCGGTATGCGATAGTGACGTCCGGCTGCTTGTCATCACCTATGAGCAGTTCGAGCAGCTGTATTTTCAAAATCCGGAATTCGGGCTTTATCTCGTCCGTCTCATCGTGCGCCGCTTTGAAATGAATGATGCAACGCAGACAGCGCCGGGGCACTTACGCCATGATCCAGCGCTGCTCTGATGGGTGCCTCTCCGCCTGCCAAAGCAGACACTGCAAGTCCGTGCTTCAAGCCCTCCGCCGCCGGTGAAATGTCTGTTAGGCTGTCGCATCCGAATCGCGGCGGGGGACGGAATGTTCGACGGTGTGCTCCATCTTGCTGAGAGTTTGAAATCTCATTTGCCACACGTGCATGGAACTCTCCGCGATCATTTACGGGATGGCATTGAAATTCTCGCTTGGGCGGAAGCACTGACAGCGATCGGTTCTGCCTATGTGCAGCGAATGATCCCTCTCCGGGCCACGGCCATTCTCAACAATGTGTTTGGCGTCGCGGCGGGTATCGGTTCGGGCAGTTTTGCGACGTTCGTCGAGCACGCGGTGAACCTTCCGCTCAATGCCATTCGTTTGCGGGAAATGCGCCGTCTCGTCGCGAGCGTCCGCGAAGCGGGCGCAGCCGATTTGAAGATTGAATGGCTGAAGCCTTTTATGCATCCGCGTGCGTTGAAGGCAGGGAGCTTGGTCTTTTCGAAGGGAGATGAGGCGAGCGAAGCGTTCCTGCTTGTCGAGGGACAAATCGTCATTGCCGAGGGTGCGGCCGTGCTCGAACCGGGTACCATCTTTGGCGAGATGGCGCTGTTCACGGCCTCGGGCCGCCGCACCGCTTCCGCGAAATGTTCGAGCGATGTCCGGCTGCTGGTCATTACGTATGAACAATTCGAGCAGTTATATTTTCAAAATCCGGAATTCGGGCTTTATCTCGTCCGTCTCATTGTGCGTCGCTTCGAGATGAATGACGCGACACTGGGCGCCGCGAAAGCTGGGCCTATCGGCTGACGGAGGGAAATGACGGCCTGTGATCCGCCGTGGGCCGCGAGGAACTGGTCGACCGGTCCAGGGCGCCTCATTCCTTCGAGAGCGCGATCCGAAAGAGCCGCTCTTTGACGCAATCGAGACCGCCGAGCATCCCATAGCTCGCGATCGCGCCCGCATAGGAATAGGATACCGTCTTGTCTCTGTGCACATATGTTCCTGCCATGCCGACGATCTCTCCGGCTCTGGCGGCTTCGAGCAGACGCTCGAGTTCCTCGATCAAGGTTGGATTGGGTTGGGCGGATGGTAACGCAAAGCCGCCGCGGATGTTGACCACCTTATCAGACATGAGAACTGCCGTTTGACAAATCGCGTTGCCCCGGAACGGGAACAAGGTTAGCTGTAGCAAGCAAAATTTGGGCCGTTTTGATAAGAATTACGGATCCAACAGAAACATTTTGTCACATCGTACGTCCGTTGGTTGCACAGGGTGGGAAAACCAATTGACTCGCGAAAAAATACAACTGGCAATGGGGGAAACGCACATGGATGCCGCGATCTCATCCACGTTACGACACAGCCATTTTCCTCTCTGCACCGCGACATTCAAATTGCCGGTTGGCTTTTCCGTACCCGGCGGCTGGCGTTCCATATGCATCCGCAGACGGAATCGAATTGGTGCTGGGCGGCAACCTCCACCAGCGTCTCGCATTATTATTGGTACAGAAGCCGATGGACGCAGTGCCGCGTCGCGTGTGCCGAGCTGAACTTGCAAACTTGCTGTGAGATACCGGCGCCTGATGATTGCAATGTTCCGTGGTTTCTCGACAGGGCGCTCACGCGGACTCAAAATTTTGTCAGCATTTCCGGGCCGATTCCCTTCAATGAGGTGCGCGCCGAAATCGATGCGGGGCGCCCGGTCGGGGCACGAATTGGCTGGTCTGGCGGGGGTGGCCACTTCGTGGTGATTTATGGCTATACGAAGGTGGCGGCGCAGGAGTATTTTGATATCGATGATCCGATTTATGGAAAATCACACCTCAAGGTCGCGGATTTCAGCAATCATTACCAAACGACCGGCAGCTGGACGCATGCATATCTAACACAGAGCTATATCGGCGACATGTTCATTAACCCCAACTTGGTTGACGAAGAGATTGCGCAGAAAATCTGGGGCGAACGGCCGGTGCTTTCCGCGAGCTTAGGTGAGGAAGCTTTGCTCTCGACGGAGGGACGCTCCCTGGGCTTGGCGCATCCGGTTTTTAGCTTGAGCTTGCGCGATCTGGCGGGCGAGGGACATCCGCAGCAGACGGGTTTGCGCGTACTGGAGCTGGAGGGAGAGAGGCCGCGAGTCTACTATGATATCATTGAGGATCGGGTAAACCAGATGTCCGGGGCCAATCCCTATCTCGATCTCTTCACGCAAGCGCTGGACGCCGTCGCGCAAATCCCGGCTGGAGACCAACGATTTGACCTGCGGCTCTTACGCATCCCGGCTCTAAACTTCGAGGCGGTGTGGTTGCATTCTGGCGAGGGTCTGGATGACCAATTGTTGCCGCTGCGAAGCTTTTATGGATTCACGGGTGTCATATGCCGAATCAATCGAGCGTTTGCGCGAGGCGGCGCGGCGCGTAGCCCGACAAGACGATACGATGGGCGCCTAACAATTTTGAAGCTTGCAGTCGTGCCTCATAAATGGTGGTCGCGCAGACCCATTGGATAGGTGCCGCCGCACAATGGCTTCACCGGCCCTTGGAGTGCGCTTCGAGCGCACGATGGATTACCGCGCCGCGGGTACCTCTTTGACAACCCTCGCAGGTCGGCCATCTTGCTATTTGTGATGATATTGAACTACACTCAATTATCATAACACTCGCTTTTGTCGGTCTGGCCAGCGGCAATGTGGCGATCAAGCGCCGGACTCTGGCCAGAGCATGTTCTGAAAAAGTTGCTCGACTTTTTTAGATCAGAACTTGCTCCAGCTTTTTGATTTTGAGCGATTTCCTTTCGATCGGGTGATTCCCCTGATCGGAAAGCGCTCTAAGACAGGGAACAAAAGCCTGGCACTTTGCAATGAAGGGTGCGGCTGAAGCATAAAGCCTTTTAGATCGGAATCTAGCGCGTCTAAATCGTATTTTTTAGGTAAAATAAATGTTTTATAAAGGACCTTTCGTAAGGATATACTTATTTTTATTACTACTATTCATGTCAATTATTCCGAGTAGCAGCAGAGCCAGTTCGCTTGATAGTCAGAATTGCGGAACAGTGCCATATCCATCTAACACTGGCCATAAGACTCCAAACCCAATTATAAAATCTTCACAGGTCTGGAGCTTTGTGAGTGAGGCACAATTGCATCCGATGAAAGTTGCTATCAATACTTATGATGCTGGCACATCTTCGGGGTCAATATTTCTTGCCCCATATGCTTTTTCCGACGACGCTACTTATGGACAGCCAGGCTCATTAATTTTGGATAATAGGGGCAATCCTGTTTGGTTTCTCCCGTTAAACAGCCCTAATTTGATGAATACGGATTTCCGGATCCAGCAATTGGGCGGTAAACCAGTACTAAGTTTTTGGCAAGGCACTCTTGCTACACCACCAACGTACACCAATGTGCCAGCCGGGTCATCCGAGCCAGGTTCTTGTTATTATATCGTTGACAACACTTATCGGATAATAAAAACGGTCGCTGCTCAAAATGGTTTTACTACCGATATCCATGAATTCCTGCTTACTCCAAGTAATACAGCGTTGCTTCTTTCTACCCGGACTGTATCTATGGATCTGACTCCGTATGGAGGTCCACAACATGGATATGTCCAAGATTTTGCAATCCAAGAAATTGATTTGAAAACGAATAATTTGTTGTTTTTCTGGGACGCGTTGAATCACATTCCGCTTGCTGAGTCCTACGAGCCGGCATCAAGCGCAAGTTCCAGCAGCAACATATGGGATGCTTATCATTTAAATTCTATCGGGCTTACGGACGACGCCAAAGATATTGTGGTATCTGGGCGTAATACTTCAACAATTTATAAAATAAACAAGCCAAGCGGAACGATTGTCTGGCGGCTCGGCGGCAAGCAAAGCGACTTCACGATAGAAAGCGGGGCAGAATTCTCATGGCAGCATGATGCGCGTTTTCTCCCACCTAACGTAATAAGCATGTTTGACGACAATTGCTGCGAAACCTCTGGTTCCATCCCAGCTGGGACTCCCCCATCGCATGGGCTGTTCCTGGAATTAAACTTAGCCACGAAAACGGCTAGTCTGTTAAAAGAGTATTATCATGATCCTAACCTAAATATTTCATCACAGGGAAACACACAGAGCTTGGCCAATGGCAACGTATTCATTGGATGGGGGCAATCCGCCTATTATAGCGAATATGCAGCAGCAGGCAGCACGCTTTATGATGCCCAAATGCCGGGAAGCAACTATACATATCGCGCCTATCGCGAAAAGTGGGTTGGAACTCCTTATTATCCGCCAAGCATTGCGGTCGTATCGAACAATGGTGTGGCTACGGTCTATGCCTCATGGAATGGTTCGACAGAAACGACCACCTGGCAGCTGTTTAGCGGCAGCGGCCTCAAGCAATTCTCGCTCACGAAAACTGTGGCTAAATCTGGATTCGAAACTGCGATTTCGGTGACAAATTCTGGACCGTATTTTCAGGTGAAGGCCTTGGATGCCAGCGGCAAGGTAATTGGGGTATCTAAGATAACTCGGTAGGGTCGTACGACCCGCGAAGCGCATGCTTTTTTTCCCGTGCGTTGAGCGCTTAGTCCGAAGGTGACGCGCAAGACATTGTTACCAAATACCGCACACTCATGCAGCGACTCTTTCCATAGTTGAGCCACCGGAAAATCCCAGCGGTCGCATTCGCGGCCGCTGGGTCAAGGTGGACTAAGCGGGACAGATTGTGCCATTGGCGATGTGTTGCGCCCCCAGAGTGGGAGGAAAACTTTCACTAGGCACACACCAACCAGGCGTTATCTTACCTGAGCCGCGACTTTCGGCGCGTTGCCCGCATCGGCAGAGCCCGAAGCCTGATCGGCGTGACGGCCGCCCACATTCGCGGGTTTGACACGCAGATTGTTCTGAATATGGCTGACGCCGGAGACTTGTTCCGCGGCAAGTTCCGCGCGGCGACGCTGAATACGATTTTCGACGGCACCACTCAGCGTAACTTCCGAATTGTGGACATTCACCTCGATCTCCGAAGCGTCGACATAGGGATCGTCAATTAGATGGTCGGAGACGTCCTCGCGAATGCGCTCGTCCGAACGCTTATAATTTTTTGGCCCACGGCCGTAATAACGCGCGTATTCGTCACGGATGTTGCCGCCACCTGCCCAGGACGGCCCTTCGGCACGCTCCGCCAACCAGCGCAGCCTGGCACCCTGATCGCCCTGCGCATACGCATCGCGATGCTCTGCGTCCCCAGCAAAGCGCGGATCCCGGCTTGCTCCATAAGCATATTCGGCGGCGCGATACCCGCCTCCTTGATACGGGTTGGCGGAGCGTCTGCCAAAGGCTTCCCAATCGGCAACGCCGCTGTTCCGAGGTTCGCGGCCGCGGTCATTGTAATCGCGGGAATCGCGACCCGCAAAGCCGCCTTCGCCGCCATAATATTCCTCCTCGAAACGGGCACGGCCGGACGGTTCTCCGTAACGCCGGTCTATGCTCTCGCCCTCGCGGGAAAATTCGCGCAGGCCAAAATCACGGCCGCGGCCATAACCGGCCTGACCCGGCAATTCCCTGCGGCTGCTTTGATAGCGGCGCGCCTCATCGTAGCGATCACGGCGCGGATCATCGGCAAAATCGTCTGGACGGTAACTTCTGTCTTGCACACGATAGTCTTGAGATGTCATCGCGATTCATCCTTTTGCTGTGTTTCACATTCGCTTCCCATAAAACGGAACCCGGCACGTCTTGTATAGGCCGAGTCTACGTATGTATAGAAGACATATATGATAGTAATTTTACACAGTAAAAGGAGCTTTTATTTCATAAATGTGTAGAGAGTTGTCCCATTATTTGGCAGAGATTAGAAAAATATTCTTTAGGCTGCTTTTGTTCCCACCCGTCTTGAACGCAACTGTGAGGCGGCGGCCGAAAGCGATCCAGGGCGGCCCGCACGGAGATGTACAATCTAGGGTGAAAGCCTCTCATATGTCTCGCGCAACACATTCTTTTGCACTTTTCCCATGGCATTGCGCGGCAGCTCTTCGACAACGATCACGCGCTTTGGCAATTTGAATTTGGCGAGTCTTTTGGCAAGCGCATCCCGAACCATAGGTTCGTCGAGAGAGACACCGGGGTGAAGCACGACGAAGGCCGCGACCGCCTCGCCGAAATCTTCATGCGGTATCCCAACAACGGCACTCTCGATCACGCCAGCGAGAGCGTCGATTTCGCTCTCAACTTCCTTTGGATAGACGTTGAAACCTCCAGATATGATCAAATCCTTGGCGCGGCCGACGATCTGTACATAGCCGTCCGCATCGATCCGGCCGAGATCGCCAGTGATAAAAAAACCGTCGCTCCGGAATTCTTGCGCGGTCTTCTCGGGATTGCGCCAATAGCCCTTAAAGACATTTGGTCCTTTGACCTCGAGGACTCCGGTTTGTTCTTTGTCCAAAACATCTCCGGTTTCTGGATCGGCGACCCGCAGCGAGACATCCGGCAACGGAAAGCCGACGGTCCCCGCCCTCCGTTCGCCATCGTAAGGATTGGAGGTGATCATGTTGGTTTCGGTCATCCCGTAACGTTCGAGAATGACATGCCCGGTCCGTTCCAGCCAAGAACGGTGGGTCTCCTCGAGCAAGGGCGCGGAGCCGGAAACGAAAAGACGTATATGCGCCGCCGTCTCGCGCGAAAGATTATTGTTGCTAAGCAGACGTGTGTAAAAAGTTGGAACCCCCATCATCGCGGTCGCTCGCGGCAGTAGCGCCAAACATAGGCTGGGATCGAATTTCGGCACGAAGAGGATTTTGCCCCCGCTGAAAAGCACCGTGTTGACGGCCACGAAAAGCCCATGCGTGTGATAAATGGGCAGGGCGTGCAGCAGCACGTCATTTGGCGTGAAACGCCAAAGAGCGGCGAGCACTTCGGCGTTCGAGGCGAGATTGCCGTGGGTCAGCATGGCGCCCTTTGAACGGCCCGTGGTGCCGGACGTGTAAAGGATGGCGGCGAGATCGTCTGCCCCGCGCGGGATATCGCTGAAATTGGCTCCGCAGGCCGCGCAAAGGTCGGGAAACGAACCGGTCCCATCGGCGGCAAGCGTTTCCAGCGATTGCACACAGGCCTGAGCCGCGGCCGGCGCCAAGCTGTCGCGGCGCGTGCTGTCGCACACAAGAATCTTGGGCTCGGCGTCGGCAAGAAAATATTCGAGTTCGGCACTTGTATAGGCGGAGTTGAGAGGTAAAAAAACTGCACCGGCGCGAAGCGTGCCGAGGTAGAGCATGAGTGCCTCAGGCGATTTCTCGACCTGCGCGGCGACCCGATCGCCGGGCTTAACGCCAAGTTTGATCAACGCGGAGGCATAGCGCGCGGTCATCGCTTCCATGCCGGCGTAGGTCAAGCCGCCGCCATCCAGTGTTTCGAGAAACTCGCTGTTTGCCCGCCGGTGCGATGCATCACGGACTTTTTGAAAAAAATGGTTTGTCATGCGCTGACGAGTGGCTCGAATCTTGCGGGTAGGCGTAGTGCGCGCCATATTATAGAGCGAACGCGGTTAGGGCTATCACCCTGTCGGTAACGTTGAAAAGGGGCTAGGACTTGGCTTTGTTCCTTGAATATTTTGGAGCGAATCTAAACTGACAAGTCTCTCGAATTTGTTTTGGAATCCTTGTAATCTTCGACTCTCAACTTGTGAACTATTCAACAGTGAGTTAGAAATCTTACCTTGCAAATGCGTCTTTCGCCTCGGCACCGGTGCCTCAATGATCGTTTGTTCCTGTAATGTCCTGACCGACACAAATATCAAGGATATCGTCAGCAGCGGGACCTGCCCGCGGACGCCTGGCGCCGTCTACAAATGCCTTGGCTGCAGTCCAAGTTGCGGGCGCTGCATCGCAACCCTGAGAAACATCATCAACGAGACATTGGCGGCGGAAACATCTTCCGCTGAGATGCCCTGCAGGACAAGCCGCGAATTGAATGTCGCTTAGATTCCGGCGGCGGTCTCTACCTCTGTCCGATGGACAAGGCCTGCTTGGGCGCTTCTTGCTAAAAACTCTTGCGATAGAGTGAAATATCGACCATGAGCGAATAAGCCTCACGGGTCATCGTAAACTCGCACCTACCGGCGATCTTTCTTGCGGCGCTTTAACCGGCTATAGTCCCGTTCCGCGCAACTTTCCGATTCGTGCAGTTGGCTGGGAAATCCGGCCTAGCAGGCCGCCATAAAAACCGATTAAAGGAGCTCGGCACAATGAGAGGCGACGACAGAGTACTTGACTATCTCAATCGCAGCCTACGCAGCGAGCTGACTTCCATCAATCAATATTGGCTGCATTATCGCATCTTCGACAATTGGGGTTTCAAGGAATTAGCAAAGCGGTGGCGCGAAGAATCCATCGAGGAAATGCAGCATGCCGACAAGCTCATCGCGCGGATTCTGTTTCTCGAAGGCTTTCCCAACCTCCAGGTCCTCGACCCGCTGCGCATTGGGCAAACTGTCGAAGAAATTATCCGCTGCGACCTCGCGGCCGAAACTTCGGCGCGGGCTCTTTACACGGAAGCGGCGGAGTATTGCATTACCGTTCACGACCGCGTTTCGAAGGAACTCTACGACGATCTCCTCATCGACGAAGAGCATCACATCGACTTTTTGGAAACGCAACTGGAGCTGATCAAACAGCTGGGTGTCCAACTTTACAGCCAAAAGCATGTCGGCGGTTTAGAAGACGGCAAATCCTAGATTCGGAGATGCTCGGGGCTATGTCTTGGAAGGGTGGCCGAGTGGTTTAAGGCAGCGGTCTTGAAAACCGCCGTGGGTGCAAGCCTACCGTGGGTTCGAATCCCACCTCTTCCGCCAGGTCCACCCTCTCGGACCTACGCCAATATGCGAAAAGCCCTCATAAATTCACATAGATAACGTTCTATTTGAGGCTGGACACATTCGCGCCATTCGTCATAATCCGCACGATATTCATGGTGTAGTCGTGGGTATACGGTTGGCGCGGACAACAGGCCGACTGACGGCGCTCAAGGTTGCCCGGGCGGCGCAGGCGCCAGGCATGTATGCCGATGGTGGCGGTCT
>DATBPZ010000060.1:0-96429 GCA_036561105.1 Methylocella sp. | reverse complement strand
ACCTTATCGAAAACGCTTTCTGCCGCCTCAAAGATTTTCGTCGCATTGCAACACGGTATGACCGCCTCGCCAGAAACTTCATGGCTTCCATTTACCTTGTCGCCGCCATCGTCTGGTGGATTTATTGAGTCGTGACCCTAGAAGAACTAGAATCAGAAAATTTTGTTACGCCTTTAGTATTGACTGCCTTGGCGAGTTAATCCGACATCCATATCCAGGAAATCAGATGCCAGAACTGGAAAACCGTGCGATCTCGCTGGGAGATGTTCTCCGTACGCAGGGGCAAGTGATCTACGCGCTGATGCTGCGTGACGTCAAAACCCGCTATTTCGGCAATGGCCTTGGTTTTCTCTTCTCAAGCGTCGCGTGGCCACTCGTCCATGTTCTTGTCCTGCTGACAGTCTACACAAGCCTTGGCCGGACAGCACCATTCGGCAACAGTACCATCCTCTTCTTTGCGACCGGACTCGTGCCCTTCATGACATTCAGCTACATGTCGCGCTGGATCATGATAGGGCTGGTGTTGAACCGGCCTCTCATCGTCTTTCCAGTTGTTAAAATTACCGATGTCCTCATCGCCCGTGCTTTCCTTGAAATCCTCGGAGCTTGCATGATGACGGCTTCGCTCTTCCTGATCCTATGGTTTTGTGAGGTCGACTTCATGCCGCGCGACATCGCTCAGGCTTCTTTCGCTTTTGGGGCTTCCGTCCTGCTCGGCCTTGGCATGGGGATTATTAATGCGATCATCGCTACGGCTTTCGTCGGGTGGATGACGGGCTACGCGCTTATCATCATTTCCTTGTACATCTCGTCGGGTGTCATGTTCGTTCCGGATTCTTTGCCGGAAGTTGCCCGCTACTATTTGAGTTTTAATCCGGTTCTTCAGGCAATCGAATGGATGCGATCCGCCTATTATGATGGCTATGGTTCGTTGGTGTTGGACAAAACCTATCTTATGGCCTGGGCAGCCTGTACGATTTTTTCAGGATTTGCATTGGAGCGGCTCATACGTGGCCGGTTGCTTGGCGGCTGATCGCCTGGTTTGTTGAGCTCAGGCCGTCGCCAACAAAAGCCAACGACGCGTTCCTGAGGTGGATGCCTATTCAGTTGGAATGCCGGGCGTGTTGAGAGCTTTTTGCCTCGTCTGATTTCGCGGCGCTTGGTAACCTGCGCGCGGGGATGACTAAGACGCCTTCTTGTTCAAGAGCCGCGCGAATGCGCTGGGCGATTGCCATTTCGATATGTTGGGGCAGCCGCGACGCGGGACCGTTCAGTTGCAGAAACGTAGTACGAATTGCCGCCGCGAGAACCTCGTCAATATCAGTCATTTAAATTTTCCAAAAATAGAGCCCGAAACTGTGCGAAGAACGGAGTCTATTTTACAACCGGGAAAATGCTACGAATGACCCAAACAGTTTTTTCGCACGTTGTGGAACTAGCCGAGCAGGAGTTTTCTTGGTAAACACCTTTTTTGGCCAAATATTCTAGCGAAGAGAGATATTATTTCAAAAAAAAACGTGAGCCCAGAATATAGGCCTCCACTCAGCTTTGCTCAGTTCATATTTAGGGCGCCCATATAGAGTTCGAGAATGGCTTCCATTTCCTTTCGCTCGGAATGATCCTGCTTTCTGATGCGTATGATTTGCCGGACCGCCCGCACATCGAAACCGCGGCCTTTCATTTCAGCATAGACCTCGCGGATATCGTCTGAAATTGCCTTTTTTTCCTCCTCCAGCCGCTCCACGCGCTCGACAAACTGCGTAAGCTCCTGCGCCGCGACACCTGTTTTGGCTATATCGTCCATCATCCACCATTCCGTTAACTGGCCGCGGCTTATGAAGCCAGGTACAGCGTCAGCCGTATCCAGAGCGCTCCTCGCGACAATGAGAGTGCAATGAGGGCTTCCGCTGGCGAGCGTCAAGACGTGTAAGAGGTAATCCCCGCAATCCTATGCCGCCGGACAGTCTTCCCTACACATGACGTCCGGTGCGGCTTGGATAAAATGCCTTGCGGTGGAGGTCCGGACAGGCGAGGATCGGATGCAGGAGGCGCGCCAGCCGATGGGCGAAGGCGGTTGCCTCGGGCTCCGTTCCGACCAGATCTTGGCGTATTTCGATAAGAAGGCCGGCGAGCCCAAGCCGAGTGACCTCCTCGTCCAGAGTGTCTCCCTGAAGCGCACCATCGTAAGGTTCGTTGTCGCCGACGCAAAGTCCATCCTGACGAAGCGCCGCTATCAGAGGTTTGGCGAAGCGTGGATCGCTATCCCACAAGATGCCAATTTCCCACGGCCTTGGGAGGGACTTCCACGAGGGCGTAAAGGTATGAACGGAAACGACTGCCGGCGGCGGGCCATGTTTCGTCATCGCTTCAATTGCTGCGGCGATCGCGTGACGGTATGGCTGCCAAAACCGCGCAGTACGGTGATGGATTTCTTCGGCGCCGATTCTGGCATTTCCAGGAATGATGGCGCCGTCCGAAAGCTGCATGACGAGTGTCGGATCATCGGCGCCGCGGTTGGGGTCGATGAGAAGCCGCGAAAATCGCGAAAGAATAGCCGGAGCCCCGAAAAATTTGGCGAGATAACGGGTTACCCAAGCAGCACCAATATCATAGGCGATATGGCGGGCGAGTTGTTGCTTGGTTAACCCGAGCGTTCCATAGGCTTCTGGCAGAGCGTTGGTCGCGTGGTCACAAAGGAAAAGGATGCCCGCTGCAAAATCACCTTCGATCCGCTCGACGGGATCGCTCGCGGTGCTCACGGGAGGCGAAACGAGCACTGCAATTCTCCTTTTCGAAAATGAACGCCGAATATAGCCCGATACAATAGCACGTGACCGCCGTATTTCATGCCAAAAGCGAAGGGCCGGTTGCCGAAGCGTTGCCGGCATCAAAAAGTCAGGTGAATGACACTAGACTGCTAAATGATGCCCGCTGCCTTTTTGGTTGCCGCAGGCGACGAAAATCCGCCCCCGCAATTGCTTGATTCTTAATCACGAATCGGGCGTCCGCAGCCTATTCCCGAGGCGGTGAAGACGCCAAAGCGGTGCCGCCAAACTGATCTTGCGGCATGCTGGGCCACTGCCTATAGTGGCTGCACAAGCGGCCGATTGAGAAATGCATGCAAAATTTGCCGCTCGGTCACGCGCGCGAAATGCGCGGACAGGGAGAACGCGGGAGAGGATCGATCAAGTAGTCACGGGCCGCCGCAGCCCGGGCGCGCTCGGTTGCGTGCTGGCGGTCCTTGAGTTCCCGAAGGAGGTCCGCCGCGATGGAATTGGAAATCGAAACCGCTGCCTCCAAACAGGATGCTCCTGCCAAGGAAAGCGGCGTGAAGATGGCATCGGACGTGGCGGCAATTCGCGACGCGATCATCCAAAAGCTCACCTATGCCCTTGGCAAGCGCGTCGTCACTGCGCGCCCGCGCGACTGGTTCATTGCGACGGCACTCACCGTGCGTGATCGGATCGTCGAGCGCTGGATCGCCTCGAACGATGAAACCCAGCGGACGCATCGCAAGCGAGTTTATTACTTGAGTCTCGAATTTCTCATTGGCCGTCTGTTGATCGATGCGCTCACCAATATGGAGATGATCGAACAGACTCGCGCTGCACTTGCAGAGCTTGGCGTCGATCTCGAGGAATTGCGTGAGCTTGAACCGGATGCGGCGCTTGGCAATGGCGGCCTCGGCCGGCTCGCCGCCTGTTTCATGGAGAGCATGGCAACCCTCTCGATCGCCGCATATGGCTATGGAATCCGCTACGATCATGGCTTGTTTCGGCAGCGAATCAAGGACGGGCGTCAGCTCGAATATCCGGAAGACTGGTTGTCGTTTGGCAATCCTTGGGAATTTCCGCGGCCGGAATTCGAATATGAGATAGGCTTCGGCGGCCGGATCGAAGCCGAGCAATTGGACGACGGTTCGGTCAGGCACATTTGGCATCCGGCGGAAACCGTCAAGGCGGTTGCCTACGATACGCCGATTCCGGGATGGCGTGGCGCCCATGTCAACGCGCTTCGTCTGTGGTCGGCACGGGCGCCCGATCCCCTCCAACTCGACGTTTTCAACAGCGGTGATCATGTCGGCGCGCTGATGGACCGGGTTCGTGCGGAATCGATTTCCAAAGTGCTCTATCCGAGCGATGCCTCCCCTGCTGGCGAGGAATTGCGCCTGCGTCAGGAATATTTCTTCGCCTCTGCTTCCTTGCAAGATTTGGTACGCCGCCACCTTAGCCAGCATGGCGCCATCGAGTCGCTCTCCGACAAGGTGGCGATCCAGCTCAACGACACGCATCCGGCAATCGCGGTCACCGAGCTGATGCGCATTCTCGTGGATTTGCATCAGGTTCCATGGCGCGAAGCCTGGGCAACGACGCAAGCAACTTTCAGCTATACCAACCATACCTTGCTGCCGGAGGCATTGGAGACCTGGCCGGTGCCTTTGATGGAGCGGCTGCTCCCCCGCCACATGCAAATCATCTATTTGATCAACGCCATCCATCTTGCCAATGTAAGCAAACTTCCAGACGTAACGGGCGAGACACTCTCGGCGCTATCGCTGATCGACGAGGCGCATGGGCGGCGCGTGCGCATGGGTCATCTCGCATTCTTGGGCTCGCATAAAGTGAACGGGGTGTCGAAGCTCCATTCGGATTTGATGAAAGTTACGGTTTTTCGCGAGCTTGATTCCGTGCTTCCTGGACGGATCACGAATAAAACCAATGGCATCACCTTCCGCCGCTGGCTCAAGGAAGCAAATCCGGGGTTGACGTCGCTCCTGACCGAGGTGACCGGCGACCGGTTGCTCGACGATGCGATGATGCTAGAGAAGGTTGCCGCCGTCACCGGCGATTCGTCGTTCCAGGAACGCTATGCCGCGCACCGGCGGGCGAACAAAGTCGCGCTGTCGAAACTTGTCCGGCAGCGCGTGGGAGTCGTGATTGATCCTGATGCGCTTTTTGACGTGCACATCAAGCGCATCCATGAATATAAGCGGCAAGTCCTCAATATATTGGAAGCCGTTGCCGTCTATGACGCAATCCGCGCCCAACCCATGCGGGACTGGATTCCACGGGTCAAGATCTTCGCGGGCAAGGCGGCAGCGAGCTATGCCACGGCGAAACTGATCATCAGGCTCGCCAACGATGTCGCCGAGATCGTCAATTCGGATCCCACGGTTCGGGGACTTTTGAAGATCGTCTTCCTGCCCAACTACAACGTGAGTCTCGCTGAGCGGATCATTCCAGCCGCCGACCTTTCGGAACAAATCTCGACCGCCGGTATGGAGGCATCGGGAACCGGAAATATGAAATTCGCCTTGAACGGCGCCCTAACCATCGGCACCCTCGACGGCGCCAATGTTGAAATTCGCGAGAAGGTTGGCGCCGAAAATATCTTTATTTTTGGACTGACGGCGGAGGAGGTCGAGGCGCACCGGCAGCAAGGGATCGACGGCCGCCCCGCGATCAATCGATCGGTTAAGCTTGCCGAAGTTCTTGACGCAATTGGTTCGGGCGTTTTCTCTCCCGACGAGCCCGACCGGTATCGCGGCCTCGTCGATATGTTGACGCATAACGATTATTTTCTGGTCACCGCCGACTTCGACAGCTATTTCGAGGCTCAGCGCTCAGTATTTCGGCGCTGGCGCGACAAGCACTCATGGTGGAAGGCGGCCGCTCTGAACACGGCGCGAATGGGCTGGTTCTCCTCCGATCGCACCATCAGCGAGTATGCGCAGGAAATCTGGAACGTTCCGGTGCGGCCGCCCGGAAGGGGATGAAATGGGATGGTTCGGGCGGAAACGCAGCGGAGACAAACAGTCCGCCGCGTGCCCAAATTGGCGGATCGGCGAGGAAACGGTGCAGGCCTTGCTGGCGGCGCGCCACCAGGATCCCTTCGCTGTGCTCGGTCCGCATGAAACTGCGGATGGAATAGTGATCCGTGCCTTGGTACCGCATGCTGAAAGCGTGACGGCGGTTCCGGAAGACGGCACGGAGGAGATCGAACTCACAGCGCGCGGTGGCGGCTTTTTCGAGGGGCTTGCCAAACATCGCGCGAGCCGGTTTCCCTATCGTCTGCGGGCGGCAAACAGCAATGGAACATGGGATTTCATCGATCCCTACGCTTTGCCACCGGTGCTCGGCGCGACGGACGATTATCTCTTCGTCGAGGGAACCCATCGCCAGCTTTATGAGCGGCTCGGGGCGCATCTCATGTCCTTCGAAGGAATCACCGGGGTGCATTTCGCGGTGTGGGCGCCGCGCGCATGGCGGGTCTCAGTCGTTGGCGATTTCAATGCCTGGGACGGACGCCGGCATCAGATGCGTAAGCGCATCGATTCCGGTCTTTGGGAAATTTTCGCTCCAGGGGTCAATGAAGGCACAGCCTATAAATATGAAATTGTTTCCAACGATGGCAGACTTTTGCCGCTGAAAGCCGATCCCGTCGGGTTTTTGGGCGAATTGCGCCCCTCGACAGCCTCAATCGTCGCCCGTACGGAAGAATTCGCCTGGACAGATTCTGATTTCCTTGAGCGGCGCCGGAACAGCGATCCAAGGCGTAAGCCGATGTCGATTTATGAGGTTCACCTCGGCTCCTGGATGCGCGGCGACGGCGGCCGTTTTCTCACCTACGACGAACTCGCGTCCCGCCTCATTCCCTATGTGTCGGAGCTTGGCTTCACTCATATCGAGCTGCTGCCGGTCTCCGAACATCCGCTCGATGCCTCGTGGGGCTACGAGCCGATCGGCCTTTTCGCGCCGACCCGGCGCTTCGGCGAACCAGCCGGCTTTGCGCGCTTTGTCGATCGGGCGCATGCGGCGGGTCTTAGCGTGATCCTTGACTGGGTTCCGGCGCACTTCCCAACCGACATTCATGGCCTAGCGCAATTCGATGGCGCGCCGCTTTACGAACATGCGGATCCGCGCCTTGGTTTTCATCCGGACTGGAACACAGCAATTTACGATTTCGGCCGCCGCGAGGTCACGGCGTTTTTAACAGCCAATGCGCTGTTCTGGCTCGACCGCTATCACGTGGATGGGCTTCGCGTCGATGCTGTTGCTTCGATGCTCTACCTTGATTATTCGCGCAAGCCAGGAGAATGGCTGCCAAACAGCGATGGCGGCAATGACAATCGCGATGCCGTGGCTTTTGTGAAACGGGTTAACGAACTCGTTTACGCTGCGCATCCGGGCGCCGTGACTATCGCGGAGGAGTCGACGGCGTGGCCGGGGGTATCGGCGCCGACGCATGCGGGCGGCCTCGGCTTTGGGTTCAAATGGAACCTTGGCTTCATGCACGATACGCTCGCCTATATGGCGCAAGATCCGGTGCACCGGAAATGGCACCACGACAGGCTGACATTCGGCTTGCTTTACGCCTTCTCCGAGAACTTCGTCCTGCCGCTCAGCCATGACGAAGTGGTGCACGGCAAGGCTTCGCTGATCAACAAAATGCCGGGCGACGATTGGCAGAAATTTGCGAACCTTCGCGCCTATTACGGATTTATGTGGGCGCATCCGGGCAAGAAACTTTTGTTCATGGGCCAGGAGTTCGCGCAGCGGCGGGAGTGGAATGAGGATTGCAGCCTCGATTTCCACCTTCTCGAATTTCCTCTGCACAAAGGGATTCAGCTGCTGGTTAGGGATTTGAACCGGCTTCATCAGACGCAACCGGCACTGCATGCGCGCGACTGCGAACCGGAAGGCTTTCGCTGGATCGTGGTCGACGATCGCGAACAGTCGGTGGTGGCTTTCGTGAGATATGGTGACGTTAAGGACCCGCCGGTGGTCATGGTGGCCAATTTCACGCCGGTGCCCCGCCACGGCTACCGGATTGGGCTTCCAAAGCCCGGACGGTGGCGGGAAATTCTCAATACTGATGCCCAGGTTTACGGCGGGTCAGGCCAGGGTAATCTTGGAGGGGTCGCGGCAGGAGATATTTCTTCGCATGGACTGCCCGCTTCGGCCGAACTGACGCTGCCGCCGCTCGCGACCCTTTATTTGCAATTCGCGGATCAATAAGGAAGCCGCTTTCGCGAATTTCATAGGCATACAGGCTTAGGGGAACCTGGAGAGAAACAAGAATGAGATCGAGTGCGCCGATCGGGCGTCAGGCCATGGCCTTTATTCTCGCTGGCGGGCGCGGCAGCCGTCTCCTCGAGTTAACCGACCGGCGCGCCAAGCCGGCGGTCTATTTTGGTGGCAAGTCGCGGATCATCGATTTCGCCCTTTCCAATGCCTTGAACTCTGGCATCCGCCGCGTCGGCGTCGCCACGCAATACAAGGCGCACAGTCTGATTGGCCACCTCACGCGCGGCTGGAATTTTTTCCGCACGGGAAGCAACGAGAGTTTCGACATTCTTCCAGCAAGTCAGAGAGTTTCCGAAAGCCAATGGTACGCGGGCACGGCGGACGCGGTCTATCAAAACATCGACATCATTAGCGACCGCGAACCCAAATACATGGTGGTGCTTGCGGGCGATCATATCTACAAGATGGACTATGAGCTCATGCTACAACAGCATGTCGACTCAGGCGCCGATGTGACCGTCGGCTGCCTCCAAGTGCCGCGCAAAGAGGCGTCCGATTTCGGCGTCATGCACACGGATCCGTCGGACAACATCACCGATTTCGTCGAAAAGCCGAAACATCCGCAAAGCATGCCCGGCGACCCCCACAATTGTCTCGCCTCGATGGGTATTTATGTGTTCGAGACGAAGTTTCTTTTTGACCAGCTTGCCCGCGATGCCGCAACGCCAAATTCGAGCCGGGATTTCGGCAAGGACATCATTCCCTATCTTGTGAAACATGGCAAAGCGGTCGCGCACCGGTTTTCGGACTCTTGCGTGCGTTCGTCTAACGAGACACAAGCCTATTGGCGCGATGTGGGCACGGTCGATGCCTATTGGGCGGCGAATATCGATTTGACGGGCGTCGTGCCGGATCTTGACTTATTCGACCGGGACTGGCCGATTTGGACGGACGGCGCGGTGACCCCGCCGGCGAAATTTGTGCATGACGAAGATGGCCGCCGCGGGTTTGCAGTGTCCTCCCTTGTTTCCGGCGGCTGCATCGTTTCCGGCGCGCAGTTGAGGCGTTCGGTTCTGTTTACCGGCGTGCGGGTCAATTCCTATTGCACGATCGAGAATGCAGTCATTTTGCCTTATGTCGATATTGGCCGCTCCTCCCATCTCAAGAATGTCGTGATCGATCGCGGCGTGAAAATACCTGGAGGGCTTGTTGTGGGGGAGGATGGCGTCGCGGATGCCAAGCGATTCCGGCGTACCGAAAACGGGATCGTGCTTATCACCCAGCAGATGATCGACAGGCTCGGCGCATGAGCGATATCACGGTCCTTGCGGTCGTGTCGGAAATCTATCCTCTGATCAAGACCGGGGGCCTTGCCGATGTGGCCGGGGCGCTTGCTGAGGCGCTTGCCGCCGAGTCGGTAGAGGTGGTGACGCTGGTTCCAGGTTATCCGGCGGTGATGAACAAAATCAATGCCGCCGAAGCGGTGCTATCCGACAAGGCTCTTTTTGGCGGACCGGCCCGGGTGCTGCGCACCAAAGTCGCCGGGCTTGACCTTTTCGTGCTCGATGCGCCGCATCTTTTCGCCCGTCCAGGCAATCCATATGCGGGACCGGATGGGCGGGACTGGCCGGACAATCCCTTCCGCTTCGCGGCGCTTTGCCAAATTGCCGCGCGCCTTGCAAGGGGTGAGTGTCCCCGTTTTAGGCCCGATATCGTTCATGGGCATGATTGGCAAGCAGGGTTGACCGCCGCCTATCTCACCTATGACGGCCGTCCGCGTCCGGCCACCGTCATCACGATTCATAATCTCGCCTTTCAAGGACAGTGTCCGGCAGCGCTTTTGGCACCGCTCGGTCTCCCGCCACGCGCTTTCGCGCTTGATGGGGTGGAGTATTACGGCACGATAGGTTTCCTTAAGGCTGGTCTTTCTCTTTCCGACAGAATCACCACGGTCTCGCCTTCCTATGCCGCCGAGATACGCACACCGGAACACGGAATGGGGCTCGATGGGCTTTTGCGCGCACGATCGGATTCGTTGACGGGAATTCTCAACGGCATCGATGACACTGTGTGGAATCCGCACGAGGACGCGTGGCTGGCGGCGCCTTATTCGGTCCAGACGCGGGCGAAACGGGGACAAAACAAACCCGCTTTGCAAAAGCACTTTGGGCTCGCCGTGGATCAGAAGGCGCTGTTGTTTGGCGTGGTGAGCAGGCTTGCCTGGCAGAAGGGCATCGATCTCATTCTCGCCAATCTCGATCTCATTGAACGGATTGGCGGTCAGCTGGCCGTGCTCGGCTCCGGAGATCCTTCACACGAAGAGGCTTTCCGCGCGGCCGCGAAAGCGCGGCCGGGTCTTATAGCGGTTCTGATCGGCTATGACGAACGCACGGCGCATATGATTCAGGCGGGGGCCGATGCGCTGCTCATCCCCTCGCGCTTCGAGCCTTGCGGCTTGACCCAGCTTTGCGCCATGCGGTACGGCGCGGTGCCGGTTGCTGCCCGCGTCGGCGGCCTTGCGGATACGATCATCGATGCGAACGAGATGGCGGTTGCGGCAAGAATTGGCACTGGTCTCCACTTCTCGCCGGTCACCGGCAGCGCGCTGCGCGCAGCGATCGAGCGGACCCGCAAACTCTGGGACACACCGATGGTGTTTGATCGCCTTCGTGCAAATGGTATGAAGACCGATGTTTCCTGGCGCGCTCCGGCCGCCGCTTATGCGAGGCTTTTCCGCGACCTTATTCCCGCGGGCGCCCAATGATTGTAGGACTATCCAACAACCTGGGGAACCCGTCAGAGGAATTGGGAAAATCCATGCTCAAAATTGTTCCAACGTCGCCTTTCGACGACCAGAGACCAGGAACGTCGGGGTTGCGCAAGAAGACCGTGGTCTTCCAAAAGCCCGGCTATATTGAGAATTTTGTCCAGTCGATCATGGATTGTCTTAAAGGTTTTGAAGGGGCGCCTCTGGTCGTTGGCGGTGATGGGCGCTTCTTCAATCGTGAGGCGATTCAGATCGTCTTGAAGATCGCGATCGCCAATGGATTTGGCAAAATCCTGGTAGGCAAGGGAGGCATATTGTCAACGCCTGCCGCCTCCAATCTGATCCGCCGTCGTAGCGCCTTTGGCGGCGTTATCCTCAGTGCCAGCCACAATCCGGGCGGACCTCACGGTGACTTCGGCATCAAATACAATGCGGGAAACGGAGGACCGGCACCCGAACAGCTGACCGAGGCCATATTTGCCCGCTCGAAATCCATCACGGAATATAAAATCCTCGTGGCGCAAGACATTGATCTTGATGTGCTCGGCCCAGTCCGCCTTGGGCCAGGCGAGGTCGAGGTGATCGATCCGGTTGAGGACTATGCGGACCTTATGCAGGAGTTGTTCGATTTTGACCGAATTCGGGGCTTGTTTAAAGCTGGCTTCCGGTTCCGTTTCGATGCGATGTCTGCGGTGACCGGACCTTATGCAAGCCGAATTTTCGTCGATCTGCTTGGCGCGCCGCCGGAGTCGATTTTGAACGGAACGCCGCTGCCGGATTTCGGCGGCCATCATCCAGACCCCAATTTGATCTACGCCAAACATCTTTTCGACCTTGCCATGTCTTCGGACGGCCCAGATCTCTGTGCGGCGTCAGATGGCGATGGGGACCGGAATCTGATTATCGGCCGGAACCGCTATGTGACGCCCTCTGACAGTCTGGCGGTCTTGGCCGCCAACGCTCACCTTGCGCCAGGCTATGCCAAGGGCATCGCGGGGATTGCACGCTCGATGCCAACCAGCGGAGCGGCTGACCGCGTTGCCGCGCGGCTTGGTGTGCGTCTTTACGAGACTCCGACGGGGTGGAAGTTTTTCGGAAATCTGCTCGATGCGGGCCTGGCAACGATCTGCGGCGAGGAAAGCGCAGGTACAGGGTCCAATCATGTCCGGGAAAAAGATGGAGTCTGGGCGGTTTTGCTATGGCTTAATATTTTGGCTGTGCGCGGCGAGAGTGTCGCGGCGATTGTCGCCAAGCACTGGGCAGACTATGGGAGAAATTATTATGTCAGGCACGATTATGAAGAAGTCGATGCCGAGGGCGCAAACGGGCTTATGCAGGCCTTGCGTGACGCGCTGCCAGGATTGACGGGCGCGCTGGCTGCAAGACCCGGCCTGATCGGGGCCGACGATTTTGCTTATCACGATCCAGTCGATGGCTCAGACTCGGAGCATCAGGGCATCCGTCTGCACTTTGAGAATGGCAGCCGCATCGTCTACCGGTTGTCAGGGACCGGCACGTCTGGGGCGACATTGCGGGTTTATATTGAACGCTTTGAACAGGATCCGGCGCGCCAAAACCAGGAGACCGGCGAAGCGCTCGCCGATCTCATCATTCTGTCGCGAGAGTGTGCGCGCATTGCGCACTATACGGGGCGCGAGACGCCGTCGGTGATCACCTGAGCGCCGTTGATACGCCATTGCCTCCTCCCAAGGGCAATCCGCGCGTCCATGTGGGCAAGCCGGAGCCGCTTGGCGCCACTCCTGACGGGGGCGGGGTCAATTTTGCCGTTGCGTCGAGCAGCGCCGAGACGATTTTCGTTTCGCTATTCGATGCGGCCGGATGCGAGACGGCCTGCCTGCAACTGCCCGGCCGGCTGGGCGACGTGTTTCACGGTCACATCGCGGGCATCGGCCCCGGTTCCCTTTACGGCTTGCGGGCGCACGGCCGCTTCAAACCGCAGGATGGGCAACGATTCAATTGCGCCAAACTGCTGGTCGATCCATTCGCGACCCGGCTCGACAAGCCATTCATGCTCGACGCAAGTTTGTTCGACGCGCGGATCCATGGCGCGGCGGCAGACGATATTGATAGCGCGCCCTTCGTTCCAAAAGCGATCGTTGAAGCACCGGAGCCGTTTCAACAGCCCCGGCGTCCGCGCGTTGAATGGCGTGACCTCGTCATTTATGAAATGCATGTCCGCGGTTTCACCAAGCTGCATCCGGATATACCTCAGTCCATTCGCGGCACCTTTGCGGGTTTGGCGCACGAAGCTTCGATCGACTATTTAAAAAGATTGGGAGTGACCGCCGTCGAGTTGTTGCCGATCGTGGCATGGATTGACGAGCGGCATCTGCCGCCGCTCGGGCTTAGCAACTATTGGGGCTACAATCCGATGGCGATGTTTGCCCCCGATCCGCGTCTTGCGCCGGGTGGCTGGGCAGAGGTGCGCGTCGCTGTAGATGCGCTGCACGCGGCTGGGATCGCAGTTCTTTTGGACGTGGTCTTGAATCACACTGGAGAGAGTGACGAATTTGGTCCAACCCTATCATTGCGCGGTCTTGACAATGCCGGATATTACCGGCTGGCGGCTGGCAAACCGGCCCTCTATGCCAACGATTCCGGCTGTGGCAATGTGCCAGCGCTAGAGCGCCCGATGCTTATGCGCTTGGCCCTCGAAGCGTTGCGCACACCGGTCATCCGCGCGGGCATCGATGGCTTCCGCTATGATCTCGCACCCGTGCTTGGCCGCAGCGAAGATGGCTTTCATCCTGATCATCCGCTCCTTGCGGCGATCACGCAGGATCCATTGCTGAAGGATTTGATTCATATCGCGGAACCTTGGGATCTTGGACCCGGGGGCTATCAGCTTGGGGCTTTTCCAGCGGCGTGGGGCGAATGGAACGACCAGTCGCGCGACAGCTTTCGCAAATTCTGGCGCGGTGTTTCTGGCTCCCTCGGGAGCCTTGCAACACGGCTCGCCGGATCGGCGGATATTTTTGGACCCCGCCACCGGCCCCTTTCGCGGTCGGTCAATTTTGTCACCGCACATGACGGATTCACCCTCGCCGATCTTGTGGCGTACGATAACAAACGCAACGGCGCGAACGGCGAGGATAATCGCGATGGGACCAACGATAATCTCTCTTGGAATTGCGGCGCTGAGGGTCCCACGGAAGATGCTGCGATTTTAGCGCGCCGGGCAGGGGATGTTCGCGCTCTGCTCGTTACCCTATTCGCGGCGCGCGGCACGCCGATGGTCAATATGGGCGATGAGTTGGGCCGTTCGCAAAGGGGCAACAACAATGCCTATGCGCAGGACAATGAGCTTGCCTGGATCAATTGGGTCGACGCCGACGCCTCCCTTATCGATTTCGTTGCACGGCTGATCCGCGTGCGCCGCGCGCACGGCGCTCTCAACGCGGAAACGCCACTGACAGGCGGCCCGGTCGACGCCACCGGGATTCCCGATGTCGAATGGCTGACACAAGAAGGCCATCCACTCGAGGCACAAGACTGGAATGACCCGCGAGCGAAAACTCTCGTCGCTGCGTTCTACGATTTGGGGAATGGCAATGCCGAGACGGGTGGAGCTGCGTCAAGCCGGGCCGCGGTGCTGATCAACGCGAGCGAGGAGCCGCTTGCCTGCGAGATTCCGGGGCGGCGCAAGGATCAAGTTTGGTCTTGTGCCATCGACTCCGCGCGGCCGGACCGCGCTCCTGCCGTGCTGGACGCCGAGCGCTATGAACTCGCCCCCCGCTCAGTGGCAATTCTTGTCGAGCAACCGTCTCGTGACAGCCGCCGCCGTGCAACCGGCGCTCCGAGCTATGTCCTCGATAGCTTGGCTAAGGCAGCAGGGATCGCCCCGCATTGGGTGGATGTGTACGGGCACCGGCACGAAGTTCCCAAGGACACCATCCAGGCGTTACTCGCAGCTCTTGGACTGCCCGCGTCATCCATAGGAGAAGCTCGGGCGAGCCTCTCAGTCCTCGCCGAGGAACACGAACTCCGCTCATTGCCCGTTGCGACGACACTTCGCAAGTCCGCCAGCAGAACGATCCGGCTTGGCGGCCCTCTTGCCCAGCTTGGGCGCCGCTTCGGCCTGACCATCGCGCTTGAGGACGGCTCGACTCGTTCGGTCGCGATTGGAGCAGACGATGGACAGCCCGGTGAAACCATCACCGCCGATGGGCGCAGGGTGGCGGTTCGCAACATCACATTGCCTCCTTTGCCACTTGGGCGGCATCGGATCTGGACGGACGCGGCACCGGAGATCTTTGGCCATCTCGCCATCGTCCCGGACGTCGCGTTTTTGCCGGAAATCTTGCGTGGAGATACCCGGTTTTTTGGGATTGCCGCGCAGCTTTACGCACTTCGGCGCCAGCCGGTCGAGGGAATGGGCGACCAGGGGATCGGCGATTTCACGACGCTGCGGCTCCTTGCCGAAGCGGCAGCGGCTGCCGGTGCCGTCACGCTTGGGATCAATCCGCTGCACGCGCTGTTTGGCAGCAAGCCAGATCGCGCCAGCCCTTATCACCCCTCCGACCGGCGCTTCCTCGATCCGCTTGCCATCGATGCGTTTGCCTTGCCAGCTCCACTTCTCACCGCCGAGGTGCGGGACGTGATCGAGCGGGCGTTGTTAGAAGCCTCGCGTCTTTCGGCAAAGCCGCTCGTCGATTATGCCGCCGTCGCCGCGCTCAAAAATCCGATCTTCGATGCTGCCCATGCCGCGTTCCGCGATCTTGCTGCAAGGCGCCCCGCCGATCCGCTCGTCGAGGATTTCCGGGCGTTTTCGCGCGCGGGCGGCGAGACGCTGCGGCGTTTCGCGATCTTCTCGGCAATCGAGGCCCGTTTCCAAGTTACACGCGACCAATTCCCTGAGCCTCTCAAGTCCCCATTGGGATCCGGAATCGCAAGCTTCGCCGCGGACCATGAGGACGCAATTTCCCGTGCCAAATTTCTCCAGTGGCTTGCGGACCGGCAGTTGGAAGCCGCCGCGGATGGGAGTGGCCTCAAGCTCGGCCTCTACCAGGATCTTGCGGTCGGCTGCGCTCCCGATGGCGCGGAGGCGTGGGCGGCGGCAGAGGTTTTGATGCCGGGGGTATCGATCGGTGCGCCGCCGGACTCGCTCGGCCCGAACGGTCAGGTGTGGAATCTCCCGCCCTACGATCCGCACGCGCTCGCAAGGGGAGGCTTTGCCGCTTTCGCCGAATTGATTGCAGCGAATATGGCGCACGCGGGGATATTGCGGATCGACCATGTGCTTGGGCTCAAGCGCTTGTTTCTCGTGCCGGAGGGGGCGTCTGGGCGCGACGGCGCTTATCTTGCATTTCCATTCGCTGATCTCCTTGGCCAACTTATGCTTGAAAGCGTTCGGGCGAGCACCGCCGTTGTCGGCGAGGCTCTTGGCACCGTGCCGGAGGGCCTTTGCGAAGAACTCGCACAGGCCCAGATTCTTTCCTACCGGGTGCTACGCTTCGAGAGGAACGTAGAGGGGTTTTTACCGCCCGATCACTACCCACGGTTAGCCGTGGCCTGCGCCGCGACGCATGATTTGCCGCCGCTGGCCGGCTGGTGGGGGGGCGACGATCTTGTCGAATCAGCTAAGCTAGGGCTGCTTCCCGACGCGCCGGCCGCCGCCGCCGAGCGCGCTGCCGAGAAAACCGCCTTAATGGAAGCGGTCGCAAGACAAAATCCTCCCGGCTCAATGCAAGATTCGGAGGCGCCACTCAGCGAAACGGCCGCCGCCAGCATACATGGCTATGTGGCAGCATCGAACTCCGTGTTGACCCTCATCCAGGCCGACGATCTGGCCATGGAGACGGTTGCGGTGAACCTTCCAGGAACTGATAGAGAACGGCCCAACTGGCGGCGCAAGCTTGGCGTGGCTGTCGAACATTTGTTTGCACTTTCGCCGGCCAAGGCGATTCTCGAAGAGGTGCGCCGCAATCGCCGGACCCCGCCTCCGGCTGTGTCAAGCTAAAGATGCACTTACGGGGATCCTGCCGCTTCATATTCCAAACACATAGAGTTGAAGTGATCTTGCCTACGCGCTGCCGTAGTTTCGTCGGATTGTGGCGTGACTAGAAGTTGGCGATGGATTTGGCCATCAATCTCTTTCTCAGATGCGGAGATTTCCCCGCGTAGGGTATTTTTGGAATAGTTAAGACTAAAATCTACTTTACGCTGTTCCCATATGAATTGCTGGAATGGCAAGCGCGTGTTCGCTTTCGCAGGATAGCGGTGATCCAGAATCTGCGTCTTGAGTGCGGGACAGCGGTGTTTGACTTTGCGGCGCTGGGGCGGATGGCGCGAATTGGCCGCCGCGTCCAGAGAAGCTCACAAATCGGGATCTGGTGAGCCTACCGCTTTCATCTTCTCCGCTGAGGCGGAACGCACCTGAACCGTTTGGAGACGACTTGGTCGGGAAACATGAAGCGTAGCATCATTTTCATTGGCGTCTTGATATTCCTCGCGGCACTGAGCGTGGGGCTTGGCTATTTTCAGTTCGTCGTCAAACCTGGGATGATCAAAAGCTTCATCCTTGCGGCGGCGCCCCCACCCACCTCGGTCGCGGTCGCCACGGCGCGAAGCGAGACCTGGACACCGCGTTTGCCCGCGATTGGCTCCTTGCGAGCCGTCCAAGAAATCGACATCGCGCCGCAAATCGGCGGCGCGATTGTCGCCGTCCGGGTTGAGTCGGGCCAGGACGTCGAAAAAGGCGCGCCTCTCTTCGAAATCGACAATTCGGTGGAGCAGGCCGATCTTAAGAATAATCTCGCGGTGCTCAAGAATGCTGACTTCGCGCTCGGACGTCAGCGTCAGCTGATCCAAGGTGGCAATACGGCCAAGGCCAATTTCGATTCCGCCGAAGCGGCGCGCGACTCCGCCGCCGCCGCGGTGGAGCGTGTTCGCGCCATCATCGCGCAGAAGATGCTCACAGCTCCTTTCGCCGGCCGGGTGGGAATTCGTAAGTTGGATCTTGGGCAATATGTTTCGCCGGGAACCGGCCTTATTTCCTTGCAGCAGCTTGATCCGATTTTTGTTGATTTTCCTGTACCCGAAAAATCTCTCGGCTTGCTGAAATCTGGCTTGCCGATCGAACTCGAGGTCGACGCTTATCCAGGACAAATATTTCACGGCGTGATCAAAACCGTCGATGCACGGGTTGCTCAGGAAAGCCGCAATGTCACGGTCCGCGGTCAGCTTGACAATGCCAAAAAGCAACTCAGGCCCGGAATGTTTGCCAATGTGAACGTGCTTGCCGGAGAACCCCATAAGGTCATGACGTTGCCCCGAACCGCTATTACCTATTCGCTTTATGGCGATAGCGTTTTCGTGGTTAAGCCTCTTCCTCCGGAGTCTGGTGCAGCGCAGGCGGCGCCGGCAAAGGAGGAGGCGGTCATGATCATTGAACGCAGACCCGTGCGCGTCGGCGACGTCCGGGAAGATCGCGTCGCCATTCTCGAAGGGGTCGACGCCGGCGAAGTCGTCGTTGCCGAAGGTCAGCTCAAATTGCAGGCGGGAGCCCGGGTGCGCATCGATTCAGCCGCGCATCTTGAGCCGCAGGCTGTCCGGCCAAAGGAATAAGGAATGTCTTTTACCGATATCTTTATCCGCCGGCCCGTCCTTGCCAGCGTGGTTAGTCTTTTGATTCTTCTTGCCGGAATTCAATCCGCTTACAAGCTGCAGATTCGGCAATTTCCGCAACTCTCCTCAACCACAATAACGATCACCACATCCTATCCGGGCGCCAATGCGGAGTTGATCAAGGGTTTTATCACGACGCCGCTCGCTCAGGCCGTCGCGAGCGCCGAAGGCATCGATACACTGGTTTCGAATTCGCAGCAAAACACCTCGACGATTACCCTCAACCTTCTCCTGAACGCCAACGCGGATCGTGCGGTAGCCGATGTTTTGGCCAAAGTTAATCAAGTCAAATATGTTTTGCCGCGCGAGGCGTTCGATCCGGTCGTTGTCAAGCAGACGGGCGATTCGACCGCCGTGCTTTATATGTCCTTCAATTCGAAGATTCTTACGCCCTCACAAATCACGGATTATCTCAACCGTGTCGTGCAGCCGAGACTGCAAACGATCGACGGTGTCGCCAATGCGCAGATTCTCGGCGGCCAGACTTTTGCGATGCGGGTGTGGCTCAATCCAGACCGTATGGCCGCGCGCGGCGTAACGCCGCTCGATGTCTCGATTGCGCTTGCCACGAATAATTTCACGACGGCAGCAGGCCAGATCAAGGGTGATTTCGTTCAAACGAGCATCAACGCTCAGACTTCGGTCGATTCGGCGAGAGCATTCGGTCAACTCATAGTCGCGTCTCACGGTGACGCCTTGATCCGGCTAGGGGATGTCGCCGATATCGAGCTTGGCCCAGAATCAGCGGATTCATCTTCTGGGTTCGATGGATTGAAGGCGGTTTTTATCGGTATCTACGCCACGCCCACCGCCAATCCCCTGAGCGTCATCGACGACGTTCGGCAAGCTTTTCCAGAACTTCAGTCGCAGTTGCCCGCCGGCCTTCAGGCCTCAATCGCCTATGATGCGACCAAGTTCATCCGGGCTTCGATCCACGAGGTGGAGAAGACGCTCGGCGAGGCAGCGCTGATCGTTATTGTCGTGATTTTCCTGTTCCTTGGCAATTTTCGCTCGACAATCATTCCAATCGTGACCATCCCCCTTTCGCTCATCGGCGTGATGACCGTTCTTTTGATGCTCGGCTATTCGCTGAACCTTTTGACGCTGCTGGCGCTCGTTCTGGCGATTGGTCTTGTAGTGGACGACGCGATCGTGGTCGTTGAAAATATCTACCGCCACATGGAAGAAGGAATGTCCGCCCGCGATGCAGCTTTAAAGGGCGCGCGCGAAATCGCCGGGCCGGTGATTTCGATGACCATCACGCTCGCCGCTGTCTACGCGCCCATTGGGTTTGTCTCAGGTCTGACCGGCTCGCTGTTCCGGGAATTTGCCTTTACTCTGGCGGGCGCGGTCGTCGTCTCCGGAGTGATCGCACTCACTTTATCGCCGATGATGTGTTCGCTTCTCCTGAAGCCGCCTCAAGCCGAAGCGCGAGGCTTTCCAGCATTTCTTGACCGGATGTTCGAAGGCCTGCGGCAGCGCTATCAGCGGCTCCTTCACAGGACCCTGAATTTTCGTGCTGTGACGGTTTTGGTGCTGATCGGCGTTTTGGTGTTGACAGCAATTATGTTTATGACAACGCCCAAGGAACTCGCGCCGGAAGAAGACCAGGGCACGATTTTCGCCCTGGTCAAGACACCGCAATACGCCAATCTCGATTACATGGAGAAAGCGACGGCCCAGATCGATGCGGCTGCTAATGAGATTCCTGAAAAGGAGCATGTCTTCGTTATCAATGGTTTTGCGGGAGTGCATCAAGGCTTTGGCGGCCTTATTTTGAAGCCTTGGGATGAGCGTAAACGCACCCAAAAACAGATCATCGAAGCCCTGCAGCCAAAACTCGCGCATGTGACTGGAGCGGAGATTCTGGCTTTCGGGCCGCCGTCCTTGCCGGGCTCGACGGGCGGCCCACCGCTGCAATTCGTGATCCGGACGATCGCTGATTACCGCCAGCTTGCGGATGTCATGGCCGAGATCGAAAAAGCGGCCCACGACAGCGGCCTGTTTATTTTCGCCAACAGCGATCTCAAGTTCGATATGCCGCAAATCGATTTCAAGATCGACGCGGACAAAGCCAACCGTCTCGGCATTCACATGCAGGAGATTGGTACCTCGCTCGCAACCCTGCTCGGCGGCAATTATGTCAACCGGTTCAGCCTCCAAGGGCGCAGCTATCAAGTCATTCCTCAGGCGCCGAGGGAGTTCCGGCTTACCCCCGATTGGCTGACCCGCTATCAGTTGCGCACCAACTCCGGCGCGCTTGTTTCGCTGGCGACAGTCGCCAGCGTCACAACGAGCGTGCAGCCGAACGGGCTTCCGACTTTCCAGCAATTGAATGCCGCGACATTGCAAGGCGTGCCATTTCCCGGCCACACCCTTGGCGAAGCGATCGCTTTTCTGCAGCAAAAGGCAAAGGAACTTCTGCCGGAGGGCTACAGCGTCGATTATCAGGGCGAGAGCCGTCAATACGTGCAGGAAGGCAATACGCTCGTTGCAACCTTCATCTTCGCGCTTATCGTGATTTTTCTGGTGCTGGCCGCCCAGTTTGAAAGCTTCCGAGACCCGCTGATCATCCTTATTGCCCTGCCGACGTCGATGTTCGGCGCGCTTTTACCTTTGAACATCCTCGGAGTTGTCGGCGCGGCGAGCATGAATATTTATTCTCAGATTGGCCTCGTCACGCTGATTGGGTTGATCTCCAAACACGGGATTCTCATGGTGGAGTTCGCCAACCGGCTGCAGGAGCAGGAAGGGTTTGGCCGCCGCGCTGCGATCGAACATGCCGCTTCCGTGCGGCTACGCCCGATATTAATGACCACCGCGGCGATGGTGGCCGGTATGATTCCCCTGATCGTCGCGGTGGGCGCTGGGGCGCAGAGCCGTTTCGCGATCGGCATCGTCATTGCGGCGGGAATGAGTGTTGGAACGGTTTTTACGCTGTTCGTGACGCCGGCGATCTATACGCTGGTGGCAAGGGATCGAAATCGCAGCAAGCCGCAGCGGCATAGTCTTCCGCATCCCCAGGCCGAGGTGCGCTCCGCCGCCGAATAATCATTCGACGACACGCAGATCCAAGATCCGCCGCTCGGAACTACGAATGACCTACGACGACTACAACGCGTTTTGCCATGCACTTCCCGCCACAAGCTATGTGGTTCAATGGGGCGGATCACATGTGTGGAAAGTTGGCGGCAAGGTTTTTGCTATCGGTGGTTGGGCCGGCGAAACCCCAGCTTTCACCTTCAAGGTGAGCGGCATCTCATATGAATTGCTGAAGGAGCAACCGGGCCTGCGCCCGGCGCCATATCTTGCGTCGCGCGGCATGACGTGGATACAGCACTATGCCAAGCCGGGACTCGCGGACGATGAATTGAGAGACTATATTCGTCAATCGTATCGTATCGTCTCTCAGGGCCTGACCAAGAAGAAGCAGCGCGAACTGGGGCTCAACGAACTATAGCTGTGTCGGGCAATCAAGGCACCCAGGTTACGTCTCAAAACCTTTCATCCAAGCACGCGCGTTGGTCCCTTCGCCCGGTCGCAAGCCGAATTCGAACTGACCCGTGACCCGGAACGGTTGACAATTCCTTCCCTTTGCGGCGAAGCATCGGCATGAACACCCTTGATCCAGTCGCCCGGCGACGAACCTTTGCTATTATTTCCCACCCCGATGCAGGGAAAACGACGCTTACCGAAAAGCTTCTGCTATTTGGCGGCGCGATCCAGCTTGCGGGAGAGGTTCGCGCCAAGGCCAACCGGCGGCAGACCCGCTCGGATTGGATGGGAATCGAACGCGAGCGGGGAATTTCGGTCGTGACCTCGGTGATGACCTTCGAGTATGACGGCTGCGTCTTTAATCTCCTCGATACCCCAGGCCACGAGGACTTCTCGGAAGATACCTACCGGACCCTGACCGCCGTTGATTCCGCAATCATGGTGATCGACGCGGCGAAGGGTATCGAGGCGCGCACCCGCAAGCTTTTTGAAGTGTGCCGCTTGCGCGATATTCCGATCCTTACTTTCATCAATAAGCTCGATCGTGAGACACGAGACCCGTTCGAGCTTCTCGACGAAATCGAAAAAACGCTGGCGCTCGATGTTTGCCCCATAACCTGGCCGCTTGGGCGGGGCCGCGCCTTCGCGGGCACGTTCGACTTGCAACGCAATCTGGTGCGGCAGATCGATCGCGACAGCGAGCCCGTGGCTGTTGAGGGGGCGGCCGACAAGTTCATCGCCAGCCTCCTTGATGAGGCCGATTTTGCCCAGGCTGGTGATGAAATCGACCTTGCTAAGGGAGGCTTTAAGGGCTTCGATCTCACGTCGTTTTTGCAAGGCCATTTAACGCCCGTTTTTTTCGGCAGCGCGTTGCGCAATTTTGGGGTGCGCGATTTGATCGACGCGCTCAAAGCTTTCGCGCCGCCGCCGCAAGGCCTACAGGCGGTCTCGCGACACGTCGATGCGAGGGAAGCAAAAATGACCGGCTTCGTGTTCAAAATCCAAGCGAACATGGACCCCAATCATCGCGACAGGATCGCTTTTCTTCGTATTTGCTCCGGGAAACTGACGCGCGGAATGAAGGCCAAGCTGGTGCGCACCGGTAAGAATATCGCGCTTAACACGCCGCAATTTTTCTTCGCCCAGGATCGTCAGCTCGCCGAGGAAGCCTTTGCTGGCGACGTGGTCGGCATTCCAAATCACGGGACCTTGCGGATTGGCGACACTTTGACCGAGGGAGAAGATCTCGTCTTTCGCGGCGTCCCAAGTTTCGCGCCCGAAATTCTGCGCCGCGTCAAGACCGGCGATGCCATGAAGGCGAAAAAGCTGCGGGAGGCTTTGGGGCAAATGGCGGAGGAGGGCGTGGTCCAACTGTTCCTGCCGCATGATGGATCCGGCGCGATCGCGGGTGTCGTTGGCGCCTTGCAACTTGATGTTCTCGCTGAGCGGTTGAACGCGGAATATGGTCTCACCGTTACTTTCGAGGTGAGCCGGTTCGAGTTCGCGCGATGGATCGGTTCAAAAACTTCGGGCGAAGTAGATAAATTTTTTCAGGCGCATCCAGCTTCGATGGCGCGAGACTTAGATGGCGCCCCAGTTTTTATGGCCGCCTCTGGTTTCGATCTGCGATACGAGCAGGAAAGATGGCCGGAGATCGTCTTCTCCGACATTAAGGATTATCAAAAAGCCATTGGCCAGGGATTGCTTATTTAAGCAAATTTATAGACTATATTATAAACCGCAAATAAACTTGTTGTTGTGGATCAACACCAGAGACCGTTCTATATGTTCAAGGTCTGCAAAGCTGTCACCTTCAACGGTTAGAATGGTGCTGGCAGGACATTAAACTTAAAGGAGAAACCTATGGACCGCCGTGAATTCATTGCCGCCGCTGGTACCGTCGCTTTCGCTGCGTCGGCTTCACCAGCCTTCGCTCAAGCCGGCGAGCCAGATATGCATCCGCCGAAATACAAGTCCCTAGAGGAAGCCGCCGGGCATTGCGTCTCTACAGGCAATGATTGCCTCAGGCACTGTCTCGGCATGTATGCGATGAAGGATACGAGCATGGCGGGCTGCGCCGAAGCAGCGTACCAGCTCGTTGCCGCCTGTGCGGCGCTGCAGACGCTTGCAGCGGTCAATTCGGAGCATACGGGCCATCTCGCCAAGGCGGTCGCAATGGTTTGCAAGGACTGCCAAAAGGAATGCGAAAAATTCCCTCAAATCGCCGAGTGCAAGGCGTGTGGCGAATCTTGCAAGGCTTGCGCCGCGGAATGCGACAAGGTCGCGGCTTAATCTGAGATCGCATGGGAGCGCGGCGGACGCTGTGCCGCGCTCCGGGGTGAGCTTGCCAATTCCTCCCGTCTGCCGGGAAGGTGAGTTAGAGTTCACCGATTCTGATCCTTGCCTCTGGAGCAGTCAAATTCCGGCCGTGGAGCCTCTATCGAGGGCCGTCCCGATTTGCATTTGGCCAGGCGCCGGCATAGATGAAATCCATGCCAAACTATGCCTCGCCCACATATTTCCTACGTATCGCCCGTCCCCTCATTCCGATATCGGCGGCGCTGACGGCGGTGTTGCTGGGCGTTGGGCTTTATCTTGCCCTCTTTGTCGCACCGCCTGATTATCAGCAGGGCGAGACGGTCAAGATCATGTATCTGCATGTTCCGTCGGCATGGCTCGCCATGTTGATTTATCTCGTCATGACGTCCGCTGCGCTTGGCACGCTTGTGTGGCGCCACCCCCTCGCGGACGCGGCGCAAAAGGCGGGGGCGGTGCTTGGGGCCGGCTTCACCTTGCTGTGCCTTGGCACTGGTTCTTTATGGGGCAAGCCCATGTGGGGCACGTGGTGGGTCTGGGACGCCCGGCTCACCTCGGTTCTTGTCCTTTTCTTGATCTACCTCGGACTGGTCGCTTTGTGGCGCACCATCGAAGACCCTGGCAAGGCGGCGCGCGCGGCGGCGATCTTTACCCTGGTCGGGGCGGTCAACATTCCAATCATCAAGTTTTCCGTCGACTGGTGGAACACGCTGCACCAGCCGGCGTCGGTCTTCCGCCTCGGGGGTCCGGCAATCGCTCCTTCCATGCTGTGGCCGCTCGTGGTGATGGTACTCGCTTTCACCTTTTTGTTCCTAACGCTGTATCTATTGGCGATCCGCAACGAGATTTTACGCCGGCGCCTGCGGCGCATGTCGATCCTGGCGGCGAGCGTCCAAGAGCAGGGACGGCCCTCCGCATGGGAGGCGGCTTATGAGCCATGATTCGCATCTTGGCTTTATCATTGCTGCTTACGTCTTTGCCTTTGTGATCGCCGCCGGAATGGTGGTGACAATCGTCGTGGACTATCTGAATTTAAAGCGGGCGCTCGCCTCGTTTTCCGTTCCGGAAATCCGCCAAGATGACGATCCGCAAAATCCGAATCCTAGTGATGATTTGGAAACTCGCTCATAAATGACAGCACGCGCACCCAAGCCACACGCGGATTCGCACGCAGCGCAGCGGCCCCTCGTCGTTTTCGTGCCCTTGCTGCTGTTCGCCGCTCTGGCGGGGCTCTTTTTGTTCCGGCTCTTTGCCGGCGATGCGTCGCTGCTGCCCTCGGCGCTCATCGGCCGCCAAGTTCCGGACTTCGACTTGCCGCCCGTTGAGGGGCTGGACAAGCCGGGATTTTCGGCCGCCGATCTCCGGCAAGGAAAAGTGACGCTTGTGAACGTCTTCGCTTCCTGGTGCGTGCCCTGCCATCAGGAACATCAATTGCTGATGCAGCTTGCGGCGGACCCTATTCTCAAACGCACGGGAGCGAGCCTGTTCGGGATTGCCTATAAGGATGATCCCGCGAACGTTCAGCGCTTTCTTGCGGAGAATGGCGACCCGTTTGCGCGGATCGGCGCAGACCGCAAAGGGCGCGTGGCAATTGACTGGGGCGTCTATGGGGTGCCGGAAACTTTTATCGTCAAGGGAGACGGCACGATCGCTTACCGATTCGTCGGGCCGGTGAGCGAGGACGCCTATCGGCAAACGATCTTGCCGGAGATCGAAAAAGCCCAACATTGATGAAAACTACGCCGCCAACGCCTTCTCGGTCTGTTTGAAACCTTCAATCGCGCGTTCTTCGATTGTCTCGGGAGAGAAGTCGCTTCCGCCAAAGCCCAAAACTTGATCGGGGCGTGTGATCGCGACGATGCGCGGAACGCGGATGTAGTGACGCTTCGCCACCGCCTGATAGGCCGGGTTGTCCTTGAGCGGATTGCCTTCAGGAAGATTTTCCAGTGCCTGCATTAAGTCGGCGACCTCGTTGATCCTCCCCAGCATTTTCACGTCCGCGCCGGTTCTATTGGCAAACTGCAGGTTCTGCGTCCGAACCGTGACTTCCTGCATATTGCTAGGGACTGGCGCCTCATTGGGAAACAGATTGACGACATAAATCGTCCCCACCGACGTATCGAGCCTGTCGAGCACGGCGCCGAGTGGCGTATTGTCGAACAAGCCTCCGTCCCAGTAATATTTCTCGCCGATCTGTGTCATTGGAAACGACGGCGGCAAGCTGCCGCTTGCCACGATATGGTCCAAGGAAAGTCCTTGGTCCTTACTGAAAAAATATTCTATTTGCCCTGCTTGCACATCGGTCGCACTGACCAGAAGTCCTGGCCTGGCGTTTGGGTCCGCGAGTGCCTTGAGATCGACCAATTGGGAAAGTGTCTCGCGGAGCGGCGCCGTATCGTAGATGTTCGTCCATATCGGCAGGGCGTAGTAATCGAACCTCGGCACGAAGAAATTTGGGTTTCCCAGCGCCGAAGCATAAGGCCGCAGGGGTGGCGGCAGAAAAAGCCCGGAAACCGTGATTTTTTGCCAGAACGCTTCCAGCGCTTCGAGCGGTTTCAAACCCTTTGCGGGACGCGCCAGAAGCACTGCGGTGATTGCACCGATCGAGACGCCGGCGATCAAGTCTGGCGCGAAATCCTGGTCCTTGTAGAGCCGCCGCGCCGCACCAAGCTCATAGGCGCCGAGCGCGCCGCCACCTTGGAGGACCAATGCCGTGCTTGCCGGATGCGGCATGTCACACCTCCATAAATACTGCGCCGCGGTAAACTATAACCGCAGCGCAGCATCGGCAACCCCTGAATCGGGGGCGTATCTCCCGCGATTTAGAGTGTCAGATTTTTTGCCCCTGACCACGCGACAAGGATTTCGTGAATCCACGGCAGCTGAGGGCCAGTGAGCACCGCCTCGGTTTCGGCCCCGCAAGCATAACCATTGTTGCCCTTAGCCCTGATTGCCACGGCGACCAGCGCCGGCCGGCCGACTGCAAAAATGGGGGCGCCGGAATCGCCTGTGCAGCCGCCAAGCCGGTTGCCATCTGGATCCGTCAAATGGACAAGAACCGGTGATTTGGGTCCGTTGGCGGCCAGGATAGCGGTCCGCAAAACCCCTGACGTACCGCGTTCTTCTTCATCCGCGTGACCGAAGCCCGCAATCTGCAATCGCTGCCCTGTCACGACGGAGAAATTGCGCAAAAGTTCCACGGGTTTGAAGGAAGAAGCCAGGGGCTTTGAGAGGCGCACAAGCGCGAGGTCGATGGAAGCCGCATCCTGCCCGGTGTTCGGGCGGTATCCTGGGTTGATGGCAATCGAGGCAACGCCGGAAAACACCAACCGCCCGGAGACGCTAGGCCAAAGATAATAGGTTATGGCGGTCCCAAACATGATCAAGCTCAGGCCCGCCTGGATGCTGGTGAGCGGGCGTATCCGGCCAAAACGCATCGCCAACGGGATGAGCAGAACCGAGGCCAGAGTCCAAATGATCCAAGCAGCAACAAGAAAAATCAGCTTGCCTTCCCCGCCTAGAAAAAACACCCGCGTGGTGGAAGGAGTGGATACGCAATGCGCCGCGGTCAGGACGACGTCTTGAGCGATGACGCTGGCGCTGCAATAGCTGGCGCCTTCGCCGCTTCCGTTGTCCAAGATCATAACGACATAGGGCTTGAATTCAGGCGCCAGTTGGGTGGGTCCAACCAAGGCAAAGACGGGCGCCGGCAAAAACAGACCTGCAAGGCAAGCCAAGAACGCAGCAAGACCCACCCGCCGGGCTGCTGCTAATGCCTTCAAAAGGGGAGTGATTCGAAAAAAATCCTGCATCGCCGTAATATTCATGGACCATTCATTGTGAGCAAGCCAGTTTCGTGCATGATTTTTTTCTTCGTGGCCGCTGTCGCGGTCTACCTTGGCTTGGGCGCCGCCGCGCGAACCGAACCCGAACACGCCTGTTTTTCTGCCGCTGAGACAAGAGACAAAATTCTCCTGCACGGCCTGTTCGAGCCTTTTCATGCAATGCGGAACGCGGCGGGCCGGTTGCAAGCGGAGGCGCTCGGGGTCAAGCTGTGCCGCCGGAGCGATGAGCTTGTCTATGAACTCAGCCTCTTGCGCCACGACGGCCGCGTCATTCACGTTTTTATCGACGCCAAGACAGGACAGGCGATCGATTCGAAAAATGAGCAATGAATGGCAGCGGTGTTTCTCATGAACCGGCTCCCGCTCACAGGACATTAAACGGTGCGGCTACTCGTCGTCGAGGATGACAAGGATCTCAATCGTCAGATTGTCGCGGCGCTGTCGCAAGCAGGCTATGCCGTGGACAAGGCCTTCGATGGCGAGGAAGGCTGGTTTTTGGGAGACACCGAACCTTACGATGCCGTCATTCTGGATTTGGGATTGCCAAAAAGGGATGGCGTTTCCGTGCTGACGGAATGGCGGCAGGCGGGGCGCCTCATGCCGGTCCTGATTTTGACGGCGCGCGACCGATGGAGCGACAAGGTTCAAGGTTTTGACGCGGGTGCCGACGATTACGTCGCCAAACCCTTCCATATCGAGGAGATCCTTGCCAGGTTGCGTGCGCTCCTCCGTCGCTCTGCTGGCCAGGCGACCAGTGAATTCCGGTGCGGTCCGGTGCTTCTCGATGCCCGCGCAGGCCGCGTTACCGTCGACGGTGTACCCGTTAAGCTAACCTCGCATGAATACCGGCTTCTCTCTTATTTGATGCATCATGCTGGAAAAGTCGTCTCTCGCGGGGAAATCGTCGCGCATCTCTACGATCAAGATTTCGACCGGGATTCCAATACAATCGAAGTTTTCGTCGGGCGCTTGCGCAAGAAGCTCGGTATCGAAATTATCCAAACCGTGCGGGGGCTCGGCTATATTTTGGCGGCGCCCGGAACCGAGGAAGGAAATCCGCGCGCGGCGGAACCCCCGGCGCTCAAGTGATCCCGCGCGTTCACGCCGGACGCGTCTTTTGCTGGCGGCGTTTGATGGCAAACCATGAACAGGATGCGAGTCGCTCGGGTGTGGCGCGGCCAGACAGCACGTCTATAAAGCAAAGACCCCGTTCGATCGCGCGGCGGCTGTTCTTTTCCGCTGCATTGCTGAGCTTTGGGATTTTGCTTGTCGCGGGTCTAGTTCTCTCGACAATCTACCGGCGTACCGCTGTCGACAATTTCGATGACCGGCTCGGCGTGTATCTGCATGAGCTCATCGCCGATATCGCATCGTCTGGAGAAGAAACCCACGCCGCGCCGGGCCAGCTCGGCGAACCGCAATTCGAATTTCCTTTATCTGGCTGGTATTGGCAGATCACCCGGTTGGACGCGCCCAAGCACGAGATCAGGAGTTCGCGTTCGCTGTTCGCGGCAAAGCTGCCCCGCCTGTCCGATTTTGGCGTCGCGGCCGGTGCCGGGGGGGCACGCCGGGGCTTCGCAAAAGGACCCGACGACCGGATTTTGCGCATGGCCGAACGGGTCATCGACACAGGCGATCAGGGCATTTATCTGGTTCAGGTCGCGGCGACGACCGAAGACATCGACCGGCAAATCTCGCGCTTCCAATTTGACCTCGTGGTAACCTTTGCCGTGCTTGCGTTCGCGCTTATTCTTTCGTCGGCGGCCCAGCTCCGCTATGGCTTGAAACCGCTTTGGCAATTGCAGGAAGGGGTCGCCGCGATCCGGCGCGGGGAAGCCGAAAAAATCGAGGGCGATTTTCCCCAGGATCTGGCGCCGCTGGCCAGTGAACTCAATCTGCTGATCGGCGCCAACCGCGACGTCGTGGAGCGCGCCCGTACTCAAGTGGGCAATCTTGCTCATGCGCTGAAGACGCCGCTCAGCGTCATCATTAACGAAGCGGCGGTAGATTCGAGCCCGCTTGCGGCGAAGGTTGAGGAGCAGGCGGCGGTCATGCGCGATCAGCTGTCCTATTACCTGAACCGCGCGCGGGTCGCGGTCCGCGCGCGAGCGCTTGGCGGCGTCACCGAGGTGGCCCCCGCCACCGAGTCTCTGATCCGCACATTCGAAAAAATCTATGCCGCGCGGGCGGTTGAATTTTCGCTCACGGCGGTGGGGGCAATTCGATTCCCGGGCGAACGCCAGGATTTTGAGGAGATGATTGGAAATCTCGTCGATAATGCCGGTAAATGGGCGCATCAAAAGGTGACGATCGAAATAGAAATGGAGCCGTGGGGAAATCTCACGGAGCGCCGCTTTTTTCGCGTGATGATCGATGATGACGGGCCAGGACTTGCTGCCAGTCAGCGCCAAGCCGCGCTTTCACGCGGGCAGCGCCTCGATGAAACCAAACCCGGTTCCGGTCTCGGACTCTCCATTGTTGCCGATTTGGCCTCTCTCTATGGCGGGGTCTTGACCCTCGAAGATAGCCCCGAGGGCGGCTTGCGGGCGAATCTCAAGCTTCCAGCCGCGTGAACCCTCCGACATTTGTTTCCGATGAGCCTTGCAAGCGCCTTGGCAATGACTATTAAGGCTCCATGTTGTGGTTGCTTTTCGCCATTTTGACCGCCGCCGCGGTCGTTAGCGTTCTCTGGCCGCTGGCCAAACCGCCGCGCGGGGTTGGGCGCCGGGAAACAGATATCGCACTTTACAAGTCCCAACTCGCCGAAATTGAGCGCGACGAGGCACAAAACCTGGTTGCGCTGGAAGATGCCGAGGGAGCCAAAGTTGAAGCCGCGCGGCGCTTGATGGCCGCGGCGGAAGCCCCGGTCGATTCAGCGTCACCAACATTGCCACGGCGAGCCGGGCTGGCCTCGCTGGCCGTCTTGTTTCTAGTGCCGGCCGTCTCGATTTCCCTTTACGCGGCGATCGGGCGTCCCGAGCTGCCCGACGCACCGCTGGCGGCTCGCCTAGAAGCTGCCCCAGCCCGCATGGATTTGGCTGCCGCGATCGCCAAGATTGAGGCACACCTTGTGCAACACCCCGATGACGGACGCGGCTACGAAGTTTTGGTGCCAGTTTATCTGCAAACTGGTCGCCTCAATGATGCCGTCCAGGCTGCGAGCGCGGCGTTGCGCCTGTTAGGGCCAACCGCGGAACGTCAGGCGCTATACGGCGAAACCCTGGTTGCCGCCACTCGCGGCGTTGTGACGGCGGATGCCAAACAGGTCTTCGAAACGGCTGCGGCGGCGGACCCTTCAGCTCCCAAGCCCCGCTTTTTTCTTGGACTTGCAGCCGAGCAGGAAGGCGACATCGCCGGGGCAAAGGAAATCTGGGGAAAGCTCGCCGCCGAAGCGCCACGCGACGCGGCTTGGGCGCAAGTGCTGCGCAAACGGATCGCAAGTCTTGACGTCAAGTCTGGAGCGCCGCAAGGCCCCTTGGCAGCTCAAATAGAGGCAATGCCGGCCGACGCCCAGATGGGCGTCATTCGCAATATGGTCGAGGGGCTCGCGGCCCGTCTGGCTCAAAATGGGCAAGATCTTGAAGGCTGGCTTCGTCTGGTCCGCTCCTATACGGTTTTGCATGAATCCGGGAAGGCCCGCGCGGCGCTCGTCGACGCAAAACGCAATCTCTCCAACGATCCGAGCGCGGTCGCCCGCCTTGATGCGCTCGCGCGCGAACTCGGTTTGGAAGGTTAGGCGGTGATGACGCGCAAGAAACGCCGCCTCGTTCTGATCTCCTCCGCGTTCGCCGTGCTGTGTCTCGCCTTGGGACTCGTCCTTGTGGCGTTACGCGACAATATCGTCTTTTTCTACGGCCCAAGCGAGCTTGCACAAAAGGCGCCGCATGAAGGGCAGAGGTTGCGCATCGGCGGGCTGGTCAAGCAGGACTCGCTTGTGCGCGAGGGCGAAAACACAGTGCGCTTCGCCGTGACCGATACCAAACAGGAGGTCGAAGTGACCTACACCGGGCTGCTGCCCGATCTCTTCCGGGAGGGCCAAGGCGTTGTCGCGGAGGGCACACTTGGCCAGGACAAAGTCTTTCATGCCGATAGCATTCTCGCCAAGCATGACGAACGCTACATGCCGCGCGAAGTCGCGGACGCCCTGAAGAAGCAGGGTGTTTGGCGCGAAGGCGCGGACGCGGCAAGCAAGTGAGGACAGTGGTGGGAATCAGGGCCAAAAGTCTAGGAGAGCGGCGCGCATGATTGTCGAAACCGGCCATTACGCGCTCGTCCTCGCGCTGGCACTCGCGCTGGTGAACTCTGTCTTGCCAATCTGGGGCAGCATCACGCGGGATCAGCGCCTTATGGCGGTCGCGCCGCCGGTCGCGCTCATGGGATTTGGCCTTGTGGCTTACGCCTATGTGGCCTTGACCGCGGCCCATGTCGTCTCCGACTTTTCGCTCGTCAATGTCGTTGAAAATTCTCATTCCGCCAAACCGCTCATTTACAAAATCACCGGCGTCTGGGGCAATCACGAAGGCTCGATGCTTCTATGGGTGCTGGTTCTGTCGCTGTTCGCGGCGGCTGTCGCTTTGTTTTCGCGTTCCATGCCGGAAGACTTCCGCGCCAATGTGCTGGCCGTGCAATCCTGGATCGCCGCCGCATTCCTGCTGTTCATTCTCCTGACGTCGAACCCGTTCGCGCGGCTTGCCGATGCGCCGGCGGAAGGCAATGATTTGAACCCGCTCCTGCAAGATCCGGGGCTCGCCATCCATCCCCCGCTGCTTTATCTTGGCTATGTCGGGCTTTCGATCACCTATTCCTTCGCGGCGGCGGCTTTGATTTCGGGGCGGATCGATGCGGTGTTCGCGCGGTTCGTGCGGCCGTGGACCTTGATCGCCTGGATATCCTTGACGCTCGGCATCGCCATGGGATCTTATTGGGCCTATTACACACTTGGCTGGGGCGGCTTCTGGTTCTGGGACCCCGTCGAGAATGCCTCTCTGATGCCTTGGCTTGCCGCGACCGCGCTGTTGCATTGCACGGCGGTGATGGAAAAGCGGGAAGCCTTGAAAATCTGGACGATCTTTCTTGCGATTCTGGCCTTCTCGCTGTCGTTGGTCGGAACATTTCTGGTGCGCTCCGGCGTCCTGACATCCGTCCATGCGTTCGCGAGCGATCCTACCCGGGGCGTCTTCATTCTCCTGATCCTCGTGCTTTTCATCGGCGGATCGTTTGCGCTCTTCGCCATCCGCGCGGCAGGGCTGAAACAAGGTGGGCTTTTCGCCCCGGTATCGCGGGAGGGGGCGCTCGTCCTCAACAATCTCTTATTGACGGCCTGTTGCGCCACCGTTTTTGTCGGCACGCTGTATCCGCTGGCGCTCGAAGCTTTGACGGGGGAAAAAATCTCTGTCGGTGCACCGTTCTTCAATCTGACCTTTATCCCGATGTTCATTCCTTTGTTCATCCTGATGCCATTCGGTCAGTTGCTTCCCTGGAAGCGCGGTGATCTCGCGGGCGTCGCGCAAAGGCTGGCGGCGGCGTTTGCGGCGGCTCTGGTGTTTATGGCGATCCTCGCCGCCTGGCGCGGCGGTCCAGCGGTCAGCGTGATCCTGTCGGGTATCGCGTTTTATGTCATCGCTGGTTCTTTCATCGATCTCGGCCGGCGGATCTTCGGCGGCGGGTTTGCCCCCGCGATTGCAAGCCAGCGCGCACGCGGCGTGCCGCGCCACGCCTTTGGCACGGCGTTCGCCCATGCGGGTATTGGCATCACTCTGCTGGGCCTCGCCGCGACCGGCTGGGGCACCGAAAAAATCACCGCGCTGAAGCCTGGTGAAACGATTGCAGCTGGTCCTTATGAACTGACATTCGGAGGTGTCGTGCCGCGCAATGGCGCCAATTATTCCGAACTCGTGGGACGCACGATAATCCGCGCCAAAGGGGCGGTCGTCGCCACGATCGAGCCCGCGACGCGGTTCTATCCGGCCCGCCGGATGACGAGATCGGAGGCAGGAATAGCGACACTCGGCTTCGGCCAGGTCTATATGAGCATTGCTGACGTCGCCCCCAATGGCGTCGTCAACGCGAGAATCTTCTGGAAGCCTCTCGTCGCCTTGATCTGGATCGGCGCTCTCGTTATGGCCTTCGGCGGCTGCCTGTCCTTAAGCGATCGCAGTTTCCGTGTCGGCATCGCGCGCCGGGCTCGCAAGGTGCAAACGGCAAGCCCGCAACCGGCGGAATGAAAATGGCCTTTGCACGCGTCATCCTCGCGGCTTGTCTGTTTTTGTTCACATCCCTTACGGCGAGCGCCGTACAGCCAGACGAAGTGCTGACAGATCCAAGCCTTGAGGCGCGTGCCCGGGCGCTCTCCGCCGAATTGCGCTGCATGGTTTGCCAGAATGAGTCGATCGACGAATCGAACGCCGATCTAGCGCGCGACTTGCGCTTGCTGGTGCGGGAGCGGCTGCAAGCAGGCGATAGCGACGAGCAAATCCGGACTTTTCTCGTTCGCCGCTATGGCGAATTCATCCTTCTGAAACCACCCTTCAAGCTGGAAACCTGGCTGCTTTGGGGCGCTCCCTTCCTTGTGCTTGCCATAGGCGGGGGCCTAATCCTCGCCTCCCGGCAGCGGCAAAACAATCGCGTCCCGGTAAATCCATTGTCCGAAGCCGAGCGCGCCAAGCTTGATGCCATGCTGGAGGAGGATGGATTCGGGAACATTGCTAAAAAGGAAGATTGAAAACGCGTCCCGGCACCAACTCTCCATTCTCAATCGCGCCAATGGCGACGACGACGCCCCCGCAGGCGGCATAGGCGGAGCCATCAAAGGGCGCGTCCTGACCGCGCAGCAACACCGGCTGACCACGCCTCAAACGCGCAGCGGTTCCGGAATCGACCGTGATGCGCGGCACTTCGGTCAGTCCCGCCTCGACGCGGCGCAACGCCAACGCGCTGACGGCAGCATCATCCATATCCAGCAGGGGCACCGCATCCTTTTCATAGAATGGCCCGACCCGGGTTCGCCGCAACGCGCTGACATGGCCATAACAGCCAAGGCTTCTGCCGAGATCACGGGCGATCGCACGAACATAGGTTCCCTTGCCGCAACGGGCTTCAAAGACCGCCTCGTCGGGTCCAGCATCGATGAGGTCGAGCGCGTGAATCGTCACCGCGCGGGGAGTCAGAACGGGTGCCTCGCCGCCGCGCGCGAGATCATAGGCGCGCTCGCCATTGATCTTGATCGCCGAATAGGAAGGAGGCAATTGCAGAACCGTCCCGATGAATGGCGGGAGCAGCGCGGTAATTTCGCTGGCAGACGGACGGGCATCTGATTGCGCGGTCACGCGGCCATCGGAATCATCGGTATCTGTTTCCGCACCCCAGCGCACCGTAAAGCGATAGGCCTTTTCCCCGTCTTGCACAAAGGGCACGGTTTTCGTCGCCTCGCCAAAAGCGACCGGCAAGATGCCTGTCGCCAGAGGGTCGAGCGTGCCAGCGTGTCCAGCCTTTTTGGCATTGAAAATCCGTTTCAAACGCGACACCGCCTGGGTCGAGTTCATGCCAGCTGGCTTGTCCAAAATGACCCAGCCATTGACATCTTTTCGCGTCGAGGCGCGGTTGGCCATGTTCATTATCCTTTTTGTGCCAAATCGCGTTTCACTTCCGGCGAGTCGAGCAAAGCGTCGATCCTAGTGCTGTAGTCAAATCGCTGATCGCTTTTGAAGCGAATGTCAGGGGCGAAGCGAAGATTGACGCGCCTTGCAATTTCGCCGCGCAAAAATTTCTTGTGCCGGTCAAGTGCGGCCAAAACGTCGGCGGTGTTCTTGCCGCCGAGCGGCATGACATAAATCGTCGCAAGCTTCAGATCCGGGCTCATGCGGACTTCCTGAATCGTCACGGCCTGACCTTCGAGCACTGGATCGGCGACCGCCGAACGGACAAGAAGCTCCGACATGGCATGCCGGATCAATTCGGCGACGCGCAGCATTCGTTGCGAAGGCTCGGCGCCCTGTTGGTGATGAACTCTGGACATGTGGTCTCCGGCGGTCTTGCCGTTCAGATCATGGTGAATTGTCAGCGTGGAAAGCAGTCACCCGGCGAAAAAGCGGACCGATCTGCTTCCACTCATGACGTCACAGTGAGCGCTTGATCTCCTGGACGGTGTAGCATTCGATGACATCGCCCGTGCGCATGTCTTGATAGTTTTCGAACGCCATGCCGCATTCTTGCCCTGCTTGCACTTCCTTGACTTCGTCCTTGAAGCGCTTGAGAGTCGAGAGCTTGCCTTCATGAACGACAACATTGTCGCGGATCAGCCGGACATTGGCGCCCCGCTGAACGGTGCCGTCGGTGACCCGGCAGCCCGCGACTTTGCCAACCTTCGAAATCGTAAAGACTTCGAGGATCTCCGCATTGCCGAGCATGTCCTCGCGCAACGTCGGCGCGAGCAGACCGGACATCGCCGCCTTCACGTCGTCGACGAGATTATAGATAACATTGTAATAGCGAATTTCGATGCCCGATTGTTCGGCAAGCGCCCTGGCTTCCTTATGCGCGCGCACATTGAAGCCAATCACCGCCGCACCCGAAGCTTCCGCCAAGGTGATGTCGGACTCGGTAATACCGCCAACTCCGGCATGAATGACACGTGCCGCGACTTCTTCGGTATTGAGTTTCTCGAGCGTTGCAAGGATCGCTTCGACCGAGCCCTGAACGTCGCCCTTGATGACAAGCGGGAATTCCTTGCGGCCAGCCGTCTTCAACTGGCTCATCATATCGGCGAGCGATCCGCGCGCCACGGTTCCCCGCGCGGTGGCCTGGTCGCGCTTTTGCCGTTCGCGGTATTCGGTGATTTCCCGCGCTCTTGCCTCGCTTTCGACAACGGCCACGCGATCGCCCGCTTCCGGCGAGCCGGAAAAGCCCAACACCTCGACCGGCATCGACGGGCCTGCGTCAGCCTTGATCTCTCCCTTATCGCCGAGCAGTGCCCGCACCCGGCCCCATTGGGAGCCGCCGACGATCAGATCGCCAACTTTCAACGTGCCGCGCTGCACCAGCACTGTTGCTACGGGTCCACGGCCCTTGTCGAGCCGTGCCTCGATGACCGTGCCTTCGGCCGGCCGGTCGGGATTGGCCCGCAGGTCGAGCAATTCTGCCTGGAGGGAGATCAGTTCAAGCAGCTTGTCGAGGTTGAGATTCTTGGTCGCCGAAACCTCGACTTCGAGCGTATCGCCGCCAAGACTTTCAACCTGCACCTCATGTTGCAGCAATTCACTGCGCACACGCTCGGGCTTGGCGTCGGGTTTGTCGATCTTGTTGATCGCCACGATCATCGGGACTTTGGCGGCCCGTGCATGGGCGATCGCCTCCGCGGTCTGCGGCATGACGCCATCGTCGGCCGCGACAACGAGAACGACGATGTCCGTCACCTTGGCGCCGCGGGCGCGCATCGCCGTGAAGGCCGCGTGACCTGGCGTATCGATGAACGTCACCTTGCCGCCATTCGGCGCGGTGATCTGATAAGCGCCAATATGCTGAGTGATACCGCCGGCCTCGCCGGAAACGACATTGGCGTGCCGGATCGCGTCGAGCAGCGAGGTCTTGCCGTGATCGACATGGCCCATGATGGTCACGACCGGCGGACGCGGCACGAGATCCTCGCCGGTGTCCGGCGTGTCGAAGAGCCCTTCCTCGACATCGGCTTCGGCGACCCGCCGCACGGTGTGACCCAATTCCTCGGCGATGAGTTGCGCCGTATCCGCGTCGATGACGTCGGTGATCTTCGCCATCTGGCCTTGCTTCATCAGAAGCTTGATGACATCGACCCCCCGCTCCGACATCCGGCCGGCGAGTTCCTGAATCGTAATCGTCTCCGGCAGGATCACGTCGCGTGTGAGCTTCTCCTTAACCTCATTGACATGGCCTTTGAGGCGCTGAACACGGCGGCGGAAAGCCGCGACGGACCGCGTCCGCTCTTCTGCTTGCTCCCCCGTGACATTGGCGACCGTGAGGCGGCCCCGGCTTTTTGGCTCGGCGCCGCGGGCCGGGCGAGGGATAGCAACCTTGATCGGCAAGCCAGGCCGGCGAATGACGTGTGGCGCTTCCTCCTCATCGGCGAGGGAGGCTACTATGGGCGCCGGAGAATGGCTGGCGGGTGTTAAAGGCACACTGACAGGCGGCCTGCGCACGGCCGCACCCGAAGGGGCGGGGGCGGGTTCGCCGCCGGCGAGACGCCGTTTGGCTTCGGTTTCCGAACGGCGCTTGGCTTCTGCCTCATGGGCCCGGCGTGCCTCTTCCTCCTGTTTGCGCGCCTCGGCTGCTGCCCGCTCTTCCCGTTCGCGGCCCTCTCGCTCTTCGCGGATTTTGGCTTCGGCCTCGGCGCGCTTACGATCTTCAACCTCGCGTTCGCGGGCCCCGGAGAGTGCGCGGGATCGGGCCTCCCGTTCCTCTTCCGTCAGCGAACGCAAAATAACTCCGGACGCCGCCCGGTGCGGGTGTTGTGGCTGGGATGGGGCGGCTTGCGGGCGCGCCTTGGGCGCGGGAGGCGGCGGCGGCGCAGCGACAACTTCGCGGGGCGGCGCATGCGTTTCCCCCGGCGCCACGGCCCGGCGTTTCACTTTCTCGACGACCACCGCTTTCGAGCGGCCGTGCGAGAAGCTCTGGCGCACGATTCCCGCCTCGACGGGCCGCTTCAAGGTCAGCTTTTTGGCCGGAGCGACGCTCAACGTCGTGTCACCAGGGTTCTTGGTGTCATTCATCAGTATTACATTCCCGGGCCCGCGCCCATTCGATTTCATGGTGCCGGACGTCCAGCACTTTCAATTGCATAACAGTTCAATCCGGCTCGTCCGGTTCCGGTCCGCACGCCTCGCCGGGGCTTTCCACCCCAGGAGATCCGGACAAGTAAAACGCCAGCTTCTGGCAGCGCTTCAGAAACCCTTCACTCGCGGCTCCTTCGAGCAGAGCCGCATGTATCACATTTGCGCGTCCCAATGCCAAATCCAATTGGCCGGACGAAAATAGATTCACACGCGGCACCGTCTGCTCGAAGCCATAGCTGCGGCGCAGGACTTGCCCGAGTTTGCGCATCCCGTCGGCACCGCAATCCGCCGCATGAACGAGCCCGGCGATCGTGCGCGCGGCGATCGCTTGTTCAACTTTGGCAAAACCCGTGATGACGAGCCCTGCTTTATTGGCCATCGACAAAGCCTGGAGACAATCCTTTGTCAACAGAGCCTCGATGTCAGCCGGCAAACTTTCCGAAGCAGCAGCCTTTGTCTTGAAACCTCGCGAAAACGCTTGCCGCCGGACGGCTTCCGCGATGCGCTCCATCCGCGCGGTTACCCAAACGCCGCGTCCCGGCAATTTGCGGGCGATGTCCGGCACCACAATCGCACCAGGTCCGAGGACAAAGCGAATCATGCCCTCCGGCTCGCCTTTCGTCCGGGTGACGATGCAGGTTCGCTCGGATGCCGCTTCCGCGCCGGCGACTCCGGATCTTGTCAAATCGATTTCTCCACGGCCAGAAGCTCATCAATTGGTGGTGCTCATGATCTTCAACATTCTGTTTTGGCTGGGAAATATTTAGTCTCCGGTTTCTTCGGCAAAAGCATCTTCGGCGGCGGGATCGGGGATGGCTTCGATCCAGCCCGCCTTGACCCTCGCGGTCATGATGAGGGTTTCCGCCTCTTCGCGCGAGATTTCAAAACCGTCAAGGATACCGGCGTGTTTTTTCGTCTCGCCATCCTTTCGTTCGCTCCAACCCACGAGATCGTCGGTCGCGCAACCGGCGAGGTCCTCTACGGTCTTGATCTCGTTCTCGCCGAAGCGGACGAGCATGGCCGTCGTGACCCCGGCGACCTCCTTGAGATCGTCCGAAACGCCAAGTTCCCGCCTCTTCGTATCCTGCTCCGCTTCAAGTTTCGCCAAATACTCATGCGCACGGGACTGAATTTCCGCTGCCGTATCTTGGTCGAACCCCTCGATCGAGGCAACCTCGGATGGCTCGACGAAGGCCAACTCTTCGACCGAGCGGAAGCCTTCCGACGCCAGCAACTGGCCAACGACCTCGTCGACGTTCAGCGCGTTCATGAACGTGTTGGTGCGTTCGACAAACTCTTTCTGGCGGCGTTCCGATTCTTCCGCTTCCGTTAGGATATCGATATCCCAGCCTGTCAGCTGCGAGGCCAGACGGACATTTTGGCCGCGCCGTCCGATCGCCAGCGACAGCTGGTCGTCCGGCACGACGACTTCGATCCGCGCCGAATCCTCATCAAGCACGACCTTGACCACTTCCGCCGGCTGCAGGGCGTTGACGATGAATGTCGCGGCATCCGGCGACCAGGGGATGATATCGACCTTCTCGCCTTGCAATTCGGTGACAACCGCCTGCACCCGTGAGCCGCGCATGCCGACGCAAGCGCCGACCGGGTCGATCGAGCTATCCCGCGAAATGACCGCGATCTTGGCGCGTGAGCCGGGATCGCGCGCGACCGATTTCACCTCGATCACGCCGTCGTAGATTTCAGGCACTTCCTGGCGGAACAGCTTGGCCATGAATTGCGGATGGGTGCGCGAGAGAAAAATCTGCGGCCCGCGCTGTTCGCGCCGAACGTCATAGACATAGGCTCTGGCGCGGTCGCCCGGCCGGAATACCTCGCGCGGGATCAGTTCGTCGCGCCTGATCGTGGCCTCGCCGCGCCCGAGATCGATGATCACATTGCCATATTCGACCCGTTTCACGACGCCGTTGACGATATCGCCGATCCGGTCCTTGTACTCTTGATACTGACGGTCACGCTCGGCCTCGCGGACCTTTTGAACGATGACCTGCTTGGCCGATTGCGCGGCGATCCGCCCGAAATCGAAGGGCGGCAACGTTTCGGCGATGAAGTCACCAACCTGCGCCCCAGGGTTTTTCTTGAGCGCCTCGTTGAGGGTGATTTGCGTGGCGTCGTTCTCAATCTGATCGACGACGAGAAGCAACCGGGAAAAGCGTATCTCTCCGGTTTTCGGATTGATTTCCGCGCGCACCTCGGTTTCTTGACCGTAGCGGGACCGCGCGGCTTTTTGAATGGCGTCCTCCATCGAGGCGAGGACGATCTGGCGGTCGATCGATTTTTCCCGCGCGACCGCGTCGGCGATCTGCAAGAGTTCGAGCCTATTGGCGCTGACTGCCATCACTGTCTCCTGTTCCGGATGAGGCAGCGTCGGAACGGCGCTGCGCCGGTCGTTTTGTTTGCGTCTGAGTGCCTGGATTGGTGTTGGACGTCTCACCCCCGGGAACCGGGCGTTTTGTCTTGCCCGTGCCGCGCGCGAAACGGCCGGGTCCGCGGCGAGCCTCCACCGGCTCGGCCGCCTCGGCTTCATTGGCCATCGGGTCTGGCTCCGCTTTCGCGGCCCGCAGTGATTGCCGGATGAGCGCCTCGGTTAAAACCAGCCTCGCCTCGGCGATGTCGTGCAGCGGCAGCATGGCTCTCGCGGCCTCGCCGGGCTTGGCGTCGTCGCGATCGAAGGCCAGCAGCGCATGCTTGCCCTGGCCCTCGACGGCGCCGATCAGACCCCGGAACCGTTTGCGGCCGCCAATGAGACCATTCATCTCGATCCGTGCTTCCTGCGCCAAGGCGCGGAGGAAATCCGAGACGCGCACGAGCGGCCGGTCGAGCCCCGGCGAAGAAATCTCAAGACGATACGCGGTTTTCACCGGCTCCTCGACGTCGAGGACCGGAGACAGGGCCGCATTGACGATTTCGCAATCATCGATATTCATCGATCCATCCGGCCGTTCTGCCATGATTTGCACGGTCGTTCCGGCCTGCGCTGAAAGCTTGACCCGCACCAGCCGGTAGCCGAGACCAGCCAAAACCGGTTCCGCGATCCGCGCGACACGCGCCGCAAGCCCGGTCTCCTCGATCAGCCGAGGCTCGTCGAGGCTGTCTTGCGTCTCCGTAATCGTATTTTGATGATCCAAACTTCGCCGTTCCATCGCCGGGTTGCTCCGGCATCCATCTATTCCGGAACCATGCTTCGACCAGACCAAAGGCAATAAAAAAGAGCGGGTCCCGGAGGGCCCACTCTCAATAAAGCGATTGCTTGAAGAGAACAACCGTTATGAGAAGCATGAACGTGCATTGCATATAGCGCATCGGCCTTGTTTCTGCAAGTTGCCAACGCGCAGGCGGGTTCGAGGTCTGGCGTCACGAACCATGGCCGGACATGCCAGCAGATCCGAGGCCGCACCCCCAATGTCCCAAAAGACCAAATTTCCGCGAAATCCTACTTAATCTCACATCCGTGGGGTGTATTCATGCATGTAAGGTTTTTCGCCCCAATCGGACCAAAACGTTTCACGTGAAACGTTTTGGTCCGATTAGAGCCTCGAATCGGACAATCCGCGCAATGGGCCTTATAAGCTGGTTTCAAACCGCCCCAGCCCTTGCTTTTCTCTTCTCTTCGCGTATAAGGCGCGGTTTCGAACCGCCCGGCTCAAGGGCTGCCGTGGCGGTTTTGTTCGCTTGAATCAATAATCAGGAGCGGGATGCCCGTTCCGCCTGGCGGTCCCTTTTCAAGGCGCGCCGCTCAACGGAGACCTTAAGCAAAATGCCCAAATTGAAAACCAAATCGGGCGCCAAAAAGCGCTTCAAAATCACCGGCACAGGCAAAGTGGTCTATGCGCAAAGGGGCAAACGCCACGGCATGATCAAACGGACCCCCAAGCAGATCCGCAATCTGCGCGGCACATCCGTGATGTTCAAGAGCGACGGCGACAACATCATAAAATTCTTCTTGCCGAACGGTTGAAGTCCGGCCCACCCTTTGTTTTTTCTTCGCGACCGGAGACTGTCCCATGGCACGCGTAAAACGTGGCGTTACCTCGCACGCCAAGCACAAAAAAGTATTGACGGCCGCCAAGGGGTTTTATGGCCGCCGCAAGAATACAATCCGCACCGCCAAGGCCGCCGTCGACCGTTCGATGCAATATGCGACCCGTGACCGGCGGGCCAAAAAACGGGTGTTTCGCGCTTTGTGGATTCAGCGGCTCAATGCGGCGGTGCGTGAGCACGGGATCACCTATTCGCGCTTCATAGATGGTCTCTCCAAAGCGGGCATCGACATGGATCGTAAGGTCCTTTCCGAACTCGCGATCAGCCAGCCGGAAGCGTTCCGGGCGGTTGTCGAGAAGGCAAAAAGCGCCCAGCCGGCCTTAGCCTGAAGGTCCCTAACGCGGGCCATCAAAGCCGCCGCGTTTCGGGATCGCGCGGGCAACACTTGTTCAAAAGACGTAGGGGAGTCGCGTCAACCGGGGCCCGGGGGTAAATTGCCGCCTGGGCGAGTCGGAAACATCGATGATGGCGCGCGCGAACCCCAATCACGGCATAGATGCCGCCCCGGTTTCCGGGAGTGCCGGCTTCGTGCATCTTCATGTTCACAGCTCCTATTCGCTGCGCGAAGGGGGCATGAACGTGGCGGCGCTCGCCAAGTTTGCGGCCGCGGATACTATGCCAGGGCTGGCGATCACCGATACGAACAATCTCTTCGGCGCCCTAGAGTTTTCCGATAAGCTCGCCAACAAGGGCGTGCAGCCCATCACCGGCATCCAGATCACTCTCGATTTTCAGGATGGCGCGGCGATGGCGCCACGCGGAGAGCCAGGCGCCGGCCATGCCTCGATCGTGCTCCTTGCGCAAGACGAGGCTGGCTATCTCAACCTGATGCATATCGCCTCGCGGGCGTGGCTCGACCCAAACCCGGGCGACCCGCCGCATGTCGCGATGGATCGCCTTGAAGGGCGGACGGCAGGTCTGATCGCTTTGACGGGCGGCCCAAATGGGCCTCTTGACCTGGCCCTCGCGCGGGACCGGGCCGAACTTGCGGCCAGCCGCACGGCGGCACTGGCGCGGTTGTTCCCAGCGCGGCTTTATGTGGAAATCCAGCGCCACGGACTTCGCGCGGAACAGGCCATCGAGCCGCGCCTCCTCGACCTAGCCTATCGCGCCTCGCTTCCTCTTGTCGCCACAAACGAGGTCTTTTTTGCAGCTATCTCCGACTACGAAGCGCATGACGCTTTGATCTGCATTGCGGAAGGAACCGTCGTCAGCGACGGTACTCGCCGTCAGCTTTCACCCGACCACCGCTTCAAGACACGCGCGGAAATGATCGCGCTGTTTGCGGACCTCCCGGAAGCCATCGAGAACAGCGTCGAGATCGCGCTTCGTTGCGCCTACCGGCCGGTGAGCCGCAAACCCATCCTGCCGCGTTTCGCTGGCCGCGGGATTGAGGACGAGGCAAGGGAGTTGCGCGCCGGGGCGGAGACAGGTCTTGCCGCAAGGCTCGCGGCGCACGGACCGGCAGGCGGTTTCACCGCCACCGATTATCACGAAAGGCTCGCGTTCGAGCTCGACGTGATCATCAACATGAATTTCCCAGGCTATTTTTTGATCGTCGCGGATTTCATCAAATTCGCCAAATCGCAAGATATTCCGGTCGGGCCGGGACGCGGATCGGGGGCTGGCTCCTTGGTGGCCTATGCGCTGACGATCACGGATCTCGATCCGATCCGCTTCGGGCTTTTGTTCGAGCGCTTCCTCAATCCCGATCGCGTCTCGATGCCGGATTTCGACATCGATTTCTGTCAAGAACGGCGGGACGAGGTCATCGCTTATGTCCGCCGCCGCTATGGCGCCGATAGGGTCGCGCAGATCATCACCTTCGGTTCGTTTCTCGCGCGCGGCGTCATGCGCAACGTCGGCCGGGTGCTCGAAATGCCGCTCGGGCAAGTCGACAAGCTCGCCAAACTGGTGCCGCAGAATCCAGCCGCGCCCGTGAGTCTCAAACAAGCTATCGAGTCCGAACCGCGCCTCAAGGAGGCCGCCGAGGCCGATCCTCGCGTCGCAAAGATGTTGCAGACCGCACAAACCCTCGAGGGTCTCTATTCTAATGCCTCGACGCATGCGGCAGGCATTGTCATCGGCGACCGGCCGCTCGAAGAGCTCGTGCCGCTCTATCGCGATCCGAAATCGGACATGCCGGCGACCCAGTTCAATATGAAATGGGTCGAGCAGGCGGGCCTTGTGAAGTTCGATTTTCTTGGCCTCAAAACGCTGACGATCATCGCCAATTGCCTCAAGCTGCTCAAGCGGCGCGGCATCGTGATCGATCTTGCGGGCATCCCCCTCGACGATCAAAAAACGTTCGCCATGCTGGAACGCGGCGAGACGGTTGGCGTGTTCCAGCTTGAAAGCGCGGGCATGCGCAAGGCTTTGTCCGAAATGCGGGCCGACCGGTTCGAGGATATTATCGCGCTCGTCGCGCTTTACCGGCCGGGACCGATGGCCAACATTCCGGTCTATTGCGCGGTCAAGCGCGGTGAAGAAGAGCCAGACTACATCCATCCGGAAATCGTATCGGTTTTGAAGGAAACCTTTGGCGTCATCATCTACCAGGAACAGGTGATGCAGATCGCCCAAATTCTCGCCGGATTTTCGCTCGGTGAGGCGGATCTGTTGCGCCGTGCGATGGGCAAGAAGATCAAGGCCGAGATGGCGGCGCAGCGCAACCGCTTCGTCAGCGGCGCCGTGGAACGCGGCCTGGGAACAGCACAGGCCAATGAGATCTTCGACCTCCTCGCCAAATTCGCCGATTATGGTTTCAACAAGAGCCATGCGGCGGCCTATGCGCTGATCGCCTATCAAACCGCCTGGCTCAAAGCCAATCATCCGGTCGAGTTTCTTGCCGCCTCGATGACGCTCGACAAATCGAACACCGATAAGCTCGCTGAATTCTGCAATGAATCGCGCCGCCTTGGGATTAAGATCCTGCCGCCTTCCGTGCAAACGTCGGGTGCCGATTTCGAGCCTGCCACCTCAAACGGCGAACCGGCGATTCGCTACGCGTTTTCGGCGATCAAGGGCGTCGGCGAGTCGCATGCGCGCGCGCTCGCGGAGATCAACATAAGCTCCATGACTCCCGCAATGGCCCAGCCGGCCAGGGGCGCCTTCCGCGACATCAGTGAATTTGCGGCAAGACTCAATCCGCGCGAAATCAACAAGCGAACCATCGAAAGTCTCGCCGCCGCGGGTGCCTTTGACGAATTGGAAAGCAGCCGCGCGCGTGTCTTTGCCGCCGCCGAGTCCATTCTTGCCGCCGCACACCGGCGCGAGGAAGAACGGCTTGCCGGCCAATCCGTTTTGTTTGGCGGTGAAAGCGCGAGTGCGGTTCCGCTGCCGAAAGTCGAACCCTGGCCGCTCAACGAGCGGTTGCGTCGCGAGTTCGATTGTGTCGGATTTTTTCTGTCCGGCCATCCGCTCGATGCCTATGCGGCGATCCTGGCGCGGCTGCGCGTTCAGCCCTGGGCCGAATTCGTCCGTGCCGTCAAGCAGGGCGCGTCCGCCGGGCGGCTCGCGGCGACGGTGCTCGACCGCACCGAGCGCCGGACAAAGTCTGGTTCCAAGATGGGGATCGTTCAGCTCTCGGACCCGTCCGGTCAATATGAGGCGATCCTGTTTCAGGAAGGCCTCAATCAATACCGCGATCTGTTGGAAAAAGGCGCCTCCGTATTGGTTGGCCTGCAGGCTGCCATCGAGGGGGAGGATGTGCGTGCCCGCATCGTTTCGGTGGAACCGCTCGACGTGGCGGCGAGCCGGATTGGAAAGGGCCTGCGGGTGTTTCTTCGCGACGAGAATCCGCTTGCGGAGATTGGGCGGCGGCTGCGGCAGGGGGACGCCGAAGTCATGCTCGTTTTGCTCACCTCAAGTGGCGAGATCGAGGTGAAGCTGCCCGGCAAATTTTCCGCCTCGCCGCAGGTTGCGGGCGCACTCAAAGCCATCCCGGGGATCGTCGCGGTGGAACACGTTTAAAGGGAAGCATCGATGATGAAACTTTATTGGGCGCCGCGGACGCGCTCGCTGCGGGCGCTTTGGGTTCTCGAAGAAGCAGGGGCTCTTTATGAACGCGTCCGGCTCGACCTCTCGGCCGGCGAGCAAAAGAGCCCCGATTATCGCGCGATCAATCCGATGGCGAAAGTTCCGGCGCTTACCGACGGATCGGCGGCCGTCGCCGAATCCGGCGCGATTTGCGCCTATGTCGCGGAAGCCGTTCCGCAAGCCGGACTGGCGCCGCCGCTCGGTGATCCGGCGCGGGGGCGTTATCTCCAGTGGCTGTTCTTTTCGCCGGGCTGTATCGAGCCCGCGTTTCTCACCAAATCCGCCAATATTCCGGTCGATCCCCGGATGGCGAGCTTTGGGGATTTCGACCGCGTTTTTGATGTGTTGGAAGGAGCGGTCACGCCCGGTCCCTTTCTGCTGGGCGAGCGATTCTCGGCGGCCGATGTGATGATCGGGCTCGATCTGCATTTCGGGATCGATATCTTTAAGCTTGTACCTTCCCGGCCAATTTTTCGCGCCTACATCGACCGCTGTCTCGCCCGCCCGGCGCTCCAGCGCGCCAAGGCGATCGAAGCGGCGGCCGTCTGAGCCGGTCATTTTGCTAACATGCGATGAATTCAGGGCTCTTTGGGCCCGTCCTTCCCACAGCTGATGGGGCTCTCTGGAACGGAATTTCCTGGCCGGGGTGAAATCGGATGTGGCCGGAAATCCGTAACGATATGCTCAGCCCGCCACGCCGAGATCGCCATTTTTTCTAAGAGCTCCCGGTCGTGTTCGCCGCGTTGAGCGAACCCGAGGATTTGCTCCGCAATGGCTTCCTTAGCTTGGTTATCGCTGCCTAAATTAAGCTCTCGGCAGACGTCCAGGAAAGCCTCGACCATGGCGCTTGTCGTTTCGGGATCAAATACCGGTTGATTGTAAAGGAAGGGGGGGACCTTGGGCATGATCCACTTTCTTCTCCGCAGTGCGGAGACTGAGCTGCCGCTCCTGCTTAAGCTCCTGAAATTCCGGGTGCCTTAAGTATTGGTGAAGAAGATGTTGTTGTCAATACTGCATTGCAATCTTTACTATACTTACATTCATGCTTCTAATAGCTTTTGTAATTTTTAGTCCCTTGGTGACAGTGACAGCACAGCCCCAGTGACGGCGTTTAAGTAACAGGCGTGCAATTACAACTTGACGGCGAAGGCGTCTTAAGCTACTTGTTAGTAAGTACCTAATACGGTCTCAAAACCGGGAGCTTAACAATGCCAGTGCAAAGAGTGCGCGGCGAGCGGCTTCAAATCATGCTTGCCAGTGATGAATTGGTGCTCGTGGACGATTTCCGGTTTAAGAATCGCATGCCAAGCCGCGCGGCGGCGGTGCGTGAGCTGTTCAGGCGCGGCCTTGCCGCCGAAGGGTTCCACATGGCCGAGCGCGGCAGCAAATCCCGTGACTTCGGCATCAGCGATACCGCGAATGGCGAGGGGCAGGAGGCTTCCTGACCCGGGCCAGGTTGAGGGGTCAAGCGGGGTTTTTCGCTGGTTCTGGAACCGGACCGTCAAAGCCGTTAAGCGTCACCGGAACCAGGCAATAGAGACCCATGAAATAACAAAGCTCGGTGGCGCCATGCACGCCGAAGCAATCGACCGCCGCCCGACAGGTAAGATCGGGCGGCACACGCCCTGTGAGTGCCGCGGCGACGGTGGAACATTCGCAACCCAATGGCGTTCCATGGCGTTGAATTGACAACGAGGGAAACGCCGATGCGTAAAGTGGCCTGCTTTTGTGATCGCTGCGCAGTTTCGGCGGATTGGACGATGCGGCCATCGCGGCGGAATGCGCGTTTTTTTGACCTGACCGTGATCTGTCATGGAGAAACGGAAAAATTTTTGGTGGCGGCGTCGGAGCTCATGCACCTTCGCGACCCCGCCACGGGACGCGAAATACTCTCGCCCCTTTACGTTATTGCCTTTGAGGGCGCGCAACCCAGCAAGAAAGTCCGCGTCATCGAAACCTCTCCGAATTTGTTCATCCGCCTCATGAACGCCACCAACCGTCTGAGGGGCGACTGAAACCGGGCGAGCCGCTCCCAGGTTGATGGCTTGCGGAGCAGCACGTGTTAAATCCGAATCCCCCGATATTCAAAAAAGAGCCGGGTCAAAAGCAACAGGACGGCAAAGATGACCACGGTCAGGGCGAACGAGCGGGCCTGCTCGCTGGACCGGCCGGGGAAATTCGCGCGAAAGCTGTCCCAAAGCTTCTGCCACCAGGGCACTTTGGGCGGCGGACGGTGCAGATGAAAATGCGACATGGGGATTCTCCTTGCCGGAGAACGGTCCGCGGGGCTTATGCCCCGCCGAGCCAGCGCACGACGGTATCCTCGATCATCTCGAATTTTTCGCCATGGTAAGAAATCATGACCCAAAAACCCGCCAAGGCAATCCCAACCGCCATCATCGCCCCGCCCACTATCAATATGCGGTCCATCCTTGAGTCCTCCTCCTGATCGTGTTCATTGATTTTTATAGCTTGAGTGCCGCAACCGCGCCGGTCGCGGGTAAGTTATCCGAGCCAAATTTTCAAAAAAATGCAGGGCGACAACGTAATACTATCCCAGGATTTCGCTTGCTCCAAATCACCCCTCCGTATTGAGACGCCACCTTCCAAACACGGTCTTCAAAATCTTGGAATGTCCGGGAACGCCAATTTTCCACCATGAACATGCATCTGTCCCAGCTCCGCGCAGTGGTGCAGCACGGGAAACACTTTGCCTGGATTGAGCAGCTGCTTTGCGTCGAAGGCGCATTTGACGCGGATTTGCTGGGCAAGATCGATCTCTGAAAACATCTCCGGCATCAAGTCGCGTTTCTCGACGCCGACGCCATGCTCGCCTGTGAGGACACCGCCGTGCTTGACGCAGAGCCTGAGAATATCGGCGCCAAATTCCTCGGCGCGCGCCAGTTCGCCGGGCTCGTTGGCGTCATAAAGGATCAATGGATGCAAGTTCCCATCACCCGCGTGAAAAACATTGGCGACGCGCAGCCCATGCTTTTCAGAGAGCTCCCGCATACCCGCGAGCACCGCGGGCAATTCCTTGCGGGGGATCGTGCCGTCCATGCAGAAATAATCGGGCGACAGGCGGCCAACCGCCGGGAACGCCGCCTTGCGGCCCGCCCAAAACGTCAGCCGCTCGGCGTCGGAATTTGAAATCTTGCAGTGTGTCGCGCCATGCGTCTGCGCGATCGCCTCGACGAGCCCCACCAGATGGTCGACCTCGACCGGCGGCCCGTCGAGTTCGATGATCAGCAGCGCTTCCGCCTCGCGCGGATAGCCCGCGTGGACAAAATCCTCCGCCGCGTGGATGGCGGGCCGGTCCATCATTTCCATGCCGCCCGGAATGATGCCCGCGCCAATAATACTTGCGACGCAAGCCCCCGCTGCTTCGCTGGAGTTGAAAGCGACCAGCAAGGCGCGGGCCGATTCGGGGGCGCGGAGGATGCGCACGGTCACCTCGGTCACCACGCCAAGCATCCCCTCCGAACCCGTGACAAGTGCGAGCAGATCATAGCCCGCCTGGTCAAGATGGGACCCGCCAAGCTGGACGATTTCACCTGTCATGAGGACCAGCTCGCAACCCAGCACATTGTTGGTGGTGAGGCCATATTTCAGGCAATGCACGCCGCCGGAATTCTCCGCGACATTGCCGCCAATCGAGCAAGCGATCTGGGAGGAGGGATCGGGGGCGTAGTAAAAGCCCTGCGCCTCGACCGCGCGGGTGATCGCGAGATTGGTGACACCCGGTTCGACGACCGCGAAACGGTTGGCGAAGTCGATCTCCTTGACTTTGTTGAACTTCATCATCGAGATGAGAACACCGTCCTCGAGCGGCAGGGCGCCCCCCGAGAGCGAGGTTCCAGCGCCCCGCGCCACCACCTTCACATTGTGTTCGTGGCAATAGGCGAGCAGCTTTTGGACTTGCGAGACGGTTTCCGGCAAGACGACCACCATCGGCAGGGCACGGTAGGCGGTCAGGCCGTCGCTTTCATAGGGGCGGCGGCCCGCCTCCGGTTCGATAACCCCTTCGCACGGGAGGATTTCCCGCAAGGCGGCGACGATCTTTGCCCGCCGTGCGAGAATGGTTTTGTCAGTGTCAATCGGTTTCATTCTCGCGGACCTTCCCCTGTCGCCTTTTTCGGGCCTGCGAACCCGAAAACACTCGTTTTACGACAAAACGCCTCTTGCCGGCGAGCGTCCAACTTCCTTGCTTTCCAGTGCCGGCCGCCCTATAAGCGCATCCATTCCACACGAGGATCGCGCGACCCTGCTTCAAGGGCCGCTCCCGGTGGCCTCTCGTTCCTTCCTGGAAAGAGCGGTCCATAACGATCCCCGGCGGCCTTAACCGGAGAAGTAACGATCATGGCACTGCCCGAATTCACAATGCGCGGCCTCCTCGAATCGGGGGCTCATTTCGGCCATCAGTCACACCGCTGGAACCCCAAGATGGCGCCGTTCATCTTTGGCGCCCGCAACAATATCCATATCATCGATCTTGCCCAGACAGTCCCGCTGCTGCATCAGGCTTTGAAGGCGATTTCCGATACGGTCGCGCGGGGCGGCCGCGTGCTGTTCGTCGGCACCAAGCGGCAGGCGCAGGATGCAATCGCCGATGCCGCCAAACGGTCGGCGCAATATTACATCAATTCGCGCTGGCTTGGTGGCATGCTTACGAATTGGAAGACGATTTCGGCGTCGATCCAGCGTCTGCGCAAATTGGACGAACAACTTGAGGGCGGCGCTGTCGGCTTGACCAAAAAAGAGCGTCTCATGATCTCGCGGGAACGCGAGAAGCTCGAAAAAGCGCTTGGCGGCATCAAGGACATCGGCGGCATCCCCGATCTGATCTTTGTGATCGACACCAACAAAGAGCAGTTGGCCATCAAGGAAGCGCAACGGTTGCATATCCCGGTGGTGGCGATTCTCGACACCAATTCCGATCCGGACGGGATCACCTTTCCGGTGCCCGGAAATGACGATGCCGGACGGGCGATCGTCCTCTATTGCGATCTTGTTGCCCGCGCGGCGATCGACGGCATTTCGCGGGCGCAGGGTTCGGCTGGCATCGATTTCGGCGAAATGGAAAAGCCAGCCGCCGAGGTGGTGCTGCCTGCCGCCGAGGTTTTGCCCGCTGGCGAGAACGCTGCGGGCGAGACACCTGAGGCGCCAGAATTTGTGTTTGAACTCCTGACGGCGCCGCGCGGCGCTCCCGACGACCTGATCAAATTGCCGGGCATTGGGCCGCAAATCATCAAAAAACTGAATGACGCGGGCATCTACCACTATTGGCAAATTGCCGCCATGACCCCAGAGGATGCGGCGAAATTAGATCGCGACCTCAAGCTTGCCGGCCGTATCGAACGCGACGGCTGGATCGAGTTGGCGCGCGGTTTCACGGCGGGCTGACCGGGACGCGCTGGTTGTCGAAGTCGCTGGACATATTGGCGATTGGCTTTTTCTAGCGATCCCTTTGCCGGCCGATGGGCCGGCCTCATTTGCTTTCTGGAAGATGAAGGAACCCAATATGGCGAACGTCACCGCGGCGATGGTGAAGGAACTTCGTGAGAAGACCGGCGCCGGCATGATGGATTGCAAGAACGCCCTCGGCGAAACGTCGGGCGACATCGAGGCGGCCATTGACTGGCTGCGCAAGAAAGGGCTGTCCAAGGCCGCCAAGAAATCCGGCCGCATCGCCGCCGAAGGGCTCGTCGCGGTTCATGTCCGCGGTCTCGAAGGGGTTGCCGTCGAGGTCAATTCGGAGACGGATTTCGTAGCGCGTAACGCCGATTTCCAAGCGCTTGCCGGAAACATCGCGCGGGTTGCCGTTGAAACCGGCACGGCCGAAGCCGAAGCCTTGAAGGCCGCGCCTTATCCCGGCGGCGGGACGGTCGCCGATGCGATCGCCAATGCCATCGCGACGATCGGCGAGAATATGACATTGCGGCGGGCCGCCGCGGTGCAGGTCGCGCAAGGATTCATTGGGCAATATGTGCATAATGCGGTCGCGGAAGGCCTCGGGAAAATCGGGGTTCTCGTTGCCCTCGACTCGAAGGGCGATCTTCCCTCGCTGGCGCCCCTTGGGCGCTTGATCGCGCTTCATGTCGCCGCCGCGAATCCGCTGGCGCTCGATTCGTCCGATCTCGATCCCGCCATCGTCGCGCGCGAAAGAGCCGTGCTTGAAGGCAAGAATGCCGGGAAGCCCGCGCATGTGCTCGAAAAGATCGTCGAGTCTGGGCTGAAATCCTACTACAAGGAAGTTTGCCTCTTGGATCAACCCTCGATCCATGCCGAGCATGCAGGCAAGACGATCGGCCAAGCTGTCAAAGAGGCGGAAAAGGCTGTGGGAGCGCCGGTCAGCGTGAAAGCATTTGTCCGCTACGCCCTCGGCGAGGGGATCGAAAAGCAAGAGACCGATTTCGCGGCCGAAGTTGCAGCCGCTGGCGGCCAAATCTGAGCGCCAGAGGCTGTTCGTCAATCGGCCATTGGCGGGGCTGCCCGGCCCGACGCCTCCGCGCCCGCACTCGTTGAGGCGTTATGCGCTGTGCCGAGGCACTTTTAGGGCCCGGTTGCCTATTGTTTATATTTGACTTGCGGCAGGTTTCGCGGGAGGTTCCGTGAACCCGCCTGCCGCTTCGGCTCTTTTTGATTTTTCGACGGAGGATTTCAATGTTTGTTGGCCGCGCTTTTATACTTGCCGGCGTCTCCGTGGCGTCGCTCTTGTTTGGCGCCGTGACTGTAGGACAAGCCGCCGAAGACATTCGTCACTTGTGCAGCGAAAAATACCAGGCCGCGAAAGCGGGGGGCACATTGAACGGCGACACTTGGCCGCAATTTTACAGCAAATGCACGGCGGAAGCCAAGGAAAGCGCGGCTGCCTCCGAGGCCGCAGCGGCGCCCCCGCCTGTCGATGTGCGCCATATCTGCAGCGAAAAGTACCAGGCGGCCAAGGCGGCGAATGCATTGAACGGTGATACTTGGCCGCAATTTTACAGCAAATGCACGGCCGAAGTGAAGGCGAACCCGCCCGCCACGGCGGCCACAAGCGAAGCGCCGGCGCCTGCGGTTGCCGCGGCGCCGCCGGTCGAGGCAGCCCCGCCCCCGGTCGCCGAAGCCCCGCCACCGGTCGAGGAGCCGCCCCCTGCGCCTGTTGCGGCGGAGGCACCGCCGCCGGCTGTCACGCCGCCCGCGCCGGTGGCGGCTCCCGCTCCCGCCAACCCTCTGAAGAAAGCGCCCGCGAAAAAGGCAACGGCAGCGCCGGTGGCGGCGGCGGCACCGAGCACAGCGATTTTCCCTTCGGCGGTGTCACCCAACTTTGCCAAGGAAACGCCTTACAAGGCGCGGCTCAAAACCTGTTCCGAACAATATAAGGCCAACAAAGCAACCAATGCCAATGGCGGCCTGAAATGGATTCAGAAGGGTGGCGGCTATTGGAGCGAGTGCAACAAGCATTTGAAAGGGTAACAGCGCCCCTTGGATGTCGCGTGCGCGCGATCCCTGCGTTTGGGATCGCGCGCCTCATTTGCTACGGGGTGATAGTAATTTCAGCTGAGATAAGCATAGGCCGCGCCGATTGAGCCCAGCGCGCCGAGCACGAGAGCGGTGTACCATGGCCACCGCTGGCCGCGCATAATGATTGAAATGGTCGCTATGGCGATCGCGACATGGAGAAACGTGACGGCGGCCGTCAAAATATGATGGCGGTGTTCGTGGCCCTCACTCTCGTGAAGCTTTTCCTCGGTTTGCTGTTCCAGTATTTTGCCCTTGGCGAACAGCTCCTCCTCATCCTTTCCGTATCGCTCTGCCTGATTCTTAAAATCGTCAGCCTGGGGCCCGGCGTTGGCAGCAGCGATGGCATAGAGATTCTTCTTGATGCTTTTCGCTTGATAAAAATTCCAATTGTCGGTCGCCTGGTTCTGCAAGAGGACCGCCGTGTTCTTGGCGTTCATCGCAGCGGCGGTTTCAAGCGTCTCAAGGCTGCCGACCGTGGCGGCGACGACCGCGAGGATCGCAATTGTGACCGAAACTCTCATGAGAAAAGGGTCACCCAGCAGAGAAGCATGTTCTGCGTGTTCGGCATGCTCGAAATGCTCGGCTGGCGATTCGGACATTGACTAGCTCCCCGGTTTTGATCTGCTTGGTATCGTCATATCCGCACGAGTGCCACAATGGGCCGTGCTAAGGCCAAAATTGCCTTTGCAATGTCCTGACCGAGCCGCAAGTGCGCTTGTTCGGTTTGAATCGCGGCTTGATAACCGGCGTTTTGATGGACAGAAGCCGGGGTAAAATCTATAACTCGGCACGGCGGCTAGATACCCGCGAGGTTTCGCGAAGTCTAGCCACAAAAAGGAGTTGTCGGGAAATCATGCAGGCGACCAGCGTTGAAAAGATAGACACCGTGGAGCGGTCTTTGCAATCCTCGCTCAACCGCCGCACCATGGTCGATTGCCAGGTGCGGACTTTTGACGTGACCGATCAAGCCCTCTTGGCCAGGATGCTGGACGTTCCGCGTGAAGATTTTCTCCCTGCCGAACTGGCGCCGCTGGCTTATTCGGATAATGGGTTGCAGCTGAACGCAGGTGGTGAGCGTCGCACACTTTTGCCGCCGCTCATCCTGGCGCGTCTCATCCAAGGCGTTCATGTGACATCGACTGATCGTGTGCTCGATGTTGGGGCGGCAACCGGTTATTCATCAGCGCTGCTGGCGGGATTGGCCGGGACTGTCGTCGCACTCGAATCAGACCCGGCGCTCTGCAAAGCATTACGGTCCAATCTCGATTCCGCTGGATTGACGAAGGTGCAAACCGTTCTCGGTGCGCTGGAAGGCGGTGCGCCTCACGAGGCGCCCTTTGACGTGATTTTCGTTCACGGGGCGGTTGAGGCCAATCTCGATGCTCTCTTTGCGCAACTTAAGGATGGCGGCCGTTTGGCGGCATTCATGCCGCTTCCTGGCGATCTGACGGGGCGGGCTAGCAAAGCCGTGCGCTACGAAAAGATTGACGGAGCAACGGGTTATCGGGTTTTGTTCGATGCTTCGGCTCCATTCCTCGACGCTTTCCGGCGGACCGAGCAATTCACGTTTTTTTGACGGATTACCCTGGAGGAACTGGCAAGGTTTGCCGCAATCGTCACAATTTGGCGGCGGCACTCGGATTTGATGATATTGTTCGCTGGTCTGGCAAGTCGTCGCCACTCCAAGCTAAAAGAGTTGATGAGTGTCCGTTGATGCGCCGTGCTGCCCTAGCTCGTAAAATAATCCGGCCGCGCGCCTTTTTCGCGGGACTTGCTGGATTTTTTATTGTTTTGTCCCCGCTTTGCCATTTGGCCAGCCACGCAGAAACGATGTCGAGCGCCTTGGCGCGCGCCTATGCGGGCAACCCGGACTTGAACCAGGAACGCGCCGGGGTCCGCGCCACGGACGAAAATTTGCCTCGCGCAACCTCCAGCTGGCGGCCGACGGCCGTCGCCACAGGGCAATATGGCTATAATTATTTTGACCTGTCCGCCATCGGAACGGCGACGACCGGGCTCGGCACGAACGCTCCAGTGACCAGAACCCGGCTTGGGACACGGCAGGGGACCGACCCGGGATCGCTCGGGCTGACCGTTACCCAAAATCTCTTTAACGGCAACCGCACGGTCAACGGCGTGCGGCAGGCCGAATCGACCATCTTCGGTGCACGCGAGACACTGCGGAATACGGAGCAAAGCGTGCTCATCGCCGGCGCGACCGCCTATATGAACGTCCTGCGCGATACGGCGATCCTCGATCTGCGTAAGAACAACATCATCGTCCTCGAAGAGCAATTGCGGCAAACCCGCGACCGGTTCACGGTTGGCGAGGTGACACGGACCGACGTCGCCCAGGCCGAATCAAGTCTTGCGACGGCACGCTCCGATTATTTTACCGCGCAAGCCATCCTTCAAGACAGCGTCGCCAATTACCGCCAGATCATCGGCGTCGAACCGACGCGGCTCGAACCGGCGCGCACTATTGAATCCTTACTGCCGCGCTCGCTTGGCACAGCAGTAGACTTGGCGCTGGCCGAGCATCCCGCCATTCAAGCCGCTTTGCACGAGACGGATGCGGCTGCCCTTCAGGTCAAGCTTGTCGAGGGAGAACTCTACCCGACGGTCAACCTCGTCGGCAATGTTCAGCAAAATTATAACAATACCGGTATCCAGGGAGAACGTTTCTTCAACGGTTCGATCATGGGGCAGGTAACCGTGCCGATCTATGAAGGAGGCGAAGTCTACGCGCGCGTGCGCCAGGCCAAGGAAACGCTGGGTCAGGCCCGCCTGCAAGCCGATCTTCAGCGCGACATCATTCGCGCGTCCGTGGTGTCTTCCTGGGGCCAACTCGACACCGCGCGGGCGGTGATCCAATCCTCGAAGGCCGCGGTCAAGGCGGCGGAGATCGCGCTCGACGGAATCCGGCAGGAGGCGGACGTCGGCCAGCGCACCACTTTCGATATTCTTTTCGCCCAGCAGGTCTTGCTCAACACGCGTGTCAGTCTTGTGATCGCGCAGCGCGACCGGGTCGTCGCCTCCTACGCGGTCATGGCGGCGATCGGCCGGCTGGCCGCGGCCAATCTTAATCTGACCGTCACGCAATATGACCCGACCATCCATTACGATCAGGTCAAGGACAAATGGATCGGCCTTCGCACCCCGGATGGGCGCTAACGATCAGGCTTCCTTCCGCAAGCTTGGGTCAAGGCGCATAGGCCAAGCTGCGCATCGACTTGTCAAACAGGAACAAATCCTGTCAGTTTGCAGGCTCCGGCGGGACACCTTCCTGGGCCCGATAGCTCTTTTCCCGTGCGTTAGCGATTGCTCTAGGTCTGCGCACCCTGCTTTAGAGGCCTGATCATGAACGCAGCCAATCCCCTCCCAAAAGACGAGCCCATGGCGCAGCAAAGGCCGCACGAACCTTCCATGGAAGAAATTCTCGCTTCAATCCGGCGCATCATCGCCGACGACCAAGCATTATCCGCGAGCCAAGCTGGCCCGCAGGAGGAGGTCCAACGGCCGCACCTTAATGGAGACGGCGCCGAACAAGGGCCGCGCGTGGGCGCTCCTCGCGTTTCAAACGCCACCAACAGTTCCGTGCGCGAGGCCTTCAACACGCTGCTTGCCAGCCGCTTTGTTCAGCACAGCGACGCCGTCGTCGGTCTGACCCGCGAGATGCTGCGTCCCATGCTCAAAACCTGGCTTGATGACAATCTGCCGGGAATCGTGGAACGTCTCGTTGCCGCCGAGATCGCGCGGGTCGCGCGCGGCGAATAACCGGGGGTGCCGCCAGTGGCGCGGCTGCTTCCGCCTTAAGCCCCGCGCGGCGGGGGGCCCGGCGTCCCCGCGCTCTTGCTTTTTGGCCGCTTGTTTGCCATCGCTCACAGCTGATGCAGCTGGCCATGCCGGCTCGCTGAGCGCGCAAGCGAAACGCGGAACACTCTCAATGGAAAAGACGTTCGATCCCAACGCGGTCGAGGGCCGTATCTCGGCTCTATGGGAGGCTGCTGGCGCCTTCCGGGCGGGCCGTCCAGAGCGAGCAGGGGCGGCGCCTTTCACGATTGTCATTCCGCCGCCGAATGTGACCGGCTCTCTGCATATGGGGCACGCGCTCAATACGACCTTGCAGGACATTCTCTGCCGGTTCGAGCGGATGCGCGGCAAGGATGTGCTGTGGCAGCCAGGCACCGATCATGCGGGCATCGCGACCCAGATGGTGGTCGAGCGGCAATTGATGGAGGCCCAACAACCCGGCCGCCTCGCTCTGGGCCGCGAAGAGTTCTTAAACCGTGTCTGGGAGTGGAAGGCGCAATCGGGCGGCGCGATCATCGAGCAATTGAAGCGGCTCGGGGCTTCGTGCGACTGGTCGCGCGAGCGTTTTACCTTGGACGAAGGTTTGTCGCGCGCGGTGACCAAAGTTTTTGTCGCGCTTTATAATGAAAGCTTGATTTACAAGGACAAGCGTCTCGTCAATTGGGATCCGAAACTGCAAACGGCGATCTCCGATCTCGAGGTCGTGCAGGTCGAGACCAAGGGCCATCTTTGGCATTTCAAATATCCGGTCGTCGATGATGCGGAGAAAGAGACCGGCGAGTTTATCGTGGTCGCGACGACGCGGCCGGAAACCATGCTCGGCGATACGGCCGTCGCGGTGCATCCAACGGATGAGCGGTATTTGCATCTGCAGGGCAAAAAGGTTCGACTGCCGCTGGTCGGGCGCCTAATTCCGATCGTCGCCGACGAATATTCAGATCCAGAAAAAGGCACCGGCGCGGTGAAGATCACACCGGCGCATGATTTTAATGACTTTGAGGTGGGTAAAAGGCACGGGTTGCCGCTGATCAATGTGCTCGACGCGGAAGCTTGTATTTATGTATTGGGAAACGCTGAGTTCATGCGCGGTTTACCGGCGTATGATTTGCCGGTCAGAGAACTCGGCGAAACTGCGACAAGGGGAATTAACGAGGTCCAACAACTCCATGGAGTCGATCGCTTCTTGGCTCGCCAAAAGATAGTCGAGCTGATGGATAGCTTTGAACTATTGGCACAGATCGAGCCGCATACTCATATGGTTCCGCATGGAGACCGCTCAGGAGTCACCATCGAGCCCTGGCTGACCGAGCAATGGTATGTCGATGCCAAGACCTTGGCGCAGCCAGCGCTCGCCGCCGTGCACGAGGGAAGGACGAAGTTCATCCCGGAGACCTGGGAGAAGACTTATTTCCAATGGCTCGACAACATCCAGCCTTGGTGCATCTCACGACAACTCTGGTGGGGGCATCAAATTCCAGCTTGGTATGGACCCGGCAAGCAAGCGGATGGGAGGACCCATTCTCTTGCTATCTCGGGCGGCCAAATAAACTGGATCGAAGGAAACCCAAGCCTATTCGTCGCGGCGACCGAAAATGACGCCCTCGGCCAAGCTGAGAATTTTTATGGTAGGCCAGTCATCATTGTCAAAGATTCGTTGGCGGCATTCGACCTCCAGCATTCGGCTAACGCGATTCCCATGTGGCGCGATCCCGACGTCCTCGACACTTGGTTTTCCTCCGCGCTCTGGCCTTTCTCAACTCTCGGCTGGCCGGATGAGACGCCGGAGCTGAAACATCGCTATCCGACGAGCGTGCTCGTCACTGGCTTCGACATCATCTTCTTCTGGGTCGCCCGGATGATGATGATGGGCCTGCATTTCATGGACGAAGTGCCGTTTCAAGACATCTATATTCACGCCCTCGTCCGCGACGAGAAGGGCGCGAAAATGTCGAAGTCCAAGGGCAATGTGGTCGATCCCTTAAATCTCATCGAGACCTATGGCGCCGACGCGTTGCGCTTCACGCTCGCCGCCATGGCGGCACAGGGACGCGACATCAAACTTTCGACGCAACGCATCGAAGGCTATCGCAATTTTGGCACGAAACTCTGGAACGCGGCGCGTTTCGCCGAAATGAACGGCTGCGTGCGGCAAGCCGCGTTCGATCCGCATCAGGTCCAAATCACGCTCAACGGCTGGATCATCGGGGAAACCGCCAAGGCGCTCGCCGATGTCACCGCCGCGATCGAAGCCTATCGGTTCAACGACGCCGCCAATGCCGCCTATCGGTTCGTCTGGAATATTTTTTGTGACTGGTATCTCGAACTCGCCAAGCCGCTTCTGCAAGGCGCCGACGGTCCAGCCAAAGAGGAGACCCGCGCCGCGACCGCCTTTGTCCTCGAAGAAATCACAAAACTCCTGCATCCGTTCATGCCGTTCATGACCGAGGAGCTTTGGGCGATCACCGCCACCCCCGAACTGCCCCGCGCGAGCGTCCTGGCGCTTGCCGAATGGCCCCGGCTGGAGGGATATGAAAATCCGGCGGCGGAATCCGAGATCGGTTTTATCGTCGATCTGATTTCGGAAATTCGTTCGGTGCGAGCGGAAATGAATGTGCCCGCGGCCGCGCAAATTCCGCTCGTGCTCGTGAATGCCTCGCCCGAGGCCAAATCACGTGCGGAAACTTGGGATGAAACGCTCAAGCGTCTTGCCCGGCTGTCGGACATTTCCTTTGCCGCCGATCCGCCGGAAAAATCTGTGCAGATGATCGTGCGGAAAACGCTCGCGGCCTTGCCGCTGCAAGGCATCGTGGACATTGCGGCGGAGCAGGCAAGGCTGGCCAAGGAAATCGCCAAGCTGACGGGCGAGGCTGGGAAGATCGAGTCAAAGCTCAACAATGCCGACTTTGTCTCCCGCGCGCCGGAAGAGGTGATTGAGGAGAACCGCGAAAGACTCAGCGAGGCTCTGTCGCGCGCCGAAAAGCTCGAAGCGGCGCGGACCCGGCTGGGCGATCTCTAGCACCCGCTTTTCTTCACCCAGCGATGGCGTCGAAAACAAGTTTGGCGTTCAAGGCGATGATCGCGACGGCGATGACGGCGGCGATGGCGGTGGTCGCGAGCGGCGCTTTCAGCCCGCCCATCCTCTTGCGTGAGGCGGTAAACCACACCAGGGGAACGACCGCGAAGGGTAAGGTGAGACTCAGGACGACTTGGCTGAGGACCAGCAAGCCGTTGGTCGCGCTGGCGCCGCCGATGAGGATGACGCCAACGGCGGGCACGATGGCGACGAGCCGCGTCAGCAGCCGCCTGGCCACGGGATTGAGTTTGATGTTGATGAACCCTTCCATGACGATCTGACCGGCGAGGGTCGCGGTCAGGGTCGAGTTCAATCCGCAGGCAATGAGCGCGATGGCGAAGAGTTTGGCGGCGAGCGCACTGCCGAGCAGTGGCGCGATCAGCCGGTAGGCATCCGGTAATTCGGCGACCTCCGGGTGACCGTGCGCGTGGAACGCGGCTGCGGCGAGGATCAAAATGGAGCCGTTGATCAGCAGCGCGAAAAGCAGCGCGATCGTCGAATCGAGAATCGCAAAGCGGATGGCGGAAGATTTTTCGGCGTGGCTGGGACCGACCGCGCGCGTGAGCACAATGCCCGAGTGCAGATAGAGATTATGCGGCATCACCGTCGCGCCCAAAATCCCCAGCGCGATATAAAGCATCGCCGGATTTGTGACCAAGTCCCGGGTGGGCAAAAGGGCCCTGGCGACATCCGCCATGTCTGGCCGGGCCAGGACAAGCTCGATCGCGAAACAGGACGCGATCAAGACGAGGAGCGAGACAACAAAGGCTTCGAGCTTGCGGAACCCAAAGCGGGTGAAGGCCAAGATGAGCAACGCATCGAGCGAGGTCAAAATCACACCGGCGCCGAGTGGCAAGCCGGTCAGCAGCTCAAGCCCGATCGCGGTGCCGATGACTTCGGCGAGGTCGGTCGCGACGATCGCCAGCTCCATGATCAGCCAAAACACCAGCCGCACCGGACGGGGGAAAGCTTGGCCGCAATTCTGGGCGAGATCGTGCCCGGTCGCGAACGCGAGCCGCGCCGACAGCGCCTGGAGAACGATGGCCATCAGGCTCGACAGAACCGCGACGAACAGCAGCGCCATGCCGAATTGCGAGCCGCCTGCAAGCGCCGTCGCCCAATTGCCGGGATCCATATAGCCGGTGGCGACGAGATAGCCTGGCCCCGCGAAACTCAGGAACCTGCGAAAAGCCGGACCGGATTTTGGCACGTGCACGCTGCCGTTCGCGGCCCCCAGCGAAGGCGAGATTTTCCGCGGGATCGTCTGGACGGCAGAGAGCGGCATCAATGTCCTTTCAAGCCATTCGTTAAAATCACAAGTCGGGCTCTCTTGATCGGCAGCTTGCGCTCCCCATACCATAATATGTAGCTTTGGCTACATCATTTTGAAGTCAAAAAAAGTTGACTTGAGTCTCGTTTGTTCGAATTTGAGCGGCGTGGGCGCGTGGTGCGGCCAAGGAAACATGAGTGATGGTGAAGAAAGCGGTTTTGGCGACGCCCGCCGAACTCCCCGGCGAAGCGGTTCAGGCAGAGCGCTTTGAAAAAGCCCGTTCGGCCCAGGCAACCGCGGTTCTCGAGGACTATGTCGAACTTATTGACGATCTCCTGGCAAGCGATGGCGAGGCGCGGCCGACGGATATTGCCCGACGGCTTGGTGTCACCCATGCAACCGCAATCAAGACGATTACCCGCCTCAAGCGTGAGGGACTGGCCACCTCAAAGCTTTACCGCGGCGTGTTTCTCACGCCCGAGGGTCATGGTCTTGCCGACCGGGTTCGCTCCCGCCACCGGCTCGTCGTCGATCTTCTGCGGGCCGTCGGGGTTCCCGAGGACTGCGCGGAACTCGACGCAGAGGGGATCGAGCATCATGTGTCCGATGTCGCGCTGGCGGCGTTCGCACGTTTTTTGAAACGGCAGAGTCCCTAGCGGAAACCCTCCCTCGAGGTAAATCCTGGCAACAGTTGCCTGTTCATTGTGAAAAACCCATATGGGTCTTGTTTGGATCCGCTCAATCCATTTCGGTGGCGGGGCTTTGGCTCCGCGCGTTGACTCGGGGCGTTTGTATCCATGGCGGAAATTGTGACTTTGATGTCACATAGGCAAGCGAGTTAACTTTGACTTGGCATTGCAAGAAGAACGCGCTTTTTTAGTCTTTAACAACTTGCTAGTGTAGGTATTGAAGTCCAATTTCAAAGGCGCGGCCCGTGGCTTGCGGCGCATTGCACGATAGGAATTTCCGCCCGCTGACCCGCGGGGCATCCGATTTTTTTGACGACGCCTGCAATCTGACAATCCCATGTTTAGGCCGGTAAGTTCGGAACCCTGTTCTATGGTCAATCACGTTTTCGAGAAATCCAAGCTTTCCAGCCGGCATGTGACGGAACGCACATCGCGCACACTGCTCCGCTCGTATTTTCGCGCCATGAGATTACGTGGCGAATACAATCTTCCGATGCGGCAAGCCCAGGCGTTTAAAAGAGGCGCGGCCGCGGGCGTGACCGTCACAGGCCGTACGGTTAACGAAAACTTAAGCAAAGTCGTGTCGAACGGAGATCAGGCCCTCCAAATAGGGGATGCGGAATCCGCAAAAAGAAAAAAAGATTGGAAACTTCGTAAAACCAATTTGGGTTCCGGTGCGTTATGGAAATGTGACCAGGTGAATGGTGCTGCCGTTGCCAGATCAATTCATCCTGGGGCATCGAATGAGACAAAGGTCCATGCTTATGTCTAGCCGTGCTGTCGGTGTCCTTTTGTTGAGCTTGGCTGCCTGTCTGCCAGGATCCCGCATCGGTGCCTTCGAGGGAACCGAGAGCGCACGTGTTGAAAAATCGCATCCGGCATTTCCGACTCCCAAGGCAGCGTTGCAGGCCGGGATAGAAGGATTTCGTGCAGGCGATGCGTCCTCAGCCATCGAGGCGTTGACCTATGCCGCAAGCGGCGGCGAGCCTCTGGCCCAATGGAAGCTCGCCCGGATCTATGCGAACGGCGACGGTGTCCCGCAAGATGATCTGAAATCCTACGATTATTTTTCCCAAATCGTCGCCAGCTATGATGATGACAATCCCGACCGCCGTCGCGACCGGGGGATTGTTTCGAGCGCGATCGTGGCGCTTGGGGTCTACAATCTGAACGGCATCAACAACAAGGTCCGGCCCGACCCGCAACGGGCACTTCGGATGTTCCAATATGCGGCCACGGCATTTGGTGACGCGAACGCCCAATATAATCTGGCGCGGATGCATCTCGAAGGCGCCGGGGTGGAGAAAGACGGACGCGAAGCCGTACGCTGGTTAAATCTTGCGGCGGCGAAGGGTCACCTACAGGCGGAGGCTTTGCTCGGGCAAACGCTTTTTCTCGGCCGCGAAGGGGTGCCGGCTCAACGGGCGCGGGGCCTGATGTGGCTGACGCTGGCGCGCGAGGCGGCCATCGATTCCAAAAAGGACAAATGGATCATCGATCTCTATGACCAAGCTGTGGGTTCGGCTACGGACGAGGACCGGCGTGAGGCGCTCTCCTACCTCGAAGATCATCTGAAACGGCCCGGCAATTGAGCCGGGCGGGGACGGATTGAATCATCTCCTCCCCATTTCCCTCCATCTCTTTATGTCCTTGTCTGTTTAAAGTGGTGTCGCAGTCCGCTGCTCGCGCCGGATGACCAGCCAGCCAAACAGCAACATGTCGGCCAGCACTGTCATCGACCCAGCCGCTGCGAAGGGATCGCCAATTGCGTGGCCGCTGTGAACCAGCGCCACGCCCAAAGTCACGCAAAGCGTGCCGGTAATCCAAATCCAAACTTGAATCAACGCGGTTTTGCTCCGATCGATAGAGGGATGAAGCTGATAGAAAATACCAAATAAAAACAACGAGACCCAGCCGAGAAGAATAAGATGAGCATGGGCCGGCATCGTCGAATGATCTCCGCTGACGGCCATCACAAGACCCCATACCATTCCCGCCACCGCCAGAAGAACGGCGGACAGGAAGCTCAAGGAAGCTGCCTTCATTTTTAGGCTCCATTACTAAGTTAAAAAGTACGCATCGACGAATAAATCCTCAATCCATCAGATGCAATTTATCTAGTTTATAAATGATTAAGCAGCTTATACATTATAAATGAGGACGTAACTTACTCATCTTTATTGAATTTCTCTTGCCGTTTTTTCATTTCTTTTATACGAAGCGACATTTTGATCGCACGCCTTGCTTTCGCATGGTCTTCGCCTGGCTGGAGGAGTTTGCGGAACTCATCGCGTTTCTCATGAATCGATGCGATAACCTTGCCCATGGGCACCCCCATGTCCACAAGCACCGCTTCCGACAGCTGCAGGCTTGCCTCGATCGTCTCGGGAACCGCGTCGCTCACCCCGAGCGCGTAAAGTGCCGTTGCGTGTTGCGCGTCGCGGGCGCGTGCGACAATGGTCAGCCCGGGATGCGCAATGCGCGCATCGCGGACGATGTCCTCTGTGTCCGAAGGCTTATCCATTGTAATGATGAGCGCTTTGGCCTTGCCCAATCCGCACCGCTCGAGAAAGTCGGGCCGCGACGCGTTCCCCCAGTAAATGTCGCGTCCTTCCGAGCGAAGCCGCTTCACGACGCTGGGGTCGGTATCGACGGCCACATAACGGATGGCATGCGTGTGAAGCATGTCGCCGACGAGCTGGCCGACCCGTCCGAAGCCGATAATAATCGCGTCCGGGGCGGGGTGATCAGCGTCGGGAATCGAAGTTCCCATAGTCTCCGGGATGGACCTGCGGCCTGCGAAACGTTGCGCGAAGAGACCGAGGGGCGGCACGGCAAACATCGAAAGCGTCACCGCCACCATCACCTCCGCCCCGCTGGCGGCAGGCAATGCCTTGGCGGCGATGGCGGCCGTGATGATGACGAACGCAAATTCTCCCCCCGGCGCAAGCATGAGCGCGGCCTCGGTTGAGATGCGGGCAGGCAAGCGCAATATCCAGCCCGCGACCCAGTTGACACAAAATTTTATCAAAATGACGCCGACCGTAATCTCGAATGTGAGAACCGGAGCGGAAAACACTTGCGAAAAATCGAGGCTGGCGCCGATGGACACGAAGAAAAGTCCGAGCAGCAAGCCTTTGAAGGGCTCGATCGTCACTTCGATCTCGCGGTTGTATTCGGTTTCGGCGAGGAGGATACCGGCGATGAAGGCGCCAAGCCCCATCGACAAGCCGCTGATCGCGGTGACGACGCCGGTTCCAATCACCACGAGGAGGCAAGCGGCCATGAAAAACTCGGTCGACCCAGCCAACGCGACGTGACGGAAAAGCGGTCGCATGACGAGCCGGCCGCCAATCACAATGACGCTGAGGCCGGTAATGGCTGGGATAAGGGTTGAGACGACGGCCATGCCAAGACCGCCGGCCTGCGCTCCGAGCATCGTCACCATGAACAGGAGCGGCGCAACCATGAGATCTTGGAAGAGCAGGACGGCAAAAATTGTGCGGCCTGCCGCCGTGCCAAGCCGTTTCGATTCAGCAAGCACGGGGATCACGATCGCCGTGGAAGACAAGGCCAGGGCCAGCCCAATGACGGCAGCCGAAACCGGCGTTTCGTGCAGAAGCAAGGCGACACCGCCGAGCGCTGCCGCTGAACCAAATACCTGCAGGGCGCCAAGGCCAAAGACAAGCTTTCCGATGAGCGCCAGACGCGCCCAGGACAGCTCGAGGCCGATCATGAACAGAAGAAAAACGACGCCAAACTCCGCGACAGGCGCGACTTGTTCGACGTTGCCGAAGGCGAAAGGGGCGAGCCAGCTTATTTTTTCCCCGAGCGCCCCAATACCATAAGGCCCAAGCAAAACCCCGGCGCCCAGGAAACCGAGGATAGGACTGACCTTAAGGCGCCGGAACAGCGGCACGACGACGCCTGCCGTCGTGAGAAAAATCAATGTTTCCTTGTATTGTTCGGGCGCGAAAGTGGTCATGGCTTTGCTTATCTGAAAATTCGCGGGTGGGAAGAAACTTTGCGCGGTCAAGGTGCGGTAAAGTGGCCGCCTGCCTTTGGGTGACCAGATATGATGGACCTTTCATCGGCGGCCAGAATCCGGCATGTTCCTGCCATGTCCGATTCCCCCGCGACCAATGCCCTTGAACTCAGCGTTAGCGAATTGTCCGCCGCCTTGAAGAGGACGGTCGAGGATCGTTTCGGTTTCGTGCGGGTGCGTGGCGAAATTTCCAACTATCGCGGGCCGCAACCCTCCGGGCACGCCTATTTCTGCTTGAAGGACCAATCCGCCCGTATCGATGCCGTGATCTGGAAAGGAGTCTTTGGGCGGCTGAAGACCAAGCCGCAGGAGGGTTTGGAAGTCATCGCGACGGGGAAAGTCACGACCTTTCCGGGCAAATCAACCTATCAAATCATTGTCGAGGCATTAGAGCCGGCCGGGATCGGCGCGCTGATGGCGCTCCTCGAGGAGCGCCGCAGGAAACTTGCGGCGGAAGGGCTTTTTGACGAAGCGCGCAAAAGGTCTTTGCCGTTTCTTCCGGCCCGCGTCGGCGTCGTGACCTCGCCGGCGGGAGCCGTCATCCGCGACATATTGCACCGCATTGCGGAACGGTTTCCGCGCCATGTCATCGTTTGGCCCGTGCGTGTGCAAGGCGAAACGGCGGCCGCCGAGATTGCCGCCGCGATCGACGGTTTCAATGCCTTGCCGGAGCAAGGGCCGATGCGGCGGCCGGATGTGATCATCGTCGCGCGAGGTGGCGGCTCGCTCGAAGACCTCTGGAGTTTCAACGAGGAAATCGTCGTGCGCGCGGCGGCGCGCAGCCAAGTGCCACTCATTGCGGCCGTGGGACACGAGACGGATTGGACCTTGATCGATCATGCCGCCGATCTGCGCGCGCCAACTCCGACCGCGGCGGCGGAAAAGGCGGTGCCGGTGCGGGGCGAACTTGCCGCCGCGCTGGCCGATCTGGCGCGGCGTCAGGCGGGCGCGGCCCTGCGGTTGCTCGATCGCCGCCGAGGGGATCTCCGCGCTTTGCTGCGGGCGCTGCCGCAAAGCGACGCAATATTTTCCTTCCGGCGCCAGCAATTCGACAGTGTGGTGAGCCGCCTCGAGAGCGCTCGCGGGAAAACCCATGACCGCAAACACCTCGATTTGGCGCGCTTGTCGCATCGCCTGGCGCAACAATCGCCGCATGCGCAAATCGCCGGCAAAAATCAGCGTTTCAATGCGGCGCACCAACGGCTGAGCCGCTGGGGAGTGGTCGGCTATGGGGAGCGCAGGCAAAACCTCGCCCACATCGCAGCGAGACTGGCGGTTGCCCGAACGGCCCGGGCGAAACTTGAGAGGGAGCGAATGGCTGCGGCGCGCCATCGCCTCGACGCTTTGGCTGGGCGTTTGCAGCACGGTTTTGCGCTGCGTCTGACGGCTTCCTGGGCGCGGCTCGAGGGCGTGGAAAAACTGCGTCTGAGTCTCGGGTATGAAGGCGTTCTGGCACGTGGATTTGCCTTGGTGCGCGACGAGAAGGGCAAGCCTCTGCGCAAAGCTGCCGAGATTACAGAGGGAAGACGTCTCGATATTGAATTTTCCGATGGCCATACGTTGGCGATCGCCGAGGGCCGAAAAGACGCGGCGCCTGTGAAGCGCACGGCCGGCGGCGCACGGCGTAAACGTGAGCAAGGGTCATTGTTCTAACGAAGTGACGCCAACTGAGCTCTTCTGTCCCTGGCGGAGGACTTCGCGTTGCTTCTCAATGGCGTGTTGGGCGTGAGAAATGGCGATGGTAAACGCGGCCGAGTCGGTGGTCCCGCTGGCTTGTCCCTTGACGAACCAGGAAATAATGCCGTTGAGCTCCTCCTCCAAAACTTTGAGTTCGCAGGCGTTTTGGGCCGTCAGCGCCTTGTCGGCGAGTTCGATCAGGCGATCAATTTGCCGCAGGTCGGCTTCGGATTTTTTGCTTCGCAGGCGCCCAATGAGGAGGGCGATGGCGGAGCCACCCAAACTCAGCGCCATGCCGCCCAAGTAGAAATACTGCTGGAATTCATCGAAAAAGCTCTGCTCGCCGCTGTTGAGATAGTTGGCGACTCCTGGATGCACGGGCAAAACGGGGTTCTTGTCATCAGGGTCAGGCGCTTCGATTTGATTAGCGAGCGGCGTCTTGGCCATCATTTGGGTTTTGGTCTTGAAAATGGATCGCGCAATCGCACCAGCGACGGCATCAAACATAGAGTTTGGGGCTGCGAAGCGGTAGGTGATTGCGAGCGTCGTCACCGAATCGTCGGGGACGGGCGGACGTCCCCGGAAGGCACCGGCCGGGACATCGATGGATTCGAGGCCGGGAAACCGCTTGTTGATCGCGTCTGCTTCGTCGATGGCGAGAAGGCTTGGGGCGCCCTTGGTTGCCGCCTTGATGGCATTGACGACGTCGACGACATCACCCGGCGCCATTGGTCCCACGGTAAAAACGGCGGCCACGCGCTTTTCCGCGACCGCCACCCCGATTTCGGCAAGGGACAGGAAGACCCGTTTTACCGACTTCGCCGGAATATCGTAATAACTTAAGATCGAATCGAGGGTTTGCTCATTGTAAGTTTGCAATGGCCCTTGCGGGATCCCGATGGTCTTGCCGGTTAGGCCCGAGATCTTCTCAATCGCGGATTTGGCCGGCACGACGAAAGCGATGACATCCCGGCGCAGAATGGCGATGGTCGTGCCGTTGGTTGGCATCACGGCATCGCTGCGCACGATCGCAAGGTCGGCGGTGTGATTCTCAATCGTCTTGGCGCTCGATGCCAGGTCGGCGACGGGGACGAGCTTGATGCGGACGCGCGGATGGTTCGCCTCGGTGACGGCTGCGAAGGCGGTGACAAAGCGAAAGGCGGGGCTGCCGGGGGGCCCAATCGTCACACGGAGATTGGCGTGCGGTGACCAGAAATAGACCGCCGCGATCAGGGATGTCGCGAGGATCAAAAGGCCCGCGGTCAGAAGCAGCGCAGGGCGCAAGAGAGTATTTCCAGTTTCCGGTTCTGGCCCTTGGCGCTAAAGCATTTTTCGGACGGACGCAAACGTGTTTCGGAGAGGCTGCGCCGAGCGTGCCGCCGCCACCTGCTTGGCTTACGCCTCGATCTTTATAAAACTTTCCGCCTTTAGGGTCATTCGGTGTATTTTGCTCCGTCTCAGCTGGAAGGATTGAAAGCCGCTGGCGGCCTGCTGCCTCACTCAATTGGCACCGAGTTGAGATGATTTTTGCAAGCCAATCGTTTATGCCGGTTTTCTGCGGCGCAGAAAATCTTTCTTATCGCGCCGATCCGGAGTTGCGGAGTTCATGACCAAACGAGTACGGATTGCTCTTGATGCAATGGGCGGCGACCATGGACCCGAAGTGATCGTTCCTGGTGCCTCCCGTGCGCTGCAAAAGCGGCCTGATATGGAATTTGTGTTTTTCGGTGATGCCGCCCGCATCCGGCCGCTTCTCGATGCTGATCCCGTGTTGTCCGCGGTTTCGGCTCTGCGTCACACGGACGTGTCCGTGCGGATGGATGCCAAGCCCAGTCAGGCCTTGCGCTCCGGCCGCCGGACATCATCGATGTGGCTCGCGATCGAGGCCGTCAAAAAGAACGAGGCCGATGTCGCTGTCTCTGCGGGCAACACCGGAGCCTTGATGGCCATGGCCAAGGTGTGCTTGCAAACGATGCCCGGAATTGAGCGGCCGGCGATTGCGGCGCTCTGGCCGACGGTGCGTGGCAAATCGATTGTTCTCGATCTTGGAGCGTCAATCGGCGCAGATGCCCGGCAACTGGTCGATTTTGCTGTCATGGGCTCCGCGATGGCCCGGATTGTCCTGGCCATCGAACGGCCGACAGTGGGATTGCTGAATATTGGTGTCGAGGAAATGAAGGGCATCGATGAGGTCAAGACGGCGTCGCGAATGTTGCGAGAGACCGGCTTTCCGAACCTCGACTACATTGGTTTTGTGGAAGGCGACGACATTGGCAAGGGTACGGCCGATGTCGTGGTCACCGAAGGCTTCGCAGGAAACATCGCTTTGAAAACCGCCGAAGGAACGGCCAAGCAGATCGCACAATATCTTCACGAAGCATTAGGCCGTGATTTCATGTCGAAGATTGGCTATTTCCTGGCGCGCCATGCTTTCGCGGCGCTGAAGACCAGGATGGATCCGCGCAACGTCAATGGCGGCGTATTCCTTGGCCTTAACGGCGTTGTCATCAAAAGCCATGGGGGGGCAGATGCGGTCGGCACCGCGCATGCCGTGGAGATCGGCTATGCCATGGCCCGGCATCAGCTTTTGAGCAAAATTCGCGACTCACTGCCGCTCTCCCGGGGTCAAAGCCCCTTGATGCCAAAACTCGAGGCGGCGGCCGCGCCATCGCCAGCAGGCTCATGAGCACTGTTGCTCCAAAATGGATAATTCCGTGAATCAATCAGACGCAGGCAAGCTCCGCTCGGTTGTCGTGGGGCTTGGCTCTTATCTTCCCAAGCGTATCGTCAGCAATGCCGACCTCGAAAAATCGCTGGATACGTCCGACGCGTGGATCGTCCAGCGCACGGGGATAAAACAACGCCATGTCGCCGCCGAGGACGAGCCGACCTCGCGGCTCGGCCTTTATGCGGCACAAGCGGCGCTCAAGGATGCGGGGCTTGAAGCCTCCGACCTCGATCTCGTCATTGTCGCGACATCGACTCCGGACTACACATTCCCCGCCGTCGCGACCCAGATTCAGGCCGGTCTTGGCATGACACATGGTGCCGCCTTCGACCTGCAAGCGGTGTGTTCTGGCTTTGTCTTCGCACTTGCCACTGCCGACAAATTCTTAACGTCCGGATCGCACCGGCGCGCCCTCGTTATCGGTGCGGAAACATTTTCGCGCCTTCTCGACTGGACCGACCGGACGACCTGTGTGCTTTTTGGCGATGGCGCCGCGGCCATGATCCTTGAGGCGCGGCCCGCGGACGGGACCTCGCGGGATCGTGGCGTTCTTACCTCTCATCTTCGCTCGGATGGCCGTCATCGCGAAAAACTTTATGTCGATGGAGGGCCATCAACCACCCAGACAACCGGACACCTTCGTATGGCCGGCAAGGAGGTTTTCCGGCACGCGGTTGGGATGGTGACGGATGTTGTGACGGCGGCTTTCGAGGCGACCGGAACGAGCGCTGCTGATCTTGATTGGTTCGTTCCACACCAAGCCAACCGTCGCATCATTGATGCTTCGGCCGAAAAACTCGGGATCGCTCCCAGCAAAGTCGTCGTGACTGTTGATTTGCACGGCAATACATCGGCCGCCTCAATTCCGCTTGCCCTGGCAGTGGCGCGCGACGACGGCAGAATTAAGCAAGGCGATCTTGTGATGATTGAAGCCATGGGCGGCGGCTTCACGTGGGCATCGGCCCTCATTCGCTGGTGACCAGGTAATCAAGGGAACCATTTGAAGTATCTTGATTTAGCGCGGATTTTGTACCACAGTTTCAAAGCTGCATGGCCCGGACAACGGTGTCCAGACGAGGCAGCCGGGCTGGGAACGGTAGCTTGCGCAAGACCGGGAATAATGATCGGCGCCTGACAGTTTATGTCGATATAGCAAAAGATGGGCTGCAGAATCCGAAGATCTTTAGTCAGTTAGCTATGACAAAAATACTCATCGCGCCCGCATTTCCTTAAAAAAGATTGGCCGGCGACTTATGGGAGATGCCGCTTCTCACCAAAGCGCGGTGTGTCTCGCCGATGAACTGCTTTCCTTCAATTTGAAGGAAGGGATGGGCACCAAGCCACTTCGAAGTGATCGAAATTCAAAGAACGGTCATTTCATTCGTTTGGTTTGCGGACGGACGATAAGCAGTTACCGGGATTGAGGGATGACAAAATACGAAAACATACCTGAGACTGGATTGCGTTCCGCGCGACATGAGGCGGATGGCGTTCCGCGAACATCGTCGCAAACCCTTACTCGCGTCGACCTTGCTGAAGCTGTTTACCGGAGTGTAGGTCTTTCGCGCAAGGAATCGGCGATCCTGGTTCAAACCGTGCTTGATGAGTTGGGCGAGGCCTTGATCGCGGGAGAAACCGTCAAATTGTCTTCATTCGGCCGGTTCGTGGTTCGGGAGAAACCCGAGCGGTTGGGCCGCAACCCGAAGACAGGGCTCGCGGTGCCGATTACACAGCGGCGCGTCCTATCGTTTAAGCCATCGAGCGTGCTTAAGGCGCGGATCAATGGCATCGCCGTTCCCGATGAAGATAATTGAGTTCGCTTCCAGATTGCGAATTGGGCGGTTTGGGCCGCATGGCATTCGCGGGGAAGGGGAAGGGCGCTTCTTGAAACATGCTCTTGGAAACATGCTCTTGCCTTGAGTCTTTAGACGAAAGGAGCTTGCGCCGATGAACAAAAATGCCGACGCCTTTCGAACGATCAGCGAAGTCGCCGGGGAACTCGATTTGCCCCAGCATGTCTTGCGCTTTTGGGAGACCCGTTTTCCGCAAATCAAGCCATTAAAGCGTGCAGGGGGGCGCCGCTACTACCGGCCCAAGGATATCGAGGTTTTGCGCGCGATCAAACATCTCCTTTACAAGGAGGGGTACACGATCCGCGGCGTGCAACGCGTTTTGAAAGAGCAAGGCTCCGGTGCGCTTGCGGCCTTCGAGGATGCGGGGAACATCACTTGCCTCGAGATGTCCGATGGGATGGAGTACGACTTGACGGCACATGATCAGGTACCGTCTCCCGAAGATGATGGGACGGTGCGCTCAGGTTCAAGGGAACTCGCGGAGACATCAGGAGTCGTCGCGGATCGAGCCGAGGCGGCCTACGAGGGGCGAAAAGACATGGGCGGGTCGTCCGGCTTGACCGGAGAAGATATTGAACGGTTGCGCGCGGCCCTGACGGAACTTGCTGAATGCGCAAGCATTTTGGACGCGGCGCAGCGCCAATAGTTCTGCGCGCCCCCCCCGTTCGCAATCTTCCAGACGGCGTTGCACCCGAAGGGGGCTTTCTCTATAAGGGCCAGCATCGGAGTGTAGCGCAGCCCGGTTAGCGCACTAGTCTGGGGGACTAGGGGTCGCGGGTTCGAATCCCGCCACTCCGACCATTCAAGCCATTGATATAGCGAATACATTTAGAGCGCCTCTTTCCGCCAGCCAAATCAAATGGCATGTTGGTGACCACATGGTGACCGCGCGGGGCAGAATCATTTGGCTGGCACCGCGCCCCATCATCTACCGAGTGTCCCTGACGTACCCAATCCGGTCGATTGAAGTCGAGTTTTGGCGATTCTCGAACGCATCCACTTACCGTCGCTTTGTGCCCGGATAAACTCAGATTTTGACAAGCAATGGACCGACATGACATGCGATACGCGAGTGAGGATCCTGATTCGCTAGGCTGCCATGGCCGATCTAACGCCGTCCGGCTATTTAGGAATTGATGATGCGATCGCCGCATTTTGTGAGCGTATGTATCGGAATGATCCCGAGCCCGATCTCGTGCAGGAGTTACGTGATAGTGGCTTGTCGATCGGCAGCGCGGAACGCCATAGCGATGCGATTGAGGCCCTCAGACGAGCGATCCTTCGTGGTAGCCTCGAGGTCTTTGTCTGGCACTCTGGTATGTCCGCGACCGTGAAAATATCCGACACGGCTCTGGCGCGGCTGCGCATGCTGGATCGGCGCACGTTCTTCCTCCGGACGGGCCACGTTCGAACGGCAGACCTTGCTGATGCTGGCATATTGGGCAAGTTTGCCAGAAGCTTTTCGGCTTCGCGATGTTTCTTCGAGGAGCGTGCATTTCGCGTTTGGCTCGACCGAAGGGAGCGGCGGCTGCGGCTATCAGCGGATGGAAATCTTGCTCGACCAGTCGCCCTTGGGCGGCCCTCAAAGATTAAAAACATCCAAACGATGATTGTAGAACTCGTCGAGAGAGGCGGCTGGGATCGGTCCAAGCCGTTGAGGCATATGGTGGACCTTCTTAACAAGCGGCTGATTACCGATCGCATTTCAGCGGATACGGTGGCAAAAGCCATTGACGATCTCTACAGCGAGACCAAGGACGGCCGATACGATCGCCGGAGAAAGAGGAACAAAAAAGTGAACTCATAAATCCGGTTCTGCAAACGGCTCGCTCATGTTCCGCTCCGCCCCAAAAGCGACCGAACTGCTGCGTCACCGCAATATGACGCGAAGTGCCAGGAGCAGACATTCGATCTGATGCCATGAATGGCAAAAAGGGGCCGAAATCAGACTGGCGGCTTTGGAGACATAGATCCTGGAAAGCTGCCGTTCGTTCACTATCTGTCGGACCGATCTTTTCCGCTCCGTTTGTTCTATGCCCGCCATTATAGGCTATTGCCGATGGACATCATGAGTCATCGTTCCATTCGACATCGACATCATCCCGGGCATCCCCAGCCCGCCGCCCGGCGCCCCCACATCCGGCACAATGAGCACGTTCGCCATCATTCCGCTGTCCTCGTGATCCAAGATGTGGCAGTGCATCACGAACTCACCGATGTAGCGGTCATAAGTTGATCGAACATGAACCTCGTAGTCGTTCTGGACGAAGACGGTGTCCTTAAACGTATGCAACATGTTGCAGTATTGATTCTGCAGCCCGACGCTGTCCGGGGGAACCAGACATTCGCCATGCGGCCCGAAGATGCTCTTTCCACCTTGCGTCACATCCATCACTTCGAATGGATTGACGTGAATATGGAAGATATGCGGCTCGCCGGACGATGTGAGCACCCAGTCCTCCGTAGCGCCGACCTGTAGGGTCATATCGACTCGGTCCGGATCGTACATCTGCTTGTTGAGCCAGAACCCGAAATCGCTTTTGGTTGCGTCCTTAGGATCAGGCAGGTTACCGATGAAAAAGGCGGCGGACCGCGGAGTTGCAGTGTTCGAGGCCGGCCCTGCCTCCGGCATGCCTCGCCACGGCGTGAGATCGCCGCGCAGCAGCCCTTCCAACGCTGCTTTCGGCAACGAGGGGTCGTTCTTGTTGCCCTCATAGAGGACATTTCGGACGAACGCGCCCAGATCGCCGGTCACTGGCTTGCCGCCGGAGACGATCACGGTCGCGAGCAACTGCGTCTCGTTCGGCCCCTGCCCACCGCCTCCCGCATTCGTGCGCTCGGCCGGCGTGGCGGCCTGATTGAGCACGCAATAGGTCCCTGCTCGTGGGAACGCGACAAGGACGTCGCTGCGATAACCTGGCTGCAGGAAGTTGCTGCCGATCCCCCCGCTGACGCTCTGTTGGTTCAAGCCGACCGGAACGATCGCGGAGCGTGTCAATCCATCCGTGGCGATCTCGAATTGCGGGACCAAATTAGTCGCCTGGCCGTCGGGAACGACCACCGAGCACAGCTGCCTAACTGTCTCCGCTTGTTCCTTTGGCGTCCCCGTGAGGATACCACGAAGCGCCAGCGCAGCCTTCGGTCCGGTCGTCACCATGGGCACGATCTGCAGATTTACCGTGTCGTGAATTCCCGCATGAATAAACCGCCAGCGCTGCACCTCTCCGGCTTCAACACCGGTGATCGTGGGCTGCACCGCCCCGTTTATGCTGGTGAAACGCCCGCTCGTATCCCATACCGTGGCTGACGCAAGCTGCTCTTGGAAGTCCTCGACCACGCCGGTCTGGCCAGCCGGGCAGTTCCAAGTCTGATCGGAATTTACGATGATTTTTCTCGCCTGGTCAAAACATGCGTAGGGAATTTGCTGGAATAAAAAGATCTGCTCTGGCAACGGTTTCCCGGTCGCATTGCGGAGGATCGTATCGATATCACCGGGTGCGCGGCCGACGTACTTTCGATCGCCGCGGATAATCAGCGCGCCGGACGCACCGCTCGCCACCTGGAAGGCTGTCGAGCCGTGGCGGTGAGGATGATACCAGAACGTGCCCGAAGGGTGGTCGACGGGAATGTTGACCTCATATTCAAATCTCGTCTGCGGTCCGATGTTGAGCAGAACGTTGTCGCTATTTCCCGTTGGGGACACGTGCAGCCCGTGGTAGTGGATGTTCATCGTGTTGAAGCACCCGGGACCTGGGGCCGCATCCGCCGGGCAGCTGGGATCATTCACATCCAAATCATTAACAAGCGTGAGCCGCAGCGTGTTGCCTGGCTTGGCTTCGATGACCGGCCCCGTCAGGCATCCTCCATAGGATCGCAGCTTGACAGTATCCTTAGTGTTCGGGGAGGTGGGATTGTTGATCTGATTTGACGCCTCTTTCGCGACGATGTGCAAGGTGACCAGATTGCCATCGCGCGTAATGTCGCCCTCAGGCCTACATCCTGCAATCAGCACCGCCTCCGCGAGAAGTTTGTTGTCAAACTGACTCTTTTCCTGAAGTCGCGGCGGCGCGAGGAAGGCCTGAGGCAGGAGGTCTTGCGCGTAGAGCGGGGTGCCGCACAGCAGCAGGAGTAATGTAGCAGCAGCCCGAAATCGTAGACGCCTCATATCAGCCCCCAGGATCTAATTCTGTCGGTTATTGAAAAGTTGTCGCTCTATCGAACCTGAACTTCACCGATCGTTATTCCCGCGCCGGCCCTGAATGACGCTACCTCCGGTTTAGCAAGCTCCTCGGTCCTTGCCGCCTTTTTCGCCGACGGCACCAGTCCCGAAGTCGCTTCAAACGTCACGATCAAGTCACCCGTATCGGTAAGCCCTAGCGCCTGTAAGTGCCTGGTAATATCGTATTGAAATGTCCGCGAGACTGGTCCTTCGTGCTTCATTCCCTCCATCGGGTCAAAAACGCCGAACCAGTTGATGGTCCCTACATATTGTCGGGTATTCGGTGAGTCTTTTTGTGCTACAAAGACGCTGAGCAGCGCGCCCGGATCCGACAGCGCGCTCACGTCTTTCAGCACTAAGATTGTGTGGCTCGGCTCGCCGGCTGCTAGTGCGTTCAACTTCGACTTGGCGATGCTAATGGTCACCGATGTAGTCACTGGATTCAGCGCGATCGGCTGCTTGGAACTGGTCGGGGTGGAAGACATTTGTTTGGGCTCGTCCGCCTGCGCTGTCACAATCTGAGGTGCGGCTGTTCGCGTACAGCTGCTTTCGTTTCCGTACACGTAGCCGAGCGCTTTCGTGTCGAGGAAATCTTTTACCGAACGTGTCACCTGCGCTCCGTTCTCGTCCACGAAGCTGAATTGCTGATTTTGCCAGTCGCCCGGCTGTTCGTTGGGGTGCGAATGCTGCCAGCATGACCACATACGATCGATATTTGCGTGGTGCTCATAGAAGATTGGGTCGTTTGCAGCCAACCCCACCAATCCCATGATTACTACAGGACAGGTCTGCCCCACTGAGCAATGGACATTCCCGTGTACACCGGTTTCGATGTCACCCTCGTATTGCAAGAAATTCGTGTCGGTGGTGAGAGGACCGTCAATGTCGGTGATCTGCGGATTGAGCGTGGACGATCCCTCATTCAAAGCTTCAGAACGGCGCCAGTCGTAAAGAGTCGATGACGTATCCTGAAACGCATCCGGCAATGCGGTCTGCGCCGGGTTCGTGTAGTCCCAGTAAGGCAGACTCAGTGCCGGATCGTTTGCCGCCCAGCGCAGGACGCGCTCGAAGTAATACAGATACATCCTGTGCCAGCCGAAGAAGTTAAGTTGTTGACCTTGCGGCGAGTGCTGGCAGGTAGCCCAGACCGCTTTCGCAATGGCATCCGGCGGAGTCTGATCCTTGAAGCCCGGCTTGTCGGTCGTCCCCACCAAGTACGGCAGAAACTGCGACATCTGTAACTTGACTAACCGATCTTTTTGATAAGCCAGCGTCTGAAATTTGCTTTGGGGCCCAAGGTATCCGTGGATGTTTGCCCAGTACGTCCAGCTGCGTCGGAAGTCCGCAGACGTCGGCGGAGCATTATCCAAAGATTTCATCTTCGCCACGGCCTTCTGAAGGCTAGCGAGTCGCTTGGTACCATCCGGCCCACTGACGAAGTCCTGCCACTTCATTCGCACCTGCGGTACGGGATCTCCGTTCGTCCGTGCATGAGCGCTTGGCGAGATCAAAGTTAATACTATGAAAGAAGATATAGTTAGAACTGCGAACGAGGAGGTACCTATCATCACAAGCTCCTTCAATCGGGGCGCATATGAATTTGAATTCGAGCGGCACATTGTATTCATATTGGAAACTCACGCCGGGCGCCGACGTTGACCAAAACATTGTCGCTGTTTCCCGCGGGACTGACCCAAAGCCCGTGCGAATGAAGATTGGTCCAGTTGAAACAATGCGGAATATTCGGCTTTCCCGGCGTGCCAGGGCAGCTTGGATCATTGGCAGGCACTTTGGGTGGCGTTGGCTGGCGAGCATCGCGGTATAACCGCAAGCGCACCCGATCCAGATGGTCCGTCGCGGGGTCATAGATCGTCGATTCTGTGTAGGTAATGTCGAGATCGAAACCGACCTCGCCGCTGGACGCCAAACCACGAGGTTCGCGCACGATTGAGTTGAGGGTGGATAAAGTCGCGCTCGCCGCGAGGGTTCCATTCGGGCCGATACGGAACATTTGCGCGACTGGCGGCGGGGTCAGAATCCGGACGGAGCTGTCTTGCGCCGTCACTGGTTGGCCGAGGCCAAAGAAAGCGAGGCTTGAAAGGCATGCGATGATGGCGGCAGTCCATCCGAGCCCTCGTTGAGCCAGCCGATCGTGTCCAGACGGGATTGCATGGCCCTGCATAAAATGACCTCCCTATTCAGATCAGATTTCGCGAGGCTTTGATTTTGCCGCGACGGATGCGCGTAAATTCAAGGGTGTTTAACAGCAATGAATGATGCGACATAACCGGCGGGCGCACCGTTGTGAGGCTTCGCGCGTATCACGCTGCCGACAAACGCCGCGACTTGATTAAGGCCAGCGGGCCACTCGTAAGCGAGCCCTGCCTGATAATCATATTCCCAACCATCCGTGGAAGTGCCAGCGCGTCCAAGGCCAATGACCTTAATCGTCACTGATGAAGTCTGTGTGTCACGTTCGACTTTGCCATCGAGATCGAGCACGTATCCACTGCCCATGTCGAGCGTCCCCTTGAGGGTTTGCTCGGACGGCGTTTCAAATGTGAGGACACCTTCTCCAAAGATGAGCGCGAGCGCCTTACTGGCATCACCGTTCACGAGGTCTGGCGCATTACGATAGCTGCGGTAGGTCCATTGACCCGCGAGCGCGGGAGTATCCTTGCCGGCAGCTTCAACCCCCTGATCCGGAATTCCGCCAATACAAAGAAAAGCAATGGGAATGAGAAGGAGCAAAAATTTTTGCATGATCGGTACCTGAAAATTCGATTGAAGTTGAACGCTGGAATTGTTTCTTCTTTTGACACGACACATCTAATCTATGGCTATATCGAAGCCGATTATCGCCTCACCTGCAAGCTTTCATTTGGCACGCAGCGGAAAATTCATAATTGGCTTATTCGAAAAGAGACCTGACGGCATTGACATGTTAACGGACAAATGGGCCAGCGTATGTGCTAACAGTTCAGGCCATGAAGCCCATTTTCTTTGCCCGCCACCGATTTCCGCCAGACGTCATCCGGCACGCTTTCTGGCTCTACCTCCGGTTTACTTTGAGCTACCGGGATGTCGAGGATCTCCTGGCTGAGCGCGGACTGACGGTCAGCAATGAGTCGATCCGTCGGTGGGTTCTCAAATTCGGGCCGGTCATTGCCAAGAACCTACGTAGAAGCCGGCCTAAACCCCACAGTCGTTGGCATCTCGATGAAATGGCGATCTCGATCGCTGGACCGCAAATGTACATGTGGCGTGCTGTCGACAGCGAAGGTGAGGTTCTCGAGATTCTTGTCCAGCCCCAACGCGACAAAGCCGCGGCGGTGCGGCTGCCACGGAAACTCCTTCGACGCCAGGGCTTTGTTCCGACGGTAATCGTCACCGACAAACTGAGATCTTACGGAGCGGCGCTTCGCGAACTTGGTTCTTGGGTTTGCATGAGCAAGGACTGCGCGCCAACAATCGCGCGGAGAATTCGCATCAGCCGCTTCGACGACGCGAACGTAAAATGCAAGGCTTCAAATCGGCCCACTCAGCTCAGCGCTTTGTTTCCGTCCACGCGGCCGTTTACAACACGTTCAACGTGCAACGGCATTTGATCAGTCGGCGGATCCAGAGACAATTTCGGACCGCAGCGCATAATTCTTGGTGCGATGCGACAGTTGCGGCGGCATAAATTGAGGCCTCAGCACTCTGACTTCTTGTAGCCCGCTCATTAACGTGTCAATGCCCGCTAGGCTTCTTCGTCAGCACCGGCAGATAATGCCATGGGTCGTAGATGATCTGGTCGCGCCGGAACTGGCGAGGATGATCGGCCACCATCTTATCGTCGAAGAGAACCACGATGCGCTCGGCATAGGAGCGCACCAGCACCATACGGGCGGCAGCCCGCGCATCGACGCTGTAGCGATTATGAACGGCCATGATCAGGCAAGTGGTGCTGGCCCTCACGGCTTTCTCGACAAACCACGGGTGGCCCAGAAGAAATCTATGTCTTGTCAAAGTCTTGCTTTGGACGCAGTTTCAGCGTCGGCTAGGTCGCCATTCGGCGAGATTCGAAGCTGTTCGTTGTTCCGAATGTCTTTGCCTGTCACCTGCATTAAATGACTGCTTTTTGATAATAGCAAGCGAGGGGAAAAAAATGAACGAAGAGAAGATTGCTCCAAAGCTGACCAATGTCTTCGTTCTGATGCTGGAGAACCACTCCTTCGACAACATCTTCGCGATGTCCCGCATCCCGGGGATTACAGCCGCGACGGTCGAGGACTTCAATTTCGTAGAAGGAAAGAAATATTTTGTGCAGGACGGCGCGCCATGGTGCATGACGACTGACCCCGGCCATGAATTTGACGATGTTCTCGAACAACTCTGCGGATACGACGCCGCTCAAAGCTACCAAGGCGGAGCCTATCCGACGATCCACAACTCCGGTTTTGCAAGCAACTACGCCACGTCAACGTCTGAATTGACGGGGTTGCCGGACAAATCCCATGTCGTCGACATCATGTCCTGTTTCGATACGCGAAGCCAATTGCCGGTCATCCATCAACTGGCATGCGAATTCGCGATTTGCGACCATTGGTTCTCGTCGATTCCCGGGCCGACTTGGCCAAATCGTTTCTTCGTTCACGGCGCCTCCTCGGCAGGGTGGACGGACAGCCCCCAGCTTAAGGACGAGCTCCCATGGTACACGTTCGACGGTTTCCAGTACGAGAACGGCTCCATTTTTGACGCCTTGCACGTAGCCGGCCATCGGTATCGCCTGTACAACGACAATCGCAACCGTTTTAGCGATGACGCCTCCGGACCGGAATTCGGAGGCTGGATTTCTCAGGTTGCGTCGCTGAAAGGCGTCAGCCAGTTCGATATTCGTTCGATCGATAATTTCGCTTCCGATCTTCAAAAGCCAGACTATACCGAGTTCTATACGTTCATCGAGCCCAATTTCGGTAAGAGCTTTTTCGCGCGCCAGCCTTGGCAGAAAGGAATCGCACGCGAGGACCTCGCGGGGCCGACCTACAAAGGCGGCTCTTCGCAACACCCCGAGGATGACCCCTCGGGCGGGGAAGGTCTGATCAAGGCGGTGTATGAGGCGATCCGTCGTTCGCCGGTCTGGAACACGAGCCTGCTCGTGATCGTCTACGATGAACACGGTGGTTTTTACGATTCGGCCAATCCCGGCCGAGCCGTTCCGCCCGGCGACCTGCCCCCTCGCGGGCAGCCCGCACTGAATTCACGTGGCTTCGATTTCAGCCATTACGGGGTGCGCGTTCCCGCTGTCGTCGTGTCCCCGCTCATACCCAAGGGGAAGGTCGACCCTACCGTCTATGACCACGCTTCGATCCTCGCCACCCTGGAGCGGTTGCTCGGCATGGGGCCGCTGACGAAGCGCGATGCACGTGCAAACGACGTTCTGCATCTCCTCACGGAATCGACGCCTCGCACCGATTGCCCCACGACGCTGGCGTCCCCGGCGCGTCCGAACCGCGGCGGTCCCGTGGAAGAGTTGAAGGCGGGAATCGCCGCGCTCGGCCATGCCGTCCAAGACATCGCAGGCGAAGCGGAAAGGGCGGTCGAGGGAGTGCGCGACGCGATCGAGGGCCTGGCGGACGAACCGCTGCCCGACTCGGGCAACGTCATCGGGTTCTTGCACATCCTGCTGAAGACCGAACTCGAATGCGCGAAAATGGACGGGCAAGATGAGGATGCGCAGGCTCTTATTTACGAGAACTTCAAGCGCATCGACACGCATGGAAAGGCCCAAGCTTACGTCAAGGCAATGGCGGAGAAAATTGAAATCGCGCGAAAGGCTCGACCTCCCGCTTGACCTGTGGGACTGCCGTAAGTGTGCGGCCATCCGCGTCTAATCGGCGACCGTTTTGGGCTCATAAGGGCAGACTACTTGAGCGGAGGCGGAGGATTCCGCTTTGAACCGGATCTGGAAATTGACCCCTCCGGACGATGCCAATAGCAGCGACATCAATGAATTGCGAACGAGGTCCCACGCGGATCGGCGTTCGGACCCCAGGCCGAAACACAGGCAACGTGTTTTTCGCGTATTTGGCTGTGACATTTGGAAAACGGACGATGCAATCGGTCGCATAGGTGGTGAGCAAACGACTGCTGCCTACTTGGCTTGCCTGAACGACTCCAATGGGCGCGCAGCGGCCCAAGCAAATCCGAAATTGGGCCGAAGGCGGGACGGCAGCTTTGAATCATCGGAACACAGAAGCGGACGTTCATTTGATTTTGCTCCAAAGGTCTCGCGGCTAAACCGTTTCGGAATGACCACGAAGGTGAGTAGCCCGGCAATTTGAGTGTCTAGCCCCTTACCGGTAACGGAGAGCTTCCACCAACAGGGTGAACGCAGGCGATTGCTGTCGGCGGCTCGGATAGTAGAGGTAATAGCCTGCGAACGAAGCACACCGGGACTCAAGCACCCGCGTCAGGCGTCTAGCCTCGACGTCCGGCTGCACCTAATCCTCGGGCAGATAGGCGAGACCCAAGCCGTCGAGCGCCGCTTCCAATGAAAGAGCGATGTCTTGACGATTAGCTGCCCTTCGACCCTGACATTGAGCGCTCGACCGCCGTTCTCGAATTCCCAGGCATAGAGCCCGCCGCGCGTTGGAAAACGCAGATTGATGCAGTTGTGCTTGGCGAGATCGTGCGGCGTTCGCAGCGGCTTATGGCCAGATAGATAGGCCGGCGAACCGACAACCGCCATCCGCATATCAGGGCCGATCCGCACGGCTACCATGTCCTGGGCAATTGTCTCGCCGAGCCGCACACCCGCGTCGAACCGCTCCGCGACGATGTCGATGAAGCCCGAGTGAACGTTGATCTCGACCAATATGTCGGGATAGGCGGGCAACAGCCTGGCGAGCGCCGGCCGGATAAGGGTCTCGGCAGCATGAATTCCCGTCGTGATGCGAACGCTCCCCCCAGGCTTGTCGCGCAGCGTGCTTAGCGCGACAAGCTCCGCCTCGATGCCGTCGAAGTGCGGACCGATCGCGCCAAGCAATCGTTCGCCCGCCTCTGTTGGAGCGACGCTGCGGGTCGTGCGGGTCAAAAGGCGGATGCGGAGACGTTCTTCGAGCGCACGGATCGTGTGGCTAAGCGCCGACGTAGACACGCCGATCTGAGCCGCAGCGCGGGTGAAGCTGCGCTCCTGGGCGACGGCCCGGAAGGCAATCAGGTCGTTGATGTTCCGGCGGGACATTGTTGAGCAGAATTCAAAAGTTTACCCCAATTATACCCCCTAATCGAAGCCACTCCTAACGCTCATATTCCGTCCATGCAAAGGAGAAATGGGATCATGGCAGAGGCGAAGAACCCCATGCGAGCTCCGTGGTGCGACATCGCGCCACGACTGACCGAGATCAGCGATACCGTCCTGTTCGACGACGTGTGGCAGCGGCCGGGTCTCAGTCCGCGCGACCGCAGCCTGATCACCGTTGCCAGCCTGATTGCGCTGTATCGGAGCAACGAGCTGCCATTCCATCTCAACAAGGCGCTCGAGAACGGCGTCACCCGCGATGAGATCGTCGAGGTGATCACTCACCTCGCTTTCTACTCCGGCTGGCCGACCGCCAGCACAGCGCTTTCGATCGCCCGGCCAATACTGGCCGCCTCAGAACAATAGCCGACGGAAGGATCATACAATGCAAATGCGTGAACTCGGCCGCAGCGGTCTGAAGGTCTCCGCCATCGGGCTTGGCTGCATGGGTATCAGCTTCAGCTACGCGACGAAATTATCCAAGGAAGAGGGTGTCGCCCTGATCCGCGCGGCCGTCGAGCGCGGCGTCACATTCTTTGATACTGCCGAAGTCTATGGCCCCTTCGTCAATGAAGAGGTTGTCGGCGAGGCGCTGCGTCCGTTCCGGGACCAGGTGGTAATCGCTACCAAGTTCGGTTTCGACATCGATTTTGACACACGCGAAAATCGCGGCATTACCAGCCGCCCCGAGCGCATCGGGCTGGCGGTGGAGGGATCGCTCAAGCGCCTCGGCATTGAGACGATCGACCTCCTCTACCAGCATCGTGTCGATGCGAACGTGCCAATCGAGGAGGTCGCCGGCACTGTCAAAGAACTGATCGCGCAAGGCAAGGTCAAGCATTTCGGCATGTCGGAGCCAGGCGTTCAGACGCTCCGTCGTGCCCACGCCGTGCTGCCCGTGGCGGCGCTTCAGAACGAATACAGCCTTTGGACGCGCGGGCCGGAGACAAATGGCATTCTCCAAGCCTGCGACGAGCTCGGGGTCGGCTTTGTGCCCTACAGCCCGCTTGGCAAAGGTTTCCTGACGGGCGCCATGAGCAAGGACACAAAACTGGGTGAAGGCGATTTCCGCAATTCCGTGCCCCGCTTTGCGCCGGACGCGATGGAGAAAAATCAGGCGCTGGTCGATCTCTTAAAGCGGGTCGCCGACAAGAAGGGCGCGACGCCCGCACAGATCGCGCTCGCGTGGCTGCTTGCGCAGCGGCCCTATATCGTGCCGATCCCCGGCACGACAAAGCTCTATCGGCTCGAGGAGAACATTGGCGCCGCCGACCTTCAGCTGACGCAAGCCGACCTGCACGAGATCGCGGATGCTGTCGCGCATATCCAGATCGAAGGCGAGCGCTATGCCCCGCAGCATCTCGCGATGGTCGGGCGCGACGCCCCACCTGTCGACGCCGACGCATAATTCGATTCAAGACCTCGCAAAGAATGAGAAAACCCGTCATGCGTGCAACCGTCATGTATAAGGCTCACGATGTCCGAGTCGAGAATGTCCCTGACGCCGCCATCCAGGTGCCGACCGATGCGGTGATACGAATTACCCGCGCTTGCATCTGCGGCAGCGACCTATGGCCCTACAACGGCGGACCGAACGAGAATGGTCAGCGCATGGGGCATGAAGCGATCGGCATCATCGAGGAAGTCGGCAGCGACATCCACAAGATCCGGCGCGGTCAGCTCGTCGTTATGCCTTTCGCCTATTCGGACGGGAGCTGCATGTTCTGCGAGGAAGGGCTCAACACCTCGTGCGTGCACGGCGGCTTCTTCGGCAACGGCGGTGAGCCGGGGGGCGCGCAGGCGGAGGCGCTGCGCATCCCGCAAGCCGACGGCACGCTCCATGCCTTGCAAGTCGGCGAAGATGATGCGCTGATGCCCTCGCTGCTCACGCTCTCGGACGTGATGGGCACCGGCCACCATGCGGCCGTGACAGCGCGGGTGGCGCCAGGCCATAGGGTCGCGGTTGTCGGCGACGGCGCCGTCGGGCTGTGCGGAGTAATCGCCGCCAAACGCCTCGGTGCCGGACAGATCATCATCATGGGGCGGCACCCGGCTCGCATCGCGCTCGCGAAAGAGTTTGGTGCGACCGACGTCGTCGGCGAACGCGGTCAGGATGCAATCGAGCGGGTGCGCGAGCTGACGCGGGGCTTCGGTGTTCACTCCGTCCTGGAATGTGTAGGGAGCGCCCAGGCGATGGACACGGCCCTCGGCATCGTGAGGCCTGGCGGTGCGATTGGTCGTGTCGGCGTTCCGCACTATGGCCCGATCGATCTCTCGACCGCGCCCTTCTACCATAATGTGATCGTCGCTGGCGGGCCCGCCGCGGTGCGCGCTTACATGGACGAGCTTCTCCCCGATGTGATGGAAGGTCGGATCGAGCCCGGCCGTGTCTTTGATTGCACCATCAGTCTTGATGAAGTCCCAGACGGTTACCGCGCAATGAACGAGCGGGAAGCGCTGAAGGTGATGGTACGGCCCTAGGGCATGTTCTGGAAAAGTTGCACGACTTTTCCGGTCGGAAGATGCTCTGAGCCAACGGTTAGAGTCGCTTGTGCCATGTCCGCTTTAGAGAAATTGTCAGCTCCGGACGGAGCGACCAACATGGCAGCAACCGATGATCCTTTCCGGAAATTCGGCGCTGCGGTATGAAATAGAGATGTCTGCAACACCCGGACTTTCCAGAGAATGCCGGTTTGGAAAGAGCGGCAAGCTGTCCCTGCCTTGCGTGATGATGACGCCGGGGGGCCTGAGTTTCGCGCTCTCGATTTGACGATCGATCAAAGGCACGATTATCGGCCCTGACAGAAATGTGCTTACTCTTGGGCCTCTCTTGAGAGGAGATCAAAACGATGGCGAGGTTGCTCTCAGTAAATGTGGGCCTGCCACGCGACATCGAGTGGCAAGGGAAAACTGTCCACACCGCCGTTTGGAAATCGCCGGTTCAGGGCCGACGGATGACACGACGGCTCAACGTCGACGGAGACGGCCAGGGAGATTTGGCGGGGCATGGCGGCGAACATCGGGCAGTCTTTGTCTACCAGATCGAATCTTATCGTTATTGGCAAAACCAGCTTGGCCGAAACGACTTTACCTACGGCCAGTTCGCAGAGAATTTTACAGTCGAGGGACTGGCGGATACTGAAGTGTGCATCGGCGATCATTACCGGATCGGCGGTGCTCTGTTCGAAGTGACGCAACCGCGCGTCACCTGCTATCGGGTCGGCATCCGCATGAACGAGCCTCAGATGGCAGCACTGCTCGTGTCACACGGTAGGCCCGGATTCTATTTCCGGGTCCTGGGGGAAGGCGAAGTCGGTACCGGCGACGAAATCGTGAAAGTCAAGGCAGGTCCCGAGCACGTGGCCGTCGCCGAGATCAATGCGCTGTTATATTTGCCGGGTCACCCGGCGAGCGGGCTAGAACGAGCGTTGCGTATCCCGGCATTGAGTGCAGGTTGGCGCACCTCCTTAGAGGCGCTGCTCGACCGGGAACGGAAAGGTAACAGAATAATAGGTAACCCCGGGCTTGGCCCACCGACGGGGCCGCCCCCCGCTTGGCGAGGCTTCCGCTCATTGCGGGTGTCACACAAGCTGCACGAAAGCAGCAATGTCACTTCGCTCGCCCTGGAGCCGACCGACGGTGAGCCGCTGACGGCCGCCCTGGCGGGGCAGTTTATCGTATTGCGGCTCAGGCCACGGCCTGACGGGAGCGCCCTCCTACGTAGCTATTCGCTGTCGGGCGCGCCGAGCGAGGATCGCTATCGCATCAGCGTCAAGCGCGAGCCGCATGGCGCTGCCGGGGCTTACATCGAGACGCGGGTTCAGGCAGGCGATATTCTTGATGTAAGCGCCCCGCGCGGCAGCTTCACGTTGCAGCAGGGCAAGCGTCCCGTGGTCCTTGTCAGCGCCGGCATCGGCGCCACCCCAGTCCTCGCTATGCTGCACGCACTGGCCGTCGAGCAAACTCGGAGAGAGATTTGGTGGATTCACGGTGCCCGCAACGGCAGCGAGCATCCGTTTGCGGCGGAGGTGCGCGAGCTCCTCAAGACCTTGCACGGAAACCGCAGCCACATTTGCTACAGTGCGCCAAAGCCAACCGATCGGCTGACTGTTGATTTTGACAAGGTGGGGCGCATCGGCGTGGACGTGTTCGAGGAAATGGGCGTCGCGCCCGATGCGGACTTCTACATCTGCGGTCCAGCCGCGTTTATGAGCGGTCTCGTCGACGGCCTTGCAGGCTGGGGGGTCGCCCGTGACCGCCTGTACACTGAGAATTTCGGGTCGGGTCAGTCGATGACGCCGGGCATCGCCGCGGTCCCGCGACGGCCGCCGCATCCGCCGCGGGAAGCCACGGGCGGGCCGCTTGTATCCTTTGCGCGCAGCAATCTCGATGTCCACTGGGGTCCCGCATTCCACAGCCTGCTCGAACTCGCCGAGGCGTGCGATGTGCCCGTGCGCTGGTCGTGCCGCACCGGAGTCTGTCATACCTGCGAGACGGGGCTGATTTCCGGCTGCGTCATCTACCGGCCGGACCCAGTCGAGCTGCCGGCCGAGGGCAATCTGTTGATCTGCTGCAGCCAGCCCCAAGGTGACATTGCTCTCGATCTTTGATACGATCGAAATGGTCCCTCGTGCCCAGCCGGTACATAAAACGAAAAACAACCGGTTATTTTAGTGACACCTCCTACTGCAGGAGAGGCTTGTCATGCCCGACTTCGACGCGATCGTCATCGGCACTGGCCAGGCCGGACCATCTTTGGCATTCCGCCTCGCTGGCACCGGGATGAAGGTCGCTGTCGTTGAGCGACATCTCGTTGGCGGCACTTGCGTCAATACCGGCTGTACCCCGACCAAGGCCTTGGTAGCGAGCGCCTATGCCGCCCGGATCGCGCGGCGCGCCGCCGAATATGGTGTGGTGATCGGGAGCGATATCGGCATCGATATGCGGCGGGTTAATGCGCGCGCGGATGCGATTGTGGCGGCGTCACGAAACGGGCTTACCTCGGCCCTCGAAAACGCCGCCAACATCACGCTGTACCGCGGCCACGCCCGGTTCGCGTCGCCGCATGCAGTGGAAATCGCCGGCGAGCGGCTGCGCGCGGGCCGGATCTTCATCAATGTCGGTGGCCGGGCGCTGGTGCCGCCAATGCCCGGCGTAAACGAAGTTCCCTACCTGACGAATTCGTCGATGATGGACGTCGATTTCCTGCCGCACCATCTCATCATAGTCGGCGGCAGCTATATCGGCCTCGAATTCGGCCAAATCTACCGCCGCTTTGGCAGCGAGGTAACGATCATCGAAATGGCACCGCGGCTCGTTCGCCGCGAGGACGAGGACGTGTCGGCGGCGATCAAGGACATCATCGAGCTCGAGGACGTCGATGTCAGGCTGAATGCCGAATGCATCAGCCTCGCGAAACGCGGCGACGAGATCATCGCTAAGGTCGATTGCACCGACGGCGCCCCCGAAGTCGCTGGCTCGCATCTGTTGCTGGCAGTCGGTCGTCGGCCGAATACCGACGATCTTGATCTCGACAAAGCCGGGGTGCGCTGCGACGAGCGTGGCTACATAGTCGTCGACGACCAATTGCAAACCACTGCGCCGGGCGTCTGGGCCCTCGGCGACTGCAACGGCAAGGGCGCCTTCACCCACACCGCCTACAACGATTTCGAGATCGTCGCCGCGAATTTGCTCGACCGAGATACGCGCAGGGTCAGTGAGCGTATCACAGCATATGCCCTTTATACCGACCCGCCATTGGGTCGCGTCGGCATGACTTTGGCCCAAGCGCGCACCAGCGGGCGTCGGGTGCTGGCCGGAGAACGGCCGATGACGCGCGTTGCCCGTGCCGTCGAAAAGGGCGAGACGCAAGGATTTATGCGCATTCTTGTCGATGGCGACAGCAAAGAGATCCTCGGCGCCTCATTGCTCGGTACAGGATGCGATGAGGCTGTCCACGCGATCCTCGATCTGATGTATGCCAAAGCCCCTTACACGGTCATGCAGCACGCGATGCACATTCATCCGACGGTCAGCGAGCTGCTACCGACTATCTTAGGTGACCTCAAATCCGTAGGTTGAGGGAGGATCGAGATGGAAGACCACGACATCAGAGCGGCCCTGGATCGCCACTGGGCCGCCTCCGACGCCAACGACTTCGAGGCTGAGCACCAGATTTACCGAGAGGATGCGGTGCTCGAATATCCCCAATCGGGCGAGCGCATCCGCGGGCAGCGGAAGATTCAGTCATCTCGCGCCGCGCAGCCGAACCGGAAACGCTTCACGGTGCGGCGGATCATCGGTGCGGGCGACCTCTGGGTGACTGAATTTGTCCTAACCTATGACGGGCTGCCGTCTTACACCGTGAGCATCATGGAGTTCCTCGATGGGAAGGTGGCCCGCGAGACGCAGTATTTCGGCGATCCGTTCGAGCCGGGACCTTCGCGCGCGCAATGGGTCGAACGAATGCCCTGAAACCTGGCCGCCGTAAGGATGGCCGTGGCCATCTGCCGCTCGCTCGCTCTGAGCTGCCGATTGATACGGTCTCTCTCGCTCGCTATCTCATTGGCAAGGTATTGGTGCGGGAGTTGCCTGAAGGCGTTGCCAGCGGTCGTATTGTTGAGACCGAGGCGTATGTCGTCGGCGACGCTGCCGGGCACGCCTATCGGGGAATGACTCAGCGTAATCGTTCGCTGTTTCTCGAGCATGGGCACGCCTATATTTATCTCGCCTACGGCAGCTCATATATGCTCAATGTCTCAAGCGAGATGCCCGGGATCGGAGCCGGCGTCCTCATCAGGGCACTCGAGCCGCTCAGAGGCATCCCGATCATGCAGCGAAATCGTGGCGTCGAGCGCTTGCGCAACTTAGCGCGAGGACCAGGAAGGCTGACTGCGGCGTTGCGGGTTGATCGTTCGCTCGATGGGCTCGATCTTTGCCGGGAAGGCCCTCTATGGCTCGGGCGCGGGGACCACGAACCTGGCGAAATCGGGCAGAGCATTAGGATCGGCATTTCGCGGGATGCGAACCGCCTCCTGCGATTTTATCTTCGGGACAGTCCGTTCGTCAGCGGTCCAAAATCGCACAACGAGTAAGAGCCCGCCGGAGCACGCCAGATATTAGCGCGAAAGCTTTCACCACGTCGCCGTATTTCATATATCTCCCATAAGATAGTGATCCGATAAAGTTGGCCGATGAGGCGAGCACGAGTTTGTAGGGTATGCGGCGGATTTCCCTTCGAAGCATGTCCCACGGCCGCATCATTTGATTCCTCGCGCCCTGCCAATTTGTCCAACCAACGACACATAGTGAGCAACCTAAAGTCAAGTCGCACCCATGATGGTCGGAAAGCCTTCTGCCGATCTTACCGTCTGCTTTCGCGAACGACTGCTTCTGAGAATCGGTACCTAGCCTTGGAACGACGAGGTTGGGCGCAAATCGGCCGTTCACCGCTCCACCGGCAATGGCCGGGTTGGGTCATTTTCGACGGCGACAGGTCCAGCAGCAGGTGCCGCCATATCGCCTGTGCGGTCAAAAGCAGATGTAAATTCAGGGTATTGGTATCTACCTCGACGGGCCGTAGTGGATTGATGGTGTCGCCCGGCGCGTGATTCAAGCTCTCAAACCGGAGCCTCGAATCATGCGCTACGAACTCACTGATTATGAATGGGCCGCCATCAAGCCGTTCCTGCCGAACAAGCCACGCGTCGTGCCACGCGTAAATGAACCGTCGCGTGCCACCACGGCATCTTTTGGGTCCTGCGTTCGGGTGCGCCGTGGCGCGATCTGCCGGAGATCTACGGTCCCTGCACGACCTGCTACAATCGCTTCGTTCGTTGGAGTCGGGCAGGTGTATGGGACAGGGTCATGGATGCGCTTTCCGCTGGTCCCGATGCGGCGGTACAAATGATCGACCTGTATCGCGGACAATACACATCAAGATTGGGCCGTTCGCGAGGGGGGCTGACGAGCAAGATTCTCGCGGACGTGGATACACGCTGACTGGATAAGGGAGCTTGCCTACCAGCCAGGAGCCTGGGCAAACATTCCGCCGAAGCGAAATCGCAAAGACCTATCTGCTTTAGTCCGTATCTGTACCGCGCTCGTAACTTGATCGAACGGTTCTTCAACAAGATCAAACAATGTCGGCGCGTAGCGACCCGATATGACAAACTCGCCGCCAACTATCTGGCACTTACCAAGCTCGCATCAATCCGCATTTGGCTGCGTGCTAATGAGTCCGCGCCCTAATTCCCAGTTGATCCGATCCCACGGGAGTCGATCTTTTCGAAACTTTTTTGGTTTTTCGGATTCCTGATCTTTTTGATCGGAAGGACGGCGGTCAATCTCTCGAAAAGCCCAGGCGAACTGTTCAGCTGCAGAGCAAGGAGAGACAAAAATGGCGAAGTCAGATTTTGATAGCCTGCTTACGGTCAGCGGCGCGGCCGAGTTCCTACAACTTAGCGAATCCTGGCTGAACAAAGCGCGCATCTCCGGCGATGGCCCGCGATTCATCAAAATGGGTCGCTCCGTCCGTTACAGCTTACAGGCGCTCGAGGAATTCAAGCGAGCGAACGCACGCGGGTCGACGTCGGAGTACGAGGGCTGTCCGGGCCCGGGCCGGCCAGCCAGGAGAAACGTACGGACCTTTGATCCGCGCTCATCTCTCCCTCCTGTACCAGGACTGCGACTATCTGTGGTGGACGCTCCGCCGCGTTCGCCTCCGCGACGAGCCGAGGCCTTTGGCTCAATTGAAACCACAGGCATCAATGGGAATGTGGATAAAAGTATATAAATACACGTATTACTTATGCTACAAAGATTAGGAAGATTTGTCGCAATACATATAGCCAATAAATGCTTGACGTAATCCTAATTTACTCCAATATTAAACTCGATCTACCTAAATGAAACCCATTACTTCAAGAGGCGCGACCAATGAGCGATCTCAGCGGCATGACCCTTCCTGGTGCCGTTCCGGCCGGCCGCGAAATCGCGCTGCACGAGCCTTCCTTCGAGACAGCCATCGCCGCGATCGTGGCCGACCCAGATCTGCCGGCCGACGTGAAAAACCATTGGCCGTGTTCGCTGCGCCGGTTGGCCACGTTTCTTGGCCGGCCGATGGCTTTAGTGCCGGCGCGCTGGTCAGCGGTCCGCATTCCCGCGAGTCATCTGAAGGCCACACGGCTTGGGGTCACCCAAAAGACCCTCGCCAATCATCTCTCAAATGTCCGGGCAGCGCTCGCGTGGATGCGCCAAGAAAAGCGTGTGCCGGCCCGCGGCATGCGCCTCTCGCGTGACTGGGAGGCTTTGCGGGACATGTGCCCAAAATTGCCCCACAGGACGCGTCTATTGCCTCTCATGCGATTTTGCTCCGCACGCAATATCGCGGTGAGCGCCGTCGACGAGGCGGTCATCGACTCTTTTTTGGATTATCGCCGTTGTACGACCTCGCTTGCGGCGGACGCTGCGGCACGGCGTTCATTGGCGCGCCATTGGAATGATCTGGCGCGGACGGTTCCCCGCTGGCCGAGTAAGCTTCTATTCGAACCGCCGTCGCGCAAGGCGGAAGCGATTCCGCCCTGGGAAGCCTATCCGATTGGTTTGCGTTACGAGATCAAGACCTATCTCGAAAGTCTCACGCGGGTCCGCAGGACAGCCAAGGGCAAGCGAGTGCCACCGGCCAGGGCGACCACGATCCGGGGCCGCCGTGCAATGCTCGAAGCGGCGCTCAGGATGGCGACCCGGATCGGCATCGGCATGGAGGAATTGGCCTCTCTCTCCGCCTTTCTCGATCCCGCCGTCAGCCGACAGGTCCTTGACGCCTATTGGGCCAAGAGCGGCGAAGAGCCCTCCATCTTTACGATCGACCTCGTCAATCTCTTCGCCAACCTCGCACGGAGCAGCAAATGCTTGCCGGCAGACAAGCTAGAAGAACTCGACGATATGCGCGCTAACCTCGAACATCATCGTCCCGAGGGCATGACCGACAAAAACCTGACGGCAATTCGCACCTTCATGCAAAGCGATGCCGGATGTTCTGATGGAAGAGGCGAAGGAGGCCTCATATGCCTCTCCCATCAAGGCGGCGGTGCGGGCACAGATGGCCGTCGCGATCGGCATCCTCAATGTCGCGCCGATCCGGCGGGGCAATCTCGGGGCGATTCGGATCGGCGAGAACCTCATTCGGACGGGGGGACCGCAAACGCCCCACCGGCTCATTTTCCCGGACTATGATGTGAAGAACCGGGTCAAGCTCGACTTTCCGCTCGATGCCGAGCTGACTGCGCTCATCGACGATTATCTCTTCACCTATCGCCCGGCGCTCGTCGCGGACGCCAACAATCCATGGCTGTTTCCGGGGGCAGGGGAGGGCCCCAAGCTTCTCACGACCTTGAGTGATCAGATCACGAGCTTCATTGAAAAAGCGATCGGCCTGCGTCTGACCGTCCATCAGTTCCGGCACCTTTCGGCGGCGATTATCCTCAAGCACCAGCCCGGCAATTACGAGCTCGTGCGGCTGCTGCTTGGCCATCGCACGGTGCAGGTCACGATCCGCAATTATATCGGTCTCGAGACTACCCATGCCGGCGAGGTCTATGGCGATCTCGTCCGGACCTTGCGCCTGCGGAACTCGGGGCAAGGCGATGACGACTGAAGAGACGCAGAATAATGGCGAGTGCGGAGGGGTGTCCCCAAGCGGCGAGCCGCCGCGAAGTTTCCAGACACCGCCCATTCGCTCGGTGCCGATAGCAGAATGGACGATTTCCGACCGAAGTGCCTGGGAGCGCGCGACTGCGCCACACATCCGCTTGGGCAAGGGTGGGGCGGGTAGGCATCTTGCCCTAATCACCCAGGGCGATCTCGCCCGCCGTTACGGCTATTTTATCGACCACCTGATGCGCAACGATCTCTTCGAACCCGGAGCCTGGACAGCGGGGCAGGTGACACCTAACCGTGTCGAAAGCTTTGTAGAAGAATTGCGCTCCCGGGTCGGCTCGGTCACGATGGCGCAAACCATCCACAAACTGCGCCGAGCAGCTCAATTGCTCGATCCAAACCGAGACTTTGCATGGCTCGCCGAGATCGAGAAGGATCTTGCCATGCTGATGCGGCCATCATCCAAGGACCATCGCATTGTCGATCCCGATCGTCTCTACGAAGCCGGGCTCGCCCTCATCGAGGAGGCCATCGACAATCCCGCTCTGACGCCACTGCGCCAGGCTAGGCAAGTTCGCAATGGTCTCATGATCGCTCTTCTGACGCTTTGTCC
>DATBPZ010000059.1:0-6302 GCA_036561105.1 Methylocella sp. | reverse complement strand
AACGATTTGCCCCTTTTCCGGCAAGCGTCGCCAGAAACGCTGAAGGTAGTGCTGAGCGCGCTCGTGCTCGTCCGGCGCGGCGATCGGGTGGACCTTGAAACTGCGCGGATCGAGGGCCCAGCCAAGGCGGCGAACGAGGCCGCCCTTGCCGGCGGTATCCCAGCCCTCAAGTACGAGGATCGCGCGCTCCGAGGTCCCGAGATACGCCTGCTGAATGCGCTGAAGCGCCCCCTGGAGCGACGTCAGACGCCGCTCGTAGTCAGCAAAGTCCAGCTGGGGGTGTTCGGTGATCTCGGCAAGCCGCGGGCGGTGCGTGACAACGAAATCCTGAAAGTTCATTGCTTGAGGCATATCCTAATTCGCCTGAATGTCCGGAATCGATATTTACGGGGGTTGGAATGATTCTCAGATTGAACCGTTTTTGAGTCAACTGCGCGCCTTGCCGAGGCTCAGACCGCTGCATGCTGAGGATGTGCGGCAAACAAGCATGCGATAGACGCACAACGAGCCCCGGTGCACTCAAGCAGCTGCGGGGCTCTTCTTCGCCATTGGCGAAGCGATCTGTGATTTAGGCAGATTTTATGTGCGAGCTAACATCCACTTGGCCTTCGCGGGCGCTATCGCGCGATCATATCAAATTATCGGCGGCGATGTTTCAGCCCGGCCGGCATTTTCGGCTTCCGCACCACCGTGACCCCGCGCTTATAGGGGTCCGTTACACTGTCCCGGTGGAATCATCGCTTCTCCATTTCAGTGGAATCGATGAGTTGCCGAAAGAAGGACCCTTCTGCTTCCGACCGGCTCTTGTGAACGACGGCGGAAGCCGCCCAACGATCCGCCTCTTCCGCGCAAGTGTCAATTATTTCCGCGAGATTATCCGACGACCTTAGCACAGCAATACGAGCATATGGTCCGTCGGTCCCACCGCGAGGCGCGAGCATGACGGATACGCGAAGCGCTTATCTAGTATAAGACGGTCGTAGCCCAGGAAATGGTCATTATACAGACTCTGGCTGGCTGAGAGTCGCATACTGAGAACTCTTGTCGCGAGAGGAGCCGCGCCAATTAGGACACCTGATTTCGATGCAGGGCCGTGAGCGTATTAAATCACGAGATGCCCGAGGCATGATTTATTCATGACTCGCGCTCCAAAAATCATGGAACTGCGCCGGGTTTTGAGTCGGCCCACGATTTTCTCGATCGCAGATAGGGCGGAAGATATCGAGACGTTAAACGCAATATTGGCGCGGTTGCGACAGCGGTTTCACACGGTGCGTGGCCATGAAAGTTACGTGCGCGTCAATGCCGCGTATCAGGCTGGGACCCCGGTTCCCGCGCTCTTCGCGGTTGTCGTTCGTGATATTCAAAACCAGTCGATGAGACCATCTCCTGATCGGAGGCCTAGCCATCGAAAATCGCCACTCACACTCTGTGAAATTGGGGCGCACCCCTGCGCGGGGTGAGGGTGTTCCGCTGCTGGTGAAGCGGCAGGATAAAACCTGGCCTGAATACCGCCAGCGTCATTCCCAGTAGTTTGTGCCGGAAGAGGCATTGTCGGCGATTAAAGAAGATAGCTTTGGGGTACTGACATCCTCATTCGTTGGGAGTCTGGTTGGAAGCCCCTCGCGTTAAGCTTCCCTCCGCGCGATCGACCAGATCGTGGGCAGCCGGGTGGCAGTCTGGGATGGAATCCTTTGCAAGTGTCTCCACGATAGGCGGATCGATTTCACGGATGGACCGGTGGGTCTTCTGAGTCATCTCGCCTGATCAATTCCTCGATCTCGGCCAATACCTTGGTGACGGCGATTAACCATATTCTGCGGATAAATTCCTCGGTGTAACCGGGCCGAAGGTCGGCCGTTTTCCGATTGAGGTGATTCCAAATCTCCAGGGCTAGTTCGTCAGCCCGTTCGTCCAGATCAAACTTCATGATGATGTCTTCCGCTGCTGATCGCCCAGCTGGGATGCCAATCGGGCGGCGCTAGCCATATATAGGCGCAAGAAGGAAAAATTCGTCACACGAAAGCAAAATTAACTGACTCTGAAATCCGCGAACGCAATCATGTCCGTTCCCATCCGGGAGGTAGTTGAAACGGATCAATCATTGATGTCATGGGAGGTGGCAGGATTCGAGGAGGGGCCGCCGATGTGAACGACAGAGAACAGCCCGAAAGACAATCGTGACGAGCTGGGCTTTGCGATCCTCGTGGAGTTCAATCTGCCTTTGTCGGCCACGAAATTCGCGGCCGACTATCACTACGAGAAAGTGGTATCTCCAATGCTCGACGGGGACTTTGACGGAAGCCTATGCCTAAAATCGATGTTCGGAAGCGAAGGGCAATCCTTTAAATAGGAGAAAATCCGGGGCCAAAAACATTTTGCACATGCTCAGTCCGTTGAAGCACATGAGCCCTTTTGACGTGAATATGGCGCTCGACGCTAGATTCGATTCAGTCACGCCGTACAGGGGCGTCACACTCGACGAAATCATGCCGTTGATTCAGGACGCTATGTTTTCGCGTTCTTCACGAGACGCAGTTCGTACATGCGTTTTCTTCGCTGGAAAGGATGCCGGCCTCGCCCTCGACATGATGGAGCGGCTAAAGGTGACCCTTTTGGAGCCGTTCGAAATTTCCTGTTTTGCCGATCCGGCTGGGTCTTTTACGACAGCCGCCGCGATGGTGGCCTGTGTGGAGAATATCCTAAAGAAAAAGAAAGGCCGGGCAGTCGCCGATTCGAAGGTCCTGATCTTCGGAGCCACTGGCGTCGTCGGTTACGCCTCCGGTGTCATCGCTGCGCTGGAAGGAGCCGATGTGACGCTCGCAGGCCATGATGGGCTCGAACGCGTCCAGGCCAGGGCCGACGACATCAAGAAGCGGTTTGGCGTTGACGTGCACGCTATCGATACAAGCACGCCCGTAAAGCTGTTAGAGGTCCTCAGTGGCGCCGAAATCGTGTTTTGCGCCGCGGCCGCGGGCGTCCAAGTCTTGTCGGCGTCGGCGCTCGCCTCGGGGAAATCGCTTATCATCGTGGCTGATGTCAATGCGGTACCTCCGGCGGGAATTGAGGGTCTCCAGCTCATGGACAATGGTGTCGAACTGCCAGGTGGTATTCTAGGAATCGGACCGCTCGCGATCGGCGATGTGAAATACAAGATTGAATCGGGATTATTCAAGCGCTTAGCTACTTCATCCACCCACCTTGCGCTCGATTTCCGTGACGCCTTCGGTCTCGCACGTGAAATCGTCTGAGCCTGGAACCCGCGATCTTAATCGTGGGCTTTTGGTTAAACAGCTATAACCCACCGACAATGTTTATGGTTGTCTTGACCGCTGCCAATCGTGGGACAAGCAGCAAAGCTTCCGAAACGATTCGGAGCGCGCGCGCGAGTCCCTAGCCTCGGCAAGGCGTGTCTGTTGCACGATACGCCTAGAACAATTGACACATTGATTTGTTTGACCGCGTCGAAGGTTCGATCCGTTGATTGTGCTTTCGTTTCCACAGTCGCACCTACAAAACCAGCGTACAGCTCCCTCTTGATCATTACCCGAGCGCTTGATCACGGTCCATTTACCGAAACGTTGATTTTCAAGCGTGAGTGATCTTCTGCCCATTTGAACGGCCTTCCACATGCGTTTTTCGGCCCAATCGTCCCTACCAGTTTTTTAGCACACTAAATCAGGACAGGGTTCTACCCATCGCTGGATGAAAGAGGGGGGCACGGCAGCATCGCGCTACGCTGCGCTGAAGGTGGCAAGATCTCCACTTAATGAAAAATTCGGCCGCATGGCCAAACAACATGTTAGTTTATTACTATATGAACTCTATAATGTATAAACAAATACAAACGGTTGACGCATTTTATTGCTAAAGCTAAAGCTAAAATCAAAAATGCAGTTTTTTTGCCGTTAAAACATTTCAGTCGTATCTATTTCAAAACCGAAAATGAAAATTCTGTTTTGCCCAAAATCAAGAATTGCACCGCCGTCGATTTAACGTCATGGGCTTTATGCGGCTGGTCAGCCGCCACTCGCTCAACAATTCTTCAAAGCCGCGGTAGCTGTTCCGGTATTTGCCATTTTAGCCGGATCCGAGGCTTCAGCAGCGATGCGTGCTCCGTGAGACCCGACGACATCAAGTTGACCGGCGAGCGGGATTAAACACCACGTGGACCTTTCCATGGGTTCACGGGTACGAACGCCTGCCACGAATTGGCATTTTCATAAGTGAGCAGATCACGGGCGGGTGCAATTTCGCCAATAAGTGCTATAAATCAGGTTAGGCTCGATTTTTGGAGCCACTCGATGAACACTGAGGCAATCCGTTTCGTCGCCAAGGCCATCCTTGCCCAAGACACCGTTCTCCCGAATGGAGAGCGTTTGGAATTCGATATGACGAACTGGTGCGGCACGGCTTGCTGCATCGCTGGCTGGACCAACTTTCTCATTACCGATGACGAAAACGCGCGCAAAGACGAGCATGATTTGTTTTCCGCCGAGAGAAAGCTTGGATTAACGAGAAATGAAGCTCTGGAGCTCTTCAGCCCCGCCCTGACTGTCCCGTATAGCGAGGTAACTCCCCAACAGGCTGCGGAAGTCCTGTTGCGCCTGGCGGATACCGGTGCAGTGGATTGGGAGAAATTGAAGAACCCACTTGGCCCACTTGGTGTCAAAGCAGAGGAATACCCCGCGTTTCCCCGAGGAACTCCTAAATTCGCCAGGCGATGACGTGTGCTGAATAAAGCGCTGTCGTCACCAAGATCGGCGGCCCCCCAAACGAAGAGGATTCGCGCGCCAATCTCTCATTTCCCCACTCAAGCAGGATGGACCCTTTGCCCTCGTCTTTAAGGCGGTCTTCGATCATGGGGGATGCCAAATAGTGCACGTAACAAATCTCCTCGAATATGGGGCTCACGCCGCAGCGACGACTTCACGCCACGTTTGCAGGGCCGTTGCCATGAAGGCCGGTGACGATGAAGATAGGCGTCATTGAGGCTCGTGACTGGGGGTGAAATGGGCCGTCCCCGACGGTATTGCCGTTAAAGTCGGCGGCGACGGACGAATCATTGACTGCACACAGCGGCTTGGCCCTGTTTGGTGAATTTCTGCGCGCGATGGGCGTGCGCGAATTCACCGTGGCCGATAGCGTCCTGCAGCGCTACCCCTTGAACTTGAACGACAGCTTCAGCTTCGTCCGGTAAAGTTCAATCTTGCCGTCCTTGATTTGCACGTCCTGCTCCGTCACCTCTGCGACGCGCAGATCGCGGAGAGACTGTGAGGCGCGCTCGACCGCAGCTGCGGCTGCGGCCTCCCAAGATTTTGTGGAAGTTCCGATGACTTCGATAACTTTGTAGACGCTATCAGACATGGCGTTCTCCCTAGGCAATCAAGAACTGATCGCAATGGAGCTGCGCTCAAGGGCTGGTGCTGTCGCGGGTTGTGTGAAATTTGATGACGCGGCTCCGGGTAGCATGATCCTATCTGATCATGCGGCGAGGTCAATGATCTGCCCGGTGAATTGCACCGTCGCAGGTTCATCGATGACCCGCTTTGGATTGGACGATTCGCAAAAGAATCACATCGTTGCCAATGATCGCCGAAAACGCGGGACCATTGCCATCGACAGAGATAGCATGGCCGCCAATTAACATTCGCCTGTCAGGGAGAAACGGGACGACGCTCCAACTATCCCCTGACAAAAAAGCGCCCGCCGGGGAGGATCGGCGGGCGCTTCTTACCAGCGAGGGGCTTAAAAGAGGCAGGAGCCCCTCGGGGCGCAACCGAATCGTATCCAGTTGATCCAAGATCAAGTCTGTACAAAATAGCTCACACTTCAAAATAACTTGCTAAATCTCAATTAAAGCAGCTATAGCCACGTCTTCACATACCTCATCCGCTCGCATAATGCGCACATTTAAGTCTCGATATGCGGCTCCTCATGTAGGACGAGATTCAATAATGAACTGTGCACCTCTATGCTACCGTTGTACGTAATAAAGCCCAATTTTCGAAATTTGTTCACGAAGAAACTCACGCGAGACCGGGTCGTTCCGATCATATCCGCGAGCGTCTCCTGGCTGATTTTCGCGATCATCGGTTCCAGTTTGTCGTCTTTGCCAAAATTCGCCAACAGGAGGAGCAGCCGGGCAAGCCGTTTCTCACTCGAATTGAACAGCTGATCAACGAGATCCGCTTCGACGCGGATGGTCCGGCCAAGGAGATGCGCTATGAACATCTCGGAGAACGCGGGTTCCCGACGGATCACGCGGATGATGGCGGATTTTTCCAGCCGTATGATGATGG
>DATBPZ010000058.1:0-80741 GCA_036561105.1 Methylocella sp. | reverse complement strand
TCCACGTGCGCTAGTCGGTTCGGGGCAAATAATTGTTGTAAGGAGACGTCGTTTTGCCGGGCTATCCGTTTTGCTGCGGCTCGCACCCGCGCGCGATGTCTCTCCAAATGACGAATAACACGCACATCTGGCCATGATTCTCTCCTGCGGGTTTACGGCATATGCTGGAGACCTTACGGCATGTCTTGCCCAAAGCGTGAGAGTGGCCGTCAGCTCCGGGCGATTTCATTGCAGGACCCGTGATTTCCTTCACCAAATTTATATGGGGGCGCATTTTTTCTGGAGGCGCGCCATCGTCGCCCAGTGGGCCTGGGTGCGAATGTATCCCCTCGATCTGGGCGACGAGACCGGCAAACCGCGACGGAATCGAGGTCGTGCCAGAAGCTAAATCCGCCGCTTGATTCCACGCCGTCACCCAAAATCCGCCATAGCTCTCAGGCGCTGGAATCAGGCTCGTCGTCAAGGAGAACATCTTCCGGTCCAAGGCCACCATTCTTCGAACCGGAGAGAGCCTCGCGAATCTCCTGGATTACCTCGGCACACCTATATGGAGGCTTCCCTGTTTTCAGCACGAGAATCAATTGGCGTTCCGCAATGAGCAACCCCCGGCGCAAACGATTGTTCTCCGTTATGAGATTAATCTCTCTCGGCGTTAAAGCTGGAAAATCATTTGGCATGTTTGTTCGCTAGGTCTCCCTTCAGGAGGGTCTCCGGTTACCGCGCTGTGCCATGTCTTGTTCTTTCATCAATTGGAAAGAAGGCTGAACCGGCATTCAACGCATCTCTGTCTTTGTCCGGAACAAACCATATTCTCTTGAAGCAATATTTGAATTTACAGCACCACCTCAATGCACCCATCACGCTGCGCTTTGAGCGGATCATCGGATTCTTAAATCCGAACGGCGAGGCATAACGACCGTCAATCGGCGCTGGGCGTGCGCCACTGAAATGTGGCCCAGAGGGCGGTTCAAGACTTTTTGAACAAGGCGCGATTTGACGTAGTGCCGCCTATGGCGATTAGGGCTAGATCATTCCGTCCGAGGCGATCCGAGCAGGCGCGCCGCCCAAGGAGTGCCCCGTAATATAGAGAGCAAGTGTCGAAAGTATATGAGCTGGCGCAATGCTCACGAGACGCCATGTTTGCCTAATTGAAAACCAGCCCCAACGCTTCGGCAGGGATCGGACGCCCCCCAAGGCGGAGAACGGCGGTCCCTGGACGGACGGCCTTATCCAGCGTTGCGATTGGTTGCCCGTTTGAATCGAATCTGACCGCTTTGTCCGGGGAATAATTGATTACAAATCCAATAGGTTTGCCAAACGCGGGGACCCCTTCTGGAAGGCGATCCAGGACCTGCCGCACGAAACTCACCGGGCCCCGAGTAGCGTCAAGATCGATCCGGAGGAGTTTCTCGATGCCGATGATCGCGGCCACGAAAATCGGGCTCGGCACAGTGCGCTCTGTGAGAACGATGGCATGTGGACAAAAATTCTCCCGCCAGATTTTGCCACGCGCTTCGGCCTCTTGCTGCTCTGCCAGTTCGATTTCTCGAACTGTTTGTTCAAGCGCAAGCGTCACTTTCTCTGCAGACGTCTCCAAGGCTTGCGGCAGCACGTCCATAAACTGTTTCGTTCCTTCGATGTTGCCTTCGCACAAGACGTCTATCCGCCGGATGCCTTTTGCAATGTTTTTGTAGCCCAGTCGCTTTACAAATTCGCCGCGAGAGAGACCGAGTTCGGTCAGCCGAGATCTGATAAGAGTCGCAATGGCCAGATCGGATTTCATATGAAAAACTCTCCTCGGCGGCCTTGATTTTGAGGAGGATCAACAGCCCACGTGGGGAAATGGCCGTGCCGTCAGTCCCGGATACAGAACTCAGAGAGGTCTAGGTCAAAGGATACAGGTGCCTTGGTTTTTTTTGACTCGATTAGGAAATCAGAGAACTCAGAGCCATAGATACCAATGAATTTCTCGGATGAAATTGCATAGCGACTATTGATCACCGTAGGGCGGTGCCAACGAAGCCTGTCGTCAATCAGATAGATCAGGGTCTCAAAAAGATATTGGTTCTTGGGTTCGATGCCCAAGTCTAGGATAATGAGTCCATCGAATTGAGAGACGCTAGACAGGCTTTGGCCAGGGACCTTGTCTAGATAAATTTGGTATAGTTCGTATCCAGTCAGCGTCCGAGGACGAAGCCGAGGGGACGAAGCCAGCCGTGCCGATATTGCAGCCTGGAATTTCGCGCGCCACATGCCCTCATAAATTGTCAGATCGTCGCTCATGTCCCCCTCTTCATCTTGCCGTGCCGTTCATTAAAACAATTAGTAAAAATCCAGGATACAGAATGGCGCATTGGCGGAGAATCCTCCCGCACCGGCCCCCGATCTTGAATCCAAAATCTAGACACAATCCCCTCCGGGGCAGGAAGGAAGAACCAGGGAATCCGTGGGTGCCTCCGGATCAATCCTACAGTTGGCAACCAATCAACTCGACCCATAAACGATTCATCGAATCTCATTTCCCCAAACCCAAGGCATAGTTCGGCTAACGAAAGCCCAAACTATGCCCTAGGAAATCCCGTGGCCCGATCTCAATAACCCCCGAAGGGGACGGCCGGTCTTGCGGTAGCCGATTACATTGTGTCCTATAAGACGCCTAAACGACAGACTAGATCGGTAGCCTATCGAATCCGTGGGTCTCCCATCCCACTCATTGTTGTATTCCCGATTGCCAATCGACAATTGAACCGGCTACCCCAACAATAGCCAGGATTATGTGGCGGGAAGGGACCGATTGCCCATTAAGGGGCTGGCTATGTGTACCTCCAGCAGCCTATAACGTCCGACGCAAGTTGAAAAATCTCAGCGGTAGAAAACCCAATGATTTCAATTATTACACAGATTATTTGTAATTTAAAACGCCCTATTTCACGGTCAATAAATGTAATTTATTTTATACTCGGTTTTATATCGAATTATACTTGTGATATCAAGCAATTGTACAAATAAAATTTGTATATGTTCACCTGTCGCGTATTGCCAGAGTTCCGAGCCCTTTCCAATCTTTCCATTCCCCCGATATAGGGTTTAGACTTGCGAGAGCTTCGAGTTTCCTCCGCAGCGTGAACCCAGAACCATATTGATCGGCTATAGATCGCGTTCCATGCCCAAATATAGCCTTTGACATCTCTTCAGAGACCCCCGCATTCCGGAGCAAGTCTTTCAATGCATGGCGGAAACTATGGGTAGTCCTAGGGATATTTAGCGTCTTACTGAAGAATTTGTTGACCGTCGCGGACGCCGCATCTGAGCGAACCTCCGTGTCATCCGCGTACCTAGGGAACAACCATCCGCTACCATCCAAAGCCGCCAGAGCCTGTCGTGCCGCCCAAAGACCAGCCCCGAGCAACGGCACATTCCTTTCGGAACCAGCGGTCTTGAGCCCCCTCACCGCATTGGGCCGTATGGCAACGTATGGGATCGCGCAGTCGAGATAGATATCCTCACACCTCAGGCCGACAAGCTCTCTAAGCCTTGCGCCGGTCGCCAGTTGGATTGCAATGATCCAGCGAATGTCGTCATCCACCTTCCGGCAGGCTTGCTCAATCCGCCGAACTTCCTCAGCCGTGAAGGGAACCCGCTTAACTACGTCTAGGCCCTCACGCGCAATCGCCAATCTTTCGAATGGGTTCAGACATGTGACATCGAACTCACGTCTCCCGAAATTAAAGATCGCGTTGATTGATTCGATCCGCCGTCGCACAGTTGATGTCGAGTGTCCCGGCATGAGGGCTTCCCGGATCGTTCTCGCATGGTCCCGCGTGTACTCTTCTAGATGCTTGTCTCCGACGATATCTGTGACAAGCCCAATTGCCCTTCGTGCATCCCGGATGAAGCGAACGTCCTGCCCGCGCTTGTGCTCTTGCAAATATCTTTCGAGAGCATCGGATAGTCGGACCCGCTTCGGCCTGGATCTCATGATCTTCATGATGACCGAGTTCGTCGCAGTGGCTTCAGGATTGCCCACGGTTGTCAGAGAAGGGTCCACGCCCGACCGGATCGAAGTCCAGAGCCCGTCATCGTACCTCGCATACTCAGCACAGAGCTGAGCCGCCTTCGTGAGGTCATCCGTGTGGAGGTTTGTTCGGATAATTGACTGCGAATAATGGGGCTTCAAATCGTCCGGAATGCGCCTCGAATAATACAGTCTCCCGCCCTTCCGGAGGAGGTGTTTTACCTTGACCGTAGCCATGGTTGTTTACCCAATGTTTACCTAGCCGCCTTCGCCAACTCACTGAAATCATTCATAAAGCTAAATTTACGGCTTAAAAATGGTGGGGGAGGTAGGACTCGAACCTACGAAGGCATAGCCAGCGGATTTACAGTCCGCCCCCTTTGCCACTCGGGACACTCCCCCAGCACCCAATTGCACGGGCGCACGCGCTTATGCGAACCGGGCTTGCCGCTGTCAACCCAAAATCCGGCGCGGAATTTGCGGCGCCCTTGCCCGTCCGCATTGCCCGGCCATGCGTATTGTGACAGGAACAAGGGTCTTAACCCCTTTTGGACCTGCAAGGTGACGCGCCACAAATCAAATCGCCCCGGCGCCCGATCCCCCGCCTCCGCCAAACATAAAAACGCGCCAAATTCGCCGTCGCGCCCAAACGCGTCCTCCGAAAGCCGTCGAGAGGGTCCCCGCGCAGCCGAGACCTTCGAAGCCAGGAAAATCCACGCACCGCTTCACCCGCCAAAGTTCCGCCAGGCGGGAAGCGGCACGGTTGTCCTTTACGGCTTTCACGCGGTTCGCGAAGCATTGCGTGTCCAGCGGCGAAAAATCCTCGATATTTATGCCACGGAAGCCGCCGCGCATCGGCTCCAGGACGAAATCGCCTGCGCGGGCCTTTCTCTCCATCTCGTGACGGCCGAGGATCTCGCCCGGCGGCTTGGCGCGGGTGCCGTGCATCAAGGCGTCATGCTTGAGGCGCAGCCGCTGGAGCGTCTCGATCTCTCCAGCATCGTTTCGCAGAGCGGTGTTGTGCTGGTGCTCGATCAGATCACCGACCCGCACAATGCCGGTGCGATCCTGCGTACGGCGGCGGCGTTTGGTGTGGATGCCTTGGTGATGACGGAGCGTCACGCCCCCGAGCTCACTGGCGTGGTCGCGAAAGCCGCATCCGGCGGCCTTGAGCATGTGGCAATCGTCAGAGTGGTCAATCTTGCGCGTGCGCTCGAACAATTGGGCGACATGAGTTATTTGCGCGTCGGCCTCGACTCAGACGCCCAAGCAACTTTGCCAGGAGCCCCATTGCGGCGGCCTGTCGCGCTGGTGCTCGGCGGCGAAGGCAAGGGGCTGCGCCGCCTGAGCCGAGAGAATTGCGATGTCTTGGTTCGGCTTGAGATGCCCGGCGCCATCAAGAGCCTGAATGTTTCAAATGCCTGCGCCGTGGCGCTGACACTGGTGCATGCGGGGCTCGCGGATTAGCTGACGCTACCGCCTTCATCGTGCCTTGGCGGGACAAAACTCCAGGGCCGCCACCAGCGCGCATCGCGCGGCAAAGTCTCGGGCACCGGATCAAATCCGGACGTGCCCCAAGGATGACAGCGAAGAACGCGCGCGACGCCGATGACTACGCCCGCCCAAAGTCCATGCCGCGCGATGGCGTCATCCATATAAGCCGAACAGGTCGGCAAGTGCCGGCAATGATTTCCGGCAATCGATGACAGCGTCAGCTGATAAGCGCGGATAACAAGATGCGCCGCAAAACGGATCATCCGGGACCAAACTTGCCTGTGTCTTGACGCCGCGCGGATCATTATTCCGGAACCTGTGGCAGATATGCACTGGCGAGACAAGTTGCGACAGATCATACTGTTTAGGATTTCAATTGGCTCCAATAATGGGTGGCTCCCTTGTCCCTTACGCATCGCTTTTCGATCGCGTGCTTGCTCGCGATCACTGCATCGGCCGCCAACGCGGCGGACCTTACACCTCCACCCCCTGCCCCGGTCGAGGGTTGGACGGTGACCCTGGCCGTGGGACCTGAGGCCTTCACCTCTTTCCCCGGCGCCCGCAGCGTCTCAATTTGGCCGACGGGCTATATCACCTATCGCCGCCCCGGTGATCCCGAGCCCTTTGTGTCTCCCGATGATGGATTCGGGATCGCATTGCTTGATCTCCCTTGGATCAAGGCCGGCCCGGTTGCGCGGTTTATTTCAGAACGCACCCTCAGCGGTGGCGTTGGAACCCTTGGCAACAACAACAACTTCTTTGGCCTCCACAATATTGGCTTTACCGCCGAACTTGGCGGCTTCGTCGAACTCTGGCCGGCCGAATGGCTTCGTGCCCGCGTCGAGGCGCGCCAGGGGATCAGCGGCGCCCAAGGGTTCGATTCCAATATCGAGATCGATTTGATCCAGCGCTATGGCGCCTTTACGTTCGCCGTGGGTCCGCGCTTCCAACTGGGCGACAACCAGTTCGTGAGCGAATATTTCTCTGTGACACCCGCCGAAGCGTTCTTGAACGGCAATCTCTATCCGTATCAAGCGCATGGCGGCCTGGCATCGGTCGGCGGCTTTGGCTCCATCAAATATCAATTCGACCAAGCGTGGAGCGCAACGGTGTTTGGTGGCGTCAATCGCTACGTCAGCAGCGCCGGTGGAAGCCCCATCCCCAATCGGATCGGTTCGTTGAATAGCTTCACGGCAGGCGCGCTTGTCGCCTATACCTTCAATATGAATTGGTTTTGAGCGCCGGCTTTTTCGCGGCTTCAGCACCGATCACTTCCGAAACCATGAGCGACGAGATCGCTCATGGTTTTTTGTTTTAAAGTTGATCTGCAGCGGCGCCCGCGGCCGCTTCGATCTGCTCCACGCACGCAACCGTCGCGTCGAAGGTGAGCAGCATCGAGGCATGGCGGGCCTTGTAATCGCGGACCGGCTCCAGCACCGCGATATCGGCCCATTTGCCGCCCGGCGGCGGTCCATTTTCCTTGAGCATCGCGCGGACTTGATCGCGCAGTCCGCGCAGTTCCGGTGCACTTGATCCGATGACATTTCGGGCCATGATGGACGCCGCCGCCTGACCGAGCGCGCAGGCCTTGACGTCGTGGGCGAAATCAACGACTTGACCATTCGCCATGACGAGATCGACGATGACCGTCGAACCGCACAGTTTTGAATGGGCTTTCGCGGTGGCTTCCGGCGCCGCGAGCCGCCCCTGGCGGGGAATATTGGCCGCCAGATCGAGAATACGATGATTGTAGAGGTCGGGAAGCATGGTTTCGCCCGGCAAAATAGATCAGATGACGCCGCCGTTCGCATCCTATATAGGAAGTGAGGGTTTGGCGAACGAGATCTGGCAAATTTCCAGGCAAAACTCCCCGGACAACCGTCCGTCCGGTGCTCTCCCGAGGGCAAAGCCTGGGACGCTCATGATAACTTTGGAGGCGCCACATGGATGCCGTGGTTAAGTCCTTGCCTGAACGCCCGCAACCCCAAACCAGCACGATCCTGCCCGTCCTTCCAACGCGCGAAGAAGCAGAAGCGGCGGTACGAGTGCTTTTGCGCTGGGCTGGCGACGACCCCGCACGCGAGGGGTTGCGTGACACGCCAAAACGCGTCGCCAAGGCCTTCGAGGAATTCTTTTCAGGATATAAGCAAGACGCAACAGAGGTGCTTTCCCGCGTCTTCGAGGAAGTTCATGGCTACGACGATGTCATTCTCGTCCGCGATATCCCGTTTTCGTCGCACTGCGAGCACCACATGGTGCCCTTTTTCGGTACGGCGCATATCGGCTACTACCCGTCCGACTTAGGCGTCGTTGGTCTTTCCAAACTTGCAAGACTCGTCGATGTCTTTGCGAAGCGGCTGCAAACACAAGAGGCGTTGACCGCCCAGATTGTTGAGGCGATCGATCGCCATCTGCGCCCGCGCGGCTGTGCCGTGATGCTGGAAGCGCAGCATCTGTGCATGTCCATGCGCGGTGTCCGCAAAACCGGCGCCGAAACCATCACCACGCAATTTACCGGCGTCTTTCGCGACGATCCCGCCGAGCAAGTGCGTTTTTTGACCATGCTGCGTCACGGCAAATGAAGCGGCGTTCTGGCCTCGATCCAGACCATTATGAATGAATTGGAAGAGGGAACGGCGTTTACGCCGCACTTCGATGGCGATGGGCTCATCGTTTGCGTGACAAAGGATGCACGCGACGGGGAAATCCTCATGCTCGCCTATATGAATGCGGAAGCCCTGCGGCTGACGCTTGAAACCGGCATCGCGCATTATTGGTCACGATCCCGAAAGACGCTTTGGCGGAAGGGCGATACCTCCGGCCAGGTCCAAAAAGTCATCGAAATCAGGACCGATTGCGACCAGGACGCCTTGTTGATCACCGTCGAACCCGGCGGCGATGGGGGGGCTTGCCATACCGGCCGCCGCTCCTGCTTCTATCGTAAGATCGCGCCGGGCGGCGGACCCGCTAAGCTTGTTTTCGATTGAGGCAATTCCGATCTCAAATGGGAACGGAGCGGCCAGGGAAGGCATTGAGAATCGGCGAGGTCGAGATAAAAATGATGTGAAAGAGATCACCCCTGAATAGGCGTAGCGCCTTTCTCAATTTCGTATTTTCGTAACGGAATGCGTACCATCTTCAAGAATTTTCAATTAAAAAGCGGAACAATCTGGAAGAAGGTCACATGTTCATGGTCAAGGCCAAGGATCCATTGGCGGGACCGTCAAACCGGGATCGTTCAAGCCATGGCGCTCACGCGAGGACTGGACAATTGAACAAAGTCCCTCCGTTTTACCGCAACCTTACTGGTCCGGATCATCATGAGCCCGTCGAATATCCCAGCGTTCCGGCCACGCGCAGGCCCGTGATTGGTATTGCGCTTGGGGCGGGTGCCGCGCGCGGCTGGTCGCATATTGGCGTCTTGCTGGAACTCAACGCCCAAGGAATTTATCCCGATGTCGTCGCGGGCACCTCCATCGGCGGCGTGGTCGGTGGGTCCTATGCCGCCGGAAAGCTCCAGGAGATCGCGCATTTCGCACGCAATCTGACAAAGAAGCGTGTCTTGAGCATGATGGATGTGTCTTTTTCGGGCGTGAGCTTTCTCGGCGGGGACAGACTTCGGCGCGAACTCGAACGGGAATTCGGCGGCCGCCGCTTCGACGAACTTGACAAGAGATTCGCGACTGTTGCGACAGAATTTGGCACTGGTCATGAAATCTGGCTGACCAAAGGCAATGTCGCGGATGCGATCCGCGCATCTTATGCCCTTCCCGGCATTTTTGAACCGGTCAAGATCAATGGGCGCTGGCTGTTCGATGGCGCTCTCGTCAACCCCATCCCGGTGACCCTTTGCCGCGCGCTCGGCGCGGAAATTGTCATCGCCGTCAATCTGGTTGGCGACACGACCTTTCGCGGGACCGTCCTTCCCGATCCTTTGTCGATGGAGACAACGCTCGAGCAGAGTTTTGGCGCCCCGGCGGTGGAACGAAGCACCTTGGGTGCCCGCATCTTCGGCGGCATGGGCGGCAATCTGCGCCGGCTATTTGGCAAACGGGAAGATGGCGCGCCGGGGATTGCAAACGCCATGATGGATGCGTTCAATATCGCGCAAGGCAGAATATCGCGCTCGCGCCTCGCTGGCGATCCGCCCGATGTTCTCATCAACGCCCGGCTCGGCAAATTCGGTCTCTTCGATTTTCACCGCGCCGACGAACTTATCGCGGTGGGGCGCGAGGCTACCCGCCGGGCTCTCCCGGAGATCACGACCGATATTGCCTCCGTGCCGCCGATGAGCGCGCTCGCACCACGCTGATTTTTTGCCGAGACCGTCAGGCTGTCGCGATATATTCGCGCAGCGCCTGATGTTCGTGTTCCAATTGCTCGAGACGGTATTTGACCACGTCGCCGATAGACACGAGGCCAACCAGTCTCTCATCGGCAATGACGGGCAAATGGCGGAAGCGGCGCAGGGTCATTTTTTCCATGGCCCGATCAACGGATTCATCTTCATGGGTGGTGACGACCGTTGCTGTCATGTGCTTCGAGATGGCATCGTTGAGAGCCGCTGCACCACGCTCGCCAACCGCATGGAGAATATCGCGTTCCGATATCATGCCGAGGATACGGCCTAGCGGATCGGCAACTACAGCCGCGCCAATATTCCTTGCGCTCAAAAGTGCGGCGGCCTCGGCCAGGGTCCGGTGCGGCTGCGTGGTCACGACATCCCTGCCCTTCGCTGCGAGTATGCGCGCAACTGTCATTTTTTCCTCCCGGAAAATTTCGCAACTGCCCGGCACCTCAACCGTAGCATTGCGTCATATTGACGCGTAGTTTGCACCTCTTTACCACTATGCGCAACAGGGCTCTGTGGCGGGCGTGCATGTTTCTGGGCCGCGGGATAGGGGTGCAGGAAGAGCGGTGCGCCAGCGCCCGGTATTATGGTTCCTCGAAACACCAGATACGTGGCTCACGCATGCCCAGCGTCGGAGGAGAGATGCCCGATGGCGATCCCCGCATTGCGGAGCGCCCGTTCATATTTCGAACTCAAGGCGGAATCGAAGATCAGCGAGGGATCGGCCGGACAATTGAGCCAGCCGTTGTGCTGCATCTCCGACTCGAGCTGCCCAGCCGACCAGCCAGCGTAGCCCAAGGCAAGCAGCGCCTGGCCGGGCCCAGATCCCTGGGCAATCGCCCGCAAAATATCGATCGTCGCGGTCAGGGACACGCCACCGCCGATTGGCAAAGTCGAATTGTCGATCGAAAAATCATTCGAATGCAGGACAAAACCGCGGCTGGTGTCGACGGGTCCGCCGTTCAAAACCAGAAACGAACTCGCCTCGGCGGGGAGACGGATCGCCTCGTCCGGACCGATCACTTTAAGTTGCACCAGCAACTGCGGAAAATCGACCCTTTCGGCTGGCCGGTTGACGATGATTCCCATCGCACCTTCCTCGGAATGGGCGCAGACATAAATCACGGAACGAGCAAAGCGATCATCCGCCATGCCGGGCATCGCAATGAGCAACTGCCCGTCAAGAAACCCTTTCCCGCCTTGCCGGGACGCCGTCGGAGCCTTTATCGATGCCATGTCACGCGCCTCAAGGGGTCAAACGAAATTGAAACAATCCAAGTTGCAGCTTTTCCCAATGCAAAATAAATTCCGGGCCTTGTCATACAATGGTTGGCCTCAAACTTCGCATCGGCATCCTCCCTTGCAAATCTCTTTCCAGATTTCAACTCCCATTCGTCACGCGGTGGTGCTGTTTGCCTGTGCAAACCTCTCCTTCCTGATATTTTCCTCCAGTGTAGACGGTGCTCCTTACGCGAGCACGTGGGTTTCAGGACAGAAATCCTCGTTGCGGCTGATTGCCGCTGACAGAATTTCGCCGCAGGGATTTTATCGCGCCGGACTTGAAATTCAGCTCGATCCGGGCGCTCTGACATATTGGCGCATGCCAGGTGGCGCCGGAGTCCCTCCTGTATTTTCCTTCGAAGGTTCGGCAAACGCCGCCAGCATTGATGTTTTTTATCCAGCGCCGATGCGTATAGACGAAGACGGAACCGAAGCTTTCGGCTACCGTGACAAAGTGACGTTTCCAATTCATGTCACGCCCAAGGACGCAAGCCGCCCAGTGGTTTTGACGGTGAATTTGTCCTACGCGGTGTGCCTGCGCCTTTGCCTGCCCTCGAAAGCGGGGGTGAGCCTGACTCTCGATCCCAATCAGAAGGCGAGCGCTGCCAGCGAGGAGGCATCCGCCGTTGCCGCTGCCGAAGCCGCAGTCCCGCTTCGCCTGACGCCGCAACAGCGTGACACCAAAGTTAAGATCAATCGAGACGTAACGGCACTGTCCCCCGTCTGGCGGTTATCCCCAACAACGCCAGCAGAGGATCTTTTCGCGGAAGGCCCGCCCGGCTGGTATTTCGAAACACGAAAGTTGGTCCCGGATGGGTTCTTGATCGAGGCGGTCGAACAGCCGGAAGCAGCCAGCCGCGCCGGCAGCAAAGCGCCCGTTCCCGTCACGCTGACCTTGAAAGGCGCTGGCGAGAGTTACGAATTCGGGATCGACCTTGAGACTTCCTCCTCGAATTGAGGCTGATGGCGGCAAGGCGCGAACTTAAGTGAGCACGATCTCAAAAATGTCGCACAAACCGGGACAGTAACCGGATCAACCTCGAAGATGGACGGAGCGGCGATGACGGTTCAGACGGGTGATCCTCTCCCCAAGGCAAATTTTACAGTCATGACCGAAGACGGACCGCAAGTGCGGACCACGGATCAGATATTCCAAGGGCGCAAAGTGATTCTCTTCGGTGTGCCCGGCGCTTTCACTCCATTGTGCGATAAGAACCACTTGCCTGGTTTTCTTGCCAACATCGACGAATTCCGGGCGCAAGGGATCGATGATATTGCCGTGACCAGCGTCAACGATGTGTTCGTCATCGACGCTTGGGCAAAGCACGCCGGAGCCAAAGACAAGATCATTTTTCTCGCCGACGGCAATGGGGATTTCGCTCGCGCGCTTGGACTTTCGCTCGATCTTACTGCGCGCGGGCTTGGGCTCAGGTCGCAGCGCTATGCGATGATCGTCGACAATGGGATTGTCCGGAAATTCAATCCCGAAACGGCAGCGGGCAAGGTTGAAACGTCGAGCGCCGAAGCCCTGCTGAAGCAGCTTTAGGTGTATCGTGCGACATCAAGGCGGGCTATGGCGCTCCTTCGTGCCGGCACCGCGGCCGCGGCCGAGCCATGTCACTGAAGCAAACGCGCCGAGCCACGAGCCCAGCGCGGCGAACAGCACATACAGAGCATTTTCCGTATAGCTGATGACCGCGAACGCGGACAAAAGATACCAGATGGCGCTCCAATTGGCGGCCGAGACACGGCGTCTTCCCGACACGGCGGCATTGAAGAACACATAGGCCGAATCCGTCGCAGCGGTTGAGGCAATGACGCCAATCGCTATGAAGGGGTTGACGGATGAGATCATATGGTGGGTCCTTATGGTTGCTACGCAAAAGCACGGCGGTGATTCCGGCTCTATTTGAACGCCGCCATGCCTTTGCGCGCAAGCGCGTCGGCGCGTTCATTCATGACATCCTCGGCGTGTCCCTTGACCCAACGCCAATCGATGGTGTGCGGCGCGGCCGCCACCTCGAGCCTTTGCCATAAATCGATATTTTTGACAGGTTTTTTATCGGCGGTGCGCCAGCCATTGCGTTTCCAGGAACCAATCCATGTGGTGATGCCGCCCTTGAGATAATTCGAATCCGTGTGGAGATGGACGACCGATGGCCGCTTCAAGGCCTCCAGTGCGGCGATCGCAGCGGTCAATTCCATGCGGTTGTTGGTGGTTGCCGATTCGCCGCCGCAAAGCTCTTTTTCATGGGCGCCGCTGCGCAGGATGGCGCCCCAGCCGCCAGGGCCCGGATTGCCAGAACAGGCCCCGTCGGTCCAAATCGAAACCTCGCCGTTCATCGCAGCAAACCAAGCTCGCGGGCGTTGGTGATTTGCTGATGAAAGCGCAATTTGCCAAAATATTCGAGCGGGTTCTTCGGGTGCACCAGGGCATCGGATGGAACATTCAACCAATCGACGAGGCGGGTCAGGGCAAAACGAAGCGCCGCGCCACGCACGAGGACAGGAAGCGCTTCGATCTCGCCGGCGTTTAACTTGCGCACGCTCTCATAGGCGCCAAAAAACGCCAGCCCCTTGCCGATGTTGAACGAACCATCCGGTTCAAAACACCAAGCGTTGACACATATGGCCGCATCATATGCGAGTTCATCCGTGCAGGCGAAATAGAAATCTATGAGCCCTGACAATTCATCGCCGACAAACAGCACGTTGTCGGGAAAGAGATCCGCATGGATGACGCCACCCGGCAAATCGCGCGGCCATTTTCCGGCAAGAAAAGCCAACTCTTTTTCTATTTCCCCGGCAAGGCCCGGCTGGACTTCACCCGCGCGTGCACGCGCCTCTTCGAACAGAACCGGCCACGCCTCGATGCCCAAGGCATTGGCGCGCGAGCCAGCAAAACTGGCGCCTGCCTGGTGCAGCTTGCCGAGCGCGTCGCCAACGGCGGCGCAACGGCGGACACTCGGATGGTTGTCCCACATGCCTTCGAGGAAAGTCACGATCGCCGCCGGGCGTCCCGCGAGTCGACCAAGTGCACGGCCATGTCTGTTGCGCACCGGCTGCGGACAGGTCAGTCCATGATCAGCAAGATGCTCCATCAGTCCAAGAAAAAACGGTAGGTCGTGTTCGTCGACTCTCTTTTCATAGAGCGTCAAGATGAAATAGCCGGACTCGACGTGCAAAATAAAATTGGAATTCTCAACCCCTTCGGCAATTCCCTTCATGGCCAGAACCTGGCCAAGATCGTAATCGGCGAGAAAACCCGCCAACTCCGCTTCATTGACTTCCGTATAAACCGCCATGCCGCAGTCCGCGCGCTTCAAGGCACCGCGATCGCGGCACGCTCCCCTGTTAACGACCCCGTTTCAAGAGGTCAAACGCGAGACCCGGAAAGGCCGGGATCGGCGATCACGCTTTCATACGGTCGCGCTGTTTGCCGAGTTCCGCAATGACTGTGCCGGCGTCCGGTTGAATGACGCCGCACGAGACAATTAACTTCGCCGCCGCGTCAGGGCTTATTTGCAGTTCGATCACATCGCGAGCTGGTAAAAAAAAGTAAAACCCTGTCGTGGGATTGGGAGTGCAGGGCAAAAAAACCGAAACATGCTCCTCGTTTGAAAGATACTTCGCGATGCCACCGGCGGGCGCCGCACAGATGAAAACAAGGGACCATTTGCCAGGACCTGGAAACTCGATCATCCCGACCTTGCGGAACGTAGTGCCAGATTGGGAAAACACGGTTTCGAAGATCTGCTTCACGCTTTTATAGATCGAACGCACAACCGGCATATGGGTCAACATCGATTCACCGAGCCTGATGAGGGTCCGGCCAGCGAGATTGGCCGCGAGAAAACCCAAAAGAGTGAGCCCGATAAACGCGAAAACCACGCCGAAGCCATGCAACTGAAACGGCAAATACTTATCCGGCCAAAACCCGACGGGGACGAGGAGCTTGACCCAAGTGTCGATGGTATCGACAAACCACCAGACGATGTAAGCAGTCGTTGCGAGGGGACCGGCGACGATGACCCCTGTCAAGAACCAATTGCGAATGCGCCAGCCAATTCCTGGGCCTCTCGGGTTCGGCGTCAAGCCATCTCCTTCATGGGAAGACAGTGTCTCGAACGGTACTTTTGTCATGGCTTTTCCCGCAGCACCGGAAACGTTTACAGGTTCCGGCGCTTCGCGTCGCAAAAATTTTATTTTTTCAAATTTAAACCACCCTCGAAATTATTTTCACATTTGTGCTTTTCAAGAAACATTCTGCCTATTTGTGCGTGACATTGCCTTTCACGTGAGCTAAGTTCTGGCCGTAAGCCGTTGAAGGCCGAAGCCGTTACTCAATTCGGCGCCGTAGTCCAAGTCTTGGGAGGACGCTTGTTCTTTTGTCTCATCGCCACTGCGTGGTGACGCCTTCGCGTAGAAGGCAAGGCAAGAGAAGAGGTAATGGACAGGACTCTAAGGGGCGGGGATAGAAATCTCCGCCCTTTTTTCTTGCCGCAGCCGTCAATTCAGCCATCTGCTCAAGCTTCGTTTGGGAGAAGACATCGCTACTCCGGCAATTTTTGCGGGGGCGCAACTGCGTCTGGGCTTGGAACATTTTCAGGACTTGGCGCAACACTTGGCATGGAACCCGGACCAAGATCTGGCAAAGGGCTGCTAGGCGCCGCGAGTGCCGGAGGCACGGGTCCCGTCGGCGAAATGCCGGCGGGGGCCATCATGGCCGGCGAGGACAGCCCTTGCTTCGCGGGACCTGGATTAGCGCGGGCGGTGCCATCGGGATTATAAAGCGTGCCCGCCTCTTCGCTCATTTCTAGGCACGTCAAAATTTCCACATAGCTGGGCATCGGAGCCGCGCCCTGCGCCACGCAATCGTTCCTGTCTTGCGGTTTGAATTTCGCCCACTTTCGCGTGAGTTCGGCGCGCGCGTCGTTTTCATCCTTCATGCAGCTTTGATACGCTAAGGTTTTATTGTCGCCGACAAAGGCGCGGGCTTCCTGGCAGGCCGGCGCAACATTGAAAACCGGGACGCCGGTGGATCTCGCCTTCGCGAGGACTGACAATGGCAGGAAGGCGAGACAACCAGCGATGGCGATGAGTCTTTTCACGCAACTCTCCTCTTTGCAGACTCAATATTTGGCCCGGGACCAAGGACCAAGCAAATCGCACTAGCAATGAATATTAGCATACCAGCATCGCCACCACATTTGTATGATGTTTGATTTCATTCAACACTAATAATATCCGCAAAGAACGCACGCCGTTCAGGACTCATCGAAGAACCGCGCCACGGCGGGGTTCGCGCGCAGCACCGCAAGCTCCTCCGTATTCGGCAATTGCGGCTTGTCGCGTTCGCTATTGACGAGGCACAAAAACCCCAGGGGCTCTTCGCGTCCGGCCCGGAACTGATGCCAAGTCCAGGGCTCTATCGTGACGAGATCATAAGGGTTGAGCGCATAAATCTCGGCGCCAACCAAACACTGGCCGCCGCCGCGCAAAATCATGACGCCATGCATGTGGGCATGCCGCTCGAGGGTCGAAAATCCGCCAGGTTCAATCTCGAAATAGCGCAACTCGCCGCTCAGTCTTGGGTCCGAAAATAAGGTCTGACGGGAAATCGCCTTGAATGGCACTCCGTCCGCCTCCTTATATGGGAGACGCCCGACCCCTTCCCACGCGAAATCCAACGCCGCTTTCCGCACAGCCATCGAGCCCTCATTCATAGCGATACTCGGCGACCTTTCGGACGAAAGCAGTGGTTTCCTTGACGAGCATTTCCGGTGGCGACGCCAACAGCGCGCCGCCGATCAAAAGCATTGCGTCGCGTCCATAATAGTTGAGCAATTCCGGGACCCGTTGCAAGGTCATTCCCCCGGCCGGCACAGGCAGGCTGGGGCGCAGCCCATCCCATGTGCCGCGCGCGGCGCTTAAGATTTTTCCGCAGCACTCCAAACTATAGCCAAAACGGCCGCCGGGATTGGGAAAGATGATCGCATCGGCGCCAAAAAGGCGAAACAGCTTGGCGAAGAGATAAGGGGAAAGGCGCGCGGCGCCGGTCATAGCCGGATGCGCGAGGAAAGCAATTTCCCGATGCGCCTGGCGCAGCGCCTGAAGCGTCGCAACACCGGCGATCATCGGCGCGATCATCACTGTGTCAAGGCCTTCCGAGCGGGCGATGCCGAGCTGCCGCTCCATTTGGCCAAAGTGACCGTAGAGATTTGGCACGTAGCGCGTGTGTCCGCCGGTCGTCGCACAGGCTTTGCGAACGGCGGCGGCGCACGCCCGCACCCTCTCCTCGAACGGACTGAACGCCTGGTTCGCGAGCCCATGATCATCCTTGATATAATCAACCCCGCCAAGCGCCAGCTTGTATGCAATTGCCGCCAATTCTCCTGCCAAAATTCCTTGCGGCTTAAGGGCCGAGCACGTGAGCGCCCTCCCCTCCGCTTTCACACGTGCGACGAGACCGGGAACGCCATGACGCGGACCGCCGAAAACCGAAACCAAGCTTGCCGGAAACACCGCGTCATCGAGAATCACGTCCTCGTAGAGCGAACTGTTTCCAAATAGCATGTTGAGAAGCTGACCGGCATCCTCGCCGATCGTCTCGGCGGCAAGATCGATACGCACGCCAAACCAGCCGTCACCTTGATCCTCAATCGCCGCCACCTGGCCGACGATCTCGGATAAGACGCGCGAATTGTGGACCGCCGCGAGCGGCGCCTCGACGCTCTGCTCGATCGCAATTCCCAGCGCACGGTCTTCGATCGCCGACGCGTCGGCGCGGATGCGATAGTAGGCTTGCAACCGCTCACTCATACCGGCGGCCTCGCGAACAACTCAACCCTCGTAATAATCGGCGACAAGCCGGTCGAGCAGGCGGACGCCGAATCCCGAGCCCCAGCTTTGATTGGTCTCGCTCGCGGGCGATCCCATGCCGGTGCCCGCGATATCGAGATGCGCCCAAGGCGTCCCATTGACAAAGCGCTGGAGGAATTGCGCAGCGGTGATCGAACCCGCGTGACGGCCGCCGGTATTTTTCATATCGGCGAACTTCGAGTCGATCATTTTATCGTAAACCGGGCCAAGCGGCATCCGCCAGAGCTTCTCGCCGGTGGCCGCGCCCGCCGCGATGAGTCTCTCGCCCAATTCCTCGTTGTTGGTGAAGAGGCCCGCGTGCTCTTGGCCGAGCGCGACGAGGATCGCGCCGGTGAGCGTTGCGAGATCGACGATGAATTGCGGTTTGAATTTGTCCTGCACATACCAAAGCACATCGGCAAGAACGAGACGCCCTTCGGCGTCCGTGTTGATGACTTCAATCGTCTGACCAGACATCGACGTCACGATGTCGCCGGGACGCTGCGCATCCGGACCCGGCATGTTTTCCGTCAGACCGATGGCGCCGACCACATCCACATTGGCTTTACGTTCCGCAAGAGCCTGCATAAGGCCGACGACGCAAGCGGCTCCCGCCATATCGCCCTTCATGTCCTCCATTCCGGCGGCCGGCTTGATCGAAATGCCGCCAGTATCGAAGCAGACACCCTTTCCAACGAAGGCAATCGGCTTCGATTTGGCTTTGGCGCCCTTGCCGCCGCGCCAGCGCATGATGACGATGCGGCTCTCGCGCGCCGATCCTTGCCCCACGCCAAGAAGCGCGCCCATGCCAAGTTCCCGCATCGCGGCGAGATCGAGAACCGTCACCTCGACGCCATGTTTTTTTAGCGCCAAGGCGCGATTGGCGAACTCTTCGGGGTAAAGGATATTCGCGGGCTCGTTGACGAGCGAGCGGGCGGTGAACACGCCGGCCGTCACCGCCTCCCCTCGTTTGACCTTATTGCGGACGGCGGCTGGCTTATCGACAGCAATGATGATGTCGGCACGTCCATTCGCCGCCGCATCCTCGTCCTTGTCCTTTTTCTTCGTCTTGTAGCGATCGAACCGGTAATCGCGCAGCCGCATCCCAAGCTCGAAATCGGCGGCCGCTGCAGCCGGATCCACGGGCGGGCGCGGTGGATCAAAAGCGATGGTGGCGCATGCCGCTTGGCCGAGCTTTCCCATCACAAAACCGCCGAGGCTCGCGTAATCGACCGGCTGTGGCGGCGTATCTTTTTTGGTTTTACCGTCCGTATCTTCGCCGCCAGCGCCTATCACCAGGAGTCTTTCGGTGGCGAGCCCGGCCGGAGCGATAAGATCAAGCGCGGTCAGCGCCTTTCCCTTGAACTTGACGGCGGCTGCTGCTTTCTTGACCAGGGCTGCACCTGGATCGCCGATAAGGTGAAGAGTCGCGGCGCCGAAAACAAAGTCTTTGCCCATGAAAATGACGAGCGTCCGAGCCGCCGCCGCCTTGCCCTCTGCCCCAGGCGAATCCTGCGGGGGCGTTTGTGGCGGTAAAGCCGCGAGAGCGGCAAATTCGATTTTCATGGTTTCGGTCATCTGTTCCTCTGCCGGCGCCGGAGGCGCGTTTGGTCCGGCGTCTTGTCCGGCTACCGCGCTTCCCCGTCAATGGAAACGTTTATCATGAAATAGATTGTTGAAAATCAATGTGTTGGGCTCCTCCCTGCGAGCCGCTCGGGAACCCTTGCGGAATGGTGATCGCCCTGGCGCCTTGTGAAAGGCCGGATGGTTGGGCATTTTCCCGCATTGACATTCGGGGAGGGTTCTACGCCCAACGGGACGGCAGCGCCCCATGTCCGCCAAAAAACCGCCACGCCTTATTGTTTGGGTTTTTTCGCGGATGCGAAATTCCCCGCCGCCTGGCGGCAACGGTTCGCCGCCCGGTATAGCCAATATTCTATTGATTTTATTAGGTTTATAAAGGAGACATAGTAGGAAGGCCAACGCTGGGGGCCGCACCGAAGATGACCGCCGCGAGCCTGCCGGCTCGCACTCGATGAATCTTTTTAATCCAACCACGATTTGGCAATTTCATAGGCACAATGGCGGGCATGTCCTTGCAAAGATTGAAGAGCGCCCGGACGCGGGAAGCGCCATGTGTTTGCCCCAAAAAAGCCAAAACGGACTCCGTGCGATGATCGGCTGGACGCTTTCCCGTTATTTGTCGGCGCGTTTCCTGCAGACGATCGGCGCGGTTTTTCTCATGATTTCCGCCATGATCTACGTCATCGACTTCGTTGAGCTGCTGCGACGGAGCGGCGACATCCCAGGCGTCTCGCCAGGATTTATCGCCTATCTTTCCTTGCTCCGCGTCCCCTCCGTGACCGAGCAGATCATGCCCTTCTGCGTGCTGTTTGGCACCATGGCGACATTCCTGAGCCTCACGCGCACATTGGAACTGCTCGTCGCCAGGGCCGTGGGCGTGTCGGTCTGGGGATTTTTGGTTCCCCCGCTCGCCATCGCGGTCACGGCTGGAATTGCGTCGGTGGTCCTGTTCAATCCTCTCTCCGCGACGATGAAGCATCGGGCGGACGCGATCGAGACCCAGCTTTTCGGCCGCAATGGCAAGCAAAACGATGACGCAAGCTTATGGATTAGACAGCAGGGAATCGATGGAGAGGCTTTCATCAAGGCGGGCCAAGCATCGGCGGATGGCACGAAACTCACTGCCACCACCGCTTATGTCTACGATCGCGCTGGGGCCTTCGAACAAAGGATTGCGGCACCTACAGCCAAACTTTGGCCGGGTGTGTGGCAATTTGACAACGCGCGGCTGATGTCGCCGGGAGAAGAACCCTTTGCCGCCGGCACCTACCTGCTTGCAGCGAGCGTTTCTCCGAAAGAAATCATGGAAGGCGCCATCGCGCCTGATTCCGTGCCTTTTTGGGAATTACAATCGCTGCGCGCCGCCGCCGAGACGGCGGGTCTCGACGGGCTCGGCTACCGGCTCCAATTCCATACGCTTATGGCAAGGCCGCTTTTGTTTGTCGCCATGGTGTTAATCGCAGCGGCCTTTTCCTTAAGGTTTTTTCGTTTTGGTGGAATTCAGAAGATGGTTTTGGGTGGCGTGGGCGCAGGCTTCGTGCTTTATGTGGCGACAAAATTGGTCGGCGACCTCGGCGGCTCCGGTTTGCTCAATCCGCTTGTCGCCGGATGGTCTCCGGCGATCGTCGCAAGTCTGCTTGGCGCCTTCGCCTTGTTGAATCAGGAGGACGGTTGATGGGGCGGCGTTTTTGCCCCGATAGTACTGCGATCGTCCCCACGCTTCGCGCCTTCGGCGCCAAAATGGGGCTAGCCGCACCGGTTGCGCGGGCGCGGCGGTGTACGCTTTTTTCGCTGACGCTCGTCTGTACAGCTTTGCTGACGGGAAGCTTCTCGACTCCGGTCCTCGCCGTTGAGGCCGCGGCCGCCCAACAGGCGCCCGGGGCGAATGGAAAAATGTTCGTCGAGGCGACCGAGCTTCGCTATGACACCGAAAAGAACACCGTTTCGGCGGAAGGCAACGCGAGAGTTTACTACAAGGAGAAGGTGCTCGAGGCCGATCGAGTCATCTATAATCGCAATACCGGCCGCGTTTATGCCGAAGGTCACGCAAAATTGACCGAAAGCGACGGCACGATCATTCACGGCGAGAGCTTCGATCTCACCGACGATTTCCGCGACGGTTTCATCGAAAGCTTACGCGCCGATACCCCGCCAAAACCCTATTACTATCCCGCGGGGAACACTTTTGAAAAAGGGACCTACAAGACCTATTTCAGCGCCCCTCGCGCCGAACGCATTGAAGGCGAAACCACGGTGTTCGACAAGGGGACCTACACGGCGTGCGAGGCGTGCAAGGACAATCCCGACAAGCCGCCTCTGTGGCGGGTGCGCGCCAAGCGGATCATCCACAAGAACGACGAAAAAATGATTTATTACGAGGATGCTTCGCTTGAGTTCTTGGGCATCCCAATCGCTTATGTGCCATTTTTTTCGGCGCCCGACCCAACTGTAACCCGGAAATCGGGAATTCTTTCCCCATATCTCGCCTATAGCGGCAATCTCGGGGCTGGCGTCGGTATTCCGATCTTCTGGGCGCTCGCACCTGATTACGATTTGACCTTCACGCCGACTTATTTTTCCCAGCAAGGATTCTTTGCCAAGGCGGAGTGGCGCCAGCGGTTCGAGACCGGCGAATATTATATCCGTGCGACGGGAATAGCCGAGCAGAACAACACGGTTTTCCCGGTGGCGCCCTATGGCTCTGGCGATCAGTCCTTGCGCGGCTCATTCGAAAGCAAGGGCCTGTTTTATATCGCCGATAACTGGAAGTTTGGCTGGGAATTCACCCTGCTCTCGGACAAGTGGTACCTCAACGACTATCATGTGCCGAGTCAGACACTGTCTTCCAATTATTTTAGCGAAACGACCTCGACCGTTTATCTGACCGGACAACATGATCGCGGCTATTTCGATTTGCGTGGCTATTCCTTCGAGGGTCTCTCGAGCCACGACTTTCAGCCGCAGCAGCCGATTGCGCATCCAGTTTGGGACTACAACAAGACCTTCGACATCGATCCGGCCCAAACCTTTGGCATCGGCGGGCAAGCCGAACTCGACTTCAATCTCACCAGCCTTTCCGCAAGCTCCGCGAGCTTCGAGGCGGTCGGACCACGTAAATTGGACAATGCCTTTGGGCTTTATGACATTTGCCAGAGCACTGTCACCAAAACCAATCCTTTTGGTCTTTATGTGCCTGGCCAAGCGATCGGCGATTGCCTTTTGCGCGGTGTCGGTGGCGACTACACGCGCGCCACGCTGGAGGCGTCCTGGAAACGCCAATTCATCGATCCGATCGGCGAAGTGTTCACACCCTTCGCCTTCGCCCGCGCGAACGGCGAATGGCTCGATATCAATACGACGAACAGCTACACCTTCGCGTCGGCAGCCGGCTCTTCCACCTATTTCAACCTTTCGCAGTTGAATTTTGTCGGCAACAAAGACACGAGTTTTTTCGGCGAGTTTATGCCAGGGATTGGGCTGGATTATCGCTACCCCTTCTTTGCCAAATTTGACTTCGCCTCCATCGTTTTCGAGCCGATTGGCCAGGTCATCGTTCGTCCCGATCAGCAAATCGGCTCGAATTCGCTGGTGAATTTGGATGCCCAAAGCCTCGTCTTTGACTCTTCCAACCTATTCGACTGGAGCAAATATTCGGGCTACGACCGGTTTGAAACGGGGACGAGGGCCAACTACGGCGGCCAGTTCACGATGACGTTCAACAATGGCGGGTATGTCAATCTGATCGGCGGACAGTCCTATCAACTCGCTGGCACCAACTCCTACGCGACACCGGATGCCGCCAATGTCGGCTTAAGTTCGGGGCTCGATACACGGCTCTCTGACTACGTCGGCGCCCTGACGATCGCTCCCAATTCGATTTTCTCTTTTGTCGCCAAGGCGCGCTTCGATGTCAGCTCCTTCGACGCGCGGCGCGTGGACTTGATTGCAAATTATAATTTCGGGGCCCTCACGGGTTCGGTTCAATTCGCCAACTATCAGGCGCAGCCGGTTATCGGGTACGACGTTCGCCGCGAAGGCCTTGCGTTTTCGTCACGCTATAAGATCAGCGAGAATTATTTTGCGCAGGGCAACATCACGTTCGATATGAGCCGCCATCTCTATCCGCCGGCGGTGATCGGCTATACCAATCCTGGCGCGTTCGCGATCGCGGCCTATGGGATCGGTGCGGGCTATCAGGACGAGTGCACGAGTTTTTCCGTGAACTACAGCTCGATTTATCAAGATTACGGAAGCGGGTCCTTGGTGCGCAACCAAACCGTGCTCCTGCAACTGCAACTGCGCACCTTGGGGGAAGCGAAATTCAACAAGACTTTCCTCAACACAACGTCGCTCGATGGCGTAAGCTATTGAAGCGGGTATAATTAAAATCTGGCAGCCCAGAACGGCGCCGGCGTGAAGGGAGAGAAGAGGGTCATGGAGATGAAAACCGATGCGCCTAAGAATGGCAGCGCGCGCGTCGCTTATTTGCGTTTTGCGATTTGCGCCGCCGCTGCAATCGCTGCGTCTAACGCGATATCCAGCAAGCCCGCTGTCGCCCAGGCCATCGTCGCCAGCATCAATGGGGATCCGATCACCGACATCGATATCGACGAGCGGATGAAAATGCTGCGCGTTCTGCACAAACCGGCGACCCGGGATGCGGCAATCGAAAGTCTCTTTACCGATCGTCTCGAAACGCAGGAAACAAGCAAGTTTGGCATCAATCCACGGGATAACGACATCTCGCAGCAAATCATCAAGGCGGCTCAGGAGATGAAAATCGCTCCAGACGCATTGGTGGCGGCGTTTCAGCATGCCGGCGTGAGCGCGGATCATTTCAAAGCCCATTATCGCGCCGACATGGCTTTCGACGTGCTGGTACAAGCGCTGAACAAAGGTGTCGAAGCGAGCGAAGAACAGGTGCGCGCCGAACTTGCTAAGCAAGGCGGCAAGGCAGCAGCCGGAACCTCCTATACTTTGCGCGAGATTATCTTCGCAATACCACGCTCGGCAATGCCCGCGGCCTTGAACGAGCGAGCCCATGACGCCGAACAATTGCGTACTCAATTCACCGATTGCGACAGCGGCTTGCGTCTGGCCCGCGGCCTCAACGATGTGACGGTCCGCGATCCACTGATCAAGACTTCCGTTGAAATCGGTGATACGTTCCGTCAATTGCTCGACAAGACTCCCGTAGGTCGCCTCACGGCGCCGCAACGCTCGAACGAGGGGCTTGAAATGATCGCGGTGTGCTCCAAAGGCGCCGCCAAGGATGATAGCGCGGCGCGCACTGTAATCTCGCAAAAGATTCTCGCCGCTCATAACGCGGCCGATAGCGAACGCCGGATCAAGGAATTGCGCGCGAAAGCCGTCATCGTGAAGCACTGAAGCACGGTGGCAAAGAAAAAGCCCCGACTCTCACGTTGCCTTCGCACAAGATCGGTTGCTTGGACTCGTCCCTTCCGGGCAACTTAGGCATTCATCGCCGAACAGAGAGATATTGATGGCGCGACCGTATCCGGCAAATAGTCTTCCCCTCGCGTTGTCACAGGGAGATCCTGCAGGTATCGGGCCGGAACTCACATTGAAGGCCTGGCTCAAGACGCATGAAAATCCAGACTTTCCGGCTTTTTTGGCCGTAACCAATGTTGAGCAGCTCGCCGCCACCGCGCGCGGCTTGGACTTAAATGTTCCGATCAAAATTGTTGGCGATGCCGATGCTGCTTCGGTGTTTCGCCACGCATTGCCGGTGTTTGCATTGGATCATGCGACTCTTGGAAAGCCGGGCTTCCCGGATGTAAGGGATGCAGCCGGAACCATCGCCTCGATTGAAACCTGCGTGCAGCTCATCCGCGCCAAAAGGGCTTCGGCCGTCGTCACCAATCCCATCGCCAAGGAACTCTTCTATCGAGCCCACTTTCGCTTCCCTGGCCACACGGAGTTTTTGGAGGAGCTGGCCGAACGCCATTTTGGCACCAGGGCACGCGCCGTGATGCTGATTTGGTCACCGAAATTCTCTGTCGTCCCCGCCACGGTTCATATTCCGCTTGCGCGTGTGCCGTCCATGTTGACGCGCGCGCTCCTCGTGGAAACCGGTCTCGTCGTGGCGCATGACCTTGCCTCGCGGTTTGGCATCAGAAAGCCGCGTCTTGCGTTTACGAGCCTTAACCCTCACGCGGGCGAAGGCGGCGCAATGGGCCGTGAGGAGATAGACGTCATTGCACCGGCGCTGGCTGATCTTGCGTCAGCGGGTATCGCGGTGAGCGGACCCTACCCCGCCGATAGTTTGTTTCGTCCGGACGCACGGAAAAACTACGATGTTGTCATTGCGATGTATCATGATCAAGCCTTGGTCCCAGTGAAAACCGTGGCCTTCAATACGGCGGTCAACGTGACCTTGGGGCTTCCGTTGATCCGCACCTCTCCCGATCACGGCACGGCGTTCGATATCGCCGGAAAGGGGGTCGCGGATCCAGCGAGCCTGATCGCGGCCTTGCGGCTTGCCGGCAAGCTCGCGCGCCGCGCCGGCGTGGCCCAACACACCGGACATTGATACACAACCGGGAAACGCGAAAACCGTGTCACGATCTGCCGGAGGAAACCAGTTTGACGGTCTTCCGCCGCTGCGCGAGGTCGCCAATGCGCATGGGCTCCTTGCCAAGAAATCGCTCGGCCAGAATTTTCTTTTCGATCTCAATCTCACCCGCCGTATTGCACGCGCGGCAGCACCGCTGACCGACGCGTTGATTGTCGAGATTGGCCCAGGCCCTGGCGGCCTGACCAGGGCGTTGCTCGCGGAAGGGGCGCGGAAAATCGTCGCGGTCGAGCGCGACGCGCGCTGTCTTCCTGCGCTCGCCGAGATCGCGGACCATTATCCCGGGCGGCTCGAAGTTATCGAAGGCGATGCGCTGGACGTAGATCTCGCGCAGCTTGTTGGCGACGAGAGACCCGCGCGCGTTTGTGCCAATCTTCCCTATAACATCGCCACCGCGTTGCTGGTCCGCTGGCTTGAAACCGAGCCTTGGCCGCCGTGGTTCGACCGGCTCATTTTGATGTTTCAGCGCGAGGTGGCCGAGCGCATCATTGCGAGCCCGGCCGAGCGCGCCGCCTATGGCCGCCTCGCGGTGCTGTGCAATTGGCGTTGCACAACGCGTCTTCTTTTTGACGTTGCGCCCTCTGCCTTCACTCCGCCCCCGAAAGTGACCTCGGCGGTGGTCGAACTTGTCCCGCGTGCATTTCCCATGACCTGCCAGACGCGGCTTTTGTCGGAGGTCACGCAAGCGGCTTTTGGGCAAAGACGCAAGATGCTGCGGCAGTCGTTGAAAACGATCAAGGGTTGCAATGCCGGAACTTTGCTTGCCCGCGCGGAGATCGACCCGGCATTACGAGCGGAAGCCATCGGCATCGAAGGATTTGCGGCATTGTCTCGGGCGCTCGAGGATATGCGCGCGGATCAAGAACCCGCAATGCCATGATCGCAGATCTTTTCCGCCATCAAGGAACTCACATGCGCACTGCCGTTATCACTGGCGCCATTATGCTCGCGGCGGGTTTGCTGATTGCCCCTTGTCTTCGAGCACCGCCCGTGCTTACGGGCGCCGGGCTAACGTGCCGTAACGCGGCGAAACCTATGGCACGTCTCGAACTTGTGTTTGGCTCCGGGCACGAGAGCTTGACCCCGGCCAGCGAGGATGATTGGGCGGCGTTCGTGGCAACCGAAATCACGCCTCGCTTTCCCGATGGTCTCACCGTGCTCACGGGCTATGGGCAATGGCGCGATAGCGCAGGCGCACTCGTCAAGGAAACCTCGCGCCTGCTGCTGATCTGGTATGCCCCAGCAGCCGATGCGGACACCCGCATCGAGGCGATCCGCGCGGCCTATAAGGCGCGCTTTGGCCAAGACAGCGTGTTGCGCGCGGACGAGCCACTGGCATGCGTGGCTTTTTGAGGCACCTACAAACCCCGCTTCACATCCGGCGGCGCCGCCTCTTCAGCAAGCTGACTCAAGGCCTCGTCTAGGCCCATCTGCGTCTGATCCTGTGAGCCAAGACGGCGGATCGAGACGGCGCGCGAGGCCGCCTCCTTCTTGCCAAGAACCAAGAGGACCGGAATCTTGGCAAGCGAATGTTCACGCACCTTATAATTGATTTTCTCGTTGCGAAGATCGCCCTCGACACGCAGACCTTTCTTGCGCGCCGCCGCGATTACTTCGTCCGCGTAGCCGTCGGCCTCCTGCGTGATCGTCGCGACGACGACCTGTAGCGGCGACAGCCACAAGGGCAGATGCCCGGCGAAATGCTCGATCAAAATCCCCGTGAAGCGCTCCAGCGAGCCAAACATGGCGCGGTGGATCATCACCGGCGTCACCTTTTCGCTGTCGGCCCCAATATAAAAGGCGCCGAATCGGCCCGGCATGTTCAAATCGACCTGCGTCGTCCCGCATTGCCATTCCCGGCCAATCGCATCGCGCAACGTATATTCGAGCTTCGGTCCATAAAAAGCGCCTTCACCCGGATTGATTCCCGTCTTGAGGCCACGTTCCGCGATACGTTCGAGCACGCGCGTCAATGCCGCTTCCGCCTTGTCCCAGGCCTCATCCGAACCGACGCGTTTGTCGGGCCGCGTCGAGAGCTTGACGACGATGTCGTCGAACCCGAAATCGGCATAGATCGACAGGATAAGATCATTGACCTTCATGGCTTCCGCCATGATCTGATCTTCGGTGCAGAAAATATGAGCGTCATCCTGAGTGAAGGCGCGCACCCGCATGATTCCATGCAAGGCGCCCGACGGCTCATAACGATGCACCACGCCGAATTCCGCGATCTTCAAAGGCAGGTCGCGATAGGACTTCAAACCATTCTTGAAAATCTGTATATGGCCAGGACAATTCATCGGCTTCAGCGCAAAGATGCGTTCGTCCTCGGTCTTGGTGAGAAACATATTTTCGCGAAAGGTCTGCCAATGGCCCGACGTTTCCCAGAGCGCGCGGTCGAGCACCTGCGGCGTGTTGACTTCGATATAGCCGGCCGCCTCCTGACGCCGCCGCATATAGGAAATCAGCGTCTGGAAAAGAGTCCAGCCCTTAGGGTGCCAGAAGACCGAGCCGGGTCCCTCTTCCTGAAAATGGAACAGATCCATTTCCCGCCCGAGCCGGCGATGATCCCGCCGCTCGGCCTCCTCGAGCTGCTTGAGATAGGCGCTCAATTCCTCATGCTTAGCAAAGGCCGTAGCGTAAATTCGCTGCAGCATGGGTTTTGTTGAATCACCGCGCCAATAGGCACCCGCAACCTTCATCAGTTTGAAGGCGCTCCCGACTTTACCGGTCGAGGTCATATGAGGACCGCGGCAGAGGTCGAGCCAATCGCCCTGTTTGTAGATCTTTAAATCTTCGTGTCCGGGAATTGCATCGACGAGTTCAACCTTGAATGCCTCGCCATGCGTTTCGAACCAGGCCTTGGCCTGGTCCCGTGTCCAGATTTCCTTGGTGAAAGGTTTGTCGCGAGCGATGATCTCGGCCATTTTTTTTTCGATCGCGGCGAAATCTTCCGGCGTAAACGGCTCCGCCCGATAGAAATCATAATAAAAGCCGTTCTCGATCACCGGCCCTATGGTGACCTGAGTGCCAGGAAAGAGCGTCTGCACCGCCTCGGCAAGGACATGCGCGGCATCATGACGGATGAGTTCGAGTGCTCGTGGATCGTCCCGGGTCACGAACTCGATCGCCGCATCCTTCGTCAGGGAATCGGCGAGATCATGCAACGCACCATTAAGTGTCATCGCAACCGCCCGCTTGGCGAGGGATGGCGAAATGCTTTTGGCGATCTCGAACCCATTCACTCCCGGTTCGAACGGGCGTGCTGCGCCGTCCGGAAAGGTTACGGAAATCATAGGTCACCTCCTTGCGCTCACTCGCCGATACCAATCGGCGTAAGCATTGACTGGCGCATTCGGGGGCGCCTTCGAATCGATCGGAAGAACCTAACCGGCCAATCGCGTAAGGCGCAAGCACGCCTCTCTTCCAGAATATTCTGACAATTGTTAACTGTTATGATTAAGCCATGATAGACGAAAAATTCATTAGAGTAAGCTTAACTGTAAGCTTTGCAGCAATTTGACATATTGCAATAGGCTCGATCCTATGATTTACATTTAGGAGAGATGTTGCTACTGAAAGTGAACTTTCACTACTAGGCAAATAATTTTTTATTGTTAAAAACGTTTAATGTTTATCTTAATTTGATACTCATGGGAGTTGTGATGTGATGAAACACACTGCGAACAGCCCAAAAAGCGGCTTTAAGTCTTCTCGATATCGAGTGAAATCAGAGACTTCCTTTTTTCTCTACAGTCCAGCTTCGAAAGCGTTGGGGTTTCTTAGCCATTTCACTCATCTTTTCGAAAGGAGCTTCTAACTACACGATTGTTAGCGCTTGTTATTCGTCATAAAATTCTCTAACAAAAAACATGGACGCGGGCCGGCCAGTTTAGGTTCTGCTTGCCGTCTGAAAAACGAGAATGGTCGAGAAATCAGCGCGGAGCCATTAATTCCGATTAAAATCAACTGATTACCGGTGCAAAATGACTGTTTTGGAAAAAGAAACCGAGATCGGCAACCTGCGTGCTGAAGAAGAACGCATTCTTGCTACCTTCACCCGGCGTCTGATCGAAATCGCGGCCGTCTCTGGAGCGCGCGGAGCGGCGACTTCTCCGACCGCCACGCTCAACGCGATGCGGCTCCCCGCAATCGCCCTTGACCGGCACGGCTTTGTTGTCGACGTGAACAGCGCGGCGGAGGCGGTTTTCGACAACAACATCAAAATCAAGGACCGGCGGCTGTTCGTTCGCGACCTCGACTCGCGAACTCTTATCAAGGACGCCATCGATCAACTGTCTGGCCCAGTCCGTTTGAATTCCATAGCGGTGGAGCCGGTGATCGTCCCCCGTACAGACAAGTTGCCAGTGATCGTACGGATTTGGCCCTTTGAAGGGCCGGAGCATCAGCCGGCGCAGGAAGTCCGCGCCCTCATGACCTTGAATGCCCTCGGTCCGAGGCCGGGGCCACCCGCAACGATTCTTGCCAAGACGTTCCGCCTGACCCCGTCGGAAGCGAAGCTCGCCTGCATCATCGCGCGTGGCGCACCCCCCGATATTGCAGCCAGGGAATTGAAGATTTCCCGCGAGACGGCGCGCAATCAGTTGAAATCCGTGTTCGCCAAGACCGATACGCACCGGCAAAGCGAACTCGTCGCGCTTCTGTTGCAAGTCGAATAGCGGCTGGCGAACGGCAAGCGCTCAAAAAAGAGCGATTCGATCTTCTCCCGCCTCTGGAGCCTTGGCCCCGGAGCGTTGTTCTGCGGGTTTGGCGGCGCGGGCGAGATTGTAGGCGGAGTTGATCAAGGCGATGTGCGAGAAGGCCTGGGGGAAATTCCCCACGAGGCATTTCGACGCAGGGTCATATTCTTCAGACAGTAAACCAAGGTCATTCCGAAGTAGAAGAAGCCGCTCAAACAGCTTGCGAGCGTCCTCGAACCGCCCCAGAAGAACGAGATTGTCGACAAGCCAGAAGCTGCACGCGAGAAACGCACCCTCGCCTTCGGGCAACCCGTCGTTTGCCGTTCGCGTATCGTAACGGCTCACCAAACCATCCACTATCAAGTACCGCTCGATCGCACTGACTGTGCCCAGCACGCGCTTATCGTCAGGCGGCAAGAAGCCGACGAGGGCCAGCATGAGGAGACTGGCATCAAGAACTTTTGAACCGTAACTCTGCGTGAAAGCGCCCAGTTCAGAATCAAAACCCTTGGCGCAAATATCCTCGTGAATGCGTTGTCGAAGATGCCGCCAATGATCGAGCGGCCCGACAAAACCAAACTCCTCGATACTCTTGACGGCGCGATCGAAGGCAACCCAACACATGATTTTCGAATAGGTGAAATGCCGCCGCGGCCCGCGCACTTCCCAAATGCCTTCATCGGGCAATTCCCAGATCGTTTCGAGATGTTTCAACAGCTCGATTTGCAGCATCCAGTCGGCGGCGTCGGCGACAAGCCCGCGCTTGCGGCTCTGGTAAAGCGCATCGAGCACCTCGCCATAAATATCGAGCTGCAACTGGCCGGACGCCGCGTTTCCGGCACGGACAGGCTTCGCACCGCCATATCCGGAAAGCCACGGGAGTGTACGTTCAGGAATGCAACGCTCGCCGCCCAGTCCATAGAGAACCTGAACCAACGCTGGTTCGCCGCCAAGGGCACGGACAAGCCAAGCACGCCAGCGTGTCGCTTCCTCGGCATAGCCACCGTTCATCAGTGCGAGCAATGTAAAGGTCGCATCGCGCAGCCAGCAATAGCGGTAATCCCAATTGCGCGAACCGCCCAATTGCTCCGGCAGCGACGTGGTCGGCGCCGCGACCATCCCGCCGCTCGGCTGAAAAATCATCGCACGCAAGGTGAGCAACGAGCGGATGACTGCCTCCGACCAATCCCCAGCACCTTCAAACGGTTTCGACCAGCCTCCCCAACTCCGCTCTGTTTGTTCCAGTGCCGCATAAGGATCGATGGCCTTTGGCACATCCTCGTAGGAGACGCCGAAACTCAGCGTAAAATCCGTCGCTTCGCCAGCCGTGACCGAGAATTCGCCGACATGCGTCCGGCCGTGCGGGTGAAGCCTTGTTGACGCCCGTAGCACCAAGCGTTCGGGACCAGCGACGGCATGCAAGCTTCCATCGTCGCGGCGGCGCACCCACGGGACGACCGCACCATATTCGAAGCGGATGATGAGCTCGGTGCGCAGCTTAACGCTGCCGCTGATGCCTCGCACAAGACGAATCAGGTGCCGTTCTGCTGTCCGCGTCGGCATGAAGTCGGAAACAATGGCGGTCCCTTCCGCGGTCTCGATCGTGGTTTCGAGAATCAAGCTCTTGCCGCGATAGCACCGGGTGACCTTGGCAGCGGGGTCCACTGGCCCAATCAGCCACCGGCCGTTTTCCTTGGTGCCGAGGAGATTGGCGAAACAGGCGGGCGAATCAAAGCGAGGCAAGCAAAACCAATCGACCGAACCATCGCGCCCGACGAGAGCCGCTGACTCGCAATCGCCAATAATCGCATAGTCCTCGATTTTCAAAGTCATGGCGTTTCCTCAGTGACGGTCTGAGTCCATTGGCATCTTCGCACATCAAACAAGGGAAACGTAAATCAACCAATTCCGCGTTCTATCGCCGCTTCCCTTTCCAGCCTGTCCCGCCCTTGCCCGCCGATGAACGCGGCCACCCATTCTCGCGCGGCTTGGCTTCGCCACCACCAAAATTATGCGGTCCCATCTCGGCATCGGTCGGCTTATGCGGGCGGCTGGCCGGAAGGTTCGCCGCACGTCCATATTTGCGCTCGCCTTGAAAAGATCCGGCCTGCGATTCGACATCGCGCTGGCTTGCCAGCGGATCATCGGCGATGGCGAGTTCAACAGCCTGCAGGCGTTTCAATTCGTCGCGATACCGCGCGGCATCCTCGAATTCGAGATTGGCGGCGGCATCCCGCATGCGCTTTTCGAGATGGGCAACCGCCGCCTTGAAATTGTGCCCGGAAAGCATCTCCGGCGCCGAAAAACCGGCATCGACCGTGACATGGTCTTGCTCATAGACCGAGCCCAGAATATCCGCGATGCCGCGTTTGATCGAGGCGGGCGTAATTCCGTTTTCGGCATTATAGGTCTGTTGCTTTTCACGCCTGCGGCTCGTCTCGGCGAGAGCACGTGTCATCGACCCGGTCTCGCGGTCGGCATAAAGGATCACCTTGCCATCGACGTTGCGGGCAGCGCGGCCAATCGTCTGCACGAGCGAGGTTTCACTGCGCAAAAATCCTTCCTTGTCGGCATCGAGAATCGCGACAAGGGCGCATTCGGGAATATCGAGCCCCTCGCGCAACAGATTGATCCCGACAAGCACATCAAAAGCACCGAGCCGCAAATCGCGGATGATTTCGATTCGCTCTATCGTGTCGATGTCAGAATGCATGTAGCGCACTCTCACGCCATGGTCATGCAGATATTCGGTGAGGTCTTCCGCCATGCGCTTGGTGAGCACGGTGACAAGGCTGCGGTAGCCTTTTGCCGCCACCTCGCGCACCTCTCCCAAAAGATCGTCAACTTGCGCGCGCGCCGGCCGGATTTCGACCGGCGGATCGATGAGTCCGGTGGGACGGATGATCTGTTCGACGAACACGCCTCCCGCGCGCTCCATTTCCCAGGAGCTTGGCGTCGCCGAGACATGGATCGATTGCGGCCGCATCGCATCCCATTCCTCAAAGCGCAACGGCCGGTTGTCGAGACACGACGGCAGCCGGAAACCATATTCGGCAAGCGTCGCCTTGCGCCGGAAGTCGCCGCGATACATGGCGCCAATTTGCGGGATGGTGACATGCGACTCATCGGTGAAGACAAGCGCATTGTCCGGCAAATATTCGAAAAGTGTCGGCGGCGGCTCGCCCGGACGGCGGCCGGTCAGATAGCGCGAATAATTCTCGATGCCGGCGCAGGACCCCGCTGTCTCCAGCATTTCAAGATCGAACATGGTGCGCTGTTCGAGCCTTTGCGCCTCAAGCAAACGGCCAGCAGCATTAAGCTCGGCTAAGCGCTGCTTCAGTTCGATCTTGATGCCCTTGATCGATTGCAAAAGCGTCGGGCGCGGCGTCACATAATGCGAATTGGCATAGACCTTGATGTATTCGAGGTCTTGCGTCTTCTTGCCGGTCAGCGGATCGAACTCGGCAATCGTTTCGATCGAGTCGCCGAAGAAGCCGATGCGCCAGGCGCGGTCTTCATAGTGAGCCGGGAACAGTTCGATCGTATCGCCGCGCACCCGGAAAACGCCGCGCGAAAAATCGCCCGCCGAGCGCTTATATTGCAACGCGACCAAATCGGCGATGAGCTGGCGCTGATCGATTTTTTCACCGAGCTTCACGGTGAATGTCATCGCCGTATAGGTCTCGACCGAGCCGATGCCATAGATGCAGGAGACCGAGGCGACAATGATCACATCGTCACGCTCCAACAGTGCCCGCGTCGCGGCATGGCGCATCCGGTCGATCTGCTCGTTGATCGAGCTTTCCTTCTCGATATAGGTGTCGGAGCGCGGCACATAGGCTTCCGGCTGGTAGTAATCATAGTAAGAGACAAAATATTCGACGGCGTTATCTGGAAAGAAGCTTTTGAATTCGCCGTAGAGCTGCGCCGCCAAGGTTTTGTTGGGCGCGAGAACCAGCGCCGGACGGTTGGTCCGCGCAATCACCTGCGCCATGGTAAAAGTTTTGCCCGAGCCCGTCACGCCGAGCAGCACCTGGTCACGCTCCTGCGATGTGATGCCTTCGACAAGCGCATCGATGGCGGCGGGCTGGTCGCCCTTGGGCTCGAATTCGGAAACGACCCGGAATCTTTGGCCGCCTTCCGATTTGTCCGGACGTGGCGGCCGGTGTGGCGTCCAGGGGCTTTTTTCCCTTATATTCGGGTCGCCCCGTTCCAGCAGATCTTTCAGCGATTCCGCGGTCGCCGCGACGCCGCCCGTCCCCGGCGGCTGGTACAGCGCCGAATCGTAATTCGCCTGGGCTTCGGAAACGCCAAGCTGGCGCTCGTTCAGCGCCGGATTGAGCAAGGCCGCAAGATGCTCGCCGAGCGGCGTGACCTCGGGCCGCGAGGCTTTGGAATGCGGGGCTTTCTTTCCCGCGGCGGATTTTGGAGCTTTGGCCATGCCGCCAATATGGGACGAATCGGGTGAGGAACAAAGTAGCGCATCAAGTTTGCCGCAAAAGCCCAGCGTCACGCTGGCAACGGTGCAACAGCCGCCAATTTGGTATCGCCTTTACCTTTGCGCTTCGATCTTCTCGCGGGCCGCGCTTGCTAGAAAGGCGGACCGGGTGAGCCCACGTTGGTCCGCCGCGGCATCGATCGCATCGAGCAGGCCCGCATCGAATGTGGTGTTGACCCGGATCGTCCGGCCCGAATCGAGCAAAAGCGGAACCAGAACCGTCGTTTCGCCGGCCTCAATTTCACCGGAGGCTAGAATTTCGGCGAGGCACCTCGGATTTGGCAATTTGGCACCATCCTTCACGGCCGCTCCGGCCCAGGCCGTCAATCCTTTGATTGCGCTGGCCACGGCCAATTCCGCGCTCTCACCCGCGCCATAAGCACCTGGGCAATCGGGGATACGAACGCCCCAGACATCCCCGGAACCATCCAAAATCCCAATATAAAAAGTCATTTTATGCTCCATCCGGCTTTTTTCGCGATATCGCGGGCGACGCCCGGCGACAATTCGCGATGGCGCGGCACAACGATCCGCAGCTGAGCGAAATTCGGGTTGCGAAAAATGTCATGTTCCTTGCCATGCTCAATCGCCCATCCCTCTTTTTCGAGGCGGGCAATGATCTTGCGAGTTTTCGTCTCGAACAATGATATTTTCCGCCCTTGAGATACGCATCATAATGCGTATGCATGGACGATTGTCAAGGAATACTACGCATTACAATGCGTATTCGTGCGCCGTGCAGGGCTTTGTGCGGCGGCCAAAGAGCTTCCAATTTTGTTCAACGGCAAAAAAACGCACCATCGCGCATCTAAATGCCTCGGCCAAGCGTAACGCTGATGCAGGGAGCAATTCTGCGCATTGGAAAAACGGCAGGGGGAGACCAGCGGATGACGCAGCAGCCAGATTTCGGAGTTCAGGCGCAAAGCCAGACGCCTGTTCAAGGATTGATCCGGAGCGAGGGAGCGAGCTACAGCAATTGGGGCCTCCACCGCAGCACGACGCCCGCCGTTTTCATCGAGCCCATCAGTTACGCGGACGTCCAGGCCATCGTGCGCGACAGCGCGCGCTTTCCCTCGCCGGTCAACCCGGTCGGCTCGATGCTCTCGGTCGCGTCCACCTTCGTCAACGACGGAGGAACCATGGTCTGTCTGCGCAAGCTCGATGAGGTGATCGGCATCGAGCAAGATGCCGCCGGCCGCGAAGTCGTCCGCGTGCAGGCCGGCTGCCGCTTGAAAAAACTCAATATGTGGTTGCAAGCGCGCGGCCTCGAAGTTCCATTCCAGGCCGAAATCGGCGAAGCCAGTGTCGGATCGGTCGCGGCGGGTGATACCAAGGAGTCTTCGATCGATGGTCCGGGATATTTTTCCGCGCATGTCACCGCTGCAACCTATGTCGATGAAACGGGCGCCTTGCGCACGCTATCGGACCTTGCGGACGGTGCCGCATTTTACGAATTCAAATGTTCGTTCGGCCTCTTGGGAATTGTTGTCGAATGTCTCGTCGAGACGCGCCCGGCGACGCTCTGCCGGTCCGATGTTTCGGTGGAAAGCTTCGCAACTCCAGCCGAACTTGCCGCCGGTTTGCTGACAAAGCGGGCGCAATGCGACGCACTTTTGGCGATCGTCTTCCTGCACCAACTCGTGAGTTTTTTCGATCAGCGTTTCAAGGCTGGCCCCGGCATCTCTACGCCGCCAGAATCGCAGCCCGAATGCGAGGCTTTCCGCCTCGCCAAGCGTCTGGGAATCCAGCACGGCTTCGATGGCGTCGAGGTTCCGCAACCCAAGGGACTTGTCTATTCGAGAGCCGATTTCGTCAACGAATATTGGCGCCCCAGCGCCAGCGAACGGCGGCTCGATTTCCAATATTATGAGCATGACATCTCGCAGATCGAACGTGTCATCACCGAGGCCTATGCCTTCACCACATCGTTTCAAGAAAGAACTGGATTTGTTCCCGGCGGCTTCGCCACCTATTTCGTGCAACGCTTGGCCAAAGAGAAAAAACCTTACGGGCTCTATTCGAGCGGCCCCGGCGTTTCCTTTTCCTTCGACCCCATATGCTCCAATCCGGCGGAGCCATTGTGGCAGCAGTTTTCGCGCGAATACAATGACCTCGCCATTCACAAATTGGGAGCCAACGCCTCGCCGGTCCAGACGCAATGGCTAAAGACGGGCGATGTAAAAATTCCACGCAAACTGGCAAGGCGGCGTTTCACCACGCCCTATTACGCACAGTTTCTGGAGTAAGTTTTCGATCACTCCCGCTCGATGCGGATGACTTGCGGCTTCTCGGCCAAAAAGCCGTCCGTGACGGCGGCTTCGAGCGCCAAGCGGATGGTTTTTTCATGCGTCGCATGGGTGATCAACACAACCGGCACCGCGCCATTGGCATCGATCGCCGTGCCGGGACGGCGGCGCTGCACGATGCTTTCCAAGGAAATGCCGCGCTCGGCCATGCGGGTCGCAATCGCCGCCGCCGCGCCTGGCCGGTCGAACACCGAAAGCCGGATATAGTAGCCGCCTTCGTGCAATTGCATCGGCGCGAGGCGCGCCGGGATCAGCGACGCCACGGGGCGGCCGAACGGCGCCGAGCGGACGCCGCGCGCGATGTCGGCGATATCGGCGACAATCGCCGAGGCCGTCGCCTCGCCGCCCGCGCCAGGCCCGACGAGGGTCAGTTCATGCACGGCGTCGGCGTCGATCGTGACCGCGTTGGTGACGCCCATGACCTGCGCGATCGCCGAGGTTTTGGCGACCATGGTCGGATGCACGCGCTGTTCGATGCCGGCGGGTGTGCGCTGCGCGACACCCAGCAGCTTGATCCGGTAGCCAAGCTCCGCCGCCGCATCGAGATCGGCGAGCGTGATCGCCTCAATGCCCTCGACGGAGATTGAGGCCGGATCGATCGCAGTGCCAAACGCCAGCGATGTCAGGATCGCCAGCTTATGCGCCGTGTCGAAACCGCCGATGTCGAACGTCGGATCGGCTTCCGCGTAGCCGAGCTTTTGCGCCTCGCTCAAACATTGCGCGAAGGACAGCGCCTCCTGTTCCATGCGGGTCAGGATATAATTGCAGGTGCCGTTGAGAATCCCATAGACACGCTCGATGGAATTGCCAGCCAGGCCCTCGCGCAAGGTCTTGACGATCGGAATCCCGCCCGCGACCGACGCCTCGAAGGCCAGCGCGACGCCTTTTTCTTCGGCGAGATGGGCGAGGCGCATGCCGTGTTTGGCCAACAGCGCCTTGTTGGCGGTGACGAGGGATTTGCCCGCCCCGAGCGCCGCCTCGGCGGCTGCGAGCGCGATCCCCTCTTCGCCGCCGATCAATTCCACGAAAAGATCGACATCCGGCGCCTTGGCCAAGGCCACGCTATCGTCGAACCAAGCAAAGCGGGCGAGGTCGATCCCCCGCTCCTTGGCCCTGTTTGCGGCCGAAACCCCCCGGATCACGATTTGACGGCCGGTCCGGCGCGCCAGCGTCTCGGCCTGCCGGTCGAGCAATTTGACGACCGCCGCTCCGACGGTGCCGAGACCGGCAATGCCGATGCGCAAGGGAGACGGCATGGATGCAAAGCCCGCGAGCCGGAGAAGCCGATGGGAAGACGAAAAAGACCGGCGGCAAGTGTGTTCTCTGCCCGATTTTCGCGCAGCGATCAAGGTGCGGATAAAAGGGTGCGGCATGGCGCCCCCGCGCCTTCAATCTTGCCACGGCGCCGCAATGGCTTAAATTGAGGGCAGACCGGCACCTCCGGAAGACCCCGAGCGGAATCCGCACCCATGACCTTTGTCGACGCCGTCGAAGTTGCAAGCCGCAAGCCTGGACACATCAAATTGCACGGGCCGGAGGCCTTCGAGGGGATGCGCCGGGCAGGCAGGCTAGCCGCCGAGGCGCTTGACCTCCTGACCGCGCAAGTGGTCCCCGGCGCCACCACGGAGGCGCTCGACACCCTCATCTTCGAGTTCGCGATGGCGCATAACGCCTATCCCGCGCCGCTCGACTATCGCGGCTACCGCAAATCCATCTGCACCTCGCTCAATCATGTTGTTTGCCACGGCATGCCCGACCGCAAGCCGCTCAAGGACGGCGACATTGTCAACATCGACGTGACCTTGATCCTCGATGGCTGGCATGGCGATTCGAGCCGGATGTATCTCGTGGGCGATGTCCCCCGCCGGGCGCAGCGCCTCGTGGAAGTGACCTACGAAGCCTTGATGCGCGGCATGGCCGCCGTGCGGCCGGGCGCGACAACGGGCGACATCGGCGCCGCGATTCAGGAATATGCCGAATCCGAACGCTGTTCCGTCGTCCGCGATTTTTGCGGTCATGGCCTGGGGCGCCTGTTTCACGACGAACCCAACATCCTCCATTACGGCCGCCGCGGCGAAGGCGTGCTGCTCAAGCCCGGCATGTTCTTCACCATCGAGCCCATGATCAATCTCGGCCGCCCGCATGTGAAGATTCTCTCCGATGGCTGGACGGCGGTCACCCGCGACCGGTCCCTGTCGGCGCAATTTGAACATACGATCGGCGTGACCGAGACCGGCTATGAGGCCTTCACCTTGTCGCCAAAGGATTTGCATCATCCGCCCTATGCCGCCGCCGGACCCGGCGGCGTATGACCGAAGCGGACGCGAGCGCGCCGCATTATCTCGGCCACCGGGAGCGGTTGCGCGAACGATTCCGCAAGGGCGGCGCCGATGCCTTGGGCGAATATGAGCTGCTTGAGCTCATCCTCTTTCGCGCCATGCCCCGCCGTGACGTCAAGCCACTCGCCAAAGCCCTTATTGCGTGATTTGGCTCCTTTGCCGAAACCGTTTCGGCACGGCCCGAGCGTCTGCGCGAAATCGATGGGCTTGGCGAGGCCGCGATCGTCGAATTGAAGATCGTCGAGGCGGCGGCGACACGCCTGGCGAAATCGGCGATCGAAAAACGTCTGACGCTTTCGAGTTTTTCCGCGGTGGTCGATTATTGCCGGACAGTGATGGCTTTTCTCGACCACGAAGAATTTCGTATCCTGTTTCTTGACAAGAAAAATTGCTTGCTCGCCGACGAAGTGCAGGGCGTCGGCACGGTCGATCACGCGCCCGTCTATCCCAGGGAAATCATGCGACGGGCGCTCGAACTTGGCGCTTGCGCGATCATCCTCGTGCATAACCACCCCTCGGGCGACCCGCAACCTTCGGCCGACGACATCCACATGACCCAGCAGATCATCGCGATCGGCAAGCCGCTCAAGGTCGCGGTCCATGATCACTTGATTATCGGCAAACATGGTCATGTGAGCCTAAAGGGGCTGCGGCTAATTTGACCATCAAAGCTGACAGCCTAATTGTCCGGCCAATCCAAACCGGCGATGCGGCGACCATCATCGAGATGGCCCTTGAGCTCGCGGCCTCCGTCGGTGATCCTGTGCCTCGGCTTACTGTGGCCGATCTTGTCCGAGAGGGCATTGGATCCGGACGCTGGTTCGAGTGTTTTGTCGCGGAGACTGATGGACTCGGGGTTGGGTATCTGTTGGCGTGCCGGGCCTATGAAGCGCATACAGCTAACAAACGGCTGTGGCTCGGCGATCTTTACGTTCGGCCGCAAGCGCGCCGGAGCGGAGTCGGCCGTGCTCTGATGGCTGCGGACGCGCGCCGCGCAGTCGAGCTCGGTTGTGATGCTGTCTATTGGGAGCTTTGGCGATCGAACGAGGGCGGCAAAGAATTCTACAAGCTGCTTGGCGCCAAAGAGATCAACAATCTCGCTATCATGCGTCTCGACGGGCCGCTACTCGCCGCTGTAGCCGCCCCACGATGAGAAAATCCTGAAAGTCACGCTCAGCGATTCTTTGACCATCGGCAGGCATGGCCAAGGGAGTCTGAAAGGATTGCGGATGACTTGAGAGCCCGCGAAAACTTGTCCGATTCGGCGTTCAAATCGTACCAAAACGTTTCACGTGAAACACTTTTCTCGGATTGAGGCCAAAAACCTTACAAGCGCGCATACGCATACCGGCAGCAAATATGTGGGATTGCGCGAAAATTGGTCCAATTGGCGTTTTGTTGATGCGGCGTTAATGACGGCGGAAGCACCATTCTTGACAGCCAGCTTTTTCCGCCGTCTCGGGCACGAACGATTGTGCCTTGATCTCCAGCGATCCAGCCCATCCTTCCATCGTCCGCAAAATGGATGTCGAAGAGCCACAGTTTGGTTTCGCTACGTTGAGGTTCCCAATGCTCCCCGGCATCCGTGGTATGCAACAGGAGACCGTCGGCGCCAACGATCCAGCCGTCCTCTCCGCCAGCATGAAAATGCACCCCCAATAAGCCATCCGTTGCCTGCGCAGGCCACCGGATACCAATAGGCTCCCCCCATCGGAGGTGCGCAAAATCGTCCCACCGTAGCCTACTGCCCAGCCCTGCTCGCCATCCGCTGACATCGCAATGCTGTAGATTGGCGTGGTGCCCAATCTTGGACGAATATTGGGCGCGTCTTTTGGCAGGGTGAGTTGAATCTGCCAGGTTTTGCCGCCATCGGCGGTCTGCCAAATCATTCCTTCGTAACTGATGGCCCAGCCCCGTTCGCCCCCAGCGAGAAATTGCACGCCGCTTAGCTGGGCGTTTCGCAGCTGGTGAATATGTTGCCAATGAATTCCGCCGTCGGTTGTGTGCAGCAAACCGCCCCGGGCGATCACGGCCCAGCCCCGCAGACGATCAGGCAAGAATTGGATTCCTTGCAGAAATTGCGTCACGCCGCTGTGCTGGCTGTGCCAATGAACGCCCGCGTCGTGCGTCTGCAGGATGACGCCCATGTCCCCTGCGGCCCAGCCGTGCTGTCCGTCAGGAAGGAACTGGACAGAATTTAAGTTGCTCGTCGTGCCGCTGTTCAAAGGCAGCCAATGATCACCGCCGTCGATCGTGTGGAGGATGATGCCCCGATCTTCGACATACCAGCCTCGCCACGCATCGATGAAGCAGATATGGTTATGATGTTGTGCTGCAGACGCCAAGATGCCTGCTGCTGGAGTCATTTTCTTTCTCGATCGCTTCGTAGCCAAAGCATGTCGTGGTCGACTCAACCCTCCGACAAATAGACAGTGGTTGTCCCTTAGACTTCTACTGCTTCAATGCAGCCGGAACTCGGCGCCGAGCGCCTTGATCTCGGCGGGCTTGATCAGCTTTGAATGACCGACCACGACGCGGTGCAATGGCCCCTCAAGCTTTTCCTGCCAGAACGTCAAGAATTTGATCAAAATCGGAAACTCCGGCGCAAGGTCGTAGTCTTGCCAGATATAGGATTGCAACAGACGCGGATGATCCGGCAAATGATAAATAATCTCCGCCGTCGCAAGCCCGTATCCGGCGAGCTGCTTGATAAAATCCTGCGATGCCTTGTGCGTCTCGATCACCTTTGCGGTCATGGCTTCAACCTCCGCGGTCACGTCCTGTCATGGCTTGCGTTCATTCGTTCAATCGCCCGGAGGCGGCAAACGGTTCCAACATCCATTCAACACTTGTCATATTAATACAGAGTTGCACGCTGTGCTTACGCAAGCCGTGTGCCGGAACGAAAATTCCGCACGTGTTGCGGCGCGGTCTCACATTGACCGGAGACCAGGCAGCAGGCGCAAATCGCCCGGCGTGTCGATATGGATCGCCGGATCCTCTTGGCACTTCGAGAAAATTGTTGCTGCCCCGGCGATGAGATAACGGCGCCGTTGCCCCTTCGAGTCGGGGTTTTAAACAAGGCGCAGATCGAGGCCCGCGAGCGCAAGCGCGACTTGGTTCCTTCTGACGGACAAGCGGCTTGCCGTCGCGTTGGGCAACAAGCTTGGTTTCGCCGGCGGCGGAGATGATCGCGGCAACATCGCGCATCAACCCGTCTGTCCGGCCTCGAAGCGCGGCTTTTTCTGGCGCAGCACTGCGATGATTTCGGCAAGAATCGCGATCGCGATTTCAGGTCCATTCGCGGCGCCAATGGCAAGCCCAATGGGCGCATGGATTTTTGCAAGATCCGCCTCGCAAAATCCCGCTGCACGCAGCCGTTCGAGGCGCTTCGCATGAGTTGTTTTTGAGCCGAGCGCGCCGACATAAAAGCAATCCGCACGCAGCGCCGCGGCCAGCGCCGGGTCCTCCATCCGCGGATCATGAGAATGCGAGGCAACCGCCGTGAACCCATCAAGTTTTAGGTCCGGCAGTACGGTCTCGTGACCGGCGTTCCCGGAAACCGCTCCGGCGTCGCGAAGGACGGGCGTGGATCGATGACGGTGACCTCGAACCCGGCCAGCTTTGCGGCTCCCACCAGTGTCTGCGCGATCTGTGTCGCGCCGATCAGGAGAAGCCGCACGGAAGGCATTTGGACGTCGAAAAACAGCCGGCGGCCTCCCTCTTCTATGAGCCCGCCGCGTCCCTCTCGCAGCTTTGCCGCGAGCAGCGCGGCGAAGGGATCGTTCGCGGCTTCGCTCGCGCGCACGAGCCGGTGCTCGCCCGAGTCGATATCGCTGATCCGCACGCACGCGCGGCGCGCGGCGCATTCATCGGCCAGCAGAGCCAATTGAGCTGCTTCCGCGGCACCGATAGGCTCGACAAAGACTTTTAGCCGGCCGCCGCAGGAAAGACCGGCGCGCTGGGCGGTCTCATCCGCGACCCCAAATTCGAGGAGGCATGGCGCCTTGGTGTGCATCGTCTCCCGCGCCGCGCCGATGACATCGGCTTCGACGCAGCCGCCAGACACCGAACCCAAAAACGCCCCACCCTCTTCCGTCACCAAATGGCTGCCCGCGCGATCAAGCGCCGATCCCCATGTCTCGACAACCGTCGCCATCGCCACCGCGCGCCCCGCTCGCCGCCACTCCAGCGCCTTGCGAAAAAGAGGCAGGTTTGCAGCTGACACGTAAAATTCCTTCGTCTGTGCACGGGTCGCGCGACGTGGTGCAACAACACTGGCGAACAAGTGGTTTGGAGATGCCGCGGAAGCTTATGCGATTTTGTCCGCTCTTGCACCGCGAAAGGAGCTTGTTAAGCTCCAAGATGGCGCGCCTGTGGCGCGTAGGACCGGCTCATTGGAGACCGTGCATGGAAATTTCGATCGGCGGCGAGACCTTCCATGTTCTCGACGAGGGCGGCGCGGACAAAGCGGTGGTGATGCTGTCCAATCCGCTCGGCGGCACGCTGCGTTTCTGGGACCCTCAAATGGCGGCGTTGCTCACGCATTTCCGGGTCGTGCGCTACGATTCGCGCGGGCATGGCGCAAGCGCCGTTACCAAGGGACCCTATACCATCGCGCAGCTTGGCGGCGACGCACTCGCGATCCTGGATGCTCTTGCGATCGAAAAAGCGCATTGGCTTGGCCTTTCGATGGGCAGCATGACCGGGCAATGGCTTCTCGCCCATGCGGGGATACGCTTCGGACGCGCGGTGCTGGCCAGCACGGCGGCGCAAATCCCAACTGCGGAGATGTGGAACGCCCGCATCCGGACCGTGGAGGAGGCCGGGATGGGCGCCATCGCCGTGAGCGCCGCCGGGCGCTGGTTCACCCAAGGGTTCCGCGACACCCATCCTGAAAAAGTGGAGCCAATCATGGAGATGGTGCGAAAAACGCCGCCGCGCGGTTATGTGGCTGGCTGCGCCGCCCTTCGCGACATGGACCTCCGCGAACCAATCAAAACTATCAAAAACAGCGTGCTTGTGATCGCCGGGTGGCACGACCCCGGGACAACTCCCGGCATGAATGCTTTGGTTGCCAATTCCATTGAAGGCGCCAAATTGATCACGCTGGAAGCGTCGCATATGTCGAACATCGAGGATGCGGCGAATTTTACCAAGGCGGTTGTTGATTTTCTAACGGCGGGGGAAAGAGAAAGCTGACGATGATCTCGCCCAATTGGTCTTCCCCGCCGGCTCAGATGTTTCCATAGGCGCGATGCGCGTAGGTAAGACCTGAGCCCTGGCGGCCGTAGTCCACCGCTTCGACGGCGCCGATCATGATCAGATGGGTCATGACCTCCTTGACCTCGACGAGACGGCAGTCGAACGCCGCCACCGCATGTTTCAGCACTGGCGCGCCGGTGACAAGTTTGGTCCATTCGCCGCTTGCAAATCTTTCCTCGAGATGATGACCGGTGCGGCCCGCGAAAATATCGGCGAGAGGCTCATGCGAAGAACTCAGCGTGTTGATGCAAAACACGCCGTTCTCGATCATTCTCGCCGCCGAAGGCGAGTTTTTGCCGATGCAAAACAACATCATGGGAGGCTCGACCGTAATCGACGCCACGGAGGTCGCGGTGATCCCGCCAAGCCCGGCGGGTCCGCCCGTGGTGACAATATGAACCGCGGCGGCGACATGGCTCATCGCCTCGCGAAACCGTGCCCCGTCAAGGCGTTGATCTGGCCCGGCGCATAGGTCGATGCGACCGTTCGTGATTTCGGCCATGAGGTCACCAATCTCCATATTTCCACCAAAAGCTGGCCGCGCGGGCTGGCGCGGCAGACTATTTCCCTCAGCAAACATAGTATGATCGGCAAAATGTGCCAACAGTGGCCGGGAAACCAACTGTTCCCGCTTTTGGATTTACTCACGGAGGACCCTGGCATTGAGATTTTTCTGCAACAATTGATCCATAGGAAACACTCAGCCAATTGATTCGTCTTGCGCCCGAAGAGAAAACGAATGCAAGCAGCGCCCTCAGAACTTCCAGCGCCCATCGACGATGGCGCCTGTGATCACCTTCCGGGTCTCGCGCTCCCTGCGATCGCATTGCCATCGACGGCGGGGCGCTTCGTCGAACTGGACAAGCTCGAGGTTGTGCGAACGGTTATCTATTGCTATCCGATGACAGGGGTACCGGGGGTGCCGTTACCCGAGGGATGGGATTTGATACCGGGCGCCCGCGGCTGCACACCCCCCAGGCTTGCTCCTTTCGCGATCACCATCGCGAACTTGCCAGCTTCGCGGCTCAACTCTTTGGCCTGAGCACCCAGACAACCGAGTATCAGCACGAAATGGCCGGGCGACTGCATCTGCCGTTCGAAGTCCTGAGCGATGCTGGCTTCGCCTTTACCAATGCTTTGAAGCTTCCAACTTTCGAGGCTGCTGGGATGCGCCTCATAAAGCGCCTGACTTTGATTATTAGAAAGAACACGATCGAAACCGTACTGTATCCCGTATTCCCTCCAGGCGAGAGCGCTGACCAGACGCTCGCTTGGTTAAAGCAGCATCCGCTATAAACAGTTGGTTTTGATTGGTTGGATCGCTCGCGGCCAATCGCCAGCCGCTATCCCATATTGGCGAGGCCGGGAAAGTTCTGCAGCAGCCATGCCGAAAAATCCTGGATCGACCCCGTCAGGAAGGCGATCCCGGTTGCCACAAGCAAAACGCCGATGACGCGCTCGATCGCACCAAAATACGGCCGGAACCGCTTGATGGCGCCGATAAACGGCTCCATCGCCAGCGCCACCAGCAAAAATGGCAAACCAAGCCCCGCCGAATAAACGGCAAGCAGCGCGATGCCTCGCCCGACGGTCTCCTGCGAGGCGGCAACCGCGAGGATCGCCGCGAGAATGGGGCCGATGCAAGGTGTCCAGCCGAAGCCGAACGCCAATCCCATGATATAGGCGCCCCAAATTCCGACCGGCTTCTGGACGTTGACCCGTGCCTCGCGATAAAGAAAAGCAAACCGGAAAACGCCCAAGAAGTGCAAGCCCATCACGATAATCGCGATCCCGGCGAGAAGGGTGAGCCTCGCGAAATGCTCATGCAGCACCTGGCCGAACGCCGAGGCCGTCGCGCCAAGGCCGACAAAAACCGTCGAAAAGCCAAAAATGAACAGCAGAGCCGCGAAGAAAATATCGCGACGGGCGCGGGATACGCGGCGGGTAGCGACCTCCTCGATGGTTGTTCCGGCGATAAAGGTGAGATAGGGCGGCACCAGCGGCAGCACGCAGGGGCTCAAAAACGACAAAAGCCCGGCAAGGGCGGCGACGGGAAGCGTGACATCATGCGTCATGCGCCCTTCTAGCCGGTTCTGGGATAAGGAAAAAGGGCGATAGGAGTGCGAATTGGCACGGATTTCGCCAGTTTCATAAAATTAACGTGAGAATTTTAAGATGCGATCGTTGCTGCGAGTTGGGACCAGGAGACATTGATGGCAGGGCTGGATTGCCCATTTGGGATGTGTTTGGGCGCCAGCCGGTGCGGGTGCCTCAATAACGCTCCAATTTACTTCCGCATACGGTCGCGGGCAGACGCACAAAAGCTGGGCACGAATTTCAAATGACGGTCTTCCTCGTTTCACTCTGTAATATTTTGATGAATTTCGTGATCGGGCTTTTGATCGCGAAATTTCTCGGTCCGGAAGAATATGGCCGGTTTGCTCTCGCCTATGCGACCGCGATTTTCGTCCAGACAGGTTTCTTTGATTGGATCCGGCTGGGCGCGACCCGCTTTTACTCGCGCCGGAGTCGCAGCGAGGAGCCAGCGCTGCGGGCAACGCTCGATTTCGCCTTTGCCGTCATCACGATGGGGCTCGCGGCGGGACTCTGCCTCCTCCTCTTCACCGGCATCAATTTTACACTGTCCTATGGTTTGATCGCCCTGGCGCTCAGCGTCGCCGTCGCCAACGGACTCTTCGACTATCATACGGCCCTCGTTCGCGCCTGTTTCGATGACAAGCTGTTCGCGCGGCTCGCGCTCGTCAAGAATGCCGTGGCATTCGCTCTCATGGGGGGCGGGGCTTTTCTGTTCGGTTCGGCCAAGATGACGCTCATCGGCACGATCATCAGCCTCGGCGGATCGGTTGTCACGGCGCGCGCGGCGCTGCGTGATCCGGCCTCCAAACCCCATCTTGCACGGGTGTCGATCGCCCGCTGGCTGATGGCTTATAGTCTGCCGATCGTCGGCGCCAATTTGCTTTATCTCGCAATCCCGCTCGCCAATCGCTCCGTCCTCGCGATTGTCGAAGGATTTTCCGAAACCGGGCAATTTTCCTTGGCTTATGATTTCGGAACCAAGGCCATACAAGCAATTGGCTCCGCCCTTGACATCGTCCTGTTTCAGATTGCGGTCGCAACCCATGAATTGCACGGCCCTGCGCAAGCCCGGCAGCAAATCGCCCGCAATATGACGATTGTCATCGCCATGGTCCTGCCGGCATGCACGGGACTTTGGCTGACCCTGCCGTCGATCGAGGAACTGGCCGTGCCGGAAGCCTATCGAGGGCATTTCGACGTGTTGTTGCCGTTGATGCTGACCGGCCTCTTTTGCATGGCCATGATTCAATATGCCATCAGTCCAATTTTCCAGATCGAAAAGAAAACCGCGCCGCTGATTGCCGCGGCGCTGGCGGCCTGCGCCGCCGACCCCTTATTGCTTCTGTTCTTGCATCCAGGTGACGGCGCATCGAGACTTGCCATTGCTCAAACAGGAGCAATGCTGACTGCCCTCATCGTGCTCATCGGCTTTGCGTGCCGCGCATGGAGGCAATGGCCGCGCCCGCGCGATCTTGCCGCCGCGGCTTTCGCCAATGCGCTTATGGGGGCGATCGTTTTGCCCATGCGCGATCACGAGCCTGGACTGGCAACGCTTCTCGAGCAGGTTGCAACGGGCGTTGCGGTCTATGCGGCCGTCGTTCTGAGCTTCGACGTCGCCGGACTTCGCGCGATCACCCTTGCGAGGGTGCGCCTCACCTTCGCCCGGATGAAACCGCTCTAAATATCGCGCGTGCCGCCGCGCCGCTGCAAGAGCAGCGTAACCCAGCCATCGATATCAAGGCGCCGCGACAGGGCCATGCCTTGTCCCCGATAGGCACTGACGACGCCAGGAACATCGCGGGCGATCAGACCCGAGAGAATAATATCCGCACGCGGCGCGGTGAGTTTGGCAATTTGCGGCGCGAGTGCGCGCAACGGACGCGCGAGAATATTTGCCAAAATCAAGTCGTACGGTGCCCCCTGCCGTAACCTTGGATGAGCACTGCCTTTTGCGAGGACGGGACGGACAAAGCCTGGCACGCGATTGTATCTTGCATTGGCCGACGCCGCCGTGACGCAAACAGGATCGATATCGCCGGCTTGCACCGCGCGCTTGAACAATTTGGCCGCCGCGATGGCCAAAACGCCCGAGCCGGTGCCAAGATCGAGGATCGCGGCTGGGTCCCGCCGCCGCGCGACGCGCTCCAGCATGCAGAGACAGCCGCGCGTCGAACCATGATGCCCGGTGCCGAAAGCGAGCGCAGCCTCGATCTCAATGGCGATGTCATTGGCCTTGGCCGTGCCGCGGCCATGCGCGCCATGAACCAGGAACCGCCCTGCCCGCACGGGAGCCAGCCCTTCCAGCGATGAGGCAACCCAGTCGCGCTGGCGCAACTCACCAAAAACCGCCGCCTCGGCGGCGCTGTCTCCGGCGACAATGGCAACCAGGCCGCGAATATTCGCTTCGTCGGGAGGCGCGCCAAAATAAACCTCGACTGCCCAGGCCTCACTCGTCCAGCTGTTTGGATCCGGCGCTTCTTCGAAAGCGGCGGCGGCGGTCGTTGCCGGGTCAAAAGTTTCGACGATGATATCAGCGACGGCGCGCGCTGTGGCTTCGTCGCAGGTGAGGCGCATGACATGCGTCGCATTGTTGGGGGGCAGGCCTTCGAGCATGACGGCAGCTAACATGGACAGGCACGAACGGCAACGCGCCCGTCACCTTGGCAGATTGGCCTCGAGTTCAAGACCGCGCGCCTTGACCGAATAATGCGACGCATTGCCCCTGCCCGCGCTGGCGTCGCGCGCAAACATAATGAGATGATGAGCGCAGAGGCCAACGCTCAAAATCGGCTCGATCTGGCGGTGCCTCAGGCGGGCCAGGGCAAATTTCCAGAAGGTCCACCGGTAATCGCTTCGCACGCCGACGAACCAGAAGAGCCGGGCGAGAATCTCGATCCCCTTCACGATGTTGCGCGCCGACAAACGCTGACGGCTCCACGGCCGTCTGAGGCGGTAGGGCCTTGTTTCGCGCATCTGATATTCGTAACGGGCAAATAGAATCTCGGGCTCGTAGGCGGTAGCCATGCAGTTTTGCCACATGGCGAGCACTTCTTCGTAAGGAAGTTTGAAGTCGACATTCGATTCTCGCTCGCAAATGTCCTCATCGAGCAGCCGGTTTTCTTGTTGCAGGCGGTCCCAAAGCGGCGTGCGCGGCAGCGCTTGCAAGAGATTGATCGTCGCCATCGGGATTTTGGATTGTTCCAAAAACTCAAGAATCCGGGCGCCCGAATCGCGGCTGTCGGTATCGAGACCGAGAATGATTCCGGAGACAACTTCCATTCCATGCCGGTTGATCGCGCGAACCGCGTCGAGAATCGGGACGACCATATTCTGCCGCTTGTCCATGGCCGTCAGCGCCTCGGTCTCAGGCGTCTCGATGCCGCAGAAAATCGTGTCGAACGCCGCCTCGCGCATGAGTTTGAGGATCTCGGGCGAGCGGGCGATGTTGAGGGTCGCTTCGCAGGACAGGCTGACTGCGTAGCCGTTGCGCCTTTGCCATTCGATGAGGTGGGGTAGGAGCTCGCGCAAAGCACGCCGGTTGGCGATAAAATTGTCATCGACAAAATAGATGGAGCCGTTGACGCCGCAGGCGACCAGCTTGTCGAGTTCGCCAATGATCTGAGCCGGAGTTTTAAGGCGCGGAACCCTGCCATAAAGTCCCGGAATATCGCAAAACTCGCAAGTGTAAGGACAGCCGCTCGAAAATTGGATGCTGCCGAGAAAATAGCGCGAAATGTCGGCAAGCTCATAGGCGGGCGACGGGAAATCGCAGAGGTCGCGGCGCGCCGCTGTTTTCAACACGACCTGTCCGGGGGGCCTTGCCACATCGCGGGCGAGGATATCGATGAGTGCATCGGTTGCATCGCCAAGTTCGCCGACATGCAGATAGTCAAACGCGGGATAAAGTTCAGGACAAGCGGAAACCGAGGGACCGCCGAGCACCGCGACTTTACCGGCAGCATGGGCTCTCTTGCAGATATCGTCCATCCGGCGGCGCTGGATGTGCATACCGCTGACGAAAACCGCATCCGCCCAGGCAAAATCGCCGGCGCTCGCCGGCCTCATGTTTTCGTCGATGAAGCGGACATTCCATGATTTTGGCAGCACCGCCGCGATCACCAGCAGTCCTTGCGGCGGCATGAAGGCGCGAACCCCATCGGTCAGCGGATAGGCATATTCGAAGGTGCCGAACGACGGAACATAGCGCGGAAAAACGCAAAGGATGTTCCGCGGTCTTCCATGACCGGCGGACAAGCCGTTGCCTCCCTTGAACTCACTCTCTTGAGACATGCCTCGCATACAAAGCCCGATCATTGCGTGGCGGTCTTGAGCGCGGCTTTATTCCGCGCAGCCAAAACGTGTGACGTAACGTAAGGGCTACTGAAAAGAAGTCAAAAGTACGCCAAATGAACGCACCGCAGCGAAAAAACCCGGCCACGGGGGGGGGGGGCCGGGTTCGAGTTTGCCTGAAAGGACTCTGCGGTAGATTCAGTATTTGGCGACGATCGGCGGAGCGCCCCAGTTGAAGTGATAATTGACGCCGGCGCGGACGATATTGCCGTTGAAGTGAGTTCTCGAGACAGGCGCTCCTAGGGTAAAGAGCGTCCCTCCGGTGTTGAAATTCGCCAGCGGGCTGAGACCGTAGGTGACGCTGCCGAGATCATAGTAAAGATATTCGAGTTTGACGCTCCAATTGGGAAGGAACAGCCATTCCACGCCGCCCCCTGCTGTCCAGCCGACGCGCGTATTGGAGATAGAGCCAAAGGCGCTGTAAAGGTTGGGCACCGCCGGCGCGCCTGTAATGGCTTGACCAATCAAAGTGCTCGCTTGGGCGCCGCCATAGGCGAGTCCAGCAGAACCATAGACGAGGAGAGTTGGGGTCGCGAGGAAGCCAAGCCGGCCGCGCACCGTGCCGAAATAATCCAGCGACTTGCTGGCCAAACCCGATTGGATGAGGGTCTCACCGGCAATCACGCTCGTGTTGCTGAACACTGTGGTTGGGCCGTTTTTCGACACGCCCTGAATATCGGCTTCAAGACCAACAACCCAGCTATTGGCAAATTGGTAATTGTAGCCAATTTGACCGCCGCCGATGAAGGCGATGGTTTGCGGCGCAACATTAAATGTCGCGAGTCCGGCGGACGCTGCGTTGTAAACCGCTTCATTGCCAAGACCGTTACCGGGATCGAGATTGGCCGTGATGGTATTGACGTTATTGCTATTGCCCCAAGTCCCGCCGGCATTGGCGCCGACGTAAAAGCCGGTCCACAACGGCGGCGGCGGCGGCGGTGGCGGCGGCGGAAGGTCGGCGGCGAGAGCGGTTCCGGCAAGCGCCATGGCGCCGGCGGAAGCTAAGAGGATGCGGCGTAACATGATCTGTCCCCCTAAAGGAAGTGAATAGGCCGCTGTCAAGTTACGCATATCCCGCTAAGCTTCAACTTCTATTCCATGTTTTACTACGTTCCCTAGTATACCGTGATATAATCGCAACAACTAGTCATATAAACTTCATATTACTTTGAACTGCAAAATAAAACCCGGCCACGAGGGCCGGGTTGCATTGTCACAAATAAAGAGGTTTCAGTATTTGGCGACGATCGGCGCCGGCGCCCACCAGTTAAACCGGTAGTTCAGACCCGCGCGGACGATATTGCCATTGTGCCGGATCGAGCCCGTCACGCTGGATGTGTTCGGTGCATATGCATAGAATATGCTCGAGGTCGAGCGGCCGAGGTCGTAGTAAAGATACTCGACTTTCACCGACCAATTCGACCAATTTGCTGGCAGCGCATATTCGATGCCACCGCCCGCAGCCCAGCCGACATGGGCCGAGGTCGAGGAGAAGGCAAACAGCGGAGGGCCAGCCGTTGGAGCAACCACTGTGAACGCTGCCTGGGATTGACCAAACGCCAAACCGCCGGTGCCATAGATCAATAGATGATCGATCGGAGTCCAGCCGAGACGGCCGCGGACCGTCCCCAGCCAATCAAGCTGCTGTGCGCTGTTGGACGCGACCGGCACGAACCCAAGGTCGGCGCCATGCAAGTCGGTCACGCTGTTGCGCCCGGTGGCGCCGTCGATATCGACTTCGAGACCCAACACGAAGCTCTGGATCTGATAATTGTAGCCGATTTGCCCCCCGCCAATGAAGCCATTGGCGCCGTGCGCGGCAGGGGCAAGGATCGCTCCGGCGCCCAGCGCCGAACCAAGACCAGCACCATCCGTATCGGCCCCAATGAAGCTGTAGGAGGACCCGCCCCAATGATAACCGGCGTTGATACCGGCATAAATCCCGGTCCAGCTGAAGAGTGGCGGCGGCACAAACACGGGCGGCGGTGCGCGCGATGGAAGGTCGGCCGCAAAGGCCGCGCCGGAGAGCGCGAGCGCTCCAGCCGATGACAAGAGGACACGGCGTAACATGAAAAATCTCCCTCGAAAGACGTTAAATTAACGCTTCCATAGGCTACGCCAATTTAGAAATGCTTCAATAATAGTTGCCGCTTGCGATGCTTAATCTTGAAAACCGTGGCAAAAACGCAACGGAATGTGGCGAAAACTATGTCGCGCCCCAAAACGTGAAAAACCCGGCCGCGAGGGCCGGGTTTGAGTTTGTCGTCAAGTCACCCTGGGGAGAGGTTTAGTACTTGGCGACGACCGGGGCTGCGCCCCAGCTGAAGTGATAATTGAGGCCGACCCGGACAACGTTGCCATTGAAGCGTGTCGAAGTGCGCGTGACGCCGATGGTTTCCAATAAAGTGCCGAAAGCTCCGAATTGCGGCAGCGCGGAGCGATAGGTCGCGTTGCCGAGATCGTAATAGAGATATTCGATCTTGGCGCTCCAATTGGGAAGGAACATCCATTCGGCGCCGCCGCCGGCAGTCCAGCCGATTCGCGTATTGGCAACGCTGCCAAACGTGCCAAACGGGGCTGGCGTGTCGCCAAACCCGAGCCGCTCGACGACCCCGGTGTTCGCGTTGACGCCGCCATACGCAAGACCGCCGGTTCCGTAGATCAGCAGGGTCGGTGTCGCGAGATAGCCAATCCGGCCACGCACGGTACCGAGGTAATCGACGCTCTTTCTCCACGTGATGATCGAGGAGTCAGCGATCGGCACTGCCGCCCCCGGCACGAATCCCGTCTGGCCAAAGGAACCGACCCGATGCGCCCCGGCAATGCCATCAAAATCCGCTTCCAGACCGGCGACCCAGCTGTTGGCGAACTGATAATTGTAACCGATCTGGCCGCCGCCGATGAAGCCGTTGGGGCTAAGGCTATGGTTGCCAGTCGCTAGAGTGGCAACCGCGCCGCCGATGTTGCCGTTCAAGCCGGCGAGGGAAAATACATTCGCCGTTGCGGTGTTGATCCCCGTGCTGGCCGACCACTCATATCCAGCGTTGATGCCGAGGTAGAACCCGGTCCACAATGGAGGCGGCGGCAAAAAGACCGGCGGCGGCGCGCGCGATGGAAGATCGGCGGCGAAGGCCGCACCGGTCAGCGCGAACGCGCCCGCAGATGCCATGAGAATGCGGCGTATCATGATAGGTCTCCTCAAATGGTGTTCATTAACGTATTTGCAAAGTACGCTTGTTTCGCAAAGCTCAACAATAGTTGGCCCGGATACCGCGTTATCTCGATCACCGTGGCAAAAACGCAACGAAATCTAAGCCTACGAAAAAACCCGGCCGCGAGGCCGGGTTTGATCTTGCCAAAGAACAATTTGCCGATGGCAGGTTTCAGTATTTGGCAACGACAGGAGCCGGCGCGCCCCAGTTGAAGTGGTAGTTGATTCCCGCGCGGACGATGTTGCCGTTGAAATGGGTCCGTGTTGCCGCGGTGTTTATGAAGGACGTTGCACCGCCGCCGTTCGGGGTGGTGACCAACGGACCGCTGCTGTAGGTAACGCTGCCAAGATCATAATAGGCATATTCGACCTTGGCGCTCCAATTGGGAAGGAACATCCATTCGGCGCCGCCACCGGCCGTCCAGCCGACACGAGTCGTCGAGGCCCGCCCGAGCCCAAAGAAAGGCGTCGTGCCGGTGTTGGGGACTTCCGCCCCGAAGATGCCGGTGTCGGAATTGATCCCGCCATAGGCAAGACCGCCATCTCCATAGATCAGCAGGGTCGGCGTCAAGAGATAGCCGAACCGGCCGCGCACGGTGCCAAGATAATTGAGGCTCTTCGAGACCGTGTCCGTCGTTTGAACCGTAAATGGCGCGAAGCCGACTCTTGGCGTCACGGTGAACACGCTGGCGGTACCATTGCCGCCAGCGATGCCATCGATATCCGCTTCGATGCCGACGAGCCAGCTCGTGGCGAATTGATAATTGTAGCCGATCTGGCCGCCGCCAATGAAGCCATTGGAGTTTAGCGGAATATTGCGGGTTGCACCGAGAGCCGCCGCGGGGGCATAGCTCAGACCAAGCGGTGAGAGGGTGGCAGCGTTATTGAACGCAACCGCCGACACAACGTTGACCGAATTGCTGGCGCTCCACTCATAGCCAGCATTCACACCGGCATAGAAGCCGGTCCACAGGGGCGGCGGAGGCAAAAACACGGGCGGCGGTGGTGCAAGGTCAGCTGCGAAGGCGGTTCCGGCAAGCGCCAACGCGCCGGCGGACGCCAAGAAAATACGGCGAATCATCATAGGTCTCCTCAGGAACGTTTAATTAACGCTCTTCTACGCTACACGCGTTTTGCTAACCTTCAATCATTCTTCGTTAGCTTCCTGCGTTATTTGCAAGACTGTGGCAAAATCGCAACGAAATGTTGTCTGCCGCGCCATATTGCTGTGAATGAAAGCAAAAACCCGGCCACAAGGGCCGGGTTTGTTGTCTCGGTTCAGCGAAAAACCTGGGATACAGCATCAATATCTGGCGACAACCGGCGCTGGCGCAAGGGAATCAAATTTATAACTGACGCCAACTTGCACCTGATTTTCGGTCAGATGGTGCTGGAAGGTGATGACCCCGGGAAAAACGGTCGCGCCGAAGGGAAAGTCCGTGTAATGGCCGAAATCCGAATAGCGGTATTCCGCCCGCACTGACCAATTGTTGGTGACGGCGTATTCGATACCACCGCCGACGGTCCAGCCCGCGCGGGTCTTCGAAATGTTTTCGATGGAAAAAAGACCTATGCCGAAGTTGGAATAACCGTTCGTGATGCCCGTGAAGGCGGCACCGCCGGTCACGTAAATCAAAGCGCGGTCCCAAGCGACACCAGCGCGAGCGCGAATTGAACCTTGTATAGGCGCCCGGGTGCCCACGTTGCTCCCGCTAATGGGGTCGAAAACGGTTTTGTTGATGGTGGTGCCATCGATCGAACCTTCAACACCAGCGACCCATTGGTTGATCTGCAAATTGTAGCCGATATGGGCGCCACCGATGACGCCACTTGGGCTGGTGGAAAACGCGCTAGAGATGAAAAAAGGAACAGGCGCCAAGAACGTCGGGCCGAAACCGAAATTCTCGCTGTCGTGATCCCACGCGTAACCGACCTGGAGGCCCATATAAAGACCTGTCCAGGAGAAAATCGGAACGGGCGGCGGCGGCGGCGCCATGGGAAGATCGGCCGCGAAAGCAGATCCCGCGAGGGCGATGGCACCGACGGATGCCAAGAGAAATTGATGGCGCATGAGCTTCCTCCTGAGAGCGATTTGTATTCGAGAAAAGCTACGCCGTTTGATTTGCACACCCAACCATTTTTGGCGGCTGCCCGGCGTTATCTCGATCAGTGTGGCCGAAACGCAACGGACGGACGAACGGTCCATTGCTGGCGGCGTCAGCGAACGGAGTTCGGCTTAGACGCGAGCGCCAAAAAAACCCGGCCGCGAGGCCGAGTTTGATTTTTGCGGTAAGAACCATGTCTCTTAATATTTTGCGACGACCGGAGGCGGCGCATAGGTATCGAATTTGTAGCTGAAACCGACCTGGACCTGATTCTCGTTCAGCTGCCGGCGCGACGTTGCGAACACCGTCGGGCCAATGCCCGCGAAAGGCGTGTTCACGATATTGCCGAAATTCGAATAGCGATATTCCGCCCGCACCGACCAATTGTTGGTGACGGCATATTCGATACCGCCTCCGACCGTCCAGCCGACGCGGGTATTCGAAAAGCTTGCGGAGGAGCCCGGGATGCCGGTGAGAAACCCGGTTGTATCGGTGAGGGTGCTGTCGAAGCCAGCGAACGCAACGCCGCCGGTGGCATAAAGCAAGGCGCGATCCCACGCGACGCCGACGCGGCCGCGAATCGAACCCTGAATGCTCGAGTTGCTGTGAGCCGATATCACGGCGGTGGCGCCAAAAAGATCGACACCAGTTGCCGTCACTGTCCTGCTCAGACTCGTGCCGTCGACAGAACCTTCGAGACCCAGCACCCATTGATTGATCTGGTAGTTGTATCCAACATGCGCGCCGCCGATCACCCCTTGCGGGCTGCCGCTGAAGTTGGCGGTGAAAATATCGCCAAGCCCGTCGCCCGCGACAAATGTGCCGCCGGAATTGTTGCCCCAGGCATAACCGATCTGGCCGCCAAGATAGATTCCCGTCCAGGTGAAAATCGGCACGGGAGGCAGATAGACCGGCGGCGGAGCCCGCGACGGAAGATCAGCCGCCAAGGCCGATCCCGCGAGAACGATGGCACCCACAGATGCCAGAAAAAATTGACGATGCATTTGGAATTCTCCTGATTTCAAATTGAATTTGGAGAAAATACGCCGCTTACATGACGCCCCCAACCAAGATCGGCTGTCACCCTGTATTTTCTCAAAGTGTGTGACCCAAACGCAACGGAATCGACGGATGAACCATCGCGCGATGGACTACGGCAAAGCGAGTGAAACAAACTCATGGCTGTAAGAGAATAGCTTACAATCCAAGAGCGCTCGGCGCCGGAGAATCCGCAGCGAAAAAAAACCCGGCCTCACGGCCGGGTTTTGATTCTTGTAACCCTTGAACCGAATGCCGCTTAATATTTTGCGACGACCGGAGCCGGGGCGTACAAGTCGAATTTGTAATCGAACCCAACCTGAACTTGGTTCTGATTGAGGTGACGGTTTCCGTTGAAGAATACGCCGGGAGCCACCAACGGTGCCAGATTTCCGTCCCGGAGGTTGCCCCAGTTGGTGTAGCGATATTCAGCCCGCACCGACCAATTGTTGGTGATGGCGTATTGGATGCCACCGCCAACCGTCCAGCCAACACGCGTGTTCGAAACATTGCCATTGGCGAAAAACGGAAAGAACGGGTTTGCAACCGTGACATCCGTGTTGAAGCCGCCGAAGGCGACGCCGCCGGTGGCATAGATCAGAGCACGATCCCAAGCGACACCGAGACGTCCGCGAATCGATCCCTGAATATCAGCCTTGGTGTGCGCCGTCAGAGACGTTCCATCGGGGAAGGCAACGACGGCGGTGTTGCTGAGGCTGGTGCCGTCGACGGAACCTTCGAGGCCCAACACCCATTGGTTGATTTGATAGTTATAGCCGACGTTGGCGCCGCCGATCACGCCGCTCGGAGTGCCGCCGGCGCTGGTCGAGAGAAACGTGCCGCCGGCAGGACCGAAGAACGGATCAAAACCGGTGAAGTTGTGACTGCCACTCGCCCAGGCGTAACCGATCTGGCCGCCGATATAGATGCCGGTCCAGGTGAAAATCGGAACCGGGGGCAGATAGACCGGCGGCGGGGCGCGCGACGGAAGATCGGCCGCGAAGGCCGCTGACCCGGTGAAAGCCAATCCGGCAACTGACGCTAATAGGAGTTTACGATACATAAGCTTTGTCCTTTCAGGAGATGAAGCTGGTTTTAAATACGCCCTTATTATTACCGAGCGAATGAAATCCGTTTGAAAGACGTCGATTCCGAAGGGGGCGTGACTAATCTGCAACAAACGGCGGCGCGATCGATAGCCCGGCACGATTTTTGCGCATTCATGTTTGAAGCCGCGCGGGACATCTCATTAAAAAGGAGAGTGATCAAATTGAGGAGTTCGAGCATGTCCCTGTCGTGAATCTGATCAACTTTTCGGGACATGCTTAATGCTTGGACCGGAGCGAGGCTGGTGAGATAAAAACTTAATATCTCACGCCGAACGGATCGAACTTATAACTAAAGCCCGCGCGAACGGCGTTCTCAGTCTCGTGGTGGGTCACACTTGATCCGAGGCCAAAAGCAATCGGCGTGAAATCGGTGAAATGACCGAAATCCGTATAGCGGTATTCCGCCCTCACCGACCAATTGCCTGTAATGGCATATTCAATTCCGCCGCCGACCGTCCAGCCTGCTTGCGTGTGCGAAAACGATCCAAGCCCGGTATAATTTGTATCGATGCCCGCGAATTCGCCGCCGCCTGTTGCATAGAGCAGGACCTGGTCGAAGGCGACGCCAAGACGTCCCCGTATCGATCCTTGAACCGGAATTTTCGTATTATAGACGGCGCCGCCGGGGCTGTAGGTTCTGCTGATGCCGGTGCCTTCGACATCGCCTTCGATGCCGGCGACGAATTGGTTGATCTGATAGTTAAAACCAGCATGGCCGCCGCCGACAACGCCATTCGGCGTGAAATTGGTGCCAAAGCCAGCGGGATAAACGGTCAATGTATCGGTGCCCCAGCCGTAGCCAATTTGGCCGCCGAGATAGAGACCTGTCCACGTAAAAAGAGGAACGATAGGCGCCTCGACCGGCGGCGGCGCCTGCCGGTAGGGAATATCGGCCGCAAAGGCTGGCGCGGCGGCCACGAGCCCAGCCAGCGGCAGGAGAAACCTGCGTATCATGGTTCAGTCCTTTTCAGTTTCTTCGGCGAACGATGTAACGCACAAACCTAGACGATTTGAATCTGGCTAAATTTTGGACTCAACGATCTATTTTGATGATTCTTCGTAGAATAGGTAAGAATATTTTGAAGAATCTAAACACAAAATTTAAAATTTACTTTCTGTTAACCTAAAATTTTGGTTAATGTATTTGATAATGGATTTTCATACATTTCACAAAAATGAACTACGATGTTATTTATATTTACCAACAGTCTCGCTCTCCAATATTTCATCCTGGCGCCGTCACGCTTGCGCCGTTGATCTTTAAAGACGAATCTGCACATGTGGCCGGGATACGGACGCGCCTCGAAGGCCGCGCGTTCCCCATACAAACTTCGGGAATCCATTGATGGCTTCTGCCTGCACGGAAGGGCTCGACACTGGTTTCGCTACGCTCGGATACGCCAAAGTGGGCGTGCTGGGGATTGTTCAAGGCATCACCGAACTGTTGCCGATCTCATCGACCGCGCATATGCGGATCATCCCGGCTTTTCTCGGCTGGCAGGATCCTGGGTCGGCGTTTTCCGCCGCCATGCAGGTCGCGGCACTCGCGGCCGTGGTGAGCTATTTCTGGGCGGATGTTCGCGGCTTTGCCGTGGGTTCCATCGACGCGATCCGGCGGCGTGATTTTCAGGACTGGAACTTCCGCTTTGTGATTTGGATCATTCTCGCGACCATCCCGATCGTCATCGCTGGAGAATTGCTGAAACCCATCCTCAACGCGTGTCATTCGCCGCTGCGAACTCTGACCGTGATCGGCATCGCTTGCATTGTCATGTCCGGACTTTTTGTCCTCGCCGAGTTCTATTCAAGACCGAAGCGCACCCTCGAAAACACGACGCTGAAAGACGCGATGATCATCGGGCTTGCGCAAACCGGTGCCTTGATCCCAGGCGTATCGCGATCTGGCTCGACACTTACGGCGGCGCTCTTCCGGGATCTCACCCGCGAGGAAGCCGCGCGCTTTTCCTTTCTGCTTGGGTTGCCTGCGATTGCCGGTGCGGGATTGAAAGAATTATGGGAGCTGCACAAGGCTCATCTCGACGCGCATGGCTGGTCGGTCCTTGGGTTTGGTCTTCTCATCGCATCCTTGTCGGCATTCGCCGCGATTTGGGGTCTGCTGCGGATTCTCGAGCGATTTTCAACCTGGCCCTTTGCCCTCTACCGGGGCCTGATGGGAATTTTCTTGCTCGCCTGCGTATTCTTCGGATGGCTGCCGAATTGATGTCAATCGTCCGGCGCGAGCATCGCTTCCGGGCGCACCAGCGTGTCGAATTCCGCGGCGCTGACGAGCCCGCTGCTGAGTGCCTCCTCCCGTAGGCTGGTCCCGTGCAGATGCGCTGACTTGGCGATTTTTGCCGCGTTGTCGTAGCCGATCTTTGGCGCCAGCGCGGTCACCAGCATCAAGGACCGCTGCAACAGAAAAGCAATCCTCGGCTCGTCGGCATATAGCCCCTCGACACAATGTTTGCGGAAGCAGTTCATCCCGCCGGCCAGAAGTGCGAGGCTTTCGAGGAAAGCAAAAGCGATAACGGGCTTATAGACATTGAGCTCGAAATGGCCTTGCGAAGCCGCGAAAGTCATCGTTGACTGGTTTCCGAAGACGCGCGTGCACACCATTGTCAGTGCCTCCACTTGCGTCGGATTGACCTTGCCCGGCATGATTGACGATCCAGGTTCGTTTTCCGGCAGAATCAATTCTCCGATTCCGCAGCGGGGGCCGCTGGCCGCAAATCTGATGTCGTTGGCAATTTTGAAGAGACTGGCCGCGATCGTGTTCAGGGCGCCATGCGCGAACAGCAGTGCGTCATGTGCCGCCAGCGCCTCGAAGGTGTTTGGAGCTGGGACGAAAGGCAAACCGGTCAACGCGGCGATGCGTGCCGCGAAGGCCGCCGCAAAACCCTTTTTCGTGTTGAGCCCGGTACCGACCGCCGTGCCGCCCTGCGCCAGTTGATAGAGTCCCGGGACGGTAAGCGCGAGTCTCTCAAGGCCGTATCCGAGCTGCGCGGCATACCCAGAGAATTCCTGCCCGAGCGTCACCGGAGTTGCGTCCTGAAGATGTGTCCTGCCGGTTTTGATGATCGCGGCAAAAGCCTCGGATTTCGCTGCAAGGGCGCCATGTAGAGCGCTTAAGGCAGGTTCCAGCACATGTTTGATCTTGATGACAGCGGCGATATGGACGGCGGTCGGAAAACAATCGTTCGACGATTGGCCGAGATTGACATGATCGTTGGGATGCACGGGATGCTTCGTACCGCGCGGCGCGCCGAGGAGTTCATTGGCGCGGTTGGCGATCACCTCATTGACGTTCATGTTGGTCTGCGTGCCCGACCCCGTTTGCCAGACGACCAAGGGAAATTCCGCGTCGAGCGCGCCAGTTTCGATTTCGCGGGCAGCAGCGATGATCGCCGAACATAAATTCTCCGGCAAAAGTCCAAAACTGTGATTGACCTCCGCAGCGGCCCGTTTCACCATCGCTAGGGCATGGATGATCGCGATCGGCATTTTTTCGGAGCCGATCGCGAAATGCAGACGAGACCGTTGGGTTTGCGCGCCCCAATAATGTTCAGCGGGCACCTCGATGGAGCCAAGGCTGTCCGTTTCCGTCCGCGTCTTTCCGCGTTCATCCATATCGATCGAAACTTTCCACGAGCGGCAGATGGGGATAACCAGCGAAGCGGAAACAGCCGGCGAGGCGCCTATTCTCCGTCGCCTTGCGTGAGACGCTGCCCAAAGGCCACAGCGTCGATGGCTTGCCAATCGCCATCATGTCCGAAGTCCGTGCCCGACGTGATCGCCAGCATTTCGGCCAAGCGGATCCTGGCGCGGTTCACCCGGCTTTTCATAGTCCCGATGGCGCAGCCGCAAACCCCCGCTGCTTCTTCGTAAGAGAGGCCGGACGCGCCAATCAAAATCAAGGCTTCGCGCTGGTCCGTTGGCAATTGTTGAAGCGCGGCACGGAAATCAAGCAGATCCATATGACCGCCTTGCGCCGGGGCGGTCGCCAGTTTCGCCGCGAAAGCGCCATCAGGATCGGCCACTTCGCGCCGCCGCTTGCGGTATTCCGAATAATAAATATTCCGCAAAATCGTGAAAAGCCACGCCCGGAGATTGGTTCCTTCGACAAAGGAATCGATATTGCTCCACGCCTTGACCAAGGTTTCCTGAACGAGATCGTCGGCACGATCAAGATTACCGCAAAGGGAGACGGCGAAGGCCCGAAGATTTGGTATTACAGCCAGCAGATCCGCGGTCATTTGTGAGCTCGCGGCGTGTTTGTTCGGGGCCGGCGCCATCGCCGCCTCTACCTTCGGCACTTTCGATTGGACGACTGTCACATGCCATCCTTACTTGCACGCGATTCGAGCGAACCCTCAAGCTGCCGTAACAGATCTAGAAAGCGCCCTGGAACCGGCTGCGCCAATATGTCATCGTAGACGCTTCGCAACTGCAAGCCGATTTGGTCAGAGATCTCAGGCTTCGACCCTGCATTTTTGGGGCAAGGGCCGCCACTTTTCTCGTGAGCGTCGGCGCTTCCGGCAGGATGCTGTTGGCCCGGGGTCTCGAATACCTTTATTCCCGCCACGGTGAGTGTTGAATTGTTAGATTTGGTCGGTTTTGTCACCGAGGCTTCCTCATAATGGCACTTGTCATGCGCTCGTCCCCATCACCCGTGCATCCCTCTGATGTCCGGCGCTTATTTGAACAGATAAATCAACCATCTGCTTGGCTCGCATCCGAAAATGTCTATAACCAGCCAAAATGAACGCATCTGCGAGAAGATGGTTCCACCCACCGGAACTTTATCGGGGCTTTGGTCATTATCCGGGGGTCCCGCTAATCACTGATCTGACGATTCATCGCGCGCTATGCAAAGGGTGCCTTCATGCCAATATCTCAAGCGATCTCCGCGCATATTCCCTATTTGCGCCGGTTTTCCCGGGCTTTAACGGGAACCCAGGCCGGGGGAGACGCCTATGTGCTTGCTACGCTCGAGGCGATTGTCGCGGATCCGGCCGAATTTTCGAAATGTGCCGAGCCAAAAATTGCGCTTTACCGCCTGTTTCTAAAAGTCTGGGGGACGGTGCCGGTCAACGACCACGTCGATCAAGCCTCGTTCACAGGCGACGAGGCGGGAGCCCACCGGAGTCTTGAAGCGATCACGTTGCGGCCGCGAATAGCGTTTCTCTTGAGTTCCCTGGAAGACTTCGACACCGAGGAAGTCGCGGGCGCCCTCGACTGCTCAGTCGACGATGCAGCCAGCCTGATTGATGCCGCGGGAAAGGAAATCGCGGATCAAATCCGCACCGATGTCTTGATCATCGAGGATGAGCCTTTCATTGCGCTCGATCTTCAAAATCTGGTGGAAGAGCAAGGGCACCGGGTCGTCAATGTCGCGCGCACCCATCGCGAGGCCATCGATGCTGTCAACCGCGACCGGCCGGGACTTATTCTCGCGGATATTCAACTCGCGGACGGCAGCTCGGGTCTTGAGGCGGTCAACCAAATTCTCGAAACGTTTTCTGTTCCGGTGATTTTCGTGACCGCCTATCCGGAACGGTTTTTGACAGGAACGCCGCCAGAGCCCGCTTTTCTGATTACCAAACCTTTCAAAACGGAGAGTCTGAAAGCGGTCATCAGCCAGGCGCTTTTCTTCGACCGCAAATCCCACCGCAAGGATGAGAACGAGAAAGATCATAGCCTTGTTTGATCGCGATACTGGTTAGCCGCGCCCCGGCTTTTCTTGGCCGATAATACGGCCAATCACGATGCCCACGATCATCGCAAAGGTCACCAGTGAAAAGGGTGTGAGCTGTCTGGCGGCTTCGGCGCCCGCTTCAAGGGCAAGACGCTCACGCTCCATCCCCGCGTCTTTTAAGATGTCGAGGAATGGCGCGACGCTTTTATCGATATTGTTGGCGAAATCCGTGATTTCCGGATTTGGTTCGCTGGCATCTTGCATCGGTTTTAGCCTCTCTGCGGCGTGAAGCGTGCCGGCGCGCCGGCGCATTTGACGTTTCGCCGAGTACAAAAAAAGAAGCGCGGCAATAAGGTATATGCCCCCCAAGCCAAGTGCGGCATCAGCATGTCCGATCAAAGGTTCCAGAAACTCGTACAGCGATACGGTGATAAAGATCCAGCTGACGAACAGACAGATCATCCCGAAAAGAACAAGCACGGCCTTTTGGATAAGGCGCGTGCTTGATTCGACGATCGGGGCCGTGGCTTCGCGAAGCAGACGGTTTACGAATTCATTCATTTGCGCCCGCGACTGACCAAGCCGACAATCAAGCCCACCACCATTGCGACGAGGACCGCTGCTAGAGGATTGCGCTCGATCGTCGACTCAAGATCCGCGCTCGTTCCTACAACCTTATCCTGCGCCTTGGATGCGGTATCGGATATTTTTTGCTTCGCGTTATCCACCGCATCAACAACGCTGCTCGACGTGGCAACGGTGTGTGAACGAATAAATTCCGACACCGACGATGTGAGTTTCGTTACGTCGTCGCGCAGTGCCGCGAGATCAGCCGAGAAATCTTGAGTCGCTTCTTCCACAGGTTTAATGCTCGCCATCGCGATTCTCCATTTGCGGTTGGTTTCGTCTTTGACATGCGCTGGCCGCTCCCCGTCCGACTGCGGGAGCGAAGCATTCGCATGTGCCATGATGTTCTCTAACTCCACTTCTGCAGATAAGTTGCTATTTGGGTTCGATTGACTTTCACCGTCCAGCGAGCCGCCTATCATGGATTCATTTAGGATTTGCTCGACGCTCTCCACCCGCGTTGGAAGCTGCCCAGGAGTAGGCTCTCCAGGGTTCACGACATCCGGATCAGTAATGGGCGGCAGCGGCACATCTCCTGGGTTTTCGACCGGAGGCGGGGCTGGATCGGGCACGGGGATTTCCGGCGGTGGAGGCGGCATGGTTCCCGGTGGATTGCCAGGCTCTGGGCCAGGGGGCTTGGGAACCTGCTGCGATCGTTCGAAATGTCTCAAAGTCATGTCCTCTCTCACGTCGGGCGCAGAGAATCGCCGCGCTTGATGTGCCCCGCCAACGCACCCTGGCTTTGCGGGTTCCAAACGAATGAGGAGAGATCAAAGCGGTCAAAACGGAACTTCCCGCATATCCCCGCGTTGGCGGCCCACCATAGGATCCGCTTCAGGAGAACCCCATGACGGTCAAATCGATGAATGATCTGTTTTTGCATACGCTCAAGGATATTTATTACGCCGAGAAACAGATCTATAAAAATCTGCCAAAAATGGCAAAGAGCGCAGAGTCCCCAGAACTCAAACAGGCCTTCGAAAAACATCGTGACGAGACCGAGCATCAAATTGAACGGCTGGAGACGGTGTTCGAGCAGTGCGGCGTTGCCGCCCGCGCCATACGGTGCGAGGCGATGGATGGAATTTTGGCGGAAGCCAAGGAGGTCATGGAGGAAATCGAAGATGGCCAGGTTCATGACGCAGGCATGCTTGCCGCGGCGCAGACCGTCGAGCATTACGAGATCGCCCGTTACGGCACGCTCATCGCGTGGGCCGATCAACTCGGCATGAAGGATGCGAGCACCCTTCTTCAGCAAACGCTCGATGAGGAAAAAAAGACGGATCAGCTACTCACAAAGCTTGCGGTGGCAAACATCAATCAAGCAGCAGCATAGCCGCTGTCTGCAGGGATCTCGCAATGCGCCATCGTAGGGTGCCGGGTTCGCAAAAGGAGCGGCTGGTGAACTTAGATACGGAGGCGCAGCATGTTTGAGACAGCTCTCGCGATCACTGCCAACCCTGAGACGTGGCAGGGAACGGCTGATTTCCATAGCCTTTATATCCTGATCGTCAGCTTGGGTTTGGCTTTGATTGCCTTTGTGGTTTTGATGCGCACGCGATTTTAGGGCTCTGGAGTCGGCAGAGTCTAGGACCACAGATCCGAAATGTGAAAACCGATTTTGCCATGGTTTTCCCGCAGCGGCTCTTCGATATCGCGCGTTCGCCCGAGAAGCCCCCAAGATTTGGCGATGCGGAGGGTCGACGAAATTCCAACCGCAAGCTCAAAACCGCCCAGATTCTCCTCGATGGGAAGGCCATGCGCCATCCCATCGAAGCAATAATGCTCAACGACAACCGCGCCCGCACCGTCGCGCCACGACAAGCGAAGCTGACCGTCCACTTCATCCTCCACGACACCAGCTTCGTTGACTTGATGGATATCGAGCCATTGCTGGACCAAGGCTGCAGCATTGGCGGGAGCGACCACGCCATCGAGATTGCCGTGCCAAATGGAAATTTTCGGCCATCTCTTCTGCCCGGGAGATGCCTGGCGAACCAGATTTCCCAACTCCCGTGACGAGTGGGCGGGCCCAAAAGCCATAGCCTTCATCGCATCGAGGGGACCGAGCGCCGCACCATACGGCAGACCCGCGATGATTGTGCCAGCTGCGAACATGTGCGGATAGGCGGCCATGAGGGCGCAGGCCATGGCGCCTCCGGCCGAGAGCCCTGTTACAAACACGCGTCCGGCATCGAGCTGATAATCCTCCAACATGGTTTCGATCATCCCGCGGATCGAAGCAATCTCTCCCGCGTCGCTGCGAATGTGCTTTTCGACAAACCAGTTGAAGCAATTTTGCGGGTTGTTTCCACATTTCTGCTCGGGAAACAGGACGGCAAAACCGCGTTTGCGGCCAAGTTCAGACCATCCAGTGGCCAAATCGAAGTCCTTGGCGCTTTGCTGGCAGCCGTGCAAGGCCACGACGAGCGCCGAGGACTTGGCCAATCCTGGCGGAACACAGGAAAACATCCCCAAATTGCCAGGATTCGCGCCAAACGCTGCTTGCTCTTCCATATTATTCTTTCTCTTGCCTGGCGTAATCCGCCGCCTGCCTCACAATAGGAGACCTACGCAGAGCCTTGCGGCCATGTTTATGCCTGCCCCATGTTGTTTGCAATGCTGGGCAGCTCACATCGGCGCGAGGCGCCGGGCGTTACCGCTCGATGTGAAGCGGAACCGCCATGCGCAAGCGAAAGCCCTCTGGCGCGAAATCGACTTTAACTTCCGCCCGGATTTGCTGCGAAAGCACACGCTTCAAAAGCATCGATCCAAATCCGTCACGGGACGGCGGCGCCACGGTTGGTCCCCCAAATTCGCTCCATTCGCACAAAAGCGAGCGTTCGCCGTCCTTCTCGGCCAAACCCCATCCGACCTCGATCCGGCCCTCCTCCCTGGAGAGCGCCCCGTGCCGGACGGCATTCGTCGTGAGTTCATGGACCGCCATCCCGAGCGGCACCGCAATCTGTGAAGGGAGATCCACGGCAGGTCCCGAGAGGCGAATCCGGAGACCGTGATCGTCTGAGTAAGGACCAAGCTCTTGCGTCAGCAATTGCTGGAAGGACACCGACTGGTGAAGTTGCTCGGTCATGACGGCATGTGTCTTCGCCAGCGACGAAATCCGCCCGGAGAACGCCTCTTGAAAATCCTCGATATTCGCGGATGACTTGGCGGTGGTGTTCATGACTCCTTGCACCGTCGCAAGGGTATTCCTGACCCGGTGATGCAATTCCCGGATCAGCAGGGATTGCCTTTGCTCGGTCTTGACATGATCGGTCACGTCATTGCCTTCGATGAAAATGCCCGTGACCTCGCCATTGACGCCCAGAATCGGCTGCGCGACAAAGTCGATGTAATGCTCCTCGATCTCGCAATCCGGAGCGTCTTGCAACAAAATACGCATCTTGCGGCCGACGTGAACTTCCCCGGTTTCAAAGATGCCCTTCAAGATCCGCGGGTAGTCCTGCCCCTCGGTTTCAGGCAAGCCCTCGCGCAATGTCTTGCCGATGAGATCACGTCCGCCCGCAAGCATCGAAAAGGCAATGTTGACCAATTCGAAAACAAGATCGGGACCGCGCAAGACACACATGAAGCTCGGGGCCTGCATCACTAAGCGGCGCAAATGGTGCACCGTCGCCAAAAGCGACTGATTGAGGACTTGGACCGCTCCTGGAAGCGGCACGGTGCCATCGCGCGGCTCGATCCCCAGCGAAGAAATCTCCGCCAGGCCCCGCGGGTGGAGATCGGAGATATCTTGCGCGCTTTTGATGATATAAGCGACGTGGCCGCTGGCGTCGCGGACGGGAATGTGGGTACAACTCCAAAGCCGCTCCTCATGGCGGCCATTGATCGTTACGGCGTGGGAAACCGCCGGAAGCACGTCGGTGACGCCTTTGTCGCGGGCGCGTTCCAGCGACGCTTGCATGAGCTTGCGGCTCTCCTCAGGCGCCGGAAACGCCACAAAAACATTGACCCCCACGAGTGCGTGCCGCGCCCGCATCGTCGAGTCCAGAAACGCTTGATTGACGGCGATGATGGTAAAATCGCGGTCCATCACCAAAAATGGCGCGGGCAAGCACTCGAAAACGGCTTCAAAATTACACTCCAATAGCGTTTTCACCATGCCGCTCCCGCGAATGTTTTGTTCATTGGGACCCGGCCCAAACGTGGTGTAAGCCAATGTCCCGCTTTAAGCGACTGGGTGCACGCGCGGCAGCGGGTGCTTGAGCATAAAGACGAAAACCGATCCAATCAGCCGCCCCGGTGCCAGACGACCGCCCTACACAACGGCTGAATGGTGGCGATGGTTGCCTCGAATTCCGCCGAAGTGACGCTTTTGGCTCCCCTCCCCCCATGATAACACTTATGTCGGAACTGCTCCGCTCACTTAACATGCACAAGTCCAATGGTCTCGATAGAACATATGTCCTCCACTCTGCGCCCCGTTAAGGCAGGCGACCATGTCTTCCTGGTTGATGGGTCATCATTCGTTTTCCGGGCTTATTTTCAATCAATCCGGCAGGATGCGAAATATAATTATCGCTCCGACCGGCTGCCCACCGGGGCCGTGCGGCTGTTTTGCACAAAACTCTTTCAATTCGTGCGCGACGGGGCGGCGGGGATCAAGCCGACCCATCTCGCGATCATCTTCGATAAATCGGAAAATTCATTCCGCAAGGAACTTTACCCTCCTTATAAAGGAAATCGCTCGGAACCGCCGGAAGATTTGATCCCGCAATTCCCTCTCATGCGCGCCTCCGTGCGGGCTTTCGGTCTCGCGCCGGTCGAGCAGGACCGTTACGAGGCGGACGATTTGATCGCAACCTATGCCCGCGAGGCGCGCGCGCGCGGCGCCGACGTGCTGATCATTTCGGCCGACAAGGACCTCATGCAGCTGATCGAGCCGGGGGTCGCCATGTATGACCCGGCCTCTGGCGAAGCCGGTGCCAAGGGCGCACGCGAGGAGCGCAAAATCGGTCCCGAGGAAGTTCTGACCTATTTCGGTGTGCCGGCTGAAAAGGTCGTCGACGTTCAGGCACTGGCGGGCGATTCGACCGACAATGTGCCCGGCGCGCGCGGCATAGGGTTGAAGACCGCCGCGCAGCTTATCCATGAATATGGCGATCTCGACACCCTGCTTGCCCGCGCAAACGAGATCAAACAGCCCAAGCGCCGCGAAATCCTGACCGACCCGGAAAGCGTGGCATTGATCCAAGTCTCGAAGCAACTCGTCACGCTCGTCCGTGACGTGCCGCTCGAAGTGCCCCTGGATGATCTTCGCCTCAACATGCCGGACGGCAAAACGCTTGTTGCCTTTTTCAAGGCGATGGAATTTACAACCATCACCAAGCGCGCCGCCGAGGCCTATGCGATCGACGCAAGCGCCATCGAACCCGATGCGGCATTCGCGGGACGCGCCGCCTGGCGCGGGCGTGACGGAGCAGTGCTGGGCGAGACACTGGACATTGCGGACCAAGCATCCTCTCCGACAAGCACGGATACCGGAACACCCAAACGCAACGCCCGCTACGGCGAGCCGATCCAAAAGCCCAGTATCGCCTCCGGCCCCGGCCAGCTTGCCGAGGCACGTGCCGCCGAGGCGCGCGCGCAAACATTCGATACCAAAACCTATGAAACCATTTTGAGTTTCGAACAGCTCGAACCCTATATCGCCGCCGCGTTCGAGGCGGGCGCAATCTCCATCGATACGGAAACATCGTCACTGCAGCCCATGCAGGCCGAGCTCGTCGGCATCTCTCTTTGTGTCACGCCGGGGCATGCCTGCTACATTCCACTGCGCCACAGACAAGAAGGGAGCGGCGATCTCTTCGGAGGCAACGATCTTTTGCCAGGGCAATTGCTGGAAGCGGAGGTGCTGGCGCGGTTGAAACCGCTTCTTGAGGATGCAAGCATCCTGAAAATCGCGCAAAACATGAAATATGATTGGCTCATTTTCAAGCAGCGCGGCATCGTGGTGACGCCCGTCGAAGACACCATGCTGTTGTCCTATGTGCTGGACGCGGGCCGCACCGATCATGGGATGGATGTGCTCAGTGAAACTTATCTTGGCCACAAGCCGATTCAATTTGGCGAGGTCGCGGGCTCCGGCCGCACCTTCATCGGCTTTGCCCGCGTCGCCATCGACAAGGCCACCGAATATTCGGCGGAGGACGCCGATGTCACCCTGCGTCTGTGGCGAGTCTCAAAGCCGCGCCTTCCTGCCGAACACATGACACATGTCTATGAGACGCTCGAGCGGCCGATGATCGAGGTTTTGGCGCGCATGGAAGAGCGTGGCATTATGGTCGACCGCGCCATCTTGGCAAAACTGTCCGGCGAGTTCGCGCAGGACATGGGCCGGCTTGAGAGCACGATCCACGACTTGGCGGGCGAGCGGTTCAATCTTGGCTCGCCAAAACAGCTTGGCGATATTCTTTTCGGCAAGATGGGCTTGCCCGGCGCCAAAAAAACCGCGACAGGCGCGTGGTCGACCGCCGCGGGCGTCCTCGATGATCTCGCCGAGCAAGGCAATGACCTTGCTGCCCGCATTCTCGATTGGCGGCAGCTTTCGAAACTCAAATCGACCTACACCGACGCCCTGCCTTCTTTCGTCGACACATCAACAGGCCGCGTCCACACCTCCTATGCGCTCGCCGCGACGACGACCGGCAGACTGTCCTCGTCCGATCCAAACTTGCAAAATATCCCTGTGCGCAATGAAGCGGGCCGGAAGATCCGCCGTGCCTTTATCGCGCCCGAAGGACACAAACTGATTTCTGCGGACTATTCGCAAATCGAACTGCGGCTGCTCGCCCATATCGCCAATATTCCGCAATTGAAGGCGGCCTTCGCCGAAGGCCAGGATATTCATGCGACGACCGCTTCGGAAATGTTCGGCGTGCCCGTTAAAGGCATGCCGCCGGACGTGCGGCGCCGCGCCAAGGCGATCAATTTCGGTATCATCTACGGCATCTCGGCCTTTGGTCTCGCCAATCAGCTCGGCATTCCGCGCGAGGAAGCGGGCGCCTATATCAAGCGCTACTTCGAGCGCTTTCCGGGCATTCGCAGCTATATGGATCAAACGAAAGCCTTCGTGCGAGAGAAGGGCTATGTCACCACGATTTTCGGGCGCAAATGCCACTATCCGCGCGTGACAGCCTCAAACCCCTCCGAGCGTGCCTTTAATGAGCGCGCCGCGATCAACGCGCCGCTGCAAGGCTCCGCCGCCGATATCATCAGGCGCGCCATGGTGCGGATGGACGCGGCGTTACAAAAAGAAAAGCTCGCCGCCCGCATGCTCTTGCAGGTGCATGACGAACTCGTGTTCGAGGCGCCAGATTCCGAAGTCGAAGCGACGATAATTGTGGTGCGCAAGGTGATGACCGACGCGCCGCATCCCTTCATTCAGCTCGCGGTGCCCTTGCAGGTCGATGCCAAGGCCGCGCAGAATTGGGACGAGGCGCATTGACGGAAGCCGGAGTTGGGGAGGTTTAGTAGCTTCCGCTTCCGACCAAGGGGTGGATACCGCCCCCGCCGCGGCTGTGATGTTGAGAGTGCGCCCGATTGCTTCTCACGACATGCTTTATGGGATCTGCTTTCGACATCGAAGCCGGATTGGGGTTGACCGTCGGCAGAGCGTAAGCCACGGGCAAACCCATCACACAAACGAGGATCGTGGCGAGAACGTAACGCATTTGCTTCCTCCCTTCGGGCCGATGGGTCCTTGCCCCTTGGCTCCGCCTAGATACTTAGCACAGTTTGCCTCCGCTTGGGAGGCAGAACTCCAGGGATCGCGACAAGGCAGCGCAAAACTAGGACATGGTGCTTTGCGGCCCCTATCTCATTGCCCCTCGCTGTTTTGCGGCTCCTCCGCCTTCACGACCGGCGGGGGACTCCATTTCCCGAGCAAAGCCTCATCCTTCGGCGCATAAATCCGCATGGTGAGATTATACGATCCCTCCTTTGGCGCCGGCAACCAGTTGACGTCCTTATCCGCGCCGGGACTTTCGTTCTGGACATAGAGATCAAGCGATCCATCATCGTTGAAGCGCAACGGCATCCAGCTGCTCAAAGCGAAGCGGTTGAGCGGGTTGGGGACTTGAAACCCTTGCTCATCGTAAAGTGTCACCGACCAAAAGGCGTTGGCAGGTGGTGTCGCATCCTTATCGAAATGCAAGCTGTAACGATGAGCACCCTCGAGCGGCTGGCCCTCCGCATCGCCAAGGTTGATCGGATAGATCGCATCTTCCGGCAAATTGGCGCCAAGACCATTCTGCGCGATGACGGCCCGCTTTAAATAGTAGTTGCCGTAAACGCCCATCGTATTGGTGTTCATCGACCAAAAGTTCACGACTGTCGCTATCGTCTTGAGCTGGGACGCCATGAGTTTCTGGGCGTCCTCAGGAACCGCAGCCAGAGCCTCTTTGACAGCAGGCGCCGCGTGTTCAAGATCGAAACTTTTGCCACGCTCAATGCCGAGGCGCCGCACCAAGGCGATGATGGGCTGGTCGGTCAGATGCGGCGGCTGCGTTTTCATAATTTCGGCGGCATAGGCGAAGAATTTGCCGGCCGGCATCGAGTCCACTTGGGTTTTTGGCGGCGTCTTCATATCGACGTCTTTGTCGATCTTGCTGACGATAGGCTTGGCTGGCTTACCCCAACGCGAAAGTGGCGTAATCTTATATCCCTGCTGGATCTTGTGAACCGCTTCATAATCGGCGGGTCCATCGGTTTGGGTGCGGCCGATAACCCAAACATAGGGGGTTGGCGCATCGATCCGCTCGACCCCATTTGGCAGCACGCCGGTCCAGCCCGGTCTGACGATGGCCCAGCTCTGCGCTTGCGTGCCGGTTGTCCGGGCCCCCGGCGAGGCGAAGACATCGGTCCACATGTCGAGCATCGGCAACATATAATACCGCCCGCCCGTATCCGGCGCCGAGATGATCATGGGTTCCTTTACGAGATCAAGCCAAGCGCTCGAATAGAGCGTATCGAAGTTCGGCCGCACGACCGCTTTCATAGTCGCGGACGGATATTCGGCGACGTTGACGAATGTGTTCGGCGGAGCACTAATTCCGCCGCTATGCTCGACATTGGTCAGCTGCTTGCGCGTAATATCCATCGAAATGAGAGGGTAGAAATAGAGATAGGCCTGCACGCCAATCGCGCGCGCCTCGGCGGCGCTTAGAGTGTTTTGCGCGGATAGCGTTGAAGGATGAAAGATGAAAAGCGCGGTGAGCAATGCCCAAAAGATGAATTCCTTCGTCAACATGATCGAGATCCTGCTTCTCGCGCTTTTGGTCCGCGATATGCCAACGAGGATCGCGGCAAGAAGGTAACGCATCTGGTCACTCCCTTCAGACAGTTCGGCCCTTGACCCTTGGCTCCGCCTAGATGCTTAGCACAGTTTGCCTCCGCGAGGAGGCAGACCCCAGTAATTGTACCGTGTTCTTGGCCATTAATCCAATTGTCCCGTGCACGGAGCGCAAATGGGCGCCCGTCCTAAATTCTCAATTAACTTGTTGCCGCTACGCTGAGCAAATGACGTGTCGATTCGGGCAAGCGCATGCTCTGGGTCGAGGGCATGCTGCCGTACGTTCATCCCGGTTTCGATCCGGAATCTCTCTTCCTTCAATGAAGTGTCTCAGCAACAGGCTGTCTCGCGAGCGAGCTCTGTACTTGGGGAAAAGTGACCTGATTTGTAGCATACGGAAAGCGTCGGCACATTATGCCCGCTCGTCAATACTCGTGGCGGCTCGAAGACCTTGTGGAGCAAATTCATATGATCGGTTTCAATATTTTCCCGCAGTCCGGAACTAAAGCGGTGTTGAAGGCACTTGACAGGTCGCTTGCCATCATTGAGTTCGACCCAACCGGAAAAGTTCTTTCGGCGAATGAGAACTTCTGTAGAGCCCTGGGCTACAGCCTTTCGGAGATCAAGGGCCAACACCACAGCATGTTCGTCGATCCTGATTATGTGCGCAAACCCGAATATAAAGCATTCTGGGCCAAGCTTGGCCGCGGTGAGTTCGACGCAAGCGAATATAAGCGTATCGGCAAGGGCGGGCGCGATGTCTGGATTCAGGCGTCTTATAATCCAGTGATGAATTCTAGTGGGGCCGTTCAGAAGGTTGTTAAAATAGCGACCGACATCACTGCAGAAAAACTTAGGAATGCTGAATTCGAAGGAAAGATTAACGCGATCTCGCGCGTTCAAGGTATCATCGAATTCACACCAAGCGGTGAGGTCATTTATGCAAACGAGAATTTTCTAAATGTTCTTGGTTATCGCCTCGAAGAAATTGCGGGGCGGCACCATCGCCTTTTCGTTGAGCCGTCTTACGCGCAATCCTCCGACTACCAGGATTTCTGGAAAAAGCTGAACAGCGGCGAATACGTCGCTGCCGAATTCAAGCGTATTGGCAAGGATGGAAAGGAAGTTTGGATCCAAGCCTCCTATAATCCGATCTTCGATCTTAACAATAAGATCACGAAAATAACCAAGTTCGCGACCGACGTCACTGAACGTGTCCGCGCCGTCAATGAGATCGGATCTGGACTTGAGCAATTGGCGAACAGCAACCTTGAATCGAGAATCGAGAAAGCCTTCATTCCCGCTTTCGAAAAACTTCGCTTTGACTTCAACTCGGCGATTGACAAGCTGCGGCTTACGATGCTGCAGGTCAGCGAAGGTGTGAACGCAATCCACTCGGGAACGCAGGAGATTTCAACGGCCGCCGACGATCTGTCACGCCGGACCGAGCAGCAGGCGGCCAGCCTCGAAGAGACAGCGGCAGCGCTCAACGAAATTACGACGGCCCCGAAGAATGCCGCCGAAGGCGCAACCCATGCCCGCGATGTGGTCGCTGCCGCGGATGAGGATGCCAAGAAGAGTGCGGTGGTGGTTCGACAGGCCGTCGATGCGATTGATACCATAGCAAAATCTTCTCAGCAGATCGGCCAGATCATTGGCGTCATTGACGAGATTGCTTTCCAAACCAATCTGCTTGCGTTGAACGCGGGTGTCGAAGCCGCGCGGGCGGGAGACGCCGGCCGCGGTTTTGCCGTTGTCGCCTCTGAAGTTCGCGCCCTCGCGCAGCGCTCGGCGGAAGCCGCGAAGGAGATCAAGGGCCTGATCCTCGCGTCTTCGACGCAGGTCGAGCACGGCGTCAAGCTTGTCAATGAAACCGGCAAGTCGCTAGAGCGCATCATGGGACAGGTGTCCGAGATCACCACAATTGTTTCCCAGATCGCAGCCGGCGCGAAAGAGCAGTCAGTCGGTCTCGGTGAAGTCAACACGGCCATTACTCAGATGGATCAGGTCACCCAGCAGAACGCGGCCATGGTGGAAGAGACGACGGCTGCCAGTCACTCGTTGTCACAGGAGACCGAACAATTGGCAGCGCTGGTTGGCCAATTCCAAACCGGCCAAGCGAATAGCAAAGACACCACGCGCCGCGAACTGAAAAGGACGCCGCCACATGCCTTCCGGCCCGGTGTCAAGAAGACGACCGCAAGCGGCATGCGCGCCGAGATGCGTAAGGCAGCTTCCCGCACGGGTGCCATGGCGATGATTGTGAATGGCGCACCCATTGCCACGGGGGAGGACGGCTGGACGGAATTTTGAGAGATTCACGAAGGCAAGCAGGAGATATCGCCACGTCGCCGCACCCCATCCCGCTGCTCAACCCGCGCCGTTCGAAAAAAATCCGGCAAAAAATTAAACCCTAACCTGCCTGTAAGCTTGCGCAAAACCCCGGCTTTATACCAAGCCACGGCTCACCAAGATACATTGGCGCAGAGTGTCAATCGGACCAAAGTGTTTCACGTGAAACACTTTGGTAAGGTCGGAACGAAAAACCTTACATCCTGCCACAATTGTGACGGTGGACGGCGGCGCGGCGCTTGATCTTGGCATGCCTTCGGCCTTCAAATCGGCAAAAGACCTCTCACCGCCATCTCACCTTCGGGGAGCATCGATGTCATTGCAAACGCTTCTGCGGACCAAGCCGATTGAACAGCTTCAACGCGAGATTGGCTCTGCCCAGCAGTTCCGGCGGGTGCTGGGACTGTGGCAGCTCACCGCGATCGGGCTCGGCGGCCTCATCGGCGCCGGCATCTTCGTGCTCACCGGTGTCGTCGCAGCCACGCAAGCAGGGCCCGCCGTCTCTCTCTCCTTCGTCATCGCCGGTGTCGCCAGCGCGGCCGCGGCCCTGAGTTACGCCGAGTTTGCCGGGATGATCCCCGTCGCCGGCAGCGCCTACACGTATGGCTACACCGTTCTTGGCGAATTGGTGGCCTGGGTGATCGGCTGGGATCTACTGCTCGAATATGCGCTGGTGGTCGCTGTCGTCTCGATTGGCTGGTCGGGATATGTGCAGGCTCTGCTCAGCCTGTTCGGCTTCACGCTCCCCAACTGGGCAATGGGCGCGCCGGGAACCGGCACGGGCCATGTTCTGGACCTTCCCGCAATGCTCGGAAGCCTGGCGACAGCGGGCCTTCTGACGCTGCGCATCGAATGGGGCGCGCGCTTCAACACGGTCATGGTGATCATCAAATTGGCGGCGGTCGTCCTTGTCGTCGCGGCGGGGCTGCCGCATGTGAACTCCGCCAACTACCACCCGTTCATGCCTTTTGGCTTCGGCGGCGTGGCCGAGGGAGCCGCCGTCGTGTTCTTCGCGGTCTTCGGCTACGATACCCTCACGACGGCGGCTGAAGAGGCGAAGGACCCACAGCGCCAGCTTCCCCGCGCGGTTTTGCTCTCCCTCGCGATCTCTCTCGTGCTTTACATTGCGATGTCCTTGGTGCTCACCGGCATCGTGCGCTATGATCAGCTGAACAGCGCGGCTCCGGTGGCGGCGGCGTTCACCGCGATCGACATGCCCTGGGTGACACTGATCGTCTCTGCCGCGGCGGTGGCGGGCATCGCCAGTGTGATGTTTGCATTCATGCTGGGGTGCGCGCGCATCTGGTTCGCCATGAGCCGCGACGGTCTGCTCCCCGGATGGTTTGCGCAAGTGCATCCGCGCTTCCGCACCCCCTACCGCCCGACGCTGATTGCCGGAGGACTGACAGCCTTTGTCGCGGCTTTCTATCCCATCAAGCAGGTCGCCGAGTTGGTGAATATCGGAACGCTCTCGGCTTTTATCATCATCTGTTTCTCGGTCATCGTGCTCCGGCGGACGAGACCCGATGTCCCGCGCACCTTCCGGACGCCTCTTGTCCCGTGGATACCTCTGGCGGGCATCGGGTTTTCCGTGTGGCTGCTCTCAAAACTTCCCGCCGTGGCCTGGGACAGATTCGCCATTTGGATGGCGCTCGGCCTTCTCGTCTATTTTTTATACGGCCGCCGACACAGCCTTCTCGCGAATAAGGCAAGCACACCGCCGGACAGATAGGGGGTATGCAACGCGCACAAAGCGGCTGATGTTTATCTTACCTTGATCGGACAGGCCGAAACGCAGCATTACCTCGCGGTCCCCTTGCTGGTGTGGTGGACGTTAAGGCGACCCAAAATTGGGACGAGGCGGTACGCAGCTGAACCACTGGACTTCCGTTTCACTTGAGATCGTCTAAGTTCCAGATTCTAACTGCGAGATCACCTCCGCTTCCAAGACCCCGGTAGGTTCCGGTTTGTATAGTTGCACAACCGCAGTATACAAATTTAGATTAATTGTAGATTAGACGCAGAGCTGTAGATTGAAGGGGCGAGTAAGTCATTGGTTTGTACGCTTGCCAACTCATAAGAGCTATGCTTCTGATCCGCTCTAGAGCAGGGACAGTCCATTGGCCAAGAATGACACGATTCTAATAGACGGAATAATAACGCAGAAAGTAGCCGACGGCGTTCCAACTGGTGACAAGGGCGATGCCTTCGAATATTTTTCATTCGAGCAAGTTCTAAAAAACTATGATCTATCTCAAGAAGAAATTGAATCGGGATGGGTCGATGGCCGCCATGACGGTGGCATAGATGGTTTCTTTTTATTCGTAAACGGACACCTTGTCTCAGATATTTCTTCTTTCCACTGGCCAAAAGCGCACGCACGTGTGGATGTATTTGTAATTAGTTGTAAACATCACGATACATTCAAAGAATCGACGCTAAATACCCTATTGGCTACGGCGCAGGAATTGTTTGATCTTTCACGAGACAAAACGGAATTGCGGGGCGCATACTCTAAGGATATCCTAGATAAAAGAATAAATTTTATTCATAATTACAAAAAACTAGCTATTACTAGTCACGTAATAAACTTTAATTTCATTTACTCATCAAGAGGCGATACAGCAGAGATTGGGGAGAGTGTCTATGCGCGATCTCAGCAGATACGAGACGCTACTTCTGGGTTCTTTAGTAATGTGAATGTAACATTTTCCTTTTTTGGATCAAAGAAATTAATTGATCTACATAGAAAATCTAAACAATTCACGCTCGAACTACCTTTTCAAGACTACCTAACCGGAACCGGAGAAGGCTACATAGCTGTCGTAAAACTACGTGATTATTACAGATTTGTATGTGACGATGAAAGTAATCTTCGTCGATATCTATTTGACTCGAATATACGCGACTACCTCGGAGAAAATAAAGTAAACGAGGATATTACAGCCTCTTTAGAAGATGAGTTGGTCCCCGATTTTTGGTGGCTTAATAATGGAATTACGATCTTGGCTACGAAGGCCATAATTAATGGCAAGAATATAATCCTACAAGACATCCAAGTTGTAAATGGATTGCAGACAACCGAGACGATATATCGCCATTTCAAGACTGGATCTCATAAATCACAAGACACAACTCTATCTATAAAAATTATTGTATCTAAAGATGATAGCCTTCGTGACAAAATAATTCGTGCAACAAATAATCAGACCGTAGTTGAGCAATCAGCGCTTCATGCCACAGATAAGATTCAAATAGATATTGAGCAGATTCTAGAAAAATATGAGTTTTATTATGAGAGAAGAAAGAATTACTATAGGAACATCGGTCGGCCTCCTGCGCGGTTTGTAACTCCCCTTTTTGTAGCTGCTGGTTATGTTGCAATTGGAATGAAGAACCCCGTCGCCGCCGCAGTTGACCGGCCCCCACTGACGGGTCCACTGTAAATGTTAGTGCATTGACGGCCTCGATGCTAGCGCGGGCGGCGTAGCTGGCCGGGATTGCGTAGCCGCCCGCGCTGCCAGTGCGGGCACGAAGACCTCGGGCGCCGGCGGC
>DATBPZ010000057.1:0-4217 GCA_036561105.1 Methylocella sp. | reverse complement strand
ACAGAAACCTCGATCCTTACTAACTCACGTTGCCCGAACGATGGGCTCAAGGATACTCCAGATGGACCTGAATCTGACATTACCATAGTGGCCAATTTGTGTAGCCGTGCCAGGCGAAAATACACAGGGCGGCAAATTCGAGCAAAGTTGATGTCTCTCGCCAATAGCCTGTCGCAACGACATTTTGGGGACTGCTGCCACGCTGATGTTACAAATGAAATTCCTAGGGCCGTATCGGCGCCTCTGACATGGACGCGAAGATTTGAATAGAATTTTATACTGTTGACCGCAGAGCATTTGAATGCGCACTGGGAATTCCGGGTGTGCTGCATACAAATTCCTAGTGCCTGAACGACTTGACGGGGACTAAATTCCAATGGGGGTAGGAGAACGCCTTTAGAGACATGAGGAAAGCCCATGCATATCATCAAATACCGAACGACCGAGGAAAGGCTGTGCCCGCGCCGAACAAAACTCCAAATTCCGGGATGGGCAGGCAAACCAGAGCCCCGTTCCGACGGCTCTCATGAATATGTGTGGCACTGCGTTCCATTCTCTGAGGCTGCGTAATATGGCGTTGAGGTGTTCTACCCATACGACAATGAGTTGCGCGTGAGCACGAAAGGTGGGCAACTTGTGTTCGACAGCGACTTCGGACCTGCTCCCAATGACGGCAGGCAATGGCCGCCGTTCAGGAGCTTCGGCGAACAATTTTACACCTATCAGATCCTTCTCGACTTGAAGGTTGAAGAGGGGCTAGCGATCAAAATCGAACCCCATCCACGTTTTTATACCGACCCTACCGACACCGTTCTGATCGCCGTGCCGGCACTTTTGAGGGAATGGTGGCCGATGATATTCTTCCTGGTTTTCAAATCGCCTGCCGAAGGACGCACGCATATTTTCAGAGCCAACGAGCCGTTCGCGCAATGTACGGTGATCCCAGCCGACTCTGATTTCGAGCTTGTCGAAATGAGTGAGGGAAAGGAAGCCGCCGAGCGAGAATTGCAGGCTCGGCGAATTCACGCGAGCCGTACCACTCTGTCCGCTGATTCCCGATGGGTTTCGGCGTCGAACACGGTATTTGACGCGACTTACCGGCGCATCCATGGCGCGGCGAGGAAACTCCCAAGCCGCTAGCAAAGACGGCGCGAATAGGTCGACCAAATAGTGTCCGGTCAGTTGCAGATTCGGCGATGATAAACAGTCCTACAATATCTCTGAGTTTGATGCCGATACCGTTTATTCGTCGTCCTCTCCCCTCTCGGGAGCGTAATTGTAAGGATAGTAGTACGGATAATACGAATGGTGATGGTGATGATAATAGGGAGGCTGGTAATAAGTGTTGTGGCGGTGATGATGATGGTGCGGGTAGTTGTCCCAATATTGCGCCAGCTTCACGTTTGGATTCCGCTTGACTTCCTACTCGGCGCGTGCCGCGGCCGCGGAGTCAACGGCCTTCAGCAGAGCGGCGGCATTCGGGATCGGCTTGAGCAGCTCCGCATAAGACCGGGGGCTCACGATATCGGCCATGTTGTGCGCGGGTGATGCTTCCGCCGAGTGCATCGATGCAAGGGAGGTGAAAGCACCTACGAGACTTGCGATCTTTTTATCCATGTCGATCTCCACGGAACAGTTCGTGCTAGCGTGCACAACTTGGGTTTATTCAAACTAGCCCACTAACTATGAATATTGACAGCCCATTCGGAGGCGCGGTCAAAATTTTTGGAATGCGCTTTTTACCGTTCTCTGCGCTTCTTGCTGCGGACGGCTTGTCTACGCAAAAATTAGGTGAAAAATGGAGGCCCTATTTTAGTCTTGATCGCCCAAGAGGACATGGCGTACGGGTCTACTCTCTTCATCGAGAACAGTAAGCCGAACTTCTGCCGGAGTAAGCAGACATTCGCCCCTGATTTCTGCACGCTGCGGTGCTTAATTGATTTATAAACGCGCATATATTGGTTGCTTTACGCCTTTTGCTCGCGAGCGCCCGGATGCACCCCCGCCCGTTGCGGGAGTATGAGGATGAGAGCAAGGATGATCGCTGCGAGAATGCTTGAGGCGACATGCGGCTGAACTCCAACCCGCCGTGATCGCGCGGTTTATCCAGCAGGCCCCATAGAAGACTTGCAGCAGCAATGCACTCAGCATTTGCTCCGGCGGGATCGATGGGCGTCCCTCACTCGAATAACTCTTTCCGAAGATGACGCTGAATTCCTTCAGCACCGTTCGAACGAGCTCTCTGATTTGCGGCAGAGGATGCCTCGGCGGCAAACGTGCTTCTGGCGAGAGGTAGGAAAACAATCCACCTTGGTCATGAAATTGCCCGCACATGGCGCCTCCACCGATTCGTGACCAAACTGAATCATCAAAGAAAAGCCAAAACCAGGGTTTTTCCGCAGACTGTTAGAAGGATCTCCAAATATTGTCGTATTTTATGCAGCTTCTCGCCAGTAGCAAAACAGAGCGTTCTCCGTAGTGGGTTTTGCAGTGTAGCGGACCTCCGACTCGAACCCCCGACGATGCATTTTGTCGAGCGCCGCATTGTGAAGCGCGAAAGGTTCTCCACCGGCTTCGAAGCTTTCGTCTCGCCAAGAGGCTGAAAATTCTACGCAGCTTTCAGACAAATGACTGGACTTCGCGCGGCAAAGAAGCATTGGTGGGTGCCGCCGGGCCCAAAAGGTTTGATACCCGGTTTCCTCCTCCACCCCGCTGGCCTTGCGCCGATGGCGGGGTTTGGTCAGTGGCAGCGTATTGCTGTCGTGACAGTTGGAGGAGAACGATGACTAAGCTCACTCACAGGCAAATGACTGTGCTTTCCGGCGCAGCGCAGCGGGAGGATGGCGCGGCGATTTTGCCGAACGCAATGAACCCAACTTCACGGGTAAGCCTTTCACAGACGCTGATGGCGCAAGACCTCGTCCGCGAAGTGCGCACAAAATCCAAAATGCCGATCTGGCGGCGTGATGCGGCCGGACGGCCCCTGAGCCTCGTGATCACGCGGGCGGGGAAAGCGGCGATCGAAAGCAGGAAACATCGCGCGACGAAAATCGACGAGAAACAAGTATTGGGAAAATTTTCGGAAGCACCTGGTGCCCCTGCGAACCAAAGGACGGTTCACCGTGAGCGCCGGCAGGACGTGAAGAAGAAGATCGCTCCCTCTTGTAAGGAGCGACAGGGACGTGACAGCAAGGCTGCGACTAAGGATCAAGCGTCTCCCCCGCCATTGGCTTGGCGACCGCGTGCGGGCTCGAAACAGGCGTTGCTGATCTCGATGTTGATGGCCTCCGAAGGGGCATCACTCGACGCGCTCGTCGCAGCAACCAGATGGCTGCCGCATACTGTCCGAGCTGCGGTGACCGGGTTGCGCAAGCGCGGCTATGCGATCGCGCGCCTGCAAGAGTCTGGTGGCAAAACTTCGATCTATCACATTGTCACGCATGCGCAGCCGATTGCGGCGTGACGCGAATGCTGGTGCGGACACATCCGAGGGTGCGGCCGGCCTCTCGGCGGTTCGTTCCAGATTGCACGGCCTCCGAGATCGAGAGCTTGAATGCTCTCGATCCTCATTTGCTGCACCGGCGCTGGCGTGCGCTCATGGGACGCGCGGCGCCGGCGCATCTCTCGCGCAGCCTCATGGTCCGCATCCTGGCGTATCGCCAACAGGCGCAGGCCCACGGCGATCTCGATCGCGCGACGCTGCGGGTGCTCGATGCCGTGATAGGGCAGGGGGAACCTGCTTCGGTGTCATCTCCCATCGCGGCCAGCCTCGGTCCTCAGCCGGATTTAAGACCGGGCACGGTGCTCACGCGCGAATTTGGCGGTGTTCTGCATCGCGTGATGGTGGGGGAGCAAGGCTTTGTCTGGAACGGCCAGACCTACGTGAGCCTTTCAAAGGTCGCTTGCACGATCACGGGCACCCGCTGGAACGGACCCCGCTTCTTCGGCCTGCGGCAGAAGGGCAAGGGCAGCGACAGCAAGCCCGAAGTCCGGCAACAAGACCCTGCAGCAGGCAGGCGGCCTGAAGGCACCTGCCGCGGCTCGGTGGCGTCCCCATGACCAAGCCCACTCTGCGCTGCGCGATCTACACCCGTGTCTCGAGTGACCAGGGGCTCGAGCAGGATTTTAACTCGCTCGACGCCCAGCGCGAGGCCGCGGAAGCCTACATCAAAAGCCAGGCGCACGAAGGGTGGAGACTGCGCCGCGACCATTATGAC
>DATBPZ010000056.1:0-41367 GCA_036561105.1 Methylocella sp. | reverse complement strand
TTGGCATATCTCCCAGCGAAGCCATTGGTTGACTTGCAAGGTGCGCCGCAAAATTAATTTTGCAACATCAGTCTCAAGGTCCAAGCTCATTCTGCCAGACCCCGATGCGCTTTTGCCACAGTTTGCGCACCGCAGGGGCAGCCACGCATGAATTTGCCCGCGAAATTGCCGTTTTGATTGTCACGCATCGTCAGCATCTGGCTGTGAACTGCTGGAAACCCTAGCGAATCCCGTTCGACCCCCAGCCCTGGAAACCTATTTCCGCAAAACCGGGCGATCCGCCGAAATGAGTGATCTCACACGCATCTTTGGCCGGGTAGCCCTCGCAAGGAAACCGCTGAGCTGGTGGCCCCGGCCAGCGCGCGATCCTGAAGCCGCCGTCACTCGGCTGCGATGATCTGCTTGGCGTATCCAGTGCCGCAATTGGCCGCTCTGTGCATCGCCGTTGCTGGGATAGCCAAGGCGTCATCGTGAAAGGGTGGCGCAACCAGGGTCACTCCAAATGGCAGTCCATCGCTTTTAAATCCGGCTGGAACCGCTATGGCTGAGCAACCGAGAAAGTTCACAAAATTGGTATAAGTGCCGAACCTGGCGTTCAGCCTTAGCGGGTCAGCGCGCATCTCCTCGACCGTATAGATCGCCGGGCTGGTCGGCAGTAAAAGTAAGTCGGCGTTTGCCCATTCGGCCTCAGCACGGCGACGCAGTTCCCTGAGCCTATGCAGGCCGGCAAAGGCGTCAATGGCGCTGTAACGGCGCGCGCCGTCAAGAAGGGCACGCACTGCCGGGTCCAGGTCTTGAGGATGCTTATCGACAAACTTCCCGATCCCCGCGAGCCGCTCCGCGAGCCATGGCCCGTCATAAAGAAGCGCCCCGATTTCTTGAAATGGCCGGTAATCGATGGTGGTAATCTCCGCGCCGGTCCCCCGCATGGCTTCTATGGCAAGCTCATAAAGCGCGGCGTTCTCTGCGTCCCCGTAGAACTCACGGTCTTTCTCCGCAAGCACGCCAACGCGGGGACACGGAGCGAGGCTCTGTTGGGTGCCATGCAGCGAATAGGGGTCGAATTGATCAAATCTTTCGGCAACGCGGCGGATGCGCGCGCCTTCAGCGACGCTTGCTGAAAGGATGCTGACACAATCAAGACTCCAGCAAGCCGGAACAACCCCCGCCAAACTCAAAAGACCAGGTGTGGGTTTGATTCCCACGATATTGTTGAACGCAGCTGGTACCCTTGCAGAGCCTGCCGTGTCGGTGCCGAGCGCAAAGGGTACAAGACCGGCGGCGACCGCGATCGCCGAGCCCGAACTCGATCCGCCCGAGACATAGTCCGAATTGAACACCGAGCGCGGCGCGCCATAAGGAGAACGTGTGCCATTGAGGCCGGTCGCGAACTGATCGAGATTGGTCTTGCCAACCACCAGCGCGCCGGCCGCTTTCAGCCGGGCGACCGTGGTTGCATCGTTGTTTGCACGGTAGGCAAAGGCAGGACAAGCGGCCGTCGTATCGAGACCGGCGACGTCGATATTGTCCTTGACCGCAAAAGGGACTCCCCATAGCGGCAGAAGCGCGGGATCTGGCTCGCGTTGCAAAAGCTCGCGTGCCGCGCGCCGCAAGTCAGCCGGCGCGACAAGCGAGATGAAAATAGCCGGGTCTTTCGCCGACGCGATACGCGAAAGCACCTCTTCGACGACTTCGATTACAGCGGCGGGGCGGTCGAGATAGATCAATCTCAGGCAGTCCAGGGACAATATGGCAGGCAGCACTTCCAATCTCCTCAATCGCCATGCCGACGTTGCCCGCGAGAAGTGTCTGGCCTAGCGGTCATGTGCGGTGACGCACTCCGCCGAAATGCTTTGTCCCTTATATAAATTTACGTTTAAGCACCTAACAATTTTAAATGCCTGCGGGCGCGCCACGATTGAGGAGCGCCCGCAGTGCTGAGTTGCAAAACGGGAAACGTCCCCAAACCGCAACCACGTTAGGCGCTAAAGGCTAATGCCTCCATCATCTAGCCGCCCTCACGCATCGCCTCATTGAGGCGTGTCTCCAGCACATGCGGCTGCAAAAGAACAAGCGCGCCGCGGCTTTTCTCAATCAGCCCTTCTTCGGCCATCGCTGAAAGTTCGCGGGTGACCTGCTCGCGCCGGCAACCAATCCGCGCGGCCAGGACATGATGGAAAGGCGGCGGAGTCACTGCGCGTTCGTCCGGCCTGCCAGGTCGGGGATGCGCCATGCGCAAGAGTTCCGAATAGAGCCGGTGCTTCAAATCGAAGATCGAATGTTCCGCGAGACGCGCATTGAGTTCGCGTACACGCCCGGTCAATAGCCGCAAAATTCTTTCGCAGGTGGTTGGCGACGCGAAAATAACTTCCCGGAACACCTTGGTCGGCATGATGCAGAGTTCGGAGTTTGTCAGCGCGGTCACATTGGCCGAGCGTTTCGCGCCATCGATTGCCGCCATTTCACCGAAAAATTGGCCAGCTTTGGTTTCGCCTAAAATAATTTCCTTACCTGCGTGGGTACGGATCAATATCCTGACTTCGCCGGAAATGATAAAATAGACATCCGAGGATTCGTCTTCGAAATCGACGACTGTTTCGCCGCCATTGTACCGCCGCCAATTGCAGCGCCGATCGAAGCGTTCAAAGTCTAAATCCGCCACATCTTTGAAAAATGGGACACGGGCAAGGGTCTGCATGGCCGCCAGCTCCAGAGGAAAGTGGCAAAGGCTGCTCTCAAGGACTGATTAAGCCTAATGTGGAATAATACAAGCGGCGGTCAACCAGACCCAAACGTTATTTGTCCCCATCATGAATTCCCACATAGAGAAATTCTTAGCGTCAATGCGGGGCACTCCACTAACGCAGCACCACGACCTTCGTGCCGCGTTTGACCCGGTCATAAAGATCGGCGACATCCCGGTTGGTCATCCGGATGCAACCCGAAGACACTGCGGCCCCGATCGTATCTGGTTCATTCGATCCATGAATGCGGAACATACTAGAACCGAGATAAATCGCGCGGGCGCCAAGCGGGTTGTCTATTCCGCCCGCCATGTGGCGAGGCAAATCGGGCCGCCGCTTGCGCATTTCCGGCGGCGGCGTCCAATCCGGCCATTCCCGTTTCATGCTGACAACCTTTGTACCAGACCAGGTAAACCCTTCCCGGCCAACCCCCACGCCATACTGAATGGCCTCCTTCCCTGGAAGGACATAGTAGAGTCGGCGTTCGCTCGTCGAAATGACAACCGTTCCTGGCGCATAGCTACGGTGCCAGGAGACGACTCGGCGAGGTATGGCTTGCTCCCGGAAAAGATTGAGAAAGTCGGCCAGCGGACCGTGGTCGAGCGGATTGAAGCTGGCAAGCCGAATGCCGCCAAGCGGGTTATCCAAGGCGAAAGCCGGTGATCCGGAAAGAATCAGAAGCAAACATAAGAAGCGTGACGTTCGAATCATGGTTATCTTTTTTGCGATACCAGGAGGAGAGACGAGGAAATGTCTGAACCACCATCCTTTGAGGTTTTGAGGCCAAAGTTGGGCGCAACCGCGAGAAAGCGTCAAAGACCGGTCTTTTCGCTAATGATCTAAAATCGGCGGCTCTCCAACAACAGGCTGGTTTCGCTGGAAGCGATCCCATCGATCATCCGGATCTCGTCCAAAGCGCGGCTGAACGCCTCGAGGCTGGCAGCCGACAGCTCCGCCACCATGTCCCAGCGCCCGTTGGTCGTATGCACCGACTCCACTTCCGGAAAGCCCTGAAGCGCCGCCATCACGGCAGGCGCGCGGCGGCCTTCCACCGCGATCGACATGAACGCCCGGACAAGCCCTGGTTCGCCCTCCGGATGAAGACGCACGGTGAAGCTTAGGATCACGCCCTCGGTCATCAGCCGGTCGATCCGGTTTTGTACCGTGCCGCGCGAGACCTTGAGGATTTTGGCCAATGCGGCAGCGGACATGCGTCCGTCGGCACTTAGCAATGCGATAAGCCTGCGATTTAAGTCATCCATGTAAAATTCCATGACGATCTGTCGATTACTCTTATCATATCGTCATAAATATAGTCTTTAGCAGGCATGATGCACGCTTTTCGCTAACGCAGCCCTATGCGATGATGTCTCACTTAAATTCAATGGAGATTCGAATGGCTCCCATGATCCTGATGACCGATCCAGCGCATTTCGACGTCAGCTACGCCATAAATCCCTGGATGAAGCCATCCGCTTGGCTGCTTAACCCGGACGGCCACCGCAACTCGGCCCGCTTGGCTTGGGACGCCCTGAGCTCGGCTCTCGTCGCGGCGGGAGCACATATCCACGTCGCGCAGGGAGCGCCCGGCTGGCCAGACATGGTTTTTCCAGCCAACGCCGCAGTGGTGCTAGATGGACGCGCCCTCATGGCCCGTTTCAGACACCCTGAACGGCGCGGCGAGGAAGGTATTTTCAGGCAGATTTTCGAAAATTTGCTGAATCAAGGAATGTTGCATGAGGTCGCGGAATTTCCGGCCGGCCTGGTGCAGGAAGGCGCCGGCGATGCCATCTGGGACACAACGCGCCAGTTGTTCTGGACCGGCTTCGGCCCCCGGTCGGACGAGGCCGCTTCGCGCGAAATCGCCCGCTTTTTCGGCCGCGAAGCGGTGCCCTTGGAATTGGTGACACCGCGCTTTTATCATCTCGACACCTGCTTTTGCCCGCTCAGCGGGGGAGAGGTGCTTGTGTTTCCGCCAGCATTCACAGACACCGCGCTGGGTCGCATCCATGAGCATGTCACGCCGGATCAATTCATCGAAGCAGCGCCAGACGAGGCAGCGGCATTCTGCGTCAATGCGGTCAGCCTTGGCCGCACCATTGTGATGGCAAAGGCGCCCCCGCGTATGCGATCGATTTTGAGGGAGCGTGGCTACCGAGTTGCCGACATCGACCTCTCCCCCTTCATTTTATCCGGGGGCGGAGCCTTCTGCATGACGTTGCGGCTCGACCTTCAAACTTCTCGAAATGCCACAATCACTCCCTCCGCTGCCGTACTGCCCGATATAGATCCGAAGGTCGGTCCGTTGCCTGATGCCCACGCATTAACCTAGCGCATTTCCCGCGCCCTAAGACTCCAGGCATCACTTCATTTGCCTCGGTCAGCTGGCCTTTTTGATGCGCTTCCTTGGCGCGGGGGCCTTGCTTCGCTTTGTCCGGGTACCGGATTTGCTTGTGGCTGATTTCATCAACGGCCTCGTTGGTCCATCATGATCTCTCCCGCTGCCAGACGAATTGCTCTTTTCTGAACCGAGGCTCCGGCGGAGGGCATCCATAAGGTTGATGACGTTATCAGTGCGTGGCACGTGCGCATTAGCAACGGGTTTCTTGCCTGCCTGTTTTGAGCGGATGAGTTCGGTGAGCGCCTCCTGGTAGCGATCTTGAAAAATATCCGTATCGAAGCTGGCCATTTTCGTATCCATAATATGCGAAGCGAGATCGAGAAGCTCCTTGTCGATTTTTAGATTTTGGATGTCGACGAAATATGCCTCAGCGCTACGGATTTCATATTTATGATGTAGGGTGGTGCCTAAGATGCCTTTCTCTCGAGGTTCCAGTAAAATCAGCCGTTCGCGTCCACTCAGCACGACCCGGGCAATGCCAACGACGTTCCGCTGACGCATAGCCTCACGGATGACGGCGAACGCCTCCTGACCGACTTTATCCTCTGGGGCAATGTAATAGCTTTGATCGAAATAGATGGGATCCACTTCCGTCCGTGCGACAAAACTCTCAATGTCTAGGGTATGACTGCTCTCGATCTCGACCCCGGCAAGCTCTTCTTCGGTGACGGTGACGTATTCCCCCTTGGCGACCTCATAGCCTTTGACCATCTCATCACGGCCAACGATCTCATCTGTTTCCGCGTCGATATATTGCTGCTTAAGTCTATCTCCCGTTGCGCGATTTAGTAAATGAAAAGTGACTTTTTCCTTCGTGCTTCGCGCCGGGAATAAACCTATCGGACACGTCACAAGCGATAGCTTAAGGTAGCCCTTCCAGTTGGTCCGGGGCGGCATGCTCTACTCCAGATAACGCGGAGAAAAAACGCGAACAGTCGACAACGCGAACTGGGGCCTGCTGGTTCCTCGCGCTAGGACGGAAACAGCAACTCCCGGCGTGGCGGGTTCCGTCGGATGCGCGGGTCGTTGGGATAGTGCCCATTCGTGCTGCCTGTCAGGAGGGCAATCGCATCAGCGGCTGTCCAACACGAATAAGGGTCCCTTCTTGCACGTTATCGCTTAGCGTGAAGCCATCTGGCGCGAAGACAATGATCGTCGATCCGTGTTGAAACCAGCCCATCTCTTCGCCCCTGCGGAAGGCGGCGTCGCAAGGAATGACGTTGGGGCCGCGATAGCTGAGATTGAGCTGAGTACTTAGAAATCGAAGCCGGATGCTGGCGACGAGGATCGCCGCGACCGGCACTAGCACGATGGGATGGCCGGTTGCCGTTAGCCGGGTTCGGATGACCGCGCGTTCGTTTTTGCAGAAGAGCTTCTCGATCCGCTTGAGCGCTATTGGATTGACGTTCCAGGTATCTCCAGCGATGTAAGTGACCTGCTCAACATGACAATCGCCGGGGGCGTGAAACCGGTGGTACATGCTGGAAGTGAGTCGCAGGGTCACATAGCGTCCATCGCGGTAGAGATCGACGAGATTGGGATCGCCCAGCAAATCCTCCAAAGCGTATGGAAATCCCTTGATCTGCATCAATTCAGTGCCTTTGATCATCCCGCATGCGCCGACGATCGCATCGCATGGGCTGACAAGCACTCCCGGATCAGGGTCGATCGGACGGGCTCCGTCCTTGAGCTCCCGGATAAAGCAGTCGTGCAAGCTTTTGAACTGTGACTTTTTCGCTTCGCGCAAATCCAAATCTGAGAACAACCGCCAAATCGCGATGGATACATCGCGGACGAAGGGTTGCTCGATTTGGCTGAACCACCCCATGAATTGGGTCGCCAAGCGCCGGGGAATACGATTGGTTAAGAGGAAATTGAGATCCTCCTGCTGAACGGCTTTTGTGATAAGAGAGCGAAGTGTCATGATAAAGTAATTTTGTCCCGATAGGCATCAGAAGGATGGAATCCCGACTCACACTTTTTGCTCTGTATGCGCTTGGTGGGGCCGTTTCGATTGCTTTGCTGGCGAAGATCAAAACGCGGCTGGAGTTGTCGAAGGCCAAGCATCGGTCTCTGACAGGCCATGCGAGAATGGCCCGGCGCGTTGCCTCGCTGATTCCTTTTTACGAATATGATGAGGCGGCCTTCTTCCGTTCGGACGCGGCGCCGGAAGAAATTGTGGCGCGGCGCCGCGCCGGCTTCACGCGGCTTTCGAACCTCTACCGTGCGCGCTTCCCCCAAACGGCGGCCCTCACGGCAAAAGTCAAAGAAGGAATCTCCGATCTTCAATTCACCGAAGCTTACCGCGTGCCGTTCCAATACAGCCGTTTCGTTCGCGACCATCTCAGCGCCGGCGCGTTCCTTCAATCGTCCTCCGGCGTAACCCTCACCGATCTTGATGGCAATTCCTTCTACGATCTGACCGGTTCCTATGGCCTGAATGTCTTTGGCTATGATTTCTACAAGCTGTGCATCGAGCGCGGCGCGGCGCGCGTCCGGGAACTTGGTCCCGTCCTGGGTGCCTATCATCCGGTGATTGTCGCCAACGTTCAACGGCTCAGGGACATGTCTGGCCTCGATGAAGTCTCGTTTCACATGTCGGGGACAGAGGCCGTCATGCAAGCCGTGCGGCTCGCACGCTATCACACCCGGCGGTCGCATCTGGTGCGTTTCAGCGGCGCCTATCACGGCTGGTGGGGCGACGTTCAACCAGGAATCGGTAATCCGCTCCCCGCGCGCGACACCTATACTTTGGAAGACATGTCCGAACAAACCTTGCGGGTTTTGCGCAACCGGCGGGACATTGCTTGCGTATTGATCAATCCGTTTCAGGCTCTGCATCCGAACGCTGGCGCGCCTTCCGATTCCTCGCTTGCCGACAGTTCGAGAAGCACCAGTTTTGACAAAGACGCTTACATTTCCTGGTTGAAGCGCCTGCGTGACGTCTGCACCGAACGTCAGATCGTGCTGATCTTCGACGAGGTTTTTGCAGGCTTCCGCCTCGCGCCCGGCGGGGCGCAAGAGTATTTTGGCATTAGGGCCGACATTGTCACCTACGGGAAGACTCTCGCAGGGGGCCTTCCGATCGGCGCGGTATGCGGCCGAAAGGATCTGATGAAGCGCTACCGCGACGACCGCCCCGCGGATATCTGTTTTGCCCGCGGGACGTTCAGCTCCCATCCCTACGTCATGGGCGCCATGCATGAATTCCTGGAGCGGATAAAGAGTCAGGGTATTCAGGACTTGTACCGTGATCTTGACAAGGTCTGGAATGATAGGGTGGACCAGTTCAATGGGCGCCTTCGCGCGGAAGGTGTTCCGGTTCAGGCGCGAAACATATCCTCCGTTTGGACGATCATTTACACGCAGCCATCGCGTTACAATTGGATGTTGCAATATTATTTGCGCGCCGAAGGGTTGGCGCTGAGCTGGATCGGCACAGGACGAATCATTTTTAGTTTGAATTACACGGATGCTGATTTTGAAGCGGTCACGGAGAGATTCGTGGCCGCTGCCAAAACAATGAAGGACGATGGCTGGTGGTGGGTCGATCCCAGGGTGACGAACAAATCGATCCGGAGGCAAATCTTGCGAGAAATTGTTGTTCACCTCCTGAAACGGATCCGGGGCCGCACACGGGCTCGAGCTGGATAATGCTCTGGCGTCATCGAGTCGAACAACTCGCCCCGAAGCAAATAGAATGGTGCCATGTGGTAGAGTTTGATATCGTGAAAAGGGTCAGTCAGGATCTTCGTGGCCCACGCCAGCCCGGTCTGGACGTCCTTGATAAAAAATAGCTGGACAGTCCGGTAAATCACGCCGGCGGCAGCGATGAAGAGCCAGATGATTGCCACTTTCTGCGTGAAACTGGCCGCATTGGCGTCCGAAGGAAAGATACCGAATAGGGTCGGATCAATGTAAAGCAGGAGAGGTGAAAACGCCCAGATCGACATGAGTACGACCTTGCGTTTCAGATTGTAGCCTACTTTGATTTCCTCTTTGTACTCATGCGTGGCTTGGTTCACTTCGTCATAGCCTTTCGGCTCAAAGAAGAAGTGTCCCATTTGCCGGGTTGTCATCGCGGCAAGCCAGCCTGACAGGGCCGCTGCAACGGGGTTCGTAAAAACCATCACATAGGCGCAAACAAAGCTAATCGCGCTGATCAGATGCAACGACTGGTTTATCCGGCTGTGATGATAATAGCGATGATCGTCCCACCGCTGCGATTTGAGAACTTGCAGAAATTCGTTCATCATCCTCCCACCTTTATGTTTATCGTCTACACGTCAAATATGACAGTTCCTGAACACTCCTCACTCGCCGTCCATTCAAATAGTCCGGAATAAGTGCGGTCCAGCCAAGTTGTAATGACGCCGTAAGCGTGAGGACAGTTATCTTCAAGCGACTTCTAGGTAATCCTCTTGTATGGCTCCGGTCCGGAGAGATTTACCGAAGCGGACGAGCGAGAAATGGCCGAATGGCGGCATGGCTGCGCGTTCGATCACGTGAACCCCTTTCTGCCTCTCGACCCAGCGCGCATAACGCGCCCAAGGGAATTCCAGCCGCCAACCGAGCAACCGGGTGATGGGCGTTAATGATTGCTCTACGGCGTGCCGAAGTCCGCTATCTGCCCCAACCCGCGTTACCAGCACGATTTCGCCCCCTGGCTTAAGGAGACGCACAAATTCGTCGAGTGTCGCCTCGGGATTCGGAACCGTGGTGACGACAAGTTGCGCAACGATGACGTCGAATGAATCATCTGGAAATGCCATGTGCTGAGCGTCCATGACAGCGAGCCCTTCGACGCTGCATAGATTCAGCTCGTGGACCCGGGTATGAGCCTTGCGCAACATTGGCTCGGAGAGGTCGACGCCGACGAGGCGCGTCGAACGTGCATAATCCGGCAAAGATATACCAGTACCAACACCCACCTCAAGAATGCGGCCGCCGCAGCGTTCCGCCGCAGCGATCGCGGCGCACCGGGCATGCCTAAATACTGCGCCGAAGACCAAATCATAGATCGGCGCCCAGCGCGCGTAGGCCGTTGTAATGGTGCTGTTGTTGAGTTCGGTCCCCATGGTTTTCCCTTGCCCATATGTGTATTGCCAGCGCGCCTTGACCTTCAAAATCGGTCGATTCTGCCGACCGCTTCACTTGCACATCGCAGGCAAAAATTGCCAGGTGTCCACTGATCGAGAGGCCGGTAAAACTGAAGGAAACACAAACGTTTAAGTGCAAAGCGGCGCAACCCCGTGAAACCTGTCTCACGCGAGATACGTTTCGCGGGTATCTTAACAGTCAATCAAGCCGCCACTCCCTGGTACCGCGATATGATTGGAAGCAGATAGAAAACAACATCAAAAGGAGCGCAGCCTGTGCCTCTGGCTCCACGACGGCCAACCCCTTCCCTTCATTGCGAACTGGCAGGCAACAACTATTTCTAGTTTGTTTCAAACGTATGACGGCTGGCAAATACGCACAACAAAGAGCTTAGCGACTGGCGCGAACCAATCCAGCTACGGGATGTTTCGTGACTTGCTTAACGGCACGCTTTTGTCTGACGCTCGCTTGGCCGCCGACTCCAGATTAATGTGTCATCAAGGGAGTCGGCGGGCATTGCCGTGTTTGGCGAGGTCGGGCGCTTATCTTTGGGACGGCCGAAAATTGCCAAGTTTGCGGGTATTGAGCGATGGGGAACTATCAGCGAAAGAAAATTCCGCTGATAACACTATTATAACTTACATTTCGAACAATTTGGAATTTCACATGACCTTTGATGTTCCAAACCAAATATTCCCCATTATGAAGAGGAGCGCCTGCTGGAAGGATTTGCGTGTCCAGAACTGCGCCTGTCGCCGCATCGATCACGTTGATCGTTTCCTTTCGAGTGTCATGATCCCAATCGTTTGCATAGAGTGCAACCTGATGCGATTTGCCATCAGTTATGTTCACGTCGATCGTGAAGTTCGTTGCCGAATACCAGCACGCCGCGATTCTCGTTGACGGATTTTCTGGCCTTTGCAAAGCCCTCTTGTCTGTTGGAAGACTAACCCAAGTGTAATTCGACTGGCCGCTGAACCCAACGGAGGCATAACTTGGCGTCAGGGTATGGGTATCCTGGCTGATATTATAGCCGTCGGCCCCGTAGACGCCAGACCAATTGCCCATCGTCGTCGTGTCGCGCTTAACAAACGACACACTATTTCCGCTGCCTATGGCGGGCTTCAACGCTAAGATCAACGGATGATCGGTCAAGTGAAGAGTGAGAGACCTCGTGCTTGGGTATGTTCTTTGAATTCCTGTTCCTACCGTCGGGTCGTAAATGTCGATCGAGGAAAAGGTCTGTCCGAGATCCAGTGGAACATCATCTGAGCCGCCATCTCCAGGCGCCCGCTCATTCCAAAGGACCAGAAAGAACTGTCCATCGCTACGTTGCAGAAGCAAATCATGGACAGTCGCCGGTCCCGTGAAACTATATGGAAGTTGCCCAAGAGAGCCATAGCCTACGTCCACGAGAGCAGACGTTAAATTATGAAAATATGTTGCGGCGAGCTTTGGGCTTTTGTCACTATGAAACAGTCCCCAAGTGCCAGGGCTGGCCCCCCCATCATAAAGTTCGAAGAAAAATGTATAAGCCCAGCCTCGCTTAAATTGGTCCAAAAGCGTATTCAATAAAACCTTACCCTGAGCATCCTCGCTTACGAATCCCTTCCCACTTCCGGTTTGCCATCCAGTTTCGGATGTCACCTTCGGAAGTGTCAGAAGCTGCGTTGGTGTGTAACCGGCGAATTGCGCTCCCCATGTGACACCGTTGTTCCCGTACTCGCTGTCGAAACCTGGCTGGTTCACAGACGGATCGGAGGCCAACCACGCTTGATTTGGTCTGACGGGATCAGGGAAGATAGAGCAGACATAATTGTGCGCATTCGCAAAGTCGTAATAAATCGTCCCATCAGGCACACCAGCAGCCGCTTGCTTTGTTGGATCAGCTCCGCCCTTGGGGATTTGAGCCCATTGCAGTCCATAGTTTCCAAATTCCGCCCCGGTCTCGGACGGGCTAAACACGGGATAGGTGCTAATCCATGGGTCAACTACCACGGCCGCACGCAAATCGCGTGTGAACTGTGCGACTGGAAGCCAGTCGGTCCCCCCTCCCCCATAGCGGCCATTATATGTAATGCCAAAGTTGTGGGGCTCATTCAGCCCCTCGATTGCAAGTAGCGCCCCTGCCGCCGCGAGCGACTCAGCAAATCCCATGTATTGACGAATTGTTGGCCAGCCAGGTTGGGAGATCGTAAGCAGACTGGTCTTCACGCCGGGATTGACACCAGGAATCATGGTGCTGTTGTGAAGATTTATGGCATTTGCAACCCCGGTCGGGCTCGCGACTCCGCCATCTCTATTGTTTCTCACGCCTAGATAAATATACTGAGCTTCACGACCGGGATAAACACCTCCGCCGATCCCGAAAGATTCAAGAAACTTAGCAAGATGTTGCGCATTGGCAGCATATGCTGGTTCAGTGAAGATAAGCGCGGTGGCCACGGCGGCAAATTTTACCGTAACACCCCGTCCATCTCGTTTTCTAGGGTCAAATGTGAACGGCAGAAATACCCCACGGCGTTTTGCCGAAGCTGCGGCCAAGAACGCGAGACAAATGATTACAACGGTCATTACTGTATTAGGCATCGAGATTTGGTCTCCCGTTCAATGAGTTCTTTACCGTTCTGGCTGTTGGCGATTTTGATATGGCGACTTCCGCTTTATCATTAATGTTCTCTGCCAAATTCGTGCCTTCCATCCCCTCTTAGCAATGTCATCAATCCATCGGAGCGCCTATCTGGTTCAATTCCCTAAGCTTGTACCCTTACGTATTATTCCCGAGTACGCCGGAACCTTGAGACGCGCTCGAAGAGACAACTCAACGACAACATCGACAAGCCTTCGCGTTTGGTGATGAATGCAGCCGCGCTCGTTACAGCTTTCCCTTTGTGATCATTCAAATACCGAACTAGTTGCCCGCTTGGTAAACTTTGATACTGTGCAACCTCGAGGATATTCGATACGAACACCTCTATCGGCGAGAGCTATGCAGTCCAGAGATGGCGCGTCGATGATCACAAGCAGGCGGCGGCGCAGAAAAATTCCGGTTTATCTGTGGCCCGGCGCTACCGGTAAAGGAACGTGTGGATGACCAGCGCTCATAGGAGTAGCATTGGTACAATCTGAAATCGCAAAGCCCCACAAAGCGATCGATGACGCAACAATCGGATGCAATCGAAGAAAAATATTCTCAGAGCAAAATGCAGTCTACGCTCGCGCTAAGACAAGATTCGGCATAAATTTGTTCGATCCTTCCACGCCGTACCGTGATCCGTCTAGCCCCGGGGAAAGGATGCAATTTTGCGCTCGTCGAGTGCCGAGGTTTTGAGCAAGGCGAAGACGCGAACACCACTCTTGAGACGGAGCTCATCGATCGCATGGCGCGTCGCTGTCGCAAAAAGATGCCCCTCTCCGTTGAGGCCGATAGCGACCATCGCCAGCGGGCCATCTTTTTCGATACCCTCGATCATACCGGAAAGAACACTGCGCGTGCTCAGATCATGCGGCGGCCCAAGCGAGAGTATGACATCTGTCGCCTTCACGATAATTCGTGCGACGCTTCCGATGGGACCGGCGGGACCGGCAAGCCAAACGGTGCCGGACGGATGCTTTAGTTCGGTCAGGCCATAGTCAGCGTTGGTGGCACAAACCTCCATCTTCAAAACAGAGGAGCGATCAAAACGCTCCTCACCGGCGGGTGCCGTCGCTTGGCCAAACACTTCGTCGGGACGGCCGACTGCCTTGACCCTTCCTGCATCAATCACAACGATGGTCGTTGCCAGCCGCACCACTTCTTCTATGGCGTGTGAAATATACACGATCGGCACTTTGAATTCGTCGCGGATTTGCTCGATCAAAGGCATGATCTCAAGCTTGCGTCGCATGTCGAGCGCCGCCAGCGGTTCATCAAAGAGAAGAAGCTTTGGGCAGGACAAAAGCGCCCGCCCGATCGCCACTCTCTGTCTTTCTCCGCCCGACAAACGCGCCGGCCGCCGGGCGAGCAGGTTTTCGATCCCCAAGGTTTTGGTCACGGCGTCAAAATCGATCTCACGGTCGCGGCGCGGAGCGAACCAGCGTCCGAGCAAAAGATTTTGCTTAACGCTGAGATGGGGAAAAAGATTTGAATCCTGGAAGACGAGGCCAATGCGGCGCTTGTGCATCGGCACAAAAATGCCGCGCTCAACATCCACAAGTGTATTGCTATCCAAAACGATGCGGCCTCGGTCTGGCCGCAGCAGACCCGCAATAAGGCTGAGTGCCAGCGATTTTCCGGATCCCGATTGGCCGAACAGCGCGATGAGCCCTTCACCATTTTTAAAAGCCACTTGGAGATCAAAGACTCCCACTTTCAGTCCGACATCCACATTAATCATTCGAAACTCGCCATACGCTTCTCCGCGAACCGTTGGATGACTTCGGAGGTCACAAGCGCGGCAAAGGAAATGACGATCGCCACAACGGTCAAACGTAACGCACTTTCGTCGCCGCCCGGCACCTGCGTATAAGAGTAGATTGCCGCGGAAATCGTCTGCGTCTCACCCGGAATATTCGAAACGAATGTGATCGTTGCGCCAAACTCTCCTAGCGCCTTTGCAAACGCGAGGATCGAGCCGACGACAATGCCGGGAATCGCGAGAGGAAGACTGACGATAAAAAATGTCCAGATGGGGCTCGCTCCCAGGGTCCCCGCGGCGAGTTCGAGGCGCCGGTCGATCGACTCAAAAGAAAGTCGCATGGCGCGAACCATGAGCGGGAAGCCCATTACGGCGCAGGCCACTGCCGCGCCGGTCCAGCGAAACGATAAAACTATGCCGATGTCGGCGAGATATTGGCCAAAAACCCCTTTCCGCCCGAGCAGGATCAGCAGGATGAAGCCGGTGACGACCGGAGGCAAAACCAAGGGCATATGAACGATCCCGTTCAAGATCATTTTGCCAGGGAAATGCCAGCGGGCGAGTGCATAGGCGGTAAAGATGCCCAAAGGCAAGCTCATGATCGTCGCGACGATGGCGATCCGCAAGGAAAGCAGGATTGCGGTCCATTCGGCAGGCGACAAATCGAGCAAGGCGGCAGGCGACACGTCGAGCAAAAGCAAGGCTCCTACGGTAAAGCATTCGTCGCGGGAATGATGGTAAACACTCGCGGTGGCATTCTTCAATCCGCGGCGAAAATTCAATGCGTTATTTCGGTAAGAACTTGAAACCCTGCTCGCCCCAAATCTTTTTCGCGGCCTTCGACGACAGATAAGCGGCGAAGAGAGCAGCATCAGGATTTTTCGAGGTTTCGACGAGGGCGACGGGATAGATGATCGGGCTGTGTGTGGCCTCAGGAAAAGTGCCCATCACTTTCACTTTCGGATCGGCCTTGGCGTCCGTCGCGTAGACGATGCCAAATTTGGCTTCGCCGCGTGAAACGAGGGTCAACGCGTTGCGAATATTGTCCGCTTGCGCAAGCTTTGGTTCCACCTTCGCCCAGATCCCGAGCGCTTCCAGAGCTTGCTTGGCATAGATCCCCCCCGGGCACGAAGCTATGGTGCAAACCGCAATCTTGCCATCACCCGTCGCGCCGGCGAGATCGAAATCCGGCGCGATCGTGAGTTTGGCGTTCGCGTCTGCTGGCTCAATGAGAACAAGCACATTGCCAAGCAAATTATGCCGCGTTTTTGACTGGATGAGTTTGGCCTTTTCGAGATAATCCATCCAGGTCAGGTCAGCGGAGATGAAAATATCGGCGGGGGCGCCTTGCTCAATCTGCTTCGCCAGCACGGCGGAGGAGGCATAGACGATCGGCGGCGTCTTGCCTGTCTCGGCTGTCCACGCGGTTGCAACCGCGTCGAGAGCCGTCTTCATACTAGCAGCCGCGAAGACCGTTGGACCCTTCGATGTCGCTACTGTTGGAGCTCCCGCGGGCTGTTCGGCCCGCAGAGGGTAAGGGAGCATGGAGGCCGCGATTAAGATACTGAACACGAACGGAGCTAAGCCACGGCGTGTCACCGCGTTCACAAAATTTGTCCTTTGGTTCATTCCAGAAATCCCCTTCTTTCGTGTTTACTGAATTGCAGGACAAGGATCAACGCGACAATTCGTTGATCCTTAAATTGGGTGGTGCCTGATGAAACAGGGCAACGCTCATTTCGCGTGCTTCCCCGTTTGAAAAGGAAATTTCGCCTGGGTAGAGGTTTGAGGCGAGCCATAGCGCGCCGATCAGACGATTGAGGGAGGGCGGACGTTCAATCCAGCCATAGGGCAAGCCGGGATCCACGAGAAAACGTGTCTGCACCGGGAGCGCCTGGCGCAGCGGCGCACCAGGTTCCGCGGCTTTTGGATGGGCGAGGACGACGACGGAAGGATTCAGAGTGGCCACGTCCTCAACGCTCATCGCGGAAAATGTGCCATCGCCAGGCGGAATGACATTGCGCCCGCCGGCAAGTGCAATCGCCTCATTGAGACTGGATCCCGAGCGGACCGCGCGCAATCCATCGCTGCCGCGCGCATAATAGACCGAGATACGCTCACCAGCGGCCTTCGATGTAACCGGCATCAATTTTTGCAGAGCAAGTTCGGCGATCGTGGCGATCTCGATGGCACGCTCTTTCCGCTGCAAGACCGCGCCCAAGCGCGTGACGACCTCCGGGACTTTGGTGAGACTGCCATCAAGCACCAGATAAGGAACGCCTGTCGCTGATTGCACTTTGTCCGCAAGGGCGGTGTAACGTTCGTCGATATTGCCGTAATCGATGATGAGATCAGCGTGAAGTGCCCGTATCGCCTCGATGTCGAGGTCGCCGTCTCGACGCGTGATTCGCGGGATCGTTGGCAGATCACGAATGTTCTCGATGCCGGCTTGCTTTTGGCTATCGGTCCAAGGCTCGATCAATCCAGCCAATGTGTCAGGTGCGAGACTATAAAGCAGTGCCTCAGTGGGCGGTCCTGCCGGAATGATCCGTTTTATGGATTTGGGAAGACGAACCCTGCGTCCGGCGCTGTCCATGAAATCGCTCGCAACGGCCTGCTCCAAGAAGGCGGCTTCGAGAGCGAGGGGAAGGAGCAGCAAGGAACGGTGTGATAGCATTTCAACTCGTATCCTTGGTCGTATTCGGGGCGCCATTCGCTGCTAGATTAGATTGATTCAGTCCGTCTTTGCGATGTTACAATGAGGCAATAGCCACAGCCCCGCGCTGTCTTGATAGGGTCCGTTTCGCCGTCCGCGCTTAGAACCTTGCGAAGTTGACTGATGTGCGTGTCGACCGTGCGCATGTCGATCCCGGTTGGCCTCCAAACCATTTCCAGGAGTTGTGCTCGCGAGAGGATTCGGCCTGGCTTCTCCATTAGGCAGTCGAGCAAACGGAACTCGATAGGACTGACATGGATGGTCCTTCCTGAGCGGGTGATGCGCCGGGTTTCCCAATTGAGATCGATGTCATCAACCCTGACCGGAGCCGGGAATTCCTTTTCTTTGAGATGACGCATCATCGGATCTCTCAGCATTATCAAGACCAATGGTTGTGTTCGTGCTTAGAATTCCTCCGCCCCGCATAATTATGCATTTCCTTTGCCAATGCTCAAAAGTTTCGCATAAATCTGCAGCCACAAGGATAAAAGCTTCGCGGCGATTGGCCATGCTATAGCATTTATATTGCGGTTGTTCCTGGTTATCAAATGCGAAGTTGTGTGTGTTCTGGTCCTTTTACGAGTATGTGAATTTATGTTATTTTTCCAGAAGTGACTTGGGAATATCGGATGACGCAATTCCTCACGACGCGGGAACTCGCCGCGATGCTCCGGGTCAAGGAGCGGAAGGTCTATGAATTGGCGGCGGAAGGAGCGCTTCCGGTGCGCCGCGTTACCGGCAAGCTATTGTTTCCGCGCGTCGAGATCGAGGAATGGATTGTCGCGAACGGCGGCACGAAACCTGGCAGAAGTGCCCTGGCGCCGGCCCTGCCACAGGTGATTGCCGGCGGACATGATCCGCTGCTCGAATGGGCGTTGCGCGAATCACGCTCGGGAATCGCAGCCTTCCTGGATGGGGCGCTCGATGGTTTGGCACGGCTGGCGAGCGGTGATTGCCTCGCTGCTGGATTGCACATCCCGGAGCGTGGAAAAGATACCTGGAACGTCGCGGCGGTCAGGGAATCGTTTGGTGACAAACCCGTCGTGTTGCTCGAATGGGCGAAGCGCACCCGCGGCCTGATGTTCCGGTCCGGGAAGGGCCGGACGATCGATTCCCTCAAGGAGGCCCGAGCCTTGCGTTTTCAGTCGCGCCAGCCGGAGGCAGGCAGCGAATTGGTGCTGTCCCAATTGCTCGCACGCGAAGGTCTTAAGAAGAGCGATCTCAACTGCGTCGAGGCGGTTGAACGGTCAGAGACGGATCTTGCCATGGCCATCGCCGCCGGGAGGGCCGATGTGGGTCTTGGTATCGAGGCCAGCGCGCGGCAATTTCAGCTCGAATTCAAGCCGATGATCGCGGAGCGGTTCGACCTTTTGATCTGGCGCAAAGCCTATTTCGATCCGCCATTTCAAAACCTCATCCGCTTTTGCGCAAGCGCGCCTTTCGAGCGGCGAGCACAAGAGCTTGGCGGCTATGATATTGCAGGGTTCGGGACGGTGCATTTCAACGGGCCATAAAAAGGCCGCCTAGCACTTAGCGACGTTTTGGCTCACCGGGAGGGGGAGACGATGCAATTGGAAATTCCGCAAATCTCTGACGAAACGGAGAGGGCGACAATAGAGAATGCGATAAGTGACTGCGTTCAGCGTTTCTACGCCAGGCGCCTGGCTGATCCGCTGCTCGGACCCGTTTTCTGCTCAATCCCCGACCTTCGCGGTCACCTGGACATCATCAAGAATTTCTGGTCGCGTTCACTATTGGGCACCGAACGCTACCAGGGTCATCCCTATCCGGTTCATACAAGCCTGCGGATAGAGCCCGAACATTTTCGGCGCTGGCTGGACTTGTTTATCGAGAGCGCCCGGGAAACACTGCCAAACCTGCAGGCTGATCAGGCCGTCGCGAAAGCGAGCCATATGGCGCAATGTTTCGAAGCAGGACTATTTCCTTTCACCGGCGCCGATGGGAAACCGTCCCGTCTCCCGCCTCACTGACGTGGGCACAGCCATAGATCCCCCACGCGGCCCCGGTGCCACCTGACATAGGCGAGCCAAGCGGCGTTGACCTTGTCTTTACTCAACGGCGACCATGACATCGGAAGATTTAACGATCGTCTTGACCTTCGAGCCCGTCTTCAACCCCAGCTCGTCGACAGCTTCATTCGTGATTGAGGAGGTGACGGTTAAACCCTTCACGTCGATAAGAACATGCGAGGTGGTGGCGCCTTTTTTGACTTCCTTGACCGTACCCTCGAGGACATTGCGGGCGGATATCTTCATGTAAATAGCCTCCAATTGGCACTTTAACATTCATAGCTTGAATGTGATTTCCGCCGGAGCAGCACTCCAGCGGCCAGAAAACGTTCTGGCTGGTTGGAATATCGTGCACTCTATTCCGTAAGCAATATGCGAAAATTAGGCATTTTCCCCGTGCTTCTGTCCGGACGTCACAAGGGATGCTGATTTTTGCGATCCTTTGGATCGACGCTCCCTTGCGACATTTTTTCATGTCATTTTTTTCCCAGACAACAGAATTTTCTTTGAATCGTTATGTAATTATTCTACATATCTAGAAGTTAAAACCTAAAATGGAGACGTCGATGCCCTCGGAAGCCGAGATTGGGAGTCGCGAGATCGCGAACAATGTCATCTCGCTGGTCGAAGCCAAGTTTGCGGCGCCCATCAGCTGCGATGACAAGAAACCAGACGATGTGCTAATTCACGTCCGCTTTCATCCGAATGCTCAAATCTTTACGATCGATAGCCGTCCTGAGCACATCAGCCCGCAAGATTGGTTCTACCTCCTGTGCTATGCGGCACCTCAACAGTATCAGGTGTTAGCGGGCGGTCGCGGGTTTTTCCGGATGCGGCGCGGACATTTCGAGGCTATTTTGAGCCAGAACGCAGCCTAGCCCCCATGGGGATAGATGAAGCATGGCGATTTTGGATGATTCGAATCCAATCGTGTTCTTCAAGGCCATGTGCCGTGTCTTCAGTTTTTCGCTGACAAAAAATTCTGATAGCTGGGATCCGATTGAACGCCTGTCGCGACAATCTTACGAAAGTTTCGAAAACAGCGTCGTTTGTAAATAGTTGCAGGGAAGCCCGGTCGCTTGCCGCGGCGGTTGTGCGAGCTGCTGTACCATTCGCGTCGCGGCGACCGCACCTGAAATTTTCAATATCGCGCGTCAAATCCGCCGGTTTCCGGATCAGGTCTCTTCAGATCTTACGCGAAAGATCTTGGCCGCCGATCGGGCGACAAGACGGCTCGATCAGCAGCAACGCATGGCTTCCGGCCTCATCTGTCCCCTCATCGAGAGCGATCTCTGCATCATTTATTCCGTGCGTCCCTTGGCCTGCCGGGGGCACGCCTCATATGATGAGGAAGCCTGCCGCGACGCCTTAGGAGGAGGCGTATCAGAGGTTCCTGTCTCGGCCTTGCATTTGACCGTGCGAAGCCTCGTTCAGAATGCCATGCAATCGGTGTTACGGGACACCGGTCTTGCTTGGGGGAGCTACGAACTCAATCAAGCTCTCCAGATTGCCCTTTGCGATGAAACCTGCGAACAGGCATGGCTGCCAGGAAACGACGTGTTTGCACCAGCCTTAATTGCCGATGTCAGTCTTGTGGAAATGGCTGAGACTTTCGATGCGATCAAAGCAATCGCCGTTTGAATCGTTTGCCGCCAAAGTTCGCAGCCCACGTAAGTCCATCAGTCACGACGTAGATTGTGCTCAGTATGACACACCACCGACAGAATGTCGGTAAGACGACATTACTGCAAACGATACGCGGAATGACACGCTGCGCAGCTCTGGGTGACTTGCGCAAGCGCCGCCAATACCGGTCTCATGTCGTTGGACTGCTGCGTCTTGCCTGCTTCCTTTGCAAATGCGCTTGCCGTTTCATGCATTGTGAAGCCGAGCTTGCGCATTTCATCTGGCATGTGTTCAGCCATCGCCGCGGCCATCGCCGACGTCTCCATGCCATAGCTTGGGTTACAAGCCGCGGCACCAGGTGACTCAAGACCGAGTCGCGTCTCGGCGATCGCCGCTGCTTTCGTGCCGTCCCCGGCTGAAAGCGCCGCGACTATGCCGCTGAGTGCAACTAGGTGGCCGCGCATGTTGCTTAAAATGTGCTCTCGCATGGCGGGTGGCAAATCTACCAGCTGCCGGCCGTCGGCTTTCTGCAGCATCATGGGCATGGACATAGGGTTGTCCTGGGCCCGCACCGGCATAGTCATCATGAAAGCCCCAGCCACCGCTATCAGGACGCGTTTAGCAAGATAACTCATTTCGTTCGCCGCTCCTGCTTGCTGAAATTGCTGAGATCGCCTGCTCTTGCCGCTGCTCGGCGGCCTGATTTTGCTATGGCTGGGTATTTTATCTCGATGCAGACCCTGGCGATCTGCTTCTGCAAGTTTTCGCCGCCGCAGCTTGGACACGCGGGAATATCGGCAGACCGAACCAGAAGCTCGAAATCAGTTTTGCAATCTTGGCAATAGTACGAGTAAAGCGGCATCAAGTCCTCGCATCGCTCAACAGTGTCATTTGCGTTATGGCCTTCCTGATGGGGTGAGGCAGCCAAATGAAAGCAAAATTCGCGCCCAGATTAACGTCTGGTTCACTGCGCTTGGCGCGCCAGTAAGCGTAGCGGAGAATTGGATGGGCCTCGATTTCGCGATCCGCGACTTTTTCTGGTCGAAATATTTTTGTTGCCTCTGTAGTATGGCGACTATGGTAGAGGCGATATTTGGCTCGCTGAGCGGGCTCTGGAAGACGGTCTTCTCGTGCATGGGCGCGGGAGTTACGATGTTTCCTGCCATGCCGATACCGAAACTGAGATAAATCTTTGGCTCGGAAAAGACGGATTGCTCCTGCTTCCGCCCGGCCAAATCCATCGGCTTGGAGCGATAACCAAATCACCGCGGCATGGCTCGGGCATTCCACGGTGTTAATCAATTTTTTTGGGGTCGTAATTCTGACGGATCCCGTTCTTTTTTCGCGCATCGGAATCCGGTTGCCCGGACTGACACTCGGGCCCAAACGTCTGACCCAGCCTGCGCTGACCGTTCGCGATCTCCCCAAGATCGACGTCGTGCTTCTTTCCCACGCGCACTTCGATCATTTCGATATGCGAACCCTCCATCAATTTGATCGTTCGACGACGGTGATTACGGCTTCACGGACAGGAGAGCTGCTCCGTTGGAAGCGGTTCTCCGACGTCAGTGAACTTCGTTGGAACGAAGCAAGATCCGTAACAACGTTGGCCGGTCGGATCGACATCGCCGCGTTCAAGGTCAAGCATTGGGGCGCGCGCGTAAGGCGTGATACTTTCCGGGGTTATAACGGCTATGTTCTCAAGCGGGAGCAGCGTCGGATCGTGTTCGGCGGTGACACTGCGCTATGCGATTCGTTCGCGGAATTGCGGACTTTGGGTCCCATCGACTTGGCGATTATGCCGATCGGCGCTTACGATCCCTGGATCCATTCGCACTGCACTCCGGAACAAGCCGTTCAAATGGCCAATGACGCTGGCGCCCAGTTCATTATGCCTGTGCACCATCAAACGTTTCGTCTCAGTTCAGAAGGATTTCGCGAACCGATCGAACGTTTCCAAATGGCACTGCAAAGGACGCCGGAGCGCATCGCCCTCCGCGAGATCGGCGAGACATTTGTGCTTCCTTAGAGACCATCCAGCCAATGGATGTCCACGCAGCTTGCGAACGTGCCGCCAAAGCCAGTGTCTGTGACAGTGATCTTTGCTCTCAACGCGATGCCGCCGGCGTGTGTTGCACGGACAATTTCGCTTCGTTGAAGTCTTTCACCTCGCCGTTGCTCTTTTGGGCGAACGTCTCAGCGTCTTGCCGCAGCAGGAAAGCGTCGATCTGTCCTTTCGGGGAGACGACAAACCATGTTTTGTCCGCCAAAAGTTTGATCCCCTTGTCGTGATCTTGTGCATAGACGACGCGGGCGATCTTACCGGCTTTCTCGAACCCAGCGAGCGCTTTAAGCGCAGATTCGGGCGTCGCGTAATGGCGCACCACCGGCTCACCTGTTAGCCAGATTTCAGCGACGCGGCTCGTGTCCTTGATCGGTTTGCCGGTTGCGGCGTCATTCGCGGTAAGAGGGAGCGGCGCATAGTCAGCGAGACGCGCGTCATAGTCGAGGCCGGAGGCTTTGAAGGCCGCTCGGATGTATGTGTCGGTAATGAAAGTATCGAGATCAAGGCCTGTGTCGGCGCGCTTCAGAATTTTGAGCGTCTCGACAGACGTAGCAACATCCTGCCGGTATTCCGGCTTCCAAGTGAGATCGCGCGTTTGTAAGCCCAGCGGTCCGTGGAACAGATAATTTACAGGAGCTTCGATACCCGTGACCTTGGCGATGAGTTCGCTGTATTTTTCCGGCTCGGCCGAGAGCAATTTGTTGGCTTCGATCGCCGCGCGTAGGTAAGCGACGACGACTTCCGGATATTTGTCGGCGTATTCTCCGTCAACCAGAAGGCCGTGGAACGTAGGAACGTCCGCCTGCGAGCCGTCGAAAATCTTGCGGGCGAACCCACGGCTCGGGAAGAGTTCGGGGAAGGGCACGAAATCCGCATGCGCGTCGATTTGATTGCTCTGGAGCGCGGAGCCCGCGACTTCCGGCGCCTGAGCAATGATCTTCACGTCCTTTTCCGGATCCCAGCCAAGCTTTGTGACGGCGCGCAGCAGCATCCCATGCGCGGTCGAGGCGAAAGGAACGGATATGGTTTTGCCTTTCAACTCCTCAAGTGACTGAATCTCTGACGCGCTTGGCACGACAATGCCATTGCCGCTGCCTTTCACGTGCCGGAAAGTACACCGATGAACAGGCTGCGTTTGCCGGCCTTCTTGAAAGCGACACCATTGAGCGAGCCGGGGAAATCCGCCATGGCGCCGAAATCAAGCTTGCCGGCGACCATTTCATTGGTGATGGGCGCGCCGCTCGTGAAATTCTTCCATTGGACATCATAAGCCGCGTCTTTGTATTTCCCGCTATGGGGAAGATATTTGTCGAGCAGTTTGAGCTCCCGGATCAGTAGTCCGCCCGCGGCGCAGTTGATCGTCGTATCTTGCGTGCCGACGGCGACGCGGATCGTCTCGGCGCGCGCCGCGCTTGCGTAAGCGAGTACCCCGAAGAGGCAGGAGAGCAAACCGCGTCCACGCATAATATCATCCTCATTGTCGAAAGAGTTTTATCTGGCTTCTATCTTCCCAAGTGCCGTAGGCACCTGAAAGCAATTAATTTCCCGCCGCGCCTCACTTTGTTTGATGCCAGGGTGTCAGCCATGCGCCAATCTTGCGGACGAGAATGCTGCTCGCCATGCCGAGCGCGCCAATGACGAGCATGCCGACGACGATGTCCGCATAGTTTTGCAACGTGTAGGATTCCCAGGTGTAGTAACCGATCCCGAATTGACCCGAGATCATTTCCGCGGTCACCAGACAGAACCAGGAGGTTCCCATGCCGATCGCGAGCCCCGTGACGATACTCGGCATGGCGCCAGGGAGGATGACCTCCCACAAGATAGCACCACGTCCAGCACCGAGGCTGCGTGCCGAAGCGACAAGACGGCGGTCGATCTCCTCGACGCCATGAATCGTGTTGAGCAGAATGGGAAACAACGCGCCAGTATAGGTAATAAAGATGATCGAAGTCTCGGCGGAAGGAAACATCAAGATCGCGAGCGGTATCCACGCAACCGCCGGGATCGGGCGCAAAATCTCGAGTGGAGGCAAGAACACATCCTCGGCGAGTTTGAGCCGTGCTATCGCCAGTCCAAGGCCGATCCCGGTGACGGCGGCGATCGTAAAGCCCGCGAAGACGCGGGTCAGGCTGCTGAAGAGATGGGGCACGAGTTTGCCTGACCGCGCCAAGGCAATAAAGGCGTCGATCACTTCGGCCGGTGCCGGAACATTGGCGAATGTCACGAGACCAAGATGAAGACGCGACGTGGACGCGAAGTGCCACAATCCAACAAAAAAAGCCAGCGACACGAGCCGCACAGCATAACGCTGGAAGACTGCCACGATATGGCGCGAGAGTATCTTCGCGCGCGTACCGGAGGCCGCGGCGTTGAAGTTGTCGAATTTGACACGCGACAAGCTCATTTTTGGGCCTTCCCCTACATTCATCCGGCAGGATAACCGAGCGGTACTTCGACGATGAAGGGCTTCGATGCGATCGCGCTGGCGCTGCTTCCGCGCTTCTTTCGCCGCCGCGCCGGTGTTTCCTCCTGAGAGTCGGCGAAGCGGCGCAGCCTTTGCTCATCCAGGACCACGATACGAGTCTTGTGAATGGCGAGCATGCCCTGCCTCATCAGGCGTTCCATAATTGCCGTCACCCACTGGCGTGTCGCGCCGACCATTTTCGCGAGGTCGTCATGGGTCAGCCGGCGCGCGATGACGATGCCGGTACGGGTGCGCCGTCCATCGCGCTCGGCGAGAAGAACCAGCATTTGCGCAAGACGTTCGGAGGCAGAGCGCGTTCCAAGCATATGGATCATCGTCGAATAGCATTTGCCCTTGTGCTCCAGCGCTTCGACAAGCCCGATGGCGAGATTGGGGATTTCCACCATCAGCCGGCGGAGTTCGCGGCCGCGCACATGCAAAACCTCAGTCGCGCGCATGGCGCGGCCGGACCACATGTGATGACCGCCGCCGAAGACCTCCGGGCCGCCGACAAAATTTCCGGGCGCCCAATAGGCAAGCGTGATCTCACGCCCGGAGGGGCCGGTGTAGTAGGTTTTCACCTCGCCCGACAGGATGACGAATATGCCTCGGTGCGGATCGTCCTGGCGAAATACGTCTTGCCCGGCCCGGAAACGAAGAACCGCGGAAGCACTCTGCAATCTCTGATATTCTACGGGCTCCAGACGCGCGAAAAGATTGGGTGCACCCATGTCACGCTCGCTTTCGCGCAGATGCAGCGATGGGTTTCGCGGGATTGCAAGCGTCGGACGGTTCATTGCCAGCTTCCACGCTGATTGTCGAAAGCGCGCTGGCTCTCCTGCCGGATGAGGCGATGGCAATGGCGTTTCGCCCCTGCGAAGGCCGGGAGGTCGAAGACGTCGTCTGGACGCGGGCGGGGAAGCGCGGTCCTCAGATCGAGCAAGACGCGGCCAGGCGCGGCGCTCATGACCACCACCCGGTCGGCGAGATAGAGCGCTTCGTCGACATCGTGGGTGACAAAGATGACCGTGGCGCCGATTTCGTCCCATAAACGCAGAAGATTTTCCTGCATCAGGCCGCGCGTCTGCGCGTCGAGCGCTCCGAATGGCTCATCCATGAGAAGGACCGCGGGATGATTGACCAGCGCGCGGGCAATGCCTACACGCTGCTGCATGCCTCCCGAGAGGGTCGCGGGATAATGATCGGCAAAGGCGGCGAGCCCGACGAATTCGAGATATTCCCTTGCCTTGAGCCGCGCCTCAGTGCGCGAGGCGCCCTGCATCCGCGGTCCGAACGCGACATTTTCGAGCACGGTTTTCCAGGGAAACAGCGAATATTGCTGAAACACCATGCCGCGATCGGCAGCCGGGCCTTTGACGGGCTTGCCGTCGACCATGACCTTCGCCTCCCCGACCGGCACGAAGCCTGCAACCGCGTTCAGCACGGTGGATTTGCCGCAACCGGAGGGTCCAAGCAGACAGACGAATTCTCCGGGTTCAATGGAAAGTCCGAAGGCTTCGATCGCCGCATAGGCGCCGAAACGCACGGAGAGGTCGCGGATATCCACGCGCCCTGACGGTGGGCCAACCTGCCCTTTCTCCGCTCTTACCTGCATGCGCGATTCCCACGAGGCCCGCTTCCCGGAAACGCCGCTCCGGGCTAATCACAATAATATCTATAGACTAAAACATATTAAGCTGGCAATTAGTTGCCAGACAGGAATTGCCGCCGGACCGATGATGCGCCCGAAACGACTCGGGAGACTGCAATGGCCGAACTCGGAGATGGTGCCGGGATTTTTGAAGCAGATGTGCTCGTCATCGGCGGCGGCACGGCGGGACCGCTCGCCGCCTATAAGACGAAGACGGCCAATCCCGCCTTGAAGGTCGTTCTCCTCGAGAAGGCGAATGTCAAACGCTCCGGCGCCATCGCCATCGGCATGGATGGGCTGAACAACGCGATTGTGCCGGGCTTCGCGACGCCCGAGCAATATGTTCGCGAAATCACCATCGCGAATGATGGCATCGTTTATCAAAAGGCCGTGCTCGCCTATGCGGAACGCTCTTTCGACATGATCCGCGAACTGGACCAGTGGGGGGTCAAGTTCCTCAAGGATGAGAACGGCGATTATGATGTGAAAAAGGTGCATCATCTTGGAAGCTATGTCCTGCCGATGCCGGAGGGCGGCAGTGTCAAGAAGATTCTTTATCGCCAGTTGCGTAGAGCCCAGGTTCTCATTTCGAACCGTTTCATGGCGACACGCCTGCTGAAGAGTGCGGATGGGCGGATGGCCGGGGCCATGGCGGTCAACAGCCGCACGGCAGAAATTCTCGTCATTCGCGCCAAGGCGGTGATCCTGGCGGCGGGGGCAGCCGGGCGGCTCGGCCTCCCCGCGTCCGGGTATTTATGGGGGACTTACGAAAACCCGACCAATTCGGGTGATGGCTACGCCATGGCCTTTCACGCTGGCGCCGAACTCACCAACCTTGAATGTTTTCAGATCAATCCTCTGATCAAGGACTACAATGGTCCGGCGTGTGCCTATGTGGGGGGTCCATTTGGCGCCTTTACGGCCAACAACCAGGGCGCGCGCTTTATCGAATGCGACTATTGGTCAGGCCAGATGATGCTCGAATTCCGTAAGGAACTCGATGGTGGCAAGGGGCCCGTGTTCCTCAAGCTTGACCATCTTGCGGAGGAGACGATCTCGGAGGTCGAGACCATATTGCACAATGTCGAGCGCCCTTCGCGCGGACTCTTTCACGCCGGACGCGGCAACGATTACCGCCGTGACATGGTTGAGATGCATATCTCGGAAATTGGCTTTTGTTCCGGCCACAGTGCCTCTGGAGTTTGGGTGGATGAACATGCACGCACGACGGTGCCTGGGCTTTACGCTGCTGGCGACATGGCGAGCGTGCCGCACAATTATATGCTGGGCGCATTCGTCAATGGCGCCATCGCAGGCGAGGACGCTGCGGTGCTCGCCAGCACCACGGCGCTTGCCGATTACGATCCTCGTGACGTCGAGACGGAGCGTGCCCGTGTCCGCGTGCCTTTGAACAATGAGGATGGGCTGCCGCCCAATCAGGTGGAATATAAGATCAGACGATTCGTGAATGACTATTTGCAGCCGCCCAAGGTCACCCGCAAATATGAGATCGCGCAGAGGCGCTTTGCCGAGATCAGGGCGGATCTGCCCCGCCTCGTCGCGCGCGACCCGCATGAACTGATGCGCGCGCTCGAGGTCCACTCCATTCTCGATTGCGCCGATATGGCCGCCGCCGCCTCGCTCTATCGCACCGAAAGCCGCTGGGGTCTCTATCATTACCGGCTCGACCATCCCGAACAGGACGATGCGAACTGGTTCTGCCACGTGCAATTGTTCAAGGACGATGATGGCGAGATCGCGTGCCGGAAGCGCGCCGTCGATCCTTACGTCGTGCCAGTGGAGGCGACGGAGAAGAACGCCTATCACCGCTTACGTATCCCCGAACCCGCCTGAGGTTGTCCATGTCCTTCGCCGAAAACCCATCCGAATTCCCGGTCAAGATCGATCAGGAAAAATGTATCGCCGACAAGGGCTGCACGGTGTGCGTCGATGTCTGTCCGCTCGATGTGTTGCGGATCAATCCGGAAACCGGCAAGGCGCACATGCGCTATGACGAATGCTGGTATTGTCTGCCCTGCCAGCTCGATTGCCCGACCAAGGCGGTGACCGTAACCATTCCCTATCTGTTGCGTTAAGGCCATGGGCGGAAAATTCTTTGAGGACGTCAACGCCGATCTTGACGAGATCGCGCGGCGATTGGCGAGCCCCGATGCGGCCGCACGGCGTGTTGCGGTGCTCGACCTCGTGGAAGCGTCCGACGCGGACTCGGAACGGCTGCTCATCGCGGCGTTGTCCGACCCAGATGCGAACGTGCGCCGCGAAGCGGCGAAGGGGCTCGATCAATTCGACGGTCTCGCCACAGCGCAGGCCCTCGCAGCGGCGCTGCTCGACACGGACGGATCGGTTGCCGGCACGGCCGCTCAGAGCCTCGCGGAATTGAAATCGCAAGAGGCCGCGCCGCCACTTCTCGCGCTTATCGATCATGAAAAGGCCGAAGTGCGGCTTTCCGCGTGGCGCGGTTTGCGCAATTTGCGGGTCGAGGCCTCGCTGGCGCCGGGCCTGAAGGCGCTCTTTGATGAAGACGCGCGCGTTCGCCGGGAGGCCGTCGGCGTTCTCGCATATCTCAAAAGCGATGCCACGTTGCCGGCACTGATCGCCGCCGTGAAAGACGAAAATTTCGAGGTGCGCCGCGCGGCGATCTCGGCACTGGCGTTCGGCCCCCCGGAAAAGATCACCACGACAATCCTCGCGGGCTTATCCGACGCAAACTGGCAAGTGCGCGAGGCGGCCGCTTTGCTCGCCGGGAAGATCAACGCCACGGGGGCAGTTGCAGGTCTCATCGAGGCCCTTTCAGACGACGTTTGGCAGGTAAGCGGGAAGGCCGCCCTCGTATTGGGCAAGCTGCAAGCCACCGAGGCTGTCGCCGCGCTCGGCAAGCTCTTGGCGCATCCGGTGAGCAACCTCCGCAAGGATGTCGCGACGGCCCTTGGCGACATCGGCCATGCCGACGCGCTGCCCTTCCTGGAACAGGCGGCGGATGACCCTGATCCGGACGTCCGCAAGATCGCGCGCTGGTCCATCCAACGCGTTTTGTCGGCGAATGGCGGTAACGATGGCCGGGATTCCGGGTCGAAACGTGGTTAGGATCGCAAATAAAAGGCTCATTGCGATACAAATGCACTCACGGGATCCATTCGCCAAACGCCGCGGCTAAAGCCTGATCGGTGGCGAGGTCCCCCGCTCGTTGGCAGCCCCTGCTTGCTTGCGCTGCAAAAGCAATTGTGCCGCGGAATCTGTTTAAAAGACATTGGAGTTCAAGCGCGATAATATGACATTGACCAACTCAGGCCGGAACCAAATCCTACGCCGATCCCAGGCAGAACCCGGCGCCTTTGATACCTTCAAGAGGAAGCGGTGGACAAAAACCCATACGAAATCCTGGGCGTTCAACGAAGCGACTCAGCCGAGGACATTCAGAAGGCGTATCGCCGGCTTGCCAAGAAGCTGCATCCCGACCTCAACCCCGGCAATCGTGAATCTGAAGAGCAATTCAAGCAGGTCGCGTCGGCCTATGATCTCCTGAGCGATCCTGAGAAACGGGCCAGGTTCGATCGCGGCGAGATCGATGCGTCGGGTGCAGAGCGGCCGCAGCACGAGTTCTATCGGGACTACGCGGGAGCAGGTCCCGGGTATCATCCTTATACGACCGATTCAGGCTACGCCGACATCATGGACTCCGATGAAATCCTGTCGAATCTATTCCGCGGCGCCCGGACCCGCGGCCGCGGAGACGGAAGGAATGTTCAATACAAGCTGACGGTCGAGTTTCTTTCCGCTGTAAACGGCGCGACGAGCCGGGTAATCCTCCCTGATGGCTCCGCCCTTGACGTCGTCGTCCCAGCCGGCACCCGCGATGGTCAGATCCTGCGCCTGCGCGGCAAGGGAGAGCCGGGAATCGGTGGCGGAGAACCCGGGGACGCACTGGTTGAGATCGAGGTCAAGCCGCACCGATTCTTCGTTAGGGATGGTGATGATATTCATCTCGACTTGCCAATCAGCCTCACCGAGGCTGTTCTGGGCGCGGAGGTGAGGGTCCCCACAACGACGGGGGCGGTCATCGTGAAGGTGCCGAAGGGCGTCAATACGGGCCGCGTCCTTCGCCTCAAGGGCAAAGGTGTCGTGCGGCCGGATGGAAGCCAGGGTGACCAGAATATCAGCCTAAAGGTTGTGCTCCCTGAGAAGATAGATCCGGATCTTGAAGCGTTCGCGATGAATTGGACCGCCGGAAAGGCCGAAAATCCGCGTTCCGGAATGGAGGGATAAATGATCGATCGGCAACAGTTCTTGGTCCGCGCCCAGCTTGAAATCGAAACGCTGGACGTTTGGATCAAGGAAGAGTGGCTGGTTCCACGCGAGGACGCGACAGGCCAAGAGTTCTCCGATGTCGACATTGCGCGGGCGCATCTCATCAAAGACCTGAAGCACGATTTGGGCGTCAACGATGAGGGGATCGGCGTCATACTCAATTTGATTGATCAGGTGCACGGACTGCGAAGGACACTGCGCGATCTCCTTCATACGGTGCGAAATAATACCGACTCTTAATCTCTGCCGGTCCGAACGTGCCTGATATACATATATCAGTGGATTATGGAGGTTTATGGGACGCTGCAGGATGCCCTCCGATTGGGGGGGCGGTTATGTCGTCGCCCTGCGCGTCACATCAATGAACGTTGATGGATTAAAGCCTCGGTTTGTCGACCATCGCAGACCAGGTCATCCGGTAAAAATGCAAGATCGAGGGTCCTGGAAATGCTAGAGTCTGCGGTGAACGATGATAAGCGTAGCGTGCTTTCTGACCGGGCATTAAAAGACGCGCCACTTCATGAGATCGTCATTGTCGGAGGTGGCGCTGCGGGACTCGAGCTCGCCACGGGCCTGGGTAACGCGCTCGGAAGGCGCATGGGCGCGCGGATCACACTTGTCGACAAAGCCCGCGCGCATCTCTGAAAGCCACTTCTACATTCCGTGGCAGCGGGCAGTCTTGATTTCGACGATCATGCGCTCGATTACCTTGCCCAAGCGCATTGGCATCACTTTGTCTACCGCTTTGGAGAGTTGATTGGGCTCGACCGCGGCACCAAGCAGATTCAACTTGCACCAACGCATGATGAAGAGAGTATCGAGATCACCCCGCAACGATCGTTACACTATGACACATTGGTCATCGCGATTGGTAGCATGACGAATGATTTCGGTACGCCTGGGGTGAGTCAGCATGCCATCCCGCTCGAGACACCCGAGCAGGCTGTGCGGTTCAACCATCGGCTCGTCGATGCATGTATTCGCGCCGACGCGCAATCTGATCCGGTGCGTCCAGGACAGCTTCATGTTGTGATCGTTGGCGCCGGTGCAACCGGAACCGAGCTCGCGGCGGAACTCCATCGGACGACGCGTGAGGTCGTCGCCTTCGGCCTCGACCGCATCGATCCAGAAAGAGATATTCACATTACGCTAATCGAGGCCGCCGATCGAGTCCTGCCTGCTTTGCCACCCCGGATATCGGACGCCGCTACCCAACTCTTGAAAAGCCTCCGCGTTGACATAAAAACGAATTCAAGAGCCACTGAGGTTCGCGCAGACGGTGTACAGCTTGCCGATGGCGGCTTCATTCCTTCCGAACTTGTGGTCTGGTCCGCCGGCGTGAAGGGCCCTGACGTTCTCCGTCATTTGGATGGGCTCGAGACCAACGGGATCGGCCAACTCATTGTCACGCAGGCTCTTCAGACAACTCGCGATCCCGATATTTTTGCGATCGGTGATTGTGCGGCCTGTCCTCAGCCAAACGGCGCGGGTGATGTGCCTCCACGCGCCCAGGCCGCTCATCAAGAAGCGACACATCTTGTCAGGCAACTTCCTCGGCGATTGCGAGGAGAGCCACTGAAACCATACGTCTATCGCGACTTCGGCTCACTGGTTTCGCTGGGCCAATTTAGTACCGTCGGAAATCTGATGGGATTTCTCGTTGGGAAGAATTTCTTCATAGAAGGTTACTTTGCGCGTTTGATGTATCGTTCGCTCTACAAGATGCACGAGGCCGCCTTGCATGGGATCGCCAACGTAATCCTCAGTACGATTGGCCGGACTTTTCGCCGGCGCAATGCGCCCGTGGTGAAGCTTCATTAGGGCGCGTACGAGAACACGAAGCTCGATGCGCAAAATTCGCGGCTGGCAAACGCCAATCCCAATTGAGGCCGGTGTTTAGTCCCGGCATTTGGTGGTGCCTAGTGAGTTCACGCAGAGTATCAAGCGCCGCGCGCGCCAGCCGGTTTGTTGTCTGCGAGCGATTTGTTGTTGGCGAGCCAGGCTTGCCAATCCTTGGCCGAACCATTGAACGCGTTGCGATCGACAAAGCCGCGAATGCCGGCCACATGGCCCTCAGCCGTATGCTGCCAGAAATGCCAGCGGCGATTGGCATATTTGAGGGCGGGATGGCATTTTACGCTGCGGACCCACACCGGGTAATCGGTAAATTCCCCTTGCATCACGTCGCGATGGAAATCGACGGATGTATAGATCACGGGCCTTTTGCCATAGGCCCGCTCCATCGCGGCAAGCATGATTTTCATTTGCGCGAGGGCGATATCGCGGGGAATGCGTTTCGGGCAAGTCCTCGATTGCCCGTTCCATTCGACATCCAGGACCGGAGGTAAGGCATCCGGATCATTGGGAACATTCGCGGTAAACCAGGCGGCTTGCTCCGCCATGGGCCTGCACCAATAGGCAAAATGATAGGCGCCACGTGGCACGCCCGCGGCTTTCGCCGACGCCCAATTCTGGGCAAATTTTTCATCGACGCGGTCACCGCCCTCGGTCGCCTTGATCCAGGCGAATCGCACCCCCGAAGCGTGCACGCTATTCCAGTCGATGTCACCCTGATATCTGGAGACATCGATGCCGCCGACCTCATATTCCGCCGCGGTCGGAAAAATATCGTCGCCGGTGACGCCGCCCGCACAGCCTCCCGCGAGCAACGCGAGACCCATCCATGAAAAGGAGCCGAGTACTGGTAACCAACGGGGGAAATATCGCATCGACGTCATCGCCAGCCTGTTAGACCGTCAAATTATCTCATAATCCGTAATATGTCGTTAAAAAGTCAAAAAAACGGCCGTCACGCACATATTGGTTTGTTTTGGTTAACTTCTCGCAGAAATCCGCCTGGACTGGGCGCGGCGGAAGTCACTGGCCGTTTCCCCGGGAGCCCGTCTAGCGTCTGATGTCATTAAAGTTTCATTTGTCTCGGTAAGCGTAGAAAACCGCCAGGATCGCGGCCGTCCCACAGCCGAAATCCTTGCCCCGTCCGCCCCCACTCCTTGAACATGTTCCAAAAAAATTGATCGATTTTTCGATCGGAGCATGCTGCAAGTCTGTCAATTTGAGTGCTTTCTTGAGGAAGTGCTCTCGTCCTTCGAGAAAGGCCGCCATGCTGTCCCGATTTGTCGCCTTCACCTCGATCGGCCGCAAAGCGCTCCCCAACCAGTATGATCTTTTCGCATTTGCCCTCGTGTTTGCCGCGTTCATCGCGCTCACCCATGTTTCGCACGGGTTGACCCTGCCCCTGACCGCTCCCGAATCGACGGTTGTTTCGCTCGACTATTGGCTTCTGCCTTACTACGCCCTCCGGACCACCTTGCGGATGTTCGCCGCAATCGCCGCTTCGCTGGTTTTCACCCTTGTCTATGCGACGCTGGCCGCCAAAAGCCGGCGCGCGGCGCTCGTACTGATCCCATTGCTCGATGTCCTGCAATCGGTGCCGATTCTCGGTTTTCTCTCTTTCACCGTGACTTTTTTTCTGGGGCTTTTCCCCGGCTCGATCCTGGGCGCCGAATGCGCGGCGGTGTTTGCGATATTTACCTCGCAAGCCTGGAACATGGCTTTCTCCTTTTATCAGTCGCTCCGCAGCGTGCCGCGCGACCTGATCGAAGTCGCGCGCGGTTTCCGCCTCTCCGGCTGGCAGCGGTTCTGGCAGCTTGAAACGCCGTTCGCGATGCCCGGGCTCATCTGGAATATGATGATGTCGATGTCGGGCGGTTGGTTTTTCGTGGTCGCATCGGAAGCCATCGCGGTCGGCGACACAACGATCAAATTGCCAGGCATCGGCTCCTATCTCGCCCTCGCCATCGAGGAAAAACGCATCGACGCGGTGTTCGCCGCTATCATCGCCATGCTGGCGGTTATCATCGCCTATGACCAATTGCTGTTCCGGCCGTTGGTTGCCTTCGGATCGCGCTTCCGGGTTGAGCTTTCGGCTGGGCAGACCCCGGAAAAGTCATTCGTCGCGCAGGTCTTCGCACGCACCCATTGGATGCGTGTTTTGATGAGCGGTCCGGCGCGGCTGTTTCACGCCATTGCGCTGCTGCGGATGGAATTGCCGATTCGCGCACACCCGCAAACGCCCGGCAAAAGCCCCGGCCTCAGCCGCGCGATCGATATTGCCTTCATCACCTGCGTCGTTCTCGCCACGCTTTGGGCGGTCTGGCTCATTATCGGCTACGTCCGCCAAGAACTCACCTGGAGCGATGTCCGGCAGAGCCTCCTCTACACCGTCTTCACCATGATCCGTGTCATCCTGCTCATGGCACTCGCGACCGCGGTCTGGGTACCGGTGGGGGTCTGGATCGGGTTGCGTCCGAGGCTCGCCGAAAAAGTCCAGCCGCTGGCGCAATTTCTGGCGGCGTTCCCGGCGAATGTTGTATTTCCGATCGCTGTCGTTCTCATTATCAGATTTTCTCTCAACCCCAATATCTGGTTAAGTTTTCTGATTATCTTCGGCACCCAATGGTATATTCTTTTCAATGTCATCGCTGGCGCTTCGGCATTTCCGAACGATCTCAAGGAGGCGGTGTCGAATTTTCGCATTCGCGGCTGGAACTGGTGGAAGAATGTGATCATCCCCGCCATTTTTCCATATTACATCACGGGTGCGCTGACCGCGTCTGGCGGTTCGTGGAACGCGGCGATCGTCGCCGAATATGTGAAATGGGGCAACGACACGGTGTCGGCGCAAGGGATCGGCGCCTATATCGCCGAGGCGACCGCCGATGGCGATTATCCCAAAATCGTGCTCGGCGTCGCGATGATGTCGATCTTCGTCATTCTGTTCAACCGCCTGCTGTGGCGTCCTTTATATGGTCTCGCCGAAAGGCGCCTTCGGCTCGATTGAGGTGATCTCATGCAAGACAACACCGCGCGGACGTCTTTCGCTGGCAAGCAGACCCTGCTCGACGTCAGACATGTTTCGCAACGCTATCAGACGGGGTCGGGTGAACCCGGCCCGCCTGTCCTCGACGATGTTTCGCTGACCCTCAAGGGAAATGAAATCGTCGGTTTGCTGGGGCGCTCGGGGTGCGGCAAATCCTCCCTCCTGCGCATCGTCGCCGGGCTGGTTTTTCCCTCCGGCGGCGAAGTGAGCTATCTTGGTCATGAGGTCACTGGCCCCGTCGACGGGGTCGCGATGGTGTTCCAGAGCTTCGCGCTGTTTCCCTGGCTGACGGTGCTCGCCAATGTCGAGCTGGGTCTGCGGGCCAAACAAGTCTCCCAGGACGATGCCCGGCGGCGCGCCTTGAAGGCGATTGATCTTATCGGCCTCGATGGGTACGAGTCCGCCTTCCCGAAGGAGCTCTCCGGCGGCATGCGGCAGCGCGTCGGCTTTGCGCGGGCGCTTGTCGTCCATCCCAATATTCTCCTGATGGACGAGCCTTTCTCGGCGCTCGATGTGCTCACCGCCGAAACCCTGCGCACCGATCTTCTCGATCTCTGGGTCGAGGGACGCATGCCGATCAAAAGTATCCTCATGGTCACCCATAATATCGAGGAAGCGGTGCTGATGTGCGACCGCATTGTCGTGCTGTCCAGCAATCCCGGCAGGATCGCCGCCGAGATCGAGGTCAAGCTGCATCATCCGCGCAACCGGCTCGATCCTGATTTCCGGCAACTGGTCGACAAGATCTACGCCCTCATGACCAAACGTCCCGCCCCGGTGTCGGGCCGCGAAGGTGCCTTCCCTGGCCTTGGCTTTGGCATGGCGCTGCCGCGCGTTTCGACGAATACGCTGGCCGGCATGATCGAGGAAATCGCTGCCGAACCCTATGTGGGCCGCGCCGACCTTCCCGCTCTCGCCGACACGCTCCAAATGGAAGTTGACGAACTTTTCCCGGTGGCCGAAACCTTGCAATTGCTCCGCTTTGCCGAGCTCGAGGAAGGCGACATCAAATTGACTCCTGCCGGGCATCGTTTTGCTGAGGCGGATGTCGATGTGCGCAAAAAGCTATTCGGTGATCATCTCATGGCCTATTTGCCGCTCGCCGCGCGGATCAAAGTGGTGCTTGACGAGCGTCCCACCCATACGGCCAGAGCCGTCCGCTTTTTGGAAGAGCTCGAGGATTATATGTCGGAGGAGTACGCTGACCGGACCCTGAAGAGCGTCGTCAACTGGGGCCGCTATGGCGAACTCTTCGCCTATGACGAAACATCGGAAACTTTTAGTCTGGAAAACCCGCAATAGCCCCATCAGAGGTTTTCATGCTATCGCGCCGGAATTTTGTTGCTGGAACTCTTGCAGTTGGCGCGGCTTCGCGGCTGCAGGCGCAGACGAACGAACCCGCGCTGACCGTGCTGCGGATTGAGCGCCGGGACATTGAGGTCAACGGCAAGCCGGCTTCGATGCTTGGCGTCCGCCAGCCAGATGGAACCCTCGGACTGACCACCCGCGTCAACACGCCATTCCGTGTCCGGGTCGAGAACCATATCGACGAGCCGAGCCTCCTGCATTGGCATGGCCTCACGCCGCCCTGGCAGCAAGACGGTGTCCCCGGCGTTTCCGGACCCGCGATTCCGCCAGGCGGCAGTGCCGATTATGATTTCCCTTTGCTCGTCGGCGGCACCTATTGGATGCATTCGCATTATGGGTTTCAAGAGCAGCTATTGCTGGCGGCACCGCTCATCATCAAGGATGGCGGCGAGAGCTCCAGTGAGCAGGACATCGTCGTCGAAGTTACCGATTTCAGCTTCACCCCACCGGAAAAGATTTACGCGGATCTTCGCGCCCGTCAGATGCCCAAAATGGATATGGCGGACATGCCGGGCATGGTGATGGCGCCCATAAAGAGCAAGCCGGATCTCAACGACGTTCAGTATGACGCCTTTCTCGCCAATGGCCGGACGCTCGACGATCCGGAGGTCATCAAGGTCGAACCCGGTGGCCATGTGCGGCTGCGGATTATCAACAGCTCCTCGATGAGCGCCTACCACATCGATCTCGGCGAACTCGCTGGCCACCTTGTCGCGGTTGATGGAATTCCCGTGCACAAGGTGCCTGGCCGCAGCTTCCCGATCGCCGTTGCCCAGCGGTTGGACATCACACTCGCCATACCCAACACCCCCGCCGTCTATCCGGTGCTCGCGGTTCTTGAAGGCGAGCGCAGGCAAACCGGCATCGTGCTCCAGGCAGGGCCGGGACAAATTGCCCGCATTTCCAACCAGGCGGACGCGGCATCGCCGCCGCTCACTCTCGACCTTGAGCGCTCACTGAAAGCCATCAAGCCGTTGGCGGACCGCAAGGTGGACCGGACGCACGTGATCGATCTGACCGGGGAGATGCAAGGTTACCAATGGTCTCTCAACAATGTGGTTTGGAATAAGGATGTCCCTCCTCTTGCCGTTGCCCAGGGCGAAAGAGTGGAGCTTGTGCTCACCAACCAGACCATGATGCCGCATCCCATGCACCTGCATGGGCATTCCTTCCAGGTCGTCGCGATCAATGGAAAGCGTTTTGCTGGCGCCGTGCGGGACACGGTGCTCGTGCCGCCGAAAACCACCGTGATCGTGGCTTTCGATGCGAACAATCCGGGATGGTGGGCGTTTCATTGCCACCTTTTGTACCATCAGCATGCCGGCATGTTTACGACTGTGCGCTACGTTTGACGACGCGGCGGCGATTAAACAGCGGTATTCCGCACTATGCCGCCAAGCGCCCTTGCGTTGACAGGGTTGTTCACGCTAAAAATCCGGCCGCTAGGAGTGTAGCTCAATTTGGTTAGAGCACCGGTCTCCAAAACCGGGGGTTGGGGGTTCGAGTCCCTCCTCTCCTGCCAGCCATCATTTTCACTCCTTTATTTTCAATGGGTTACGGGGTTTATTGGCCCACCTTTTTCGAAGGTAAGCCAATCGCCGTTCGGGTTTCGTCCCCGGCCGACTCTCGATCGAGAAGACGCATCGCATCTTCCGCCAAACCTTTCCGCCTCGCCTTTTCGAGGTAAGGCCGCAATTGTCGCGGGTCTTTATGGCCGCTAACCGCCATCATCTGCTGGTCCGTTGCCTTCCCCTCCGCCATGTCCGCCAGAAGACCCTTGCGCAATCCGTGGGCAGTGTACCCGGGCGGCAGGCCAGCCTTAGTCGCGGCATCCGAAAACCACGTATAGGCGGCCTTCGCCGAGCGGGTCCGGCCCTGCGTTGTGGCCAGATAGGTCAGATGCGGCGTTGGGGCGGCGTCCAGTGCCAGGCGGAGGTCCGGACGGACGCGGAGGTCGAGCTCGACGCCGGTCTTTCCAGTGCGGATCAGGATCCTGCCATCGCGGATATGCTGCGGCCCAAGTCTGAGAGCGTCGCCTATGCGCAGCCCGGTATTGATCATGATCTCGGCTTTGTAGTCGAAACTGGCCGCCTCGGCGTGTCGGCCGCGACGTTGTATCGGTACCTTCCCGCCGCACGGAGCGCGAATAGCTCATCCGCTTGAAACCTTTTACGCCGCGCAAGGGAATGGATTGTGAGGCGTGTTTCGAGATGCGAAAACTTACGCACATAGCGGACGTGTGTAATAATTAGGCACATGATGAGCCCTTTTCATAATACTCCAGAATCTGACCTAGGCGTGGGTATATAGCCCACGAGTACCTTCGATCTGGTTTGATAATCTCATCAAAAAAGCCGTCAGCGTAGGTATGACGGCCAGTATTGCCCTCTAGTTTAAAATTTCGTAGAGGCAAATACTTTGTCTCACTCCTAAAAAATTCCAATAATATCTGCTTCTATTTGTTCATAGAATGAATAGTTCTTCTGCGTTCTGGGCTGACAAACCCACACTTCATACCGTCCGCCTGGGATTTTGCGACCGAGTTCATATAGCCATTCACGATGGTCAGACCATCGTTGACTGATTGAACCTGATCCCACGTAAATCAACGGGCTCTCAATCTCCGATTGGTCGCCATATGCGATGCAGAATGGAGGAGCAAGACGAATGACATAGACACATCGCTTCCATTCAAACGGGTTCTCGACACTTTCGCAATAAAGCTTGATGTTTCTCCAGTCGGTTTCCAGCAGAGGCATTTCCCTCGCTTTCCACCACACCATCTGCTCTACATTTTCCATCCCAAATCCCGGTGCAACGGTCCGTGTAAGCGAGAGTTTTGCGCTGCCAGAGCATTTTCGCAAGTCGGCGGAGGAGCGCTAAGTCAAACTTCTCAGGGTCAAGAAATCTGCACATCAAAAAGGCCATTGATAGGAAAGGGCTTTTTCTGTGCAGAAATCAGGTGCAAAATAGAGCGTGTCATCGGTTGGCCATCACACGCTGCCTTTTGCCATAACCCGCACCCCGATTATCCCGGCCAACCAAGCCAAGCGGGAATGGGGGGCCATCCTTACACCTTGTATCTGGGATGCCTTTTATCGGTGGCCAGCCGCAGCCAACCAAGCATCCGCCTTGGCAACATCAACCCGGCTGCCATTCGTCGGAAGACCGTCGGCGACAAGCTGCGCTATTCGGGTGATCGACAGGCCAACCCCGCTTCGCGTAGGCCGTCTGTGTGACGTAAGTTGTTGATTTATAAGGCATAAAAGCTTTTCAAATTCTATCAATGTTTCGGGGCTGCGACGCCCGCGCTCCAGGCCTTTTTGGAGGACCCGCCTGGGGGTCCTTCATTCGACGAAGTCGGCGAACTCAATACCGCTCGTCTCCATTTCCGTGGAGATTTGTTTGGCCTCATGGAGGGCATCTTCCAGGAATGTGATCCGCCCCCTCTGAACTGGTCCACCGTGAGGTATGTCTTTGGACATGAAAAGGAGGACCGCAAATGCCGATAAAGCGCCACAAGCCTGAGGAGATCATCGCCAAACTGCGCCGGGTAGATGTTTTGGTTTCACAGGG
>DATBPZ010000055.1:0-23378 GCA_036561105.1 Methylocella sp. | reverse complement strand
TACTGGGGCGCCAGCTACTTCACCGAGCAGGACGGCACCTGGCATATGACCGTCATCCGTGACACCGACTTCACCCCGAGCCATATCATCGAGTTCTATATGAGCTATCCGATGTATATCGTCGTCGGCGTGGGCGGCTTCATGTATGCCCGCACGCGGCTCCCGACCTTCGCGCTCAAGGGCTGGTCGGTTGCTTACGTTCTTCTGTTCGTCGGCCCGTTCATGATTTTCCCGAACGTCGGGCTCAATGAATGGGGCCACACCTTCTGGTTCATGGAGGAACTGTTCGTTGCTCCGCTGCACTGGATGTTTGTGTTCTTTGGCTGGTTCTCGCTCGCGGTGTTCGGCGTTGCCCTGCAGATCCTTGGCCGTGTTGGCGAACTCTGCAAAGGCTACGAAGATCTGCTCGGTGTCGAACCGGCGGAATAAACTAGGCGCTTGCGGGACCGGGTCTGCCGGCCCCGCCCGTGCTTAAGGCCTTGGAGACGTTTCCAAGGTGTTAGGGCACTTTGCTGTTGGACTAAGCCCAACTGAATCGGCTACGTTAATCCGGCGCCCTTATGTGGGAACTATGTCCGGGGAGCATGAACGGGAACGCTTCGTTCGATGTAAAAACGCGTGTCTTCTCCTCTTTCCCTCGCTGGAAAAGCTCCGGCGGGGGATTGTTTTGGGGAGCACTTCCCGGATGCTTCCTGCTCCGGTTGCGAAGGCTTCACAGACACATTGATAATGATTGATTGCAGGTGAGCTCGCGGGTAAACTACGGATGTTGATTATACGGCGGTCAAATATCTAAGTACCCGCATATGGAGCTCACTCAGATAAGGCACTTCATTGCAGTCGCCGAGACTGGCGGGTTTACGAAGGGTGCGCAACGCGCGGCTGTTTCGCAACCGGCGATCTCGGCCAGCATTGCAAGGCTTGAAGCGGAACTCGACGTTAAATTGCTCGATCGTCGCCGGTCCCCGATAGTGCCAACCGCCGCTGGTGCGCGGCTGCTGGAAGCCGGCAAGGAAATTCTGCAAAACTGCAATGCTGTGAAGGCCGAACTCAAGACGATCGCTATGCCGAAGCTTTTGAGGATTGGCGTGTTGCAGTCACTCTCTAGCAGCTGCGTCTCCAATCTGCTAAGTTCCTTTCGCCGCGCCAACCTCCATGTCGCGATCGAAGTGGTGGATGGCAGCTGCGAGCAGTTGATCGAATTTCTTGCCGAACACGATCTCGACACGGTGCTGACAATCCTTGAAGGCAAGGAGCTCAAATTTGCGAGCCGGGTTCTCTTTAAGGAGCCCTATGTGTTGGCGGTTCCAAAAGATCATCGTTTCGCGCGGCGGCAAAGCGTGCGGCTCGCCGATCTTGAAGGCGAGCCCTTGATCGTGCGGACGCGATGCGACTTTTACCAGGACGTCACCGATCTGCTGGCTGCCCGCCAAATAAAGACGCGGGTTGTCTATCAAACCGACCAGGACGATCGGGCGCTTGCTCTTGTCGCCTCTGGAATAGGTGTCGCGCTTATTCCTGCTCATTATGGGATAGCTGGTGTCGAGCAAGTTCCGGTTTCCGATCTCTGTATCTCAAGATCAATCGGTCTCATTTGGTCACGCGAGCGGGAAGACGGCAACCTCAAGGAATTCATTGAATTCGTCGGCAATCATCGCTGGGCGGCATAGGCACTTTCGCGGCATGGACGGATGCCAGAAAAAAAACTATGATTTATGTCACTTGCGGCCGTGATTGAGCTTCGATCATCACGGTGTAATGGCGGATTTGAGAGCTTCATGGATCTATCGGCCTTCATAAAGACGGTGCCCGCGGTGATTGGGTTTGCGGGCCTGCTCACCTATTTTATGCGCAAACGAGCCCCGGACTCCGATCTAGAACTCGTGAACGTCGTGCAAAACCTTCGCAACAGAGCGGTGGTCGTTGGCTGCGCGGCCTTGATCCTATTGAGTGCGTGGCTCATCTTCCGGTCCGCCCCGCCAGATCACGATGCCGCGCGTTCGACGCTGCCCAACTTCGCCGAAGCCAGTGATCATCCGCCCATGGCGATAGCTGATGGTGCTGGCGTCATCTGCTAGGCACGCGATCAAACCCGGGGTCAGCGCGACAGCGCCGTTCTGTTGGCCATCTTGCTACGCACGAACTACGGAATCATCGATCGAGTCGCCGCCGCAGACGTTCGATGGCAGCAAACAACAACCCAATGATGAACGTCTTCGTTCAGACGGCGGGTGGCCGCTGGCACATGGCGTTCGATTGGGATGGCCTTCAAGAAACTGAATCCCTTGAGTCAATGTTATATAATGTATTTAAGTATTAAGTAATGAATAAGCTTGGTTCAGACTGAATTAAACTCATAATGCGGCCGTCCATTCAGGGTTTATTTAATCCTATTCTCTACAACAATTTCCCGAAAGAGAGCGCGAGTCGTTGCGCATGCTTGGGGAGGTGAGTTCCGTCACCCCAGGGCCGGCTCACGCTCTTTCCTTGTGAATCGCGGCGGACGGCTGGCCATGGTTTGGCTGGCGGGCGCAGGCCAATTCTTTGTGGGGAGCCATGACGTTTTCAAATGTTGGTATTGGCCGCAAGTTTGCTGCAGGCTTCGCTTGCATTCTCGTTGCCGTCGCGCTGACAAGCGCCACGCTTTTCGTCATTTTGAAGTTGCTTGACTCCGCGGCCCTAGACAATGAAAGGGCTCATAAAGTCGTCGACGACCTCCAACGCGCCGTCAACGCGGTGTCCGAGCAGGCTCGAACGGCGCGCGGTTACATTATCGCGAGGGACGAGCGCCTGCCGCCCATCTATGATGCGGCGGTCAAGGATTTTGCCACGAACTTAGCGCAGCTCCACGGAGATATTACGGGCCGCACCGAACTTCTTTCGCTCATCGACAAAGTCGAAATCGCGGGGGCCAATTGGCGTAATGAGGTCGGCGATCTGATGATCCGTCTGACTCGGGATAACCCAACCTCCGAAAATGCGGCCGAAATTTCCAAGTCGGCTCGTAGCACCGAACTCTTCACGGCCGTTAAAAGCCAGGTTCAGGCGGCTCTCACTCAGGCGGATGCCTGGTCGGCGGCGGCTCAAAGGGATCAAGACAAGCTTATGAACGACGCGCATCTGGCGCTGGTCATTGGTGGATTGACCTGCCTTCTGCTGGCAATTTTTGTCGGCTGGTGGCTGACACGGAGTATTGCCCAGCCAGTGACGGAAATGACTGGCGTCATGAAGAAATTGGCGGACGGCGACATTACAATCGCCGTGTCCGGGACTGCCCGCAAGGACGAAATTGGCCGGATGGCTGAGGCGGTTCAAATTTTCAAGGATCAGGCCATCAAAAAATTGAAAAAGAAAGCCGAGGAAGAGGAAGCCGTTAAGCTCTGGCAGAAAGAAGATGAGGAGCGCTTGGCACGCGAGAAGGAAGCCGCGCACCAGGATCAGATCGCGATCGAAAATCTCGCCTCCGGTCTCGCCCGCCTCGCTGACGGTGACCTCGTCACCCGAATCGACACAGCATTCGCCCCGAAAACCGAAAAGCTCCGTAGCGATTTCAACAGCGCGGTGGAAAAGCTACGGCAAACGATGCAGGGCCTTCGCGCGAATATCGATGCGATTCATGTAGGCAGCGGGGAAATTTCCGCCGCTGCGGACGATCTATCCCGCCGCACGGAACAACAAGCGGCGAGCCTTGAAGAGACGGCCGCGACCCTCGACGAAATCACCGCGACGGTTAAAAATACAGCGCAAGGTGCCATTCATGCACGCGAAGTCGTAACGGGCGCGAAATCGGATGCGGATGAGAGTGGTGAAGTCGTCCGGCAGGCGATTGCCGCGATGGGCGGCATCGAGACATCGTCGCGCCAGATCGGCCAAATCATTGGCGTTATCGATGAAATCGCATTCCAAACCAATCTTCTTGCATTGAACGCGGGTGTCGAGGCGGCAAGGGCGGGTGATGCAGGACGTGGCTTTGCGGTGGTTGCCTCAGAGGTCCGTGCACTGGCCCAGCGCTCGGCCGAGGCTGCAAAGGAAATCAAGGGTCTTATCACAGCCTCAAGCTCTCAGGTCTCGCAAGGGGTCGAGCTTGTTGGTGCGACCGGTAAGGCTCTTGGGCGGATCGTCGCGCAGGTTGCCGAAATCGATACCGTCGTTTCCCGAATCGCGGTCAGCGCCCAGGAGCAAGCGGGCGCACTTCACCAAGTCAACACGGCGTTGAACCAGATGGATCAAGTCACTCAGCAAAATGCCGCGATGGTCGAGGAAACCACGGCCGCCGCGCATATGCTCAATCAAGAGAGCGACGAGCTAGCTTCTCTTGTTGGCCGGTTTCAGACCGACGGCCAAGCCGCCGGAAGCCCGGCCGCCGCGCGCCAAGCCAGCCGGCCTGTTCCGGCGGCGCGCGCCGTCTTGAAAACACCTGCCGGTCGCGGCGGCGGCGCGCTTCGCAAACCCGAACCCGCCTTGGCCCAAAGCAGCCAGGAAGAAAGCTGGGAGGAATTTTAATGCCGGAAGTTGTTTCCAAAAAGCCCGTTGCCGCCGGCCTCGTCGAACTGCCCGGAGTACTCGATCTTAAGGCAGCGGCGCCTCTTGCCGCCGAGATACTCACCTTGCGGGGCAGGTCCGTTGATATCGACGCTGCGCATGTGGAGAGGCTCGGCGGTCAATGTCTGCAAGTCTTGCTCTCCGCCGCCAAGACATGGAAAGCCGCCAAGACTTCTTTTGCAGTCATCAATCCATCCAGCGATTTCGCTGAGTGTCTTGCGCGGCTCGGCGTTTCCGCCGCCGAATTTCACAGACAGGAAAGTTCTCAATGAGCAAGACCGTCCTGACCGTCGATGATTCGCGCACCATGCGCGATATGCTGATGCTGGCCTTATCGAATGCCGGTTATCGCGTCGTCCAAGCAGAGGACGGCGTGCATGGCCTGGAGGTTCTGGAAAGTGCGCGGCCGGATGTCATTATCACCGACATCAACATGCCGCGTATGGATGGGTTTGGCTTCATCGCGGGCGTGCGCGGCGATGGCCGGCATCGCGCGGTCCCCATTCTCGTTTTGACAACCGAAAGTGACGCCACGAAAAAGGACAAGGCGCGCCGCGCCGGAGCCACAGGTTGGATCGTCAAACCGTTCGATCCCGTCAAGCTCGTCGAAGCAATCCGCCGGGTCGCCGCCTGAACGGCAATAGGGGTACGATGTCATGGATGCGATGGCGGCGATCAAGCAGACTTTCTTTCAGGAGTGCGAGGAACAGCTCGGTGAGCTTGAAATCGGGCTCCTCTTAATTCAAGACGGAGACAGCGATCCCGAAACGGTCAACGCGGTGTTCCGCGCGGTTCATTCGATCAAGGGCGGAGCAGGCGCTTTCAACCTCGACGAATTGGTGCATTTCGCCCATGTTTTCGAGAGTGCTCTCGATCATTTGCGGGCGGGCCGGCTGGTGGCGTCGGGTGACGTTTTGAAAATCATGCTGCGTGCCGCGGATATGCTTGCCGATGTGGTGCGCGCCGCCCGCGACGGCGGAAGCACCGATGTTACGCGGCGCGACGCGCTCGCCGCGGAACTGAGAGCTCTCGATCCGGACGCCGCAAGCGACGATTTTGTGGGCGGCGACAAGGAATCTTCCGCCGACGATTCGGACAGTTTTGAGCCGGTGCAGATCTGTTTTAATGATTTCGAAGACGGCTCGCAAAATGAATCCCCGCCGTCTGGGAATCTCTTCAACATCCGCTTTTCTCCCAAACCTGACCTCTACGCCAAGGCCAATGAGACCGCGCTCTTGCTTCGAGAGCTTAGCCATCTCGGTGCCATGGAGGTGACTTGCGACGTCTCCAGACTGCCCATGCTGGACGAGCTCGATCCTGAAGGCAGCTATCTAAGTTGGACCATCGCGCTGCGGACCGATCGAGACGAAGCTGCGATCCGCGAAGTGTTCGAGTTTGTCGAGTGGGATTGCGAACTTGATGTGGCGCTTGGAGGCGTGGCGGCCGCGCGCGAAGATGCTGCCTTGGATGATCTTATTGAAAAAATGCAGGCAAGTGTCGAGGCCGAACTTGCCGCGCCGCGGGCCCCTCCGGGGGCCACGCAATCCGCGGCAGCCGGGGCGCCAGGAAGCCCTGTACAAGCTTCAAGCAACTCAGCTGCAGTCAAGGCCGACTCCGGAAAGTCTTCGCCAGCAACGATCCGGGTCGATCTCGATCGCGTCGACCGCTTGATTAATCTCGTCGGCGAATTGGTGATCAATCAGGCCATGCTGACGCAACAAATGCTGGAGGCTGGGCTTGCGCGTGGATCTGGCGTCGCGAATGGCCTCGACGAACTGGAGCAATTGACGCGGGAAATTCAAGATAGCGTCATGGCGATTCGCGCGCAGCCAGTGAAGTCGGTGTTTCAGAGGATGCCTCGGCTGGTGCGGGAAGTCGCGGCGATGACCGGCAAGTCTGTCCGCCTGACAACCGAGGGCGAAAATACGGAAGTCGATAAGACGGTAATCGAACGCTTGGCCGATCCGCTCACCCATATGATCCGCAATGCCATCGATCATGGACTTGAGTCACCGGAGCGGCGCGCGGCGGAAGGCAAACCGGAGGAAGGCCTCGTTCATCTTTCGGCGCTTCACCGGTCTGGCCGCATCGTCATAGAAATTGCCGATGATGGCGCCGGAATTGATCGCTCCCGGGTCAAATCGCTGGCGGCGTCGAAAGGACTCATCGCGGCGGATGCTCCCCTGTCGGACGAAGAGATCGACAATCTGATTTTTCTTCCCGGCTTCTCAACAGCATCGACCGTTTCGGACATCTCGGGTCGCGGCGTCGGCATGGATGTCGTGCGGCGTTCCATCCAGGCCCTTGGCGGCCGCATCTCTATTCGCTCGAAACCGCGGCAGGGTTCGACCTTCACCATGAGCCTGCCGCTCACGCTTGCGGTGCTTGATGGAATGGTGGTGACGGTGGCGGGCGAAACTTTGGTGGTTCCATTGACCGCCATCATTGAGACATTGCAGCCAAAATCCGCTGCAGTGCATGGTTTTGGCGGCGATACGCGTGTCATCGTGATTCGTGATCAGTTCGTCCCCTTGATCGATGTTGGCCAAGAGCTCGATTTCCGTTCTGGAATTGCAGATCCATGCAAAAGCGTCGTGCTTCTCGTCGAGTCCGAAGGTCACATCCACAGCGCCCTCCTGGTTGACGCGATTTTGGGGCAACGGCAAGTCGTTATCAAAAGCCTCGAAGCCAATTATCAACATGTGCATGGCATCGCCGCGGCGACCATTCTTGGGGATGGCCGTGTTGCCTTGATACTTGATGTTGATGCGGTGGTGACGGGAGCGCGGGCGGCGCCGCCTGCGTTCGAACAATTCTGTGCAGCAGAGGGATAAAGAAATGAGTGATATCGACGATATTGAAGGCCGGCGGCGAAACAATTTGATCCAAGCATGCGAGCTTATAGCGTTCCGCATGGGAAGCCAGGAGTTCTGCGTCGATATCATGTCGGTGCGTGAAATCCGGGGCTGGACGAAAGCGACAGTGTTGCCAAAGTCTCCTGGTTTCGTGCGCGGCGTCGTCAACTTGCGCGGCACGGTGCTGCCCATTGTTGACCTTGCCGCGAGATTGGGATTTCCGGCAGCCGAGCCGACCGCCCGCCACGTGATCATCGTGGCTCAGATCGGCGAGCAGACGGTCGGACTTCTCGTCGATGCGGTGTCCGACATTCTGACCATCACTGGGGACCTTGTCCAGCCAACCCCTGATGTTGCCTCTGATATGGCTAAGACGTTTGTGCGCGGTGTCCTTGCCGTCGACCAGCGTATGATCAGCCTGATCGCGCTGGACCAGGTGCTGCCTGTCTGCGAACAGGACGCGGCATGAGCAGCCTCCGCTCGGCCAATAGCATGCACGAAAAGGGCGGCGCAATCGTACCCGGCGAGTTCCTGCTGACACAACGCGACTTTCGTGAGATCGCCGCCATGATTCACGCCGATGCGGGGATCGCACTGCCGGACTCGAAAGCGGCGCTAGTTTATTCCCGTCTTGCCAAGCGCCTGCGGGCGCTGGGACTTGCAAGCTTTCGCGATTACTGCCGGCTCGTCGCCACAAGTGAGGGGTTGGACGAACGCCAGAAAATGCTTGCCGCTTTGACCACCAATGTCACCCGCTTTTTCCGCGAGCCGCATCATTTTCATCATTTGGAGAACCGGGTTTTGCCGCCTCTCATCGAGGCCACGCGGCGCGGCGGGCGGCTCCGGATCTGGTCGGCCGCATGTTCGAGCGGGCAGGAACCTTATTCAATCGCGTTGACGTTGCTCTCGCTCATGCCGGATGCCGGGAAATACGACGTCAAGGTGCTCGCCACCGATATTGACCCGACGATGCTCGCGATGGGACAGCGAGGGATGTACACCGCGGAGGATGTCGCGCCGGTCCCCGTGAAGCTGCGCTCGCAATGGTTCGTCCCGGTGCCAGGCGGTCCTTCGGATCGCAAGGCAAATGTTCTGGAGGCAGCCGCCGGGTTGCGAGAACTCGTGGTTTTTCGCGAACTGAATTTCTTCGGACCCTGGCCCATGAAGGGCGTTTTTCAGGCGATCTTCTGCCGGAACGCCGCGATTTATTTCGACGATGCCGCCCAGGAGCAGCTCTGGACCCGCTTTGCCCCGATGCTGCCGCCAGGCGGGGTGATTTATGTCGGGCATTCCGAGCGGATTACCGGCGCCGCCGCGAAAATGTTCGAGGCCGATGGCCCGACGATCTACCGTCCAAAGCAAGGCACTGTCGCATGAAACAGGTCCGTGTGCTCATCGTTGATGATTCGGCGACGATGCGAAGCCTGATCCGGGAAGTGCTTCTGCGCGATCCCGCGATTGAGGTTGCTGGAGAGGCCTCTGGTGCGCATGAAGCCCGCGCCGCAATCAAGGCGCTGAATCCAGACGTGATCACGCTCGATGTCGAGATGCCGAAAATGAACGGGCTGGAATTTCTCGACAAGATCATGCGGTTGCGCCCGACTCCGGTGATCATGGTTTCGAGTGAAACCGCGAGGGGCGCGGCTGCCGCCATCAAGGCTCTCGAAATCGGCGCTTTCGATTGCATCGCCAAGCCGGGCTCAGGCGAAGTGGGCGCATTTGCGCAAATATTGACCGGCAAAGTCCGGGAGGCGGCCATCGCGCAAGCGCGATTCACGAATCGTGAGACGCGTGCCGGCCAAACGGCATTGCCGGTCGTGGCAAATTATTGCCCGGATGGGCGGCTAGTTGTCATCGGCGCTTCGACCGGCGGCGTCGAGGCAATTTCAGCGATATTGTCTGAGTTTCCCGAAAATTGCCCGCCGACACTCATCACTCAGCATATGCCGCCGGTGTTCACACAGAGCTTCGCCGAACGCTTGGATCGCCGTTGCAAGCCAAATGTCCGTGAGGCGCAAGACGGTGCGCCGCTCTTGCCTGGCTGGGTTTACCTCGCGCCTGGAGGGACAAAGCATCTCACGGTTTCGCCAACGGCTCCCTACCGATGCCAATTGCGCGCCGGTGATCCTGTCAACGGACATCGCCCGTCTGTGGATGTGCTGATGACATCGGCGGCGAAGGCCGTGTCCTCCAATGCGCTTGGAGTCGTTCTCACCGGCATGGGCCGCGATGGGGCCGAGGGACTGCTCGCAATGCGCCGCGCCGGCGCGAGGACGCTCAGCCAGGACGAAGCGTCCTGCCTCATTTACGGCATGCCCAAGGCAGCCTTTGAACTCGGCGGCGCCGAAATGCAGGTGCCGTTAAACAGAATTGCGTCAGAGATTTTGCGTATCAGCTCAATAGAGCAGAAGGAGACCAGCGATGCCTTTCGCATCAGCCATGCGCGTGCTCATCGTCGATGATCAGCTCACCAGCCGTCTTTTGATTCGAGGCGGGCTGCAGGATCTCGGCGTTGCCGACATCGAGATGGCGTCCAACGGCGAGGAAGGCCTCAATCTCATGAAGGCCAAACCGGCGCATCTCGTAATCTCGGATTTCAACATGCCGAAGCTCGATGGGCTCGGCTTTCTGCGCGCTTTGCGCACTTATCCTCCGACACAAAAAATCGGCTTTATCCTGTTGACAGGAAAAAGCGACAAGGAGCTGATCGAACGCGCCACGAAATTGGGGGCCAACAATGTGATTGCCAAGCCCTTCACGATGCCGGTCTTGAAGGCGAAGATCGAAGCGGTCGTCGGAAAGCTGAAATAATGAGCATCATCGCAGTCCAGCAAAACGCCAGATCCCGGCGGCCGCGCGCCGATGGTGAACGGACGGTCCATATCGTCCAGGGAGAGTTTCATGTCACTGTTGATGCCGGTGTCATGCTGACGACTTTGCTCGGCTCTTGTGTCGCGGCGTGCCTGCGCGACCGCGACCTCGCGATCGGCGGGATGAACCACTTTCTGCTCCCGGGCCAGGAATCAGACCAAGAGGATGGAATACCGCGGGACGCGGAACGCTATGGGGTCCATCTGATGGAGCTTCTGGTAAACGGTCTCCTGCGCCAAGGCGCGCGGCGCGAACGGCTTGAGGCAAAGCTGTTTGGAGGTGCGAGGACCATGGAGGGTTTCGCTGATATTGGCGGGCGGAACGCGGCCTTCGCCGAACGGTTTTTGCGGCATGAAGGAATTGCTCTGGTCGGCGGCAGCCTGCGGGGGGAGCAAGGGCGCCGGATTCAATATTGGCCTGCGACAGGTCGTGCCCGTCAGGTATTTCTCAACAACGATCAAATTCCCACGACGCGCCATGCGCCCATGCCACCCGATCCTGTGAGTTCTGGCTCCGTCGAGTTCTTCTAACCATACATCTGTTAGGGCTCATCGCGGGGTCTGTATTAGTTTGGAATATGTTGTTTAAAGCAAAATTCGCAACGGCAGCAGCCACAGCTTGGAAAGCCATGATGAAAAGAAATTTGCATGCTGCGGACAACCGGCGGTGAACGGGCGATCTAACAGCCGCAAATCGAACCCGAAGCCATTGGACATCCCAATCGCCGACGTGCTGAGCCGCACGGGAAATGAATTGGCGCAACTTGCTGGGCATTTGAAAAATCTTCAAAATCACATCGGCCCTCTCGTGCAAAAGGCGGCGGCTCGCGATGCAAATGTCCTCCATCAAATGCAAAGCTTAGATCATATTGCTCAAAAATCGGCGGCGCTTGCTGATTTCCTGGCTGCCTTGGCGCGGGAAGTGCCCTCCGGATGGCATATAGACCCAGGCACGGCGGCGCAAACCGTTACGCTGGCGGAGATGTCATCGCGGCTCGGATTTTCGGGTGAAGATAAGGATGCTTGCGCCGGAGGGTGGGGAGACTGTGATTTTTTCTAAGCTAAGGCTTGCCTCGATTAGCAGGGGGATAGAGGATTTTATCCTCTAAGTGACGCAGTTTGTGGAGGAGTCTATGCTCCGGATACTCTACCTGAACTGTGCCGGATACGCTCCGCGCAATGACTTCGATCTCCAGGGAAGTGCGGGTCAGACACCAATGCTCTCGAATTCGATGCCCGATCTCGACAAGCTCATGAGCGCGATGTTTCTCGTCGCGCTGCTTCTGTATCTTGTACCGGCTGTCTTTCGATTGGGAGAAAGCCGGCAATGGTTCCAGCGCGGCGCCATTCTCACGCTCGGTACAGCCATAGCCATCGCTGCGGTGGCGAGCGTGATATGGTTCATCCGTTGACGCTAGGACACCCGCTGGCTTAAGCAGCACGGGTTTGCTGGTATTTGCATCCAAGTTCGTGCTTAGAGCGAGGCTGGCGTCATGAGAGTTTGCAGTTCAACTCAGCCCGCTAATGCTTAGCTTGCGGATCCCCGTCGTCTTTCTCCTGCGGTCCATACAGTGGCGGAGGGCGGAGACCGACGAGCAGGACAAGCATGGCACCGATAAGAGCGACGATGAGTACGATGGTTTGTATCGACATGGAACGCCTCCCTTTTGTAGGCGGGCGATAGTCCAATCCGTTATAAGGTTCTGCCTGCCCATCGTGGGTAACAATTTAGGGGCGTCCTTGTTCCCGACCTTTTTGCCCAGATCTGCGCAAGGGGACCGGAAATCACACGCATGATCACATAGCAGAGCAAATGAGGGCGCGATCTTCGTTTGCCTGCGAACGATCACAAGCCTGTGATGCCTGTTATTTCAGTAACGTAGGAGCTGTTCGCTGCGTAAGGACTATTGGACGATGGTACCCGCATGGATGATCGGGAGATTCAGATGACGGTAACGAAACGATCGCTTCTCACGGGCAGCGCAACCGGATTGGCGGCTTCATTCTTTGTTTTTAGGGGACCTTCGGCTGCTGCCGCCGAGACGTTTGAGGTCATGCACAGCGATTCCGAATGGCGCAAGCTCCTAACGCCGGATCAATATGCGGTGCTGCGGCAGGAGGGGACGGAGAACGCCTTCACAAGTCCGCTTCTTCACGAGGAGCGTCGTGGCAATTTTGCCTGTGCGGGCTGTGATCTCGAGCTTTTTTCCTCGACCACGAAATTTGACAGCGGGACTGGCTGGCCGAGTTTTTGGGCCCCTTTGGAAAATGCCGTCGGCACAACCAAAGACGCTTCGTATGGCATGGTGCGGACCGCTGTCCATTGCAGGCGCTGCGGCGGCCATCTTGGCCATGTCTTTAATGATGGCCCAAAACCGACCGGCCTTCGTTACTGCATGAACGGCGTCGCGATGACGTTCAAGCCTGCCGCCACATGACTGCGAAGAGGCACTGAAAATGATCCTATTTTTTCTGGCCTATTTCGGCGGTATGCTGACCATTGTCAGCCCCTGTATCCTGCCTGTTTTGCCCTTCGTGTTCGCGCGAGCCGACCGGCCGTTCATAAGGAGCGGTTTGCCGATGCTTGCCGGCATGGCCGCGGCTTTTGCCGCCGTCGCCACCTTGGCCGCCGTTGGCGGCGGCTGGGCGGTACGGGTCAACCAATATGGCCGGGATGCGGCGCTCGCGCTCATGGCCTTGTTCGGGATCGCACTTCTGTTTCCTGTGCTTTCCGATTGGATGACAAGACCCCTCGTCGCTCTTGGAGCCCGGCTTTCGCAATCAGCGGAGCAAGCCGGGAATGCGCAAGCCTCGGGAGTTCTCGCCTCTCTCCTGCTTGGCATCGCAACTGGCTTGCTCTGGGCACCCTGCGCGGGACCGGTGTTGGGCCTCATCTTGACGGGTGCGGCGCTTCAGGGAGCGAATGCACAGACCTCGCTGCTCCTTCTTGCCTATGCGGCTGGGGCGGCGACCTCCCTGGCGCTGGCTCTCCTCGTGGGAGGAAGAGCCTTCGCCGCGATGAAGCGGTCGCTGGGCGCTGGAGAATGGGTCAGGCGCGGCCTGGGGCTCGCGGTGCTCGCGGCTGTTGCCATGATCGGCTTTGGCTTCGATTCTGGCTTTCTCACCCGCATTTCGCTGGCGAGCACGGCGTCACTCGAACAGGGCCTCCTCAACAAGTTTCATTCGGATCCAGAGAGCGCCAACGCGCAAATAAGGCCCTCCGTTGTCATGACGGGCGGCCCCGCCATGATGAGCGCCAATCCGGCGATGATGATGACCGCCAAGCCAACGGCCCTGGCCGAAGATCTGCCTGTTGAGGGTTCTTTGCCGGCGCTGTCGGGAGCGGTGGCGTGGTTGAACTCAGCACCGCTGACAGCGGATGCGCTTAAGGGGAAGGTGGTCCTCGTCGACTTTTGGACCTATTCCTGCATCAACTGCCTGCGTGCTATACCTTATGTCCGGGCCTGGGCTGAGAAATACAAGGACCAAGGACTTGTCGTCATCGGCGTCCATGCCCCCGAGTTCGCCTTCGAGAAAAATGTAAACAATGTGCGCGCGGCCATTGCCAGCCTGGGGATCCCCTATCCTGTGGCAATCGACAATGATTATGCTATCTGGCGCGCGTTCAACAATCAATATTGGCCCGCCCATTATTTCATCGACGCCAAGGGCCAAATTCGCCACCATCATTTCGGCGAAGGCGACTATGACGGGTCGGAACGGGTGATCCAGCAGCTCCTCGCGGAAGCGGGCGGGTCCAGGACACTGGGAGATCTGGTTCCGGTCAGCGCCTCCGGCGTCGAAGCTGCCCCTGACATGGGTGAGGTCCAATCGCCGGAAACCTACATCGGCTATGAGAGAACCCAGAACTTCGTCTCACCTGGAGGCGTGGTCAAGGACGCCCGACATGTCTATGCGGCAGCAAAGCCACGGCTCAATGAATGGAGCCTCTCAGGTGCCTGGACGATCAAAGGTGAACACGCCGATCTCAACGGAAAAGATGGAAGCATCATCTTCAGGTTTCATTCCCGCGACCTGCACCTAGTGCTGGGACCCGCAGCGGACGGCAAACCGGTCCGGTTCAAGGTTACGATCGACGATGCGGCGCCGGGCGACAGCCATGGCGTCGATGTGGATAGCGATGGCCAGGGCGTCGTGACCGGGCAGCGGCTCTATCAGCTCGTCCGGCAAAAAAGCGCGATCACCGACCATACATTCGCGATCAAGTTTCTTGATCCTGGTGTGCAGGCCTTTGCATTTACTTTTGGCTGAATTTGGAGCTGACCGATGACCGAGCTGTTCATGAGTCCGTCGAAAAAAAGTCTCCTCCGGCGTGTTCTCCCTCCTTTTGTCGTCGCGGGCCTCGTTTCGGCGAGTATGGGGCTGAGAGTTTCCCAAACATCAGCGGAAGTTGCGCATGTGATACCGCCGCCCGCGCTCGACGAACAGGCAAATCCTACGGCGGTCTCTGAAGCCGCAATTTTCGCGGGTGGATGTTTCTGGGGCGTTCAAGGGGTTTTCCAGCATGTCAAAGGAGTCATGAGCGCTGTCTCAGGCTATGCCGGAGGCGAAAAAAACACCGCGCAATATAGAACCGTGAGTTCTGGAACTACGGGCCATGCGGAAGCCGTCCAAGTCACCTATGATCCGCACCAGATAACCTATGGCCGCCTTTTGCAAATCTATTTCTCGGTGGCCCATGATCCGACTCAGCTCAACCGTCAGGGTCCGGATACTGGATCCCAATACCGCTCGGCGATCTTCCCGGTAAATGGGGAGCAGGCGCATGTGGCCAAGACCTATATCGAGCAGCTCAATCAGGCGCATGTTTTCGAGGCCCCCATCATCACGAGGACCGATCCCGCCCAGGGCTTCTTCCCGGCCGAGGCCTACCATCAAGATTTCCTGACGCTAAATCCGGACTATCCCTATATCGTCGTCAACGACCTTCCAAAAATCGCGAATCTGAAGCGCCTCTTTCCCGAGAATTTTCGGGCCGACCCGGTACTCGCCGCGACTCCCCGGCCGCCAAATTGATGAGAGCCGTTCGCCCCAAGACGACATGCGGTCGTGGCCGCGATCTGGCTCGAGCGAGTCGGATTGCGACCTGGACGCACGCGTTTCAGCGGTCAATCTGGGTATTGTTAGCGTCATCGGCACCGGATGCATCGTTTCGGTCAAGCTCGCGAACCGCAGGGCGACCGGGAACGACTGGCCGGCTGACGACAGTCTTCGCTGCGATTGTCTTTCTTGTGGCCAGCTATATGCTGATTAATGCCGTCGTGCGAATATAGGCGTACGTTTCGTGGTCGAAACAGTTCACTGATCGCCATTTGAAATTAGCTGCCGCAAATTCAGGCAAGTTCACGTGACTTGCGGTTAGTCGGACACATTACCCGGGCCTTCCGGATGTGCGGGGTCGGCGCCCAATCCCATCCGGCCGCGCGTACCTGATTCGCCATTGGCCTTGCGGTCGCAATCATCGAGCGACATGCAAGGGCGCGGCCCTCGATAATAGTTGAGCCAAGGGGCTTGGTTTTCGTAAAACTCTTCCCACCGATGATACTTTTGCAACGGAGATTCCTGGACGAATTGTGGGGCATACGGCGGGGTTCTGCGTTTGTGATGAGCTTCTCCTTCGCCAGTTGCCACTAGCAATAGGGCGGCAGAAAAGCCAAGACGCAAGAGAGACGACGAAAAGGCATGGCGTCTCCTCTTGCGTACGGCTCGAAGGGGAGCTTCTCTCATCATGGCAGTGCGCCGGCCGCTGGGTTTTCTCCGCGGAGCATCGCTCCGAGGCTGCCGCCCATCATCTCCGGGTGTTCGATACAACCATATTGGACGGTAAAATCCGGCGGAGCGGGATTGTATCGGTTCGCGATGGCTCTGTCCTCACATCGCATAAACCTAGGAGGGATAAACTTGGGAGTGCGCCGCATCACAAAATTACGGCGATACCCCTCATGGCGAGGCCTTGCGAGCACGGGGCTTGGAACGTAAAGCATGAAACAGGCGATACACGCCGCGATATTGGCGGTTCTTCGGGTCATGTTGCTTACTCAGCAGATGCACATTGCTGACTCAGCAGATGCACAGCCGTGACGAGCCTCGTATCGAAGATTTGCCGATCAATCAGATACGTTGCCGGGGCCTTCTGGGCGCAGCGGGCTCGCGCCCAAGCCCTCGCGTCCCCGAACGATCGAAACGAGCGCGGTCCCAGCGTGAAAGAGCAGGCGGCGGCGCCGGGTTATGATAGGTGCCATAGTAGGGATAGGTGGGGTATTGAGGGACCTGCTGGGCATTAGCCATGCCGAGTGAGGCGGCCAGGGCCGCGGCGGCAATCCCCATCACAGCAGCATTGCGCCACGTGTTCGTAGGCTTGCTAGAAATTTTCATGACACTTCTCCAGTCTTACAGAGTCAATGTATTCGTCCATTGGCAACTGTCTTCCAGATCAAGTATAGGCGTCGAGAATTCGTATTGTAAGGCGCGTATATTATAAAGTTATTTTTATATATTCTCGTTCATGAAACTAATTTTAAGAACAGCATGCTTGCGCTCTCGTCAGCAAAACATAAATTGTTATTTGTAGGATGATTAATAGGGCTCCTAATGTCATTGGTCGCGTTCGTGCTCCGGCGCCCTTATACGGTCGTCGCTAGCGTGATATTGCTTTGTATTATGGGTGTTGGTGCAGCCCTGCGCATGCCCATCGACATTTTTCCTGAAATCAATATCCCCGTCGTTAGCGTCGTGTGGACCTACGCCGGGATGACTCCTCTCGACATACAGAACCGCATTCTTACTTTGCACGAGCGCCAGATGGCATCCCTCGTCGACGATATCAGCCGCATCGAGGCTACGAGCTACTATGGTGTCGGCGTCGAGAAGATCTACCTCCATGAAGGCGCGGATGTCACACGCGCCGTCGCTCAATTGGCAAGCAGCGCACTTGCTGTTTTGAAATATATGCCACCGAACATCACGCCGCCTTTGGTCTTGCGATATGGCGCAACCGACGTCCCGATTATTCAACTGGGCCTTTCGAGCAACTCTTTAACCGATACCAAGCTGAACGATCTCGGCCAAAATACCATCCGCCCAGATTTGGCAGTCGTCCATGGGGCGCAAGTACCTTATCCTTATGGTGGCAAGCCTCGCGTCATCATGGTCGACCTCGACCAACAGGCACTCGAAGCGCGCGGTTTGTCCTCCTCGGATGTTGCCGCCGCTCTTCAGCAACAGAACGTGATCCTGCCCTCGGGCGATGTCAAAATCGGCAGCAAAGATTACCCGTTGGCGGCAAACAATAGCCCTGACGTCATCACCGCGATAAATCGATTTCCAGTGAAGGAAGTCGCCGGCCGAATCGTGTTTGTGGGGGACGTCGCGCATGTTCATGACGGCTACCAGATTCAGACCAATTCGGTGGCCGTCGATGGTCAGCCGGGCGCGTTGATGATGGTACGAAAGACAGGCGGCGTCTCGACCTTGGCGGTCATTGATGGGATCAAAGAGGCACTTCCCTACATCGAAAAGCTGATGCCGCCGGGGGTCAACGTCAAGCCGATTTTCGATCAATCGATGTTCATCAAAGCCGCTCTCAACAGCGTGCTCATGGGTGGTTTGATGGCAGCCGGACTGACGGCTCTCATGATCCTCCTTTTTCTAGGCAATTGGCGGTTGACGCTCATCATTCTTGCCTCGATCCCGCTGTCGATCATCACCGCCGTCATCGTACTTTATGCCCTTGGCCAGACCTTGAACACGATGACGCTCGGTGGCTTCGCGCTCGCGGTTGGCATTTTGGTCGACAACGGCACGGTTGTCATCGAGAATATCGAACGGCATGTGAAGTTGGGCGAGCCATTAACTGAGTCAATTGTTAACGGTTGCGGAGAAGTTGGCGTTCCAACCATGCTTTCAACTCTCTCCATCACCATTGTCTTCGTGCCGGTATTTTTGCTGCAGGGGACAGCTAAATATCTCTTCTCGCCCATGTCGCTGTCCGTCTGCGTCGCATTGATCGCAAGCCTTTGCCTCTCCTTCACTCTGGTTCCTGTCTTATTCGATTATTTATTGCGCTCCCCGGTCGAGCGGCATGAGCAACATCCGCCGCTCGCTGCCACAGGGGACCGCCGGCTCAACCCTTTCACCGCCATCCATCTCAAATTTGAGGCGGGTTTCAACCATTTCCGCGAGATCTATCGCAATAGCGTCGCCTTTTGTATTGCCCATTCCGGTATGACCAGCGTGTTCTTTATTCTTTTGCTCGCGTGTTCCCTGCCTATTTTTCCGCAGCTCGGCAGAGATTTTTTTCCCCAAGTGGATGCTGGCCAGATGCGGCTACATGTGCGAGCGCCTCCCGGAACCAGAATCGAGGAAACTCAGCGTTATTTCGCGGAAGTTGAAAAAGCCATCCGTCAGATTGTCGGCCAGGACCAGATCGACGTCATCCTCGACAATATCGGTCTGCCCTATAGCGGCATCAATATCGCCTTGAGTGACTCGGCCACGGTTGGGACCATGGATGGCGAGATCCTGATTTCTCTGAAAGAGAAACATAGTCCGACGGCGGCCCATGTTGCTTGTTTGCGGCGCGAGATGCCGCAGCGCTTCCCCCAATTGCAGTTTTTTTTCCAGCCCGCCGATATCGTCGATCAAGTCTTGAATTTTGGCTTACCTGCGCCGATCGACATAAGAATTTCAGGGCCTGACAATGACGAGAATTATAAGCTCGCCGAGAAGATCACGGGTGACATCAGCCATATCCCCGGGGTTGTGGATTCGCACATCTTCCAGGTGCCCGATGCTCCTGCGCTTACCATCGACGTGGATCGCTCACTCGCGCAAGAGTTCGGAATTAGCGAGGACGAGGTTGTCAGGAACGTGCTTGTTACGACCAACTCGAGTGGTCAAACGTCCCCCAATTTTTGGGTCAATCCAAAAAATGGTGTGAGTTATCCTTTGGCTGTTCAGTCACCCACCTATCGGGTGAATTCGGCACAAGATCTCTGGACCGTGCCAATTACTCCGCCGGGAGCAAAGTCCTCCCAGATGCTCATGAACATTGGTAAGTTTGGGCGGAAGAAGGTGCCTATCGTTGCTTCGCAATTAAATATTATGCCGGTCTTCGATGTTCTGGCAGACGTCCAGGGACGAGATCTCGCTTCGGCCGCCGCGGATATTGAAAAAGTTCTTGGCAGTGAGAAGCGCGACCCCACGATTAAGGTGAGCCTCAGCGGCCAAGTCGAAACGATGCTTGAGAGCTATAACGGCCTCTTCTCCGGAATGGCCTTCGCGATCGTGCTCGTCTATCTCTTATTGGTCATTAATTTTCAGAGCTGGATCGATCCTTTGATCGTCACCATGGCTCTCCCCTTCGCTTTGTCCGGGGTTATTTGGATGTTGTTCCTCACCGGCACTCACCTTAGCGTACCGGCATTAATGGGGGCCTTGATGAGCCTTGGGCTGGCCAGCGCCAATAGTATTCTCGTCGTTACGTTCGCCAACCAGCGCATGGAGGCGGGCGATGATTCTGGGACGGCCGCCCTCCTTGCTGGCTTTACCCGGCTTCGGCCTGTACTCATGACAGCGGGAGCCATGATTTTGGGCATGATCCCGATGGCTCTGGGGGTGGGCGAGGGAGGCGAGCAAAATGCACCACTGGCGCGAGCCGTCATCGGCGGGCTTCTATTCGCCACATTCGCCACCTTGATCTTTGTTCCGATTATGTATCGAATGTTGCGCGGGCGCAGCAAAATGCAAGCTTCTGCGTGAGCCGCCTGAAAAAGCCAATGAGGACAGGGCCGTCCATGGAAATCGGGGACGAGAAAGCTGCGGCGGCCGATAAAAATACGCCCCCGACCACCTATTCCTCCGGCACAGGGCGGAGAATCTTAGGTCTCGCCATGGGGACTGCGCTCACCTTGGGCATCGGTTTCGTCTGGGTTCATCACCAGAAAGCCACTTCGGAATCGCGCCTGGCCACGATGACCGAACAAAAAATGTCGGAGCAATCCCGGGTGGATGTGGTGATGGTCGGTAAACCCGCCGCGAGCCGCTCTCTCGTGCTTCCGGGCGAAACCGCAGCCTGGTACACCAGCACGATCTATGCACGGGTTAATGGTTACGTCGGGGAATGGTTTGTCGACATCGGCGACCATGTCAAAAAAGGACAGACTCTCGCCACGATCGAAACTCCAGAGCTCGATGCCGAGCTCAATGCTGCAAAGGCAAAGCTGAGAGCCAGCGAGGCCCAAGTGTTGGTCAAGCTAGCGCAATTGGAGTTTGCGAAGACTACCTATGAACGGTGGAAGAATTCCCCCAAAGGAGTTGTTTCGGAACAAGAACGGGAGGAAAAGAAAGCACAAAATGCCGTGGCGGCGGCTGAGCTCAACGCGGCTCAGGCGCAAGCCGGGCTCAATCAGGCGGAGCTCGACCGTCTTTCCGCGCTTGAAGGGTTCAAGCGGGTTGTGGCGCCGTTCGATGGCACAATCGTTGACCGTCATATCGACCTTGGCAACCTTGTGACCGCTGGAAGCAGTGCATCCACGACGTCGCTCTATCAGATCGCGCAAGACGACCCGATCCGCGTTTTCGTCGATGCGCCGCAAAGCACGGCGGCGCAACTCATGCCGGTTGGGACCCCAGCCGCGATAACGTGCGACTATCTGCCAAACCAGCGCTTCGAGGGGACGGTCACGCGAACCGCGGAGGCCATCAATCCGGCCGCACGAACGCTAAGGGTTGAAATAGATATCCCGAACACGAGCCGCACACTGGTTCCTGGCACTTACGTGCAGGTAAGCTTTAAGCTCAAAAGCAACGGCCTGATTGAAATTCCAGCGGCAGCTCTTTTGTTTCGGACCAAAGGGCCGCAAGTTGCCGTCATCCAGGATGGCATAGTTGACATCAAAAATGTCACGATTGCCCGCGACAATGGGAATGTTGTCGAAATAAGCTCTGGTCTTGATGAAGGCGCCAAAGTTGCGCTCAATCTAAGTAGCCAAATCGTGGCTGGCCAAAGGGTTGAAGCGAATGAAATCGATCTAGAACACGCAAAAAATATCGCGGCGTCCCATTGACCACGCGTCGAAAGATTTTCCGCATTAGGATGTCCTATGCGATCAAGAGTCTGAGCACACTGAGCTCTGCTGGTTGCCTCGCCGCTTGTGCCGTCGGACCGGATTACATTGCGCCGGACACAACTGTGCCGGATTCGTTCCTCCACCCGGTGGCGCAAGTCACCCAAAAGAGTGCTCAGAAACCGGGCGATAATCTAGTTGAATGGTGGCGATCCTTGCAGGATCCCGAACTTAATTCGCTCGTAAGCCGCGCGATCGATTCCAATCTTGATCTTGAAGTTGCGTTAACCCGGCTTCAAGTGGCGCGAACCCAAGAATTGGTGGTGATTGGCGAAGCTCTTCCAGCCTCCGATGCAACCGGTGGGGGCGGGATCGGTACAGGAACGAATTTGACGGTCAGCCGCACTTCAGACTTTCTCAGATCGGCGGAAAACGCAACGAACCTTCACAAAATTAATGTAGCCGGCGGCTTTGACGCGGCGTGGGAAATTGATCTATTTGGCAAGTTCCTGCGTGAGCTTGAGGCGGTGCGTTACGACGCCGAGGCCCTCGCCGGTGCGCGGGATTGGGTATTGGTGACGGTGGCTGCGGACGTGGCGCGCGCCTACCTCGACTTACGAGCGCTGCAAAAGCAGCTTGCCGTGCTACGAGAAAACATTGGCGTTGCCAAGCGGGGTTTGGACTTTGCCAAGGCACGTTTCCAACGCGGCATCACGAATGAGCTCGACGTTGCCTTAGCGGAGCGGCATCTGGCGACTCTGCAAGCAAGTGTCGCCCCTTTCGAGGCACAGGCAGCCGCGAGCCAACATGTCATCGCAGTTCTGCTTGGCCAATTTCCGGAGGATCTCGCAAAGGAGCTTGCGAGGCCGGGTAAACTGCCAATACTCCCGGCGCGAATACCGCCCGGATTGCCAATCGATTTGTTGCGCCGGCGACCGGATATCCTTGCGGCCGAACGTCAACTTGCGGCGGCTACGGCGCGCATAGGTGTCGCAACGGCGGATCTGTTTCCGAGAGTGATCCTCAGCGGCGCCTTGGGCGCGCAAGGCGGACCGCATTCGTCCTCGTTGATTCCTATCACCCTGATTGGGGCAGCCGGTCCCTCGGTCTACTGGCCGGTGTTGGACTTCGGAACGCTTGACGCAAAGGTCGATATTGCCGACTTGCAGGCCCATGAATTTCTCATCCGCTACAAGCAATCGATCTTGGCGGCTGTCCAGCAAGTCGATGACGCCATCGACGCTTACGGAGCCGAACAAAAGCGCTTAAGAAATCTCGACCGCGCGCTCATGGGCGCCCGGCGGGCAACCAAGCTTGCTACCGAGCGATATGATCGGGGCTTGACGGATTACCTGAATGTTCTCGACGCCGAACGCCAGGAATTCGATCTCGAAGAACAATATGTCACGTCGCAACAGAATGCCGCCAAGCAGCTTATCGCGTTATACAAAGCTCTTGGCGGCGGCTGGGAGCTTCACCAATTTCTGCCCCCCGTCAGGCAGCCGCAGCCTGCCATCATCGCGGCGGCAAGACGCCTGCTGGGGCCGGACGGAAGCCACTGATGCCGGGCCCATGCTAGCGATCAGGCCGCTTGGCGGGGGGACATCACGAAGGCGGCGCCCGGTTGATTGTCTTCGACACGGAGATCAAAACCGTGAAGCGTGGCGATCGTCGCCGCCATGCTTAAGCCAAGCCCCGTGCCAGAAATATGGCGGCAATTTTTGGCGCGATAGAATCTTTTGAAGATTTGCTCCCGCTCGAAGGGCGCAATCCCAGGCCCATTGTCCGAGACGCGAAGCAGAAACCCGGACGGGTGTGGCTTGGCGGTGACCGCAACGAAACCGCCTCGCGGTGTGAATTTGATTGCATTGTCGATAAGATTGGCGATCGCTTCGACCAGAAGGTCGAAATCGCCGAGGATTGGAAGCGGTTCCCGCGCTTCGAGAGTAAAGGTGATCTCCTTGGCTTCCGCTAAAGGCTGGTACAGTTCAAAAACATTGGTACAAACCTCGACGAGGTTCAGG
>DATBPZ010000054.1:0-52349 GCA_036561105.1 Methylocella sp. | reverse complement strand
CGATCATGGGGAAGGACTTCATCTTGAGCCTGCCGGGAACGTCGAAGCTGGAATTGACGCGCTCAATCGCATAGAGGAGCGCTCAAATGGCGTTTCCACGTTTCTGGTTTTATAGGGCAATTCTGAAGATCGCCGGTGCTGTCTGCTTGCGCTACGATTCAAACAAGTATGCCGCCGGGCCTGCGACGGCGTATCCCACAACTTTCTTCCTGGCGCATAGAATCCGCTCAGAATGCACGCTCCCAACACAACTCTAAGCAACCGCAGCCCCGAGTGGCCATTCTTAACTCTCTGAATTGGTTGAGATAATCTGGAGCGGGCGAAGGGATTCGAACCCTCGACCCCAACCTTGGCAAGGTTGTGCGCTGAGCGACGCCGGCCAGCCTAACATCCGAGATGAGGCCATGCGACATCTTCCCGATGGCATTGCCGAAAGTGCGACAAACTGTCCCAAAGCCTACCGCCGGCTGCTTCCGTCTTGCTTCCGCGGCAGACGAGATGCTCCCATAGATCCGCTAAGTACTTGAAAAGTGGCGCACCCGAAGGGATTCGAACCCATGGCCTCTGCCTTCGGAGGGCAAAATTCCGGCGTAGCCCTTATCGCTTTTCGTCTCGAGTGTCGAGAATCCGCCGAGGCGACATGCGAGCGCATTTACCGTACTAATTGCCGTACTAATTTAAATTTTAATACGGTAAAAACTCACTAAGTGTTTGGTTTTATTGGTGCCGCAAGAGGGATTCGAACCCCCGACCCCCTCATTACGAATGAGGTGCTCTACCAGCTGAGCTATTGCGGCGGCGTTGCCCGAGGCAAACCAGGACTCGGAGCATCGTTCTAGTCACAACCGCTGATGATATCAATATGGCCAAATCAGCGGGTTGTCCGGTTCCCGCGTTAATCGTACCAAAACGTTTCACGTGAAACGTTTTGGTACGATTAATTTAGCTGAGCACTCTCGTTTTCATACCTCTGGCAGAGTGCGATAAGGACGACGCGTGGTGCAAGGATTGCTTCCTGAAGGGGCAGGGAGGCTAAACCACCTCGACGGTTTCGGCTTTATAGAGTGCCGCGATTCCGGCATGCTCGCGAAAAGTGCTTTCGGGCAGCAGGTGCACGCCATTGGTTGCCGCGCGGCTTAGCAAATTTTCAACGCGGGCCTTAGAGCGCGCCAAAATGTCCGAGTCCAAGCGGCCCTGGTCTCTCGCCGCGACGATTGCTTTCGCGAATCCCCTGGCGCGGCTCGAATCCGTGAAATGCGCGCAAACCATCACCATGTCGCTCCCAGCCGAGATCAAACGCACCACGGACTCCGGGTCGTCGAAAATGCCCTTCATCGCGCCCATCCCGATATCGTCGGAGATGGCAACACCTTCAAAGCCAAGTTCCTCACGAAGAATTCCCGTGAGGAACCGGGGCGAGAGGGTGACTGGCGACACCGGATCAACCGCAGGATAGAGAATATGCGACGTCATGATCATCGAAAGCCCAGCTTTGATCGCACTCGCGAACGGCTTTAGCTCGCGCTCCCGCAAGGCATGGAGGTCCAGCGGCTGCGAGGGCAAACCCAGATGGGAATCAATGCTGGTGTCGCCATGCCCTGGAAAATGCTTGCCGCAGGCCAGGACTTTTTCACTTTGCAGAGCCTCGATGAAGGGGAGGGCGGCAGCAACCACGGCGTCGGGAGTTGGTCCAAAAGCCCGGGGGCCGATCACTGGATTGGCGGGATTCGTGTGAATATCGAGCACTGGCGCGAAATCGAGGTTGATACCGAGCGAGGCGAGTTCGCGTCCCATCGCGTGGCCGACTTTCGCCGATTGATGCGCCAGGTGCACCGCATAGTCAAAGCGGGTAATCGGTAGCGGTGTCCGGCAGACGCGGCCGCCTTCATGATCAATCCCGATCCACATGTGCGGACGCCCAGTCGCGGCGCGAATATCGTCGATCAGCCGCGCATGGATTTCGAGCCATGCCTCGTAGGGGAGATCATGCCGGAAATTGCTCTTGAACAGAATGACGCCGGCGGGTTGCAGTTCAGCCAAAAGCGCGCGGTCTTGCGCGTCGAGAACCGGCAAGGGCTTGAGCCCGATAAAAAAATGATGGCCAACGGAAGCAATGGAGTCACGGCGCATGCGGCTTCACCTCGTCCATGAAAAAGGTTAAGCCGAATATGGCTTTGCACCGCGCAGCCAAATTTGCGTCATGGCGCCAAACGCCAATCCGAGCGTGCCCCAAAGGAGCGCACGCGCGCCAATTGATGCCAGGCGGAAATTCCATAGGACATTGGCCGGAAAATCACTTGGAACTTCATCGACGGGCGGCAGCGCAAGGGCGGCGAGACCCGTCACCCCAGCAAAGACAGCAGCGGCAAGCAGAATGCCATTCCAGGCGCCGAGCTTTGCCGTGAGATAAGGGGCGAGAGTCACGGCGAGGATCATGGCAAGAAAAGAAATGGCGAGCAGAGCGAAATAGAGAGCGGTGCGCGCACCGATCGTCGCCGCCTCGCCGATCGCCGGCGGGTTGGCCGGATATTTCAGCTCCGGCACGAGCACGAGTGCGATAAACCCCGCAAGTGCGACTAAGGCCGAGAGGCTACGCGGTTCAAAATCACCGATTCGTTGGTACGCGAAAGCGAAAACCAGGCTGAACACACCGCCAAGCGCGGCACCATAAATGGCGCTCGCGGTAAAAAGACCGGCACCGCGCTGGGTGTTCCGGCTGACAATTTCCGGCTCGGGGCTAAGTCCGGCAGACTGCTCCGCAGCGCTTTCATAGGCAATCGCGCGTTCGATGGAAGGCTCGCCGGCAAAGCCCGAAAAGACTGCCGCAACGAGCCCCGCGAGGAACCCCGCGAGGAGCCCCCGCAAAAGCAGACCACTAACCACGTGTGCCCACACCATTAGAGCATGTTCCAAAAACGTTGCAGTTCCTTTGGATAATATCGCACTGCAAAATGGGCCGATAAAGATCGCGGACGATCCATCTTGCGAGCAGAAATTAGTGACACGGAAAGGCCATGATGTGGCGCCCGTCGTGCACAAATTCATGCAGATAATGGCCGGAGATGAGGGCTGTCGCGCCTTGCTCGGCGCCGATGAAATAGATGGCGAGGAGAGCCAGGAGTCCGGCGAACGCTGCCCATGGGAGAATTTCCCCGATCGGTATCGGAACCGGCCAGCTAACGGGAGCGTGGATCGCGCTGCTCATGTCCTGCCTCTTGAGGTTCGATCATTGGCTCAGGCATGCCACCGAGGATAGAAAGACGCGCATGAGCCTGGCGCAAGGGGAAGGGTGCAACCTAGGGGCGGATACAATTTCTGTCAACGCGGCGGTTGCGGGGCAAGTCGATGCCAAACGGTTGCCTAGATGCCCACGGTTTCGTGGCGATTTGCGGTTTGGCACGCCGGAGAATTTGGTTAGTATGCCCGAGCATGCGAGCGCGGCGGTATGTCCACCCGCCAATACAATAATTGTCTTGCCTTACCACCAGGTATTCAGGCAAAGCTGCGCGCCGCCGCCTAGGGAGCCGACGTCATGCGTTCGCCGAAATCTGCCAAGACAGTCCTGAGAAGCCATCGCGGCCTGCTCGAAACGGCCGCCGCAACGGCTTTGACGATCGCGGGTCTGTTTGTCATTGGCAATTCGCCAGCTTCTGTCAGGGCGGAAGCTGCGGGTGTACCCGTCAATGAACTGATGGCCGCCGAAGCGTTACCCGATATTGCACTTGGCTCCAGCAACGCGCCGGTTACCATCGTTGAATATGCGTCGATGACATGTAGCCATTGCGCGGCTTTTTACGCAACGACCTTTCCCGAATTGAAAAGCAAATATATCGATACCGGCAAAGTGCGCTTTATCTTGCGAGAATTCCCGCTTGACCCATTGGCGGCCGCCGGTTTCATGGTGGCCCGCTGTGCAGGTGACGACAAGAGAAATGCCATCGTCGAACTTCTCTTTGCGCAACAAAAAAACTGGGCGTTCACCGACAAGCCGGTGGAAGCCTTAGCCAATCTTGTCAAGCAAACTGGGATGAGCCAAACAAGTTTCGAGGCGTGCCTTAAAAACCAGGATCTCTACAATAAGATCGCCAGGGTGCATGATCAGGCGGCTGAAAAGTTCGGTGTCAACGCAACGCCGACGTTTTTCATCAACGGAAAGAAGCAGAACGGCGAGATGAATCCGGACGCTTTGGAAAAATTGATCGATCCCATGCTGAAAGGCTAAGCGGTTCCGTACCGTCTCATCTGGAGCGTCCCCGGTCGCTCAAAACATGTCAAGCGACACGCGCGCTTCGTCGGACATCCGTCCCTGGTCCCACGGCGGCTCGAAGACCACCGAGACAGCAACGCCAAGCACGCCTGGAACGGCACCAACCGCCGTCTCCACCGACCTGGCAAGTTCGCCCGCAACCGGGCACCCGGGTGCAGTCAAGGTCATGTCGATCTTGACCAGGCGATCGTCACCGATGTCGACTTTGTAGATTAATCCAAGCTCATAGATGTCGCACGGGATTTCCGGGTCGAACACCGTCTTCACCGCCGCGACAATGTCGCTGGTGTAACGCGCGCGCTCGTCTTCGGGGACCGTCGGATCGAAGAGCCACTGCGGCTGGTTCGGCATGAACTCAGGGTCAACCATTTCTCGGGTTTCGATCGAAGGGGTCTCAATGGATTGGGCTTCCGCCATATCCGGTTCCTCTTTTGTCACACAAATAGGCTTTCAGCTTTGATCAGGGCATCGGCGAGCTTATCAACTTCCTCGAATGTGTTGTAGAGCGCGAAGGAGGCCCGGCAGGTCGCGGTAACGCCGAAACGCGCCAGGAGAGGCTGGGCGCAATGGGTTCCGGCGCGCACGGCAATGCCTCTGCGGTCGAGCACCGTGCCGATGTCATGCGGGTGGGCCCCCTTCATGTCGAACGAAATAATAGCGCCCTTGCCTTTCGCGTGGCCGAAAATGCGCAACGAATTGATCCGCGACAAACGTTCATGCGCATAGTCGCTCAAAGCCATTTCATGTGCATGAATGCGGCCGCGACCGATCCGGCGAAGGTAGTTTGCGGCCGCGCCAAGCCCAATCGCTTGCACGATGGGCGGGGTGCCCGCCTCGAAGCGATGCGGCGGTTCATTATAAGTCACACGATCCGTGGTGACTTCCTCGATCATCTCGCCGCCGCCGAGGAAGGGAGGCATTTTCGCCAGCCACTCCGCCTTTCCATAGAGCGCGCCGACACCGGTCGGCCCATAGAGCTTATGGCCGGTGATGCAATAAAAGTCGACGTCGAGGTCAACCACGTCGACGTCGAGATGGACGGCGCCTTGCGAACCATCGATCAAGACGGGAATGCCGCGCTCATGGGCGATTTTGACGATCTCTTTGACTGGAGTCACGGTGCCAAGCATATTCGACATATGAGTCAACGCGACGATCTTGGTCCTGGCGGTTAACGCCTGTTCAAACTGGTCGAGGAGAAAATTTCCATCGTCATCGACGTTCACCCATTTTAGGACGGCGCCCTTGCGCTCCCGTAAAAAATGCCAAGGCACGATATTGGCGTGGTGCTCCATGATGGACAAGACGATCTCGTCGCCCTCTTTGATGAAGGCTTCGCCGAAGGAGGCTGCGACCAGATTGATCGCCTCGGTCGCCGATTTCGTGAAAATGATTTCATTCACGGAGCCGGCGTTGAGAAAGGTCCGCACGCTTTCCCGCGCTGTCTCATAGGCTTCCGTCGCGGCATTGGCGAGATGATGCAAGCCGCGATGCACATTGGCGTATTCGTGGTAGGTCGCGTGAACCATCCGGTCGACGACTTCCCGTGGCTTTTGCGCCGACGCGGCATTGTCGAGATAAACCAGCGGTTTGCCATGAACCGTCGTCGAAAGTATCGGAAAATCCTCGCGCAGGCGAGCGACATCGAACGGCGCGTCCATCCCCATATGTTTGTTCATGCGCGCTCCATCTGGTCATTAGCCGCTTTCGTTGCGTGACGCCGGGCGGCAAGCCAGGTCCGAAGCTGGCCGCGGAACTCATTGATCAATCCGTCATCGCCGATGCCATCGATCAATTCTCCCGCGAAGGCTTCCAAAAGTAGCGCTTCGGCCTCGGGAAGGGGCAAGCCTCTTGTTTGCAGGTAGAACAATTGATCAGCATCCAAACCGCCGCATGTGGCGCCGTGGCCGCAGACAACGTCATCGGCAAAGATTTCTAGTTCCGGCTTGTTGTTCATGGCGGCCATGTCCGACAAAAGCACGGCTCTTGAAAGCATCTTGCCGTCGGTTTTTTGTGCCTTCGGCGCGACGTGAATCTTGCCCTGAAAGACGCCAGTTGCCTCCTCGTCGAGAATATATTTGTAGGTTTCTTGGCTCCGGCAGGCGGGCGCCATGTGCTCGACGAGCAAAGTTGTGTCGGCATGTTCACGGCCGCCGAGCAGCGATGCGCCGCTGAAGGAGGCTTCGGCACCGGCGCCTTCGAAACGCAGGAACGTCTGGCGGCGGACGAGACCAATGCCGGACACAAGGGCGAAGCTGTCGAATTTTGCTCTTTGGCCGACTCGCGCCAGCATGGTTTCGAGCCGTACAGCGTGCGGGGACGGTCCGGTCACCATCGCCGTATGCGCGAGCCGGGCGCCATCGCCGATGGATATGATCAGGCATGCGTTGGCCTGGCTGGCAAGGGCTTCAACCATAGGGTTTGCGGAATGGCATGATTCAGCGAGGCGAATCTCGGCACCAGCCCCGAGAAGCAAAGCCGAGCGGGAGAAATGCGCGGCGGGCAGGGGGGAAGATCTCACATGGATAAGATGAAGCGGATCGGCGATCTGCGTTCCAGCCGCCACTTCGATGATGACGCCGTCCTGCATCAGAGCCGCGTTCAATGAGACAATAGGATCCTCGGCGCCGAGATATTGCGAAGACAACAGCGCGATCATATCCGGCCGTCCTTCGGATAAGACCGAGGCGAGCGAGGTGATCTTTATTCCATCTGGCATTGGAGTGGACAATTCGGGCACGAAAAACCCATCAACCAGCGCGAGACGCGGCGCCGGAGCATCCGCCGCAAAGGTTTCGCGCAGCGCGGCGATGGCCGTCTCGTCAGGCGGCATGGAAACCGGCAATGCATCGCGGATCAGCGTCCGCAAATCGGTATAATGCCAGGCCTCGATTCGCCGGTGCGGCAGTCCCGCCGCATAAAAGCGTTGAAACGTGTCTTCGCGCCATTTCGCCACCTTGGCGTTGCCGGGCAGTGTGGCCTTGGAACGTTCGAACAGGCTGGCCAGGAAAACCTCGGCTGGCGTTCCCGCGGGGATAATTTCGGCGCTCATACGACCCTGACCTTCTAGGCAACCGCCGGTTCAACGTTGTAATCGCGATATCCGCTCTTCTCGAGCTCTAGCGCGAGTTCTTTGCCGCCGCTTCGCATGATCCGGCCTTGCGCCATGACATGCACGGTGTCCGGCACGACATAGTCGAGAAGCCGCTGATAATGGGTGATGACAAGAAAACCGCGGCTGGGGGCGCGCAGCGCATTGACGCCATCGGCGACAATCCGCAAGGCATCGATGTCGAGGCCGGAATCGGTTTCGTCGAGAATGGCGAAGGACGGTTCAAGCAGCGCCATTTGGAGAATATCCATGCGCTTTTTCTCGCCCCCGGAAAATCCGACATTGAGCGCGCGCTTCAGCATGTCCTGGCTGATTTGCAGCTTGTTCGCCGATGCCCTGACCTTTTTCATGAAATCTGGGGTAGAAAGTTCATCTTGCCCACGGCCCCGGCGTTGCGCGTTCAACGCCGCCTTGAGAAACGTCAGCGTCGCGACGCCGGGAATTTCGATAGGATATTGGAAGGCGAGGAATAAACCCTTGGCGGCGCGGACATCCGGCTCGAGGTCTAAGAGGCTCTCGCCATTCAGCATAATGTCGCCCGTCTCGACGGTGTAATCCTTGCGGCCGGCCAGGACATAAGACAACGTCGATTTGCCGCTCCCATTGGGTCCCATCAACGCTGCAATTTCTCCGTCTCGTACCACGAGGCTGAGATCATCGAGGATGATGCGCCCATTAATGGAAACGCTGAGGTTTTTGACTTCGAGCACGGCGGGTTCATCCTTAGTTACGATGCCAGACCTAAGATTTCGGCGGCTTGTGGTTCGAGGGCCGCGTTCAGGGCACTGCCTGAGAGTGGCAGAGCCATTCTGATTGCCAGGTAGGCGATCAGCCGACGCTTCCTTCTAACGAAATGGCGATGAGTTTCTGTGCTTCGACCGCGAATTCCATCGGCAGCTGCTGCAAGACATCGCGAACGAAGCCATTGACGATCAGAGCTGTCGCTTCCTCACCCGAAAGCCCGCGCTGCATGCAATAGAACAGCTGGTCCTCGGAGATTTTCGAGGTTGTCGCCTCATGTTCGAATTGCGCGCTGGGATTTTTCGATTCGATATAAGGTACGGTGTGGGCACCACAGGAATTGCCGATCAGCAGCGAATCACAATTGGTGAAATTGCGTGCGCCGGTGGCTTTCCGATGGGCGGAGATGAGCCCGCGATAGGTGTTTTGCGAGCGACCCGCGGAAATTCCCTTCGAGATGACCCGGCTCGTTGTGTTCTTTCCGAGATGGATCATCTTGGTGCCGGAATCGACTTGCTGACGGCCATTGGAAATGGCGATCGAATAGAATTCGCCCCGCGCATTATCGCCGCGCAGGATGCACGACGGATATTTCCAGGTGATCGCCGATCCAGTCTCCACTTGCGTCCAGGAAATCTTGGAATTGGCACCACGGCAATCGCCGCGTTTGGTGACGAAATTGTAAATGCCACCCTTACCGCTGGCATCGCCAGGATACCAGTTCTGCACGGTCGAATATTTGATCTCGGCATCGTCAAGCGCGATGAGTTCGACGACGGCCGCATGCAGTTGATTTTCGTCACGCTTGGGCGCCGTGCAGCCTTCGAGGTAGGACACATAACTGCCCTTGTCGGCGATGATCAGGGTGCGTTCGAACTGCCCGCTGTTTTTTTCATTGATTCGAAAATAGGTTGAAAGCTCCATTGGGCAGCGGACGCCCGGCGGAACATAGACAAAGGAGCCATCGGAGAACACGGCGCTGTTCAGCGTCGCATAGTAATTGTCCGTCGTCGGCACCACCGATCCGAGATATTTCTGCACGAGTTCGGGATGCGAATGCACCGCTTCCGAGATGGGACAGAAGATCACCCCGGCCTTGCCAAGCTCTTCCTTAAATGTCGTGACGACCGAGACGGAATCGAACACCGCGTCGACCGCGATCCGGCGCTCCGGGCTAATCCCAGCGAGCGCTTCCTGTTCGCGTAGGGGAATTCCGAGCTTTGCATAAACTTTAAGAAGCTCCGGATCCACCTCTTCGAGTGATTTCGGACCGGCCGCCGTCTTGGGTGCCGAATAATAGTAAATGTTCTGGTAATCGATCTTTGGAAACTCGACCCGCGCCCAGTGCGGTTCAGCCATCGTCAACCAGCGCCGGTAAGCGCCCAGCCGCCATTCCGTCAGCCAGGCCGGCTCGTTCTTCTTCGCGGAAATGAAGCGGACGATCTCCTCGCTGAGACCTTTCGGCGCCTTGTCGGATTCAATATCGAAGGAATATCCATATTTGTATTCGCTCACGTCGATCGCTTTCACGCGATCGACGGTCTCTTGGACCGCAGCCATTCTCTTCTCCCAACCTTGGCGGTTTCAAGGACCGCTGGTTCAGGTGCCTTCTCGTCTTATATTGTAACCTATCTCATAGCGTTGCTTAATTTCCAAGGGTGGCTTGTCCAGTACTTTATCTATGTACCGGAAAGGGAAATGGCCCTGCTTTTACGCCGCCGGTCTATCCCGTGTTGCCTGAATCCTTTGCACCGTCTTAACCAGTGCCTCGACGAAGGAAACGCAATCCTCACGCCGCGACTTCCACCCCAGACTGACCCTGATGGCGCCCATCGCCAGATCCGGGTCGACGCCCATTGCGCTCAGGACATGCGACTGTTTGACCTTCCCCGACGAGCAGGCCGACCCCGACGATACCGCAAAACCCTCCATATCCAAAGCAATTAGCAGGACTTGCGCTTCGATCGTGGGCAGCGCGAAGCAGGAGGTATTGGTTAGCCGTTTCGCGCTGACACCGTAAAACACCACATTAGGCACAGACTGCGCGATTCTCGTCTCCATCTCGTCCCGCAACAGCGCCAATGCTGTAGTTTGCTCCTCCATCCGCGCCTTTGTCTCCGCGAGAGCCGCACCCATTCCAGCAATCGCCGGGATATTTTCGGTTCCCGCGCGCAGCCCCCGCTCCTGACCGCCACCGCGCAGAAGCACGTCCTTTATATGGTAGCTATCCGGGCCAAAACAAAGCGCCCCGGCGCCCTTTGGTCCACCAAATTTATGCGCCGAGAAGACGACTGCGTCCGCTTTCAAGCTCTCGAGATCGCAAGCTATTCTACCCGCCGCCTGGACCGCGTCGCAGATGACAAGTCCACCTGCGGCATGGACCATGTCCGCCGCCGCCGCGACCGGCTGAATGACGCCCGTCTCATTGTTGGCAGCTTGCAGGGCCAACATGACCCGCCTCCCTGCCAAGCGGGCACGATCGATTGCCTCGCCGAGCGCCTCGATATCGAGTTCGCCTGCGGGCGTTAAACGGACACGTTCAAGTTGGCCAGGCGCGAAGCGGTGTCCTGTAAGCACCGCCGGGTGTTCTCCAGCCCCCGTCAGGAGCAAATCGAATGGTCTTGCCTTATCGCTGGACGTTTCGACCTGTGGCGTGAGCGCCAGATTGAGCGCTTCGGTTCCGCCAGATGTGAAAATGATATTTTTGGGCGCAGTTCCAGCGTAGGCCGCCACTTCGGCGCGGGCGGCTTCGATCAAATTCCGCGCTGTCCGCCCCTCGGCGTGGACGGAAGAGGCGTTTCCACAAAGGTCGAAGGCCGCGCTCATGGCTGCACGCGCCGCCGGATACAGCGGCGCCGTGGCATTATAGTCGAGATAGACGCGAGCGCGCGACACGCGAGAACTCCGTAACTATTTGAAATTAAGCAGCGGGCCGAGCCTCAAAGCCAAGGCTCCCCGCAATCCGAAAGCGCTTGCATTCCAGCGGGGAATACGTGCTAGAAGGCCCGATGGTTCCCGGAATGCCGGTTTTCGCGAGCTGCCGGGTGATTTTTTGACTTAGGTCTCGCTTGGCACGCAAGTCAAGTACATCGCGGCGAGCATTGGTTTGACACCGGCGCCATTTCGAAAAATGAGTGGCGGCCAATTTGGATAAGTTCAACGAGAAGCTAAGACGCGCTGCCTTCCCTAATCGCGGATCGATATCCGCTTCCGTCATTTCGGCTGCCTGACAGCCGTTCAGTCACAGTGGAGTACGTATGCCCGAGGTGATGTTCAATGGTCCTTCTGGCCGCATCGAGGGCCGGTTTCAACCCTCCCCCGTGCGGGGGGCGCCACTTGCGATTATTCTTCATCCGCATCCGCAATTCGGCGGGACGATGAACAATCAAATCGTCTACAATCTCTATTATACTTTCGCTGAGCGTGGTTTTTCCGTGCTGCGGTTTAATTTTCGCGGCGTCGGGCGCTCTCAAGGTGGTTTCGATCATGGCCAGGGTGAATTGTCGGACGCGGCGGCGGCACTCGACTGGGCGCAGTCGATCAATCCCGAAGCGCGCTCCTGCTGGATCGCCGGAATTTCGTTCGGCGCCTGGATCGGCATGCAGCTTTTGATGCGGCGGCCGGAAATCGAAGGGTTCGTGGCGATTGCTCCGCCGGCCAACCGCTTCGACTTTTCATTTCTTGCGCCCTGTCCCTCTTCCGGGCTCTTCGTGCATGGCGACCAGGATCGTGTTGCCCCCTTGAAGGAAGTCACCGGTCTCATCGAAAAGCTCAAGACCCAGAAGGGCATTTCTATCGAGCATGCCGTCATCCCAGGGGCCAACCATTTTTTCGAGAATTGCATCGAGCCCTTGAATGAAGAGATCGGGCTTTATCTCGACCGCCGTCTCGGCAATCCGCCAAGGCTTCCGACGCCGACGCGCAGCGAACCGGCGGAGCGGGGGTAAGCACGCAGGGACAATGCCGGCCTGCTTCGGAAATCGATCCTTGCCGAATTTGGTTTCTCGAGGGCATGACGCGGCGCGGAGGCGACGATGAGCACCGTTTATGATTTTACCGCCAGTCTCCTCGACGGGAGCAACAAGTCTCTGGCCGATTTTTCGGGACAAGTGTTGCTCGTGGTGAACACGGCGAGCAAATGCGGCTTTACGCCGCAATATGAGGGGCTAGAGGCGCTCTATCGCAGATATCAATCGCAAGGTTTTGCCGTCTTGGGCTTCCCATGCAATCAATTTGGCGGTCAAGAACCTGGCGATGCGGCCGATATCGCGCGATTTTGTTCGCTCAACTACGATGTGACGTTTCCCATGTTCGGCAAGATCGACGTCAATGGCGCTGACGCCCATCCGCTGTACCGCTTTCTTAAGGGCGAAGCAAAGGGGGTGCTGGGAACCGAGGCGATCAAATGGAATTTTACCAAATTCCTTGTCGATCGAAAGGGCAGGGTAACCGAGCGTTTCGCACCTTCGGTGGCGCCGGACCAGCTCGCAAAGGAAATCGATAAGTTGCTGTAGTGCGGGGAATGCGCAATTGATCCGGGCCTGGAAGGGTCCGGCAAGTGCTTGACGCGCGATGACCCGGCTTATCGGAAAGGTTTAACACCCGCCGCAGTGTGGCGGGTGTGTCAAGGAGGTTGTCCTATGTCCTTGCGTCTCGATACGCGGAGCCCGGATTTCGCCGCCGCGTTTCATGCGCTTCTCGCGATGAAACGGGAAGCTGCGGAGGATGTCGATCAGGCGGCTGCCACAATTATCGCGGAAGTTATCGCGCGGGGCGACACTGCGCTCATTGCCTATTCGCGCAAATTCGATTTTGTCGATCTTGAAAAGCTTGGGTTGCGGGTGAGCTCCGCTGAGATCGACGCGGCGTTCGAGGCTTGTCCGGTGGAAGCGCTCGCCGCACTGCGCTTCGCGCATGACCGGATTATGTCCTTTCATAAGCGGCAACTGCCGGAAGATCTGCGGTTTACCGACGAACTTGGCGTCGAACTCGGCTGGCGCTGGCGTCCTATCGAGGCCGTTGGGCTCTACGTCCCAGGCGGAACCGCGAGCTATCCGTCCTCGGTTTTGATGAATGCTGCGCCCGCCAAGGTTGCCGGCGTAAAACGCCTCGTCATGACCGTACCGGCGCCGGAAGGGCGGATCAATCCGCTCGTTTTGGCGGCGGCCAAACTCGCTGGCGTCGATGAGGTTTACCGTGTCGGAGGAGCCCAAGCGGTCGCCGCGCTGGCGTATGGCACCAAGACGATCGCCCCGGTTGCTAAGATCGTGGGTCCGGGCAATGCCTATGTAGCGGCGGCCAAGCGGAGGGTTTTTGGGACCGTCGGCATCGACATGATCGCGGGACCTTCCGAAGTGCTGATCATTGCCAGCAAGGACAACAATCCCGAATGGATCGCTGCCGATCTCCTCGCGCAGGCCGAGCATGACGCGGCGGCGCAGTCAATTTTGATTACAGATGATGCAGCTCTCGCCAGCGCCGTCGAGACGGCGGTCGAGCGGCAATTGGGCGGGCTTCCGCGGCAAAAAATCGCGGCGGCGAGTTGGCACGATTTTGGCGCGATCATCCTGGTTGCCGATCTCAAAGAAAGCATCGCGCTCGCCGACCGGTTGGCGCCGGAACATCTCGAAATCATGACCGATGATCCCGACGCGCTCGGGAACCAGATCCAAAATGCCGGCGCCATTTTCCTTGGGGCTCATACGCCTGAAGCTATTGGCGATTATGTGGGCGGTTCCAACCATGTGCTACCGACCGCGCGTTCGGCGCGGTTTTCCTCGGGTCTCAGCGTTCTCGATTTTTTGAAAAGAACCTCGATCTTGAAATGCGGCGCCGACAGCCTCGATACACTTGGACCCGCCGCGATCACGCTCGGTGAGGCCGAAGGATTGGATGCGCATGCCCTTTCCGTAGCGCTGCGAACCAACCGCCGGGCGCCATGAGCCGGGATAATCCTGAACGCAACCGCCTTGTTTCGGTGAGCCTAGACGAGGCCTCTATTAACCGCGGCGCGGCGGATCAGGAGCATGAGCGTCAGATCGCGATCTATGATCTGATCGATGAAAACAGTTTTGCGTTGCCGGGCCGTGACGCCGGCCCTTACGGCCTGAAAATCGCTTTGCAGGATGCCAAGCTGGTTTTGGAAATTATGGACGAAGGCGGTGCGCCGGTTGTCGCGCATATCCTTTCGCTGACTCCGTTCCGTGGTCTTCTCAAGGACTATTTTATGATTTGCGAAAGCTATTACGCGGCAATTCGTACCGCGATGCCGAGCCAAATCGAAGCGATCGATATGGGCCGGCGTGCGATCCACAACGAAGCAGCGGAACTTCTCCTTGAACGCTTGAAGGGCAAGGTCGACTGCGACCATGATACGGCGCGGCGGATCTTTACGCTCGTTGTCGCTTTGCATTGGAAAGGCTAAGCGAGGATGCCGGCGGCGCGAGACGCCGGGACACCACCGGAATGAACGCCGTTGTCAAAAGCTGCCCGCAGTCCGTGCTGTTCGCCTGCACGCGGAACAGTGTGCGCTCGCCGATGGCGGAAGCACTTGGCAAACATTTTTTCGGGAAGGAGATCTATTTCGCCTCGGCGGGCGTGAAGCGCGGTCAATCCGATGGCTTTGCCATTGCGGCTATGGATGAATTGGGAATCGACATGACAAAACACCGTTCCCACACTTTCGAGGACCTTGAAGATGCGTCTTTCGACGTCATCGTGACCCTCTCCCCGGAGGCGCACCATAAGGCATTGGAATTCACCCGTACACTCGCCAGCGATGTTATTTATTGGCCGACGCTGGATCCAACTGCCGTCGAAGGGTCGCGGGAGCGGGTGCTCGACGCCTACCGCGATGTGCGGGACGGCCTCCTCACTCGCATTAAAAAGCTATTGGACTATCATTCTATGGGAAATCTTTGATCGGCTGTCACGCTTTACCTCTAAATTCGGCTTGCGTCGGCGGTACTGCTGACCGGCGTTACAATATTCCCACGGCCTTGCTGTTTTTCCCGAAGACTCCCGCCGCATAGCTCACTGAAACGTAGGATTCTGGCCACTTAGCTCAAGAAAAGGGCCTCAAATCAAGCCCGCCACGGCGGTATCCCGCGCGTCGCCAGATAGCCCGGCAAACCCGGCCACTTTGCCTTCCCTTCGCGGTCAGCGCCTGCTATTGCGGCGCAATGACATCCCATTCGCTCGAAAACATTCGCAATTTTTCCATTGTCGCCCACATCGACCACGGCAAATCCACGCTCGCTGACCGGTTGATCCAGGCGACTGGCACCGTCGCCGCGCGGGATATGGTCGATCAGATGCTCGATTCGATGGATATCGAGCGCGAGCGCGGCATTACCATCAAGGCGCAAACGGTGCGCCTCGAATATCGGGCGCAGGACGGCAAAACCTATGTGTTGAACCTGATGGATACGCCCGGTCACGTCGATTTCGCCTATGAGGTCTCGCGCTCACTCGCCGCCTGCGAAGGCTCGCTGCTGGTCGTGGACGCAAGCCAAGGGGTTGAGGCGCAGACGCTCGCCAATGTCTATCATGCGCTCGACGCAGGCCATGAGATCGTGCCCGTCCTGAACAAAATCGATCTGCCCGCCGCCGAACCGGAGCGTATCAAGCAACAGATCGAGGATGTCATTGGTCTAGATGCGTCGCAGGCGGTGCTTATTTCGGCGAAGACCGGGCTGGGGATCGATCAAGTTCTCGAGGCGATTGTCACCCGCCTACCGCCGCCGAAGGGCGATGAGACGGCGCCCTTGAAGGCACTCTTGGTCGATAGCTGGTACGACGCCTATTTGGGCGTTGTCGTGCTTGTGCGCGTCATCGACGGCACGCTACGGAAAGGCCAGAAAATTGAAATGATGGGCACCGATGCCCATTACGAGGTCGATAAAATTGGCGTGTTCCGGCCACGCATGCAGCATGTCGAAGAGCTTGGTCCCGGTGAGGTCGGTTTCATCACCGCGCAGATTAAGGAAGTTGCCGATACCAGAGTTGGCGACACGATTACCGATGCACGCCATCCTTGTGTCGAAGCGTTGCCTGGATTCAAACCTGCACAGCCCGTGGTCTTTTGTGGCCTATTCCCGGTTGATGCTGCCGATTTCAATGACCTTCGCGCTGCTATGGGGCGGTTACGGCTGAACGACGCGAGCTTTTCCTACGAGATGGAGAGTTCGGCGGCGCTCGGCTTTGGTTTCCGTTGCGGGTTTTTGGGCCTTCTGCATCTTGAAATTATTCAAGAACGGCTAGAGCGGGAGTTCAATCTCGATCTCATCGCGACGGCGCCTTCGGTTGTTTACCGGATCGTCCAGCGGGACGGCACGACAATTGAACTTCATAATCCGGCGGATTTGCCCGATCCTACGAAGATCGCGGAAATCGAGGAGCCTTGGATCCGCGCAACGATTTTGACGCCGGATGATTATCTTGGCGCGGTGCTCAAACTCTGCCAGGATCGACGCGGTGTGCAGGCGGATTTGAACTATGTCGGCAAGCGGGCCATGGTTGCCTATGATTTGCCGCTCAATGAAGTCGTGTTCGATTTTTACGACCGGCTGAAGTCGATCTCGAAGGGCTATGCAAGTTTCGATTACACGATCACTGGCTATCGTCCAGGCGATCTCGTGAGAATGTCCATCCTCGTCAATGCGGAGCCGGTCGACGCGCTGTCCATGCTGGTGCATCGCGACCGTGCCGAGGCGCGCGGCCGCGTGATGGTCGAAAAGCTGAAGGAACTGATCCCCCAGCATATGTTTCAGATTCCGATTCAAGCGGCGATCGGGGGCAAGATCATCGCCCGCGAGACAGTGCGGGCGCTACGTAAGGACGTGACCGCGAAATGCTATGGCGGCGACGTTACCCGCAAACGCAAGCTGCTGGAAAAGCAGAAGGCAGGCAAGAAGAAGATGCGGCAGTTCGGTAAGGTCGAGATTCCGCAGGAAGCGTTTATCGCGGCGCTGAAGATGGATAGCTAAAGTCAGCCACAGCTGGCGCTCACGTGATTGTGAGAGAGTTTTGATTTAACTCAATGCGCCGCGCTTTTGGAAAGACGACGGCACTGTTGTACAAAGGCTGATGGTGCCTGAAAGAAGAAGGCGCCCGAGAGGAGCAATTCGGAGGGCCTATCTTTAAGACAGTTCCTCGAACAGTCTTAAATAGGAAACAAACACTATATAAGTTAATCTATTGGAGCAGAAACGCCAGCAGGCGCAATAATTCTGGGAGGACTCATACATCATGATCATACGATTGGCCGCGTGGTTCCTTGCTACAGTTCTGCTCACGTCGGGTGCGTTTGCGCATGGCGGCGTCGGCATGCAGGACAATAGATGTGTGTTACGGATTGGTCCGGATATTATGTTCTTCACCGGATATCAGCCGCAAAATTCCCGGGAAGAATTTTGCGACGACGTCCCCAATACGGGGCAAACGGTTGTCGCGCTCGACATGCAAGAAACCGAGCTTCGCAATATGCTCACTGAAATCCGGCTCATCAAGGATGATGGAACCCATACACAGATGAATGGGCTGCCATTCTTGTCGGATGCGGAGCTGGCAAACAAAGCCGCCCTAGATGCCGTGAGCATCGCCTATTTGCCGGCAAAGAAATATCCGACGGGCACACTGACCTTCGACCATACCTTCCCCGAGAACGGAAAATTCATTGGCATTGTAACAGTAGAAAACGACCACGGTCAGAAATTTGTCTCCCAATTCCCATTTTCGGTTGGTCAACAGGTGGGCAAAAGCCTGGTTCTTTACGGGTTGATTCTGGCGGGCCTCGGTGCTGGTGTATTTGGTATTTGGTATTACGGCGGAAAACAGCAAAAGACTTCTGCCCCAACAAACCCAGCCTAATCGACATCTGATTCTTTGCTGCTTGGCCGGATGACGTTTGCACACCAAACGTTATCCGCCGAGCCTTCGGCGAGACGTCCGCGTTTTAGAGGAAATTTCTGGGCCAGATTATCGTTCGCCACATATGGGCGACGGGGGAGTTGTCGAAGCCGAGGCCTTCCTTGGGCTGACGAAAATGGCGGCCGACGATATCGGCGAACAGCTCCAAATCGACCGTGGTGTTGGGATCGAATGCGTAGAGATCGTGGAGCGTGATCATCCGCGCCATGCCATACCATTTGTGCTTGCGCGCATATTCATAGTCAGCGCGAATATAAGGTTCTGGCTTATAATCCTCGCCGAAAATATCGATATAGGCTTGCGGATATTCATAGCCGACTGCGGGATCGGGGAAGAACCGCAAGGCTTGGTGATAACGCACCGCAAAAGCAACCTCCTCGTCGACGTAAGGCGCGATAAGTTGTGCTCCCCAATAGCCGTGGTCGGCACCGATGATGCCGACCATTGCAATGTCGTGCAGCAAACAGGCAAGCACGCCTTTTTCTTCGGCGCCCGCTTTGAGTGCGAGATTGGCGCTCTGCAGAAGATGGCTTGCTGCAGCGTGATCAAACCTCAATTTGAAGAAGTCGAGAAGCGTTGGCGCGGTAGGCATTTTGGAAAGAGCGGGGTCATCGCCCATCATCACTTTGCGTTGCCCGCGCTTGTCCGGCGCAAGGACGTCGAAGCGGGTGAAATATTCCTGTGTCCCCATCGTCGCTAGTGCCGATTTGACGACGATTTTTTCGAGCGCTTGCTCGGGTTCCGGGACTGCCGATGTGTCCGAAGCGGATGCTACGCTTTCGTGCCGATCGTCCATCCGGTCTCACTCCCTGGAGCATCAAATAGTCGCGGCGCTTTCGTCCAGCAAGAGGGCTCGCGCGGGCGCGAAGCATTCCCCCATCAATCGGCGCAGCAGGGGGTAATACCAGGTTCGCCCGAACGCGCGGCCTGAATCGGCGGGCACGGAACCGAGCCGTAGGAGCAGAACACACAACAATCGCCCGGCTTTGGCCTTAGAGCTGCACCGCAGCTGTTGCATGTGTAGAAAATCTGGCAAGCATTGGCCGGCATGGTCTCCGATTTCGCGGCAGCACAACACGGACAGGTAATGACGGATTCAAGGATCATGGAGCGGCCGGAGAGGCGAACATTGGAGATTTGCTCAACTTCTGGGGGCGGAGGGATATCCTGCATTGGTCGTTGCCTTCACGAGCGCATCGACCTCTGCCTTGCTATCGTCGAAGGTCACCACGGCGGTCTTCTCCATGGCGGACACGACGACGCTGGTCACGCCCGGTACGGCCTGCAGGCTCGCCTTCACTGTGCGGGGGCACGCGGCGCAGGTCATGTGCTGAACCGCCAGCGTGACGGTTTTTTCGGCGGCGAAAGCAGACGGCGCCGCAATAAGGCCAATTGCAAAGGCGGTGGCCGAAAGCAGTTTGATCATGGGTATCCTCTCAGGGCCAAAATGGAAGGTCACGGACTAAGGAAATAGGGTCCGAGCAGGTCTAAGCCAATCGCGCTGCCAACCAGAAGCGTCGCCAGGACGAGACCAGCCATGACGATATGGTTGGGCAGTGGCCGGGCGCAGGGGGCGCCTTCCGCGCAGGCAAGTTTTTTACGGCGGTACACCAGCCAATAGCCGTAAACGAGGCAGGCAAGCGTCGCGGCGATGAAATAGGATTGATAGGGGGCCAGCGCCGTGAGGTTGCCGATCCAGGCGCCGCTGACGCCGAGGCTGAACAGCGCCAAAGGTGCAATGCAACACGCCGAGGAGGCGGCCGCCCCGACAATGCCGCCAATCGTGGTGAGCCGGAGCGTTGCGCTGCCTCTTTCATCCGATACGGGGCGGGACGTTTCCACAACGAGGGGATCATGGCCTAGAATATTCATGGCTGCTGTCACCATTCGTTGACCGTTGCGGACAATTTCTTCAGTGAGATACCGAGTGCAACTTCAGGATATCTTACGACAGTTCACCTTTCGCGTTAATCCTAATTAAATGTGAAACCCCACTTGCCCACGATTTGGCCTATGATCCCAACAAATAGGGCCGCTCACATGGTCCGCGTTCCGGCAGGATCATTTTCAGTTGGTCCTTTACAAAAGCATGGGCACATTATGGGTCAGACGCCGCTTTTAAAAGAGAGTACGACGGTCTCCTTCGGCGAGAAGCTGGCGGCGTCCGAGCAATTCCTGGCGCTTTTCCAGGAGGGAATGGATTTGGTCAGCCGCGCCGCGGTCTATCTCGACGGGGATGGCCGCGAGGAAGCAAAGCTCCTGCCGCGTCCGGCGGCGGTCGCTTATGCTGTCGAAAGCATGCGTCTGACGACCAGGCTTATGCAAGCCGCGTCTTGGCTGCTCCTCCAGCGCGCCGTCAATGAAGGCGAACTCACCCGCGTCGAGGCCGCTGCCGAAAAGCGGAGGATTCGTCTGTCCGAGCAGGATGCTGTCTCGAACAAGGATGTTCTCGCTAGGTTACCGTCGCGTTTGCGCGATCTTATTGGACTATCGCTTCGCCTCCAGGCACGCATCATCCATCTTGATCTTCTGATCTATAAATCGCGCGATCCGCGCAGCAATAGCACGGCACCGGCAAGCCCTGTCGAGCATCAGATCGACCAATTGCGGGCCGCGTTCGCCGCGCCGCGCGCGGCTTCGCCGACGATATGACAGGCATCACCGCTTCGTCAGCGACCATTGGGTTACCGGCAGAGCGGGACGCCAGCTGCGATACGAGCCGAGCGATTCGGCTCGGGCAATTTCGATGCGCCGAAGCTCACCGCCGTGCACCTCGACCTGGCGGATAAGTTCCGCTTCGGTTTCAAGGGTGACCGCGTTCACGACAAGCCTTCCGCCGGAAGGCAGAGCGGCATAGGCCGTGTCGAGGAGATGCGGGTCATTTGCCCCGCCGCCGACAAAAATCGCCTGCGGCCGCGGCAGATTTGCGAAGACCTCCGGCGCTCTGCCCGTGATGATCTTAAGATGCGGCACGCCGAGATTCGAAGCATTGCGCGCGATGCGGCCCGCGCGATCGGCCCGCGCCTCGATCGCGATCGCTTGGTTCGCAGGGTCGCTCAGCAGCCATTCGATTGCGATCGATCCTGACCCCGAGCCGACATCCCACAAGAGTTCACCCCGCCGTGGCGCCAGCGACGAAAGCGAAATCGCGCGAACTTCCCGCTTGGTTAGCTGACCATCGGATTCAAACCAGCCATCGGCAAGTCCGGTTGCAACGGGAAGAATTCGGGAGTCCAGAGAGGCGGTGATTTCGATCGCGATGAGATTGAGCGGATCTATTGATTCTAAGTTGAATGTTCCGGCCGTGGTCACCCGTATCCGTTCCTTCGGGCCACCCATTGCTTCCATCACGGCGATCCGCGATTGGCCAAGGCCTCGCCCAGTGAGAAGTGTTGCCAGGCGCGATGGCGTCGTCGCGTCCCATGACAAACAAAGGATTTTCGCACGGGGCTGCAACGCCGGAATGATCCGCTCGAATTCTCGCCCATGGAGGGAGATAAGGCGGCAATCTTGCAAGCTCCAATTGAGCCTGGCCGCCGCGAGACTGAACGCCGATGGTGCCGGCAAGCATTGCATTTCATCTTCGCTGATATGAGCGCTAAGCAAGGTGCCGACGCCATAAAAAAATGGATCGCCTGAGGCGAGGACGCAGACCGGTGAGCCGCGCCGCGCCAGAATTTGAGGTATCGCTGCGGCAATTGGGGAAGGCCAAGTCATCGTTTCACTGGAAAGAGGACCGGCAAGCGCGATGTGACGAGCACCTCCAATTACCAATTGGGCTTGCGCGAGCAGCCGCCGCGCGGCAGGAGAAAGGGCGTCGATGCCGTCTTCGCCAATGCCGATCAGCGTTAGCCATTTTCCACAAGAAGGCATGGTCACGGCGGCGAAAGCAAGAGTTTGGGAAATAGGCGATGCGGGTACTCGTGCTTGGCGGGACATCGGAAGCGAGTATGCTCGCAAGTCTGCTTGCTGGGCAAAGCGGCATCTCCGGCGTGTTGTCTTTCGCCGGCCGCACCAAAGCGCCGTGTGTGCCGGAGATTCCCTATCGCAGCGGCGGCTTTGGCGGCGCCGCGGGGCTTGCAGCCTATCTCAAGGCTGAGTGCATTGACGTGCTTGTCGATGCCACGCATCCTTTTGCTGAGCAGATGTCGCGGCATGCGGCCCAGGCGGCGGCGTGTGTAAACATTCCGCTCGTTTGTCTGTCGCGCCCTGCGTGGCGTCCCGAAGTCTCCGACCGTTGGATCTGCGTTGCAGATATGGGCGCCGCCGCCACCGCTCTCGGGCAGGAACCAAAACGCGTTTTTTTGACAATCGGCCGATTGCAGATCGAAGCCTTCGCGGCCGAACCCCAGCATTTCTATCTTGTCCGGGCGATCGAGCCAATTGAGCCGGCACCAAGCCTGCCGCGCCACCGGGTGATTCTTGGACGAGGCCCATTCACCGTTGAAGCGGAGGAAAGGCTCTTCCGCAAGGAAGCGATCGACGCGATCGTGACCAAGAACAGCGGCGGTGAGGCAACATTCGGAAAAATCCTCGCGGCGCGCAATCTTGGGCTGCCGGTCGTCATGGTCGCACGCCCACAACAGGACGCGCGTGCGGTGCTGCATGATCCCGCCGAAGTCATGGCGTTTCTGCTTTTGCATCAGAGCGCCTTGCTCCCACGCGGGGAATAGACGAACGGCATACCTGCGCCGCGTGGAACGATCCGGGTTTCGCTGGAACCAATGATGATCAGCGTGCTCATGCCGGCACAGCTAGGGTCCGCGCTGGCCAGCGTCTCAATGGAAATTCGTTCATTTTGCCGCCCCACCGCATGCGCAAAAATAATCGGCGTGGATGCTTGTTTGATGCCGCGAAGAACTGCGAAGGCCTCGTGGATACGGCGCGGCCGCGCCGCTGAGGCCGGGTTAAAGAGCGCAATCACGAAGTCGGCCTCTGCCGCAAGCATCAGCCGCTTTTCGATGATGGACCAAGGTTTCAAATTGTCGGACAATGAGATCGCGCAGAAATCGTGCCCCAAAGGCGCGCCCACGCGCGCCGCCGCCGCCTGCATGGCGGAAATACCAGGGCTTACGACGATGTCGATGCTGCGCCAGCACGGCTCCCCATCGTCGATTGTCTCAAAAACTGCCGCTGCCATCGCGAAAACCCCTGGATCACCGCCGGAGACGAGCGCGACGTCGCGGCCATCTGCGGCCAAGCGCAAGGCATGCCGCGAGCGTTCCAGTTCGGCGCCATTGCCGGTTTGGTGGCGCTGTTGCCCTGACTTAAGCGGAAGCCTCGCGAGGTAGGGCGCATAGCCGACGAGATCGGTCGCGGAGCTGACGAGGCTTGAAGCTTCAGGTGTAATCCATGCGTCATCGCCCGGGCCAATGCCGACAATCCGCAAGCTTCCCGGGGCTTTCACGGGCGCCTCCCATTGCCAGGAATAAGAATCGAAGAAAAATAAGGCGCGTGGCCGTCCAACTTCCCGGCAAGCGGAAGGATATTCTCGGTTTCACTCGTGCCGTGTTCGACATAAATCGCCCCCGGAAGCCGTCCTGCTTCGACGATCGCCGCCCGGATTTTTGCGAGATTGGCGCCGATCTTGATGATCACCACGGCGTCGGCCGTCGTAAGATGGCGGACTAGCGTTTTATTGTCGAGCGTGCCTGGAAGAACGCTTAAGACGTCATCACCCCAGGCCATGGGTGCCTTGGCGGCACTCCAGCAGCCCGACATGCCGGTGACGCCGGGAATGATTTCGATGCGGAAGCGATCCTTAAGCCGGATGTAAAGATGCATAAAGGACCCATAAAAAAGCGGATCGCCCTCGCAGACGAGAGCGACATCGCGGCCCGCGAGAAGATGAGCCGCGATGGCAGCTTCGGCGTCCGCGTAGAAGCCGTTCAATGTCTTGATATAAACGGGGTCGCAGAAGTGAGTTTCCGTCGTCAAAGGATAGAGCAATGGCAATTGCAGGCAGGTTTCTGAACGCCAGTGATCAAGGATGGCCCGGGCTTTTCCACGCGCGCCTTGCTTCGCGAAATATGCGACGACCTGAGTTGTGGCAATGATCTTCGCGGCTTTGACCGTAACAAGGTCGGGATCGCCGGGGCCGAGGCCAACGCCATAGAGGCAGCCTACGCTAGAGTTAATGTCGTTCATTCGGATTCGCTCGCGATGGCGTTCAAGGCCGCCGCCGCCATGGCACTTCCCCCCTTGCGCCCCTTGATGGCGATAAACGGCACGCGAGCATCAGTCATGAGGGATTCTTTTGACTCAGCGGCGCCAACGAAGCCGACCGGCATGCCGATTACGCAGGCAGGCCGAGCGGCTGTTTCTTCGAGGATTTCGAGAAGATGGAATAAGGCGGTCGGCGCATTGCCGATGGCAATGACCGCGCCATCCAGACGGTCGCGCCAGAGTTCAAGAGCGGCCGCGCTACGCGTGGTGCCAAGCTTTTGCGCAAGTGATGCGACGCTTGAGTCGTCAAGTGTGCAGATGACCTCGTTGCCACGCGGCAGACGCGCCATGATAATGCCTCGCGATAGCATCTTTGAATCACATAGGATTGGGGCTCCTCGTAGTAGCGCACTTCGTGCTTCCCCTACGGCATTGTTCGAGAACACGAGATCACCGGCAATCTCGATCATGCCGCAGGCATGAATCATGCGAACCACGACACGTTCTTCGTCACGGTTGAAGCGAGCGAGATTGGCCTCAGCGCGAATCGTCGCAAAAGAGCGCCTGTATATTTCAGGGCCGTCACGCAAATAATCGAAACGGCTCAAAGGGGGTGCCTCACTCATTGGTTATTGTTCCCGCGCAAATCGCGGCCCTTGTCTGTGATCACATTTTCCAATAGGTCTCGCACCACAGCCAAGCTAAGGCGATTTGCGGCGTCTATGCCATTCTCGCGTGCGGTCTCATTTGGTACGAGATCATAAAGTCCTTCACGAGCGACAAGGGTCACGGGTGTTGACGCTTGCCGCGCACAGCCCTTGGTGCAGCCGGATACATGAATCGCGACCCCAGATTGGCTGAGCCTCCCTGCAAACGACATTAGGGCCAAGGCATCGGCGCGCGCATCTGTTGTGCCATGTTCGCAGGTTGATGCGCCGCCGCATGCTGCAATCGCCAAACGCGGGTCCTTGGCATCGACAATGAAGCGGTACGATGCGAAACAGGCGGCAATGGCGCCGGCATGATCCGCTGCAACATGGGGCACGATCAGTGCCCGCCAGGGTGTGAGCCTGATCTCATCATTGCCGAATTTGCTGGCCGCGGTTGCCGCAGCGTCCAACATGTTTGCGTCAAGCGTACCGAAGGCCACGCCAACGCCGAAGCAGTGTTTACCATTGATGCTTATCTGGCCAATTGGACATGGCTCGCCGACGCTATGGCGCTCTGGAGGATCGCTGAGGCAAAGTCCAGTTGCTTCGGCGAGCGCATGTGCGCCGCAACTTGAGATAAGGCTGGTCATCCGGCGCGGCGGCTCCGCCATTTTGGACCCCAGAAGCAGGAACGCTTTCGCAAGACGCTCGGCGACCTCAGGAATCGTATCTGCGCCGCAGAAGCCTAAAACAATCGCTTCATTTGCACGTCCGCCGATCCCGACAGCGAAGGACTGCATGGCGGCAGTCCAATCGAAGCGGATATCGGCCGCGATAGAACCAAGCGAAGGGCTGCTTCCGTCATCGATAAGAAAGCCGAACTTTGCTGGTAATGCGTGCAAATGTGTATTGCCAGAAAGCATGGTTTCTAGGCTTTTGGCCGCTCCCAGCGTGTCCATTCGCCCATCGAGTCCCGCAAGCGGGCTTACCAAAACATTGCGAACCGCCTCTGCTGAAGCGTTTTCGTCGATGAGGTCAAGGCTGTGGAGCGTTTCGATCAATGCGGGAAGGTTGCTCTCGCCAACGCCACGGATTTGCAGATTGCCGCGATTGGAAAGTTCAAAAATCCCGTTGCCGTACTCGCGGCCAGCTTGCGCAAGTACGTGCAGCGTGGAAACTCCAACAATTCCGCAACTGATCCGCAGCCGCACGAGGAGGCCGTCCTTCGCGGGCATCGGCCGCCACGCGCCCGGACACCAGCCCTTGCGCAACTGAGTTCCTCTCCTCATGCCAGCGCCTCCCGCATGGAAGCGAGGCTTGCGAGGATGGAATTGCGCCGGTTTTGCCAGAAGCCGCGAGCGAGCGCCTGCTCGAATTTCTGGACGATAGCAAACGCAGCCTTCGGATTTGTCTCGACAAGGAACTCCCATACCGCTGGCGTGCCAAGGGTCGCGTCGAAGAGAAGTTCGAAATGCTGGCTCGGGACCGCATCACTCAGAATCGCAAGAGCATAGAGATTATCGATTGTGCCGGCGATTTCTGCGGCGCCGCGATGGCCGTGGCGCATCTGCCCGGCGATCCAGCGTGGATTGCTTGCACGGGCGCGCACAACGCGGGCAATTTCTTCTCCCAGCGTGCGCACCCTGAGGGCATCCGGACGTGCGGACGAGACATGATAAACCGCTGCGTCATTGCCGAGCATATTGGCGGCAGCCGCGAAGCCACCCTCGTGATCGGCGATCGCATCCGAGTCCAGAATGTCCTGCTCGTCTTGATCTTGGACATGGATCAGGGCGTCGGCGCACGCGACACGTGCTGCGAAGGCCCGCGTTAAAACCGCTTCTCCATCGGCAGCACCATAAGCGTGCGAGGCCGTGGCCAGATAGCGCTCGCCGAGTGTTTCCCGTGTAAGTGTGGCATTTTCATCGATTGCGCGTGCAAGGCCGATTCCATAAGTGCCAGGCGCACCGCCAAAGATGCGCAATAGTTTTCCTGGCGCGTGCCTGCGGACTGCCGCGTAAGGATTTATGGCGTCCTCCTCATCCAGTTCGCTCAGAGCTTGCACAGACTGATCGAACAGGACGATCTGAGCCGGAAAGACATCACGGAAAAGCCCGGAGATCCGCAAGGTGACATCGACTCTCGGATACGCTAGGCGGGCGGGCGAAACGATCTCAAAGCCGGTCACACGCGCGGACGAATGGTCCCAGAGTGGCTTGACGCCCATGAGGGCGAAAGCCTGCGCGAGGTCATCGCCCCCAGTCCGCATGGTCGAACTCGCCCACAGATCCATGACAATCGCGTTCGGCCATTCACCATGATCTTGGATGTGGCGGTTCGTGACTTCACGTGCGGCGCGTTGCCCGATCTCCCAGGCGGTACGCGTCGGCACCGCGCGCGGATCGATGCCATAAAGATTGCGTCCCGTCGGGAGCACATCGATGCGGCCGCGCGACGGCGCGCCTCCGGGGCCTGGCACGACAAAGCGTCCATCGAGTGCGGCGAGCAGTGAAGCGCTTTCCGCATCCCCGCAGCAATCGATAAGGTTGCGCATCTGCTCTGGCAAAGATGGGACGTCATCTGGTAACGGTGCGCAAGTATCCTGGAGTGTTTGCGTGAGAGTTTCGACAATTGCGTCCCGCACCGCTGTCTCGGGCGACTGGCCAAAAACATGCAAGCCGTCGGCAATCCGCACGTCCTTTAGATCGCAAAGAAAGGCGTCGAGGTGGCGCAAGGCCGCAGCCGGATCGGCGGCATCCATGAGGCCGCTATCCTGCAGCAAGCCTGTTTCGCTCGCGCGCTCGAGGATGGCTTGCGCCAGTAGCCGCGCACGTTTTGGATCGAGCGACTCAGCGATCGCATATTCGTCAAACAGAGCTTCGATTTCGAGCGCCACGCCGTGGCTGCCTGCCAGTGTTAGAGGCGGCGTCATGTGGCCGATGGTAAGAGCGCAAACGCGCCGCTTGGCTTGTGCCGCCTCGCCAGGATTGTTGACGACAAAAGGATAAATGACCGGGAGGGGACCAAGCACAGCCTCGGGCGCGCACGCGTCTGTGAGCGCCGCCGCCTTGCCTGGAAGCCATTCGAGCGTGCCATGGGTGCCGCAATGAATCATCGCATCGATCTTTTCACATTGACGGAGCCAAACATAGAAAGCGACATAGGAATGGCAGGGTGGCAAGCCCGTATCATGATAGTCCGCTTTACGATTCTCGGCGATGCCGCGATCTGGCTGCACCGCGACAAGCAAATTGTTCGCGCGGAGTACGGAAACGGTGAAGCCCCCATCCGGCGCGGCAGAAGCCGGTGGGCCCCACTGTGCGCATATCGACTGCACGAAGGCAGGGGACATGGAATCAAGTGCAGCGACATATTCGGCGAGCGTCAGCCTTCCAGTTGGAGCGGTGTTTTCGAGGCCGCGCATCAATTGGGATGAATCTGGGATCGAACCGATGTCATATCCGGCTTCACAAAGTGTACCGGCGATCGAGATAACACTCTTCGCAGTGTCGAGACCAACGGCATAGCCGGTGCGGCCTTGCTTGCCCGGATAGTCGGAAATGACGCAAACGATTTTGCGCTTCGCTGGTGGCGTCTTACGCAGGTGCACCCAAGCGGCAGCGAGATCACCGACAAAGTTGACTCGGGATGGCAAAGGCGCATGAACGCGCGGCGTAAACTCGAGATCGGCCCGATGTCCAGCGTCCGCCTTGCAGGCAATCGCGCAAGTAATCAAACGCCCATCCATTTCCGGGAGGACGATATTCATGGCGAGATCGGCGGCGCTAAGGCCGCGCGGGTTTTGCTGCCAATGGGTCTCTGTCGCACCAGTAAAAATTGCTTGCAGGACTGGTACGTCGGCGCTGTCGAGCACACCAGCGTCTGTGTCGAGCCGAGCCGAAAAGCCAGTCGTATTGAGGATCACGTCTGGCCTCACACAAGCGAGTTGGCCACGTATAAACGCGATCGCTTCGGCGTCCTTGAGGCTCGCAACGAAGATCGCGCTGACGTCGAGCCGCCGCGCCGCGAGTGCGTCAGCGAGCGCGCCAACTGGCGCCGTATCCCCGGCGAGCATCAAGGAACGATAGAAGACAATGAGTGCGCGGCCTTTGGCGTTGCCAAGCGAACGGCAGCCGGCTTCAAAACAGCCTGCCGCCGGTAGTACCTTTACCTTTGGAGAATGCCGCCATTTGAACGGCTGTTCCTCGCGTTTCTCGATGAAATCAAAAAGGTCCGCGATATGTTCTAGCTGGCCGTGCTGGAAGGCGGCATGCATCTGACGAAGATCAACGGCGGGGACAGTTGAGGCATCGTCAAGCCGTTCATCGTCCATCGCGTCGCCGGGGATGATGGCGAGCTTGAAGTTTTGCTTGCGCGCCGCGCGGGAAAATTCCTCGATGCCGTAGCGCCAGTACTCGAGACCGCCGAGAAGGCGGATAAGGACGAAACGTGCGTGGCTCGCGGCCTTCCCGATATAAAGATCGACTGAATAGGGATGTTTGAGTGCGCCGAGATTGGCGAGTCGTAAGCTCATGGGCATCGGGCGCTGTCGCGCGGCCGCCGCGATGAGGCTTAAATCGCTGTCCGAAAACGAGAGAAACAAAAATCCCGCCGGAGATTGTCCAAGGTCGATTGCGGCTTCGGCCTCGTCGAGCGAGCGTGACTCGGTGCGCAGGAAATGCATCGATCAGGCTTCCTCGCTTGTGAGGAATCGCCCAACCGAAGCCTTGTCAAAGCCTTTTTCACCGATGACCACAAGTTGGCTGCGGCGCTTTTCTCCTGCGGCCCACGCGCGGTCGAAATGTTTTTGAAAGCGCTTTCCAACACCCTGGATGAGCAGCCGCATCGGCTTGCCTTGGACTTCGACGAAACCCTTGATGCGCAACACATCGTGTCGCTCCGCGATCGTAGTCAGACGGGCAAGCCATGCATCGCTATCCTTGATCGCGTCAATTTCAAAAACAGCGCTGTCGAAATCGTCGTGATCATGCTCGGTTAGCCCGTCATGAAGCGAGTGGCGTGCGGCAAGATCATCTTCTGCGGCGGCATCGAGGCCAAGCAAGATGGCAGGGTCGACCTGACCTTCCCGGGCTGGTACGATTTTTACAGCGCGGGGAACAAAAGCCGCTATGTCGGCAGCGATGCGGCGTTGTTCGCTTGCATCAATAAGGTCTGATTTGTTGAGTATAATCAAATCCGCGCACAAGACTTGATCTTGGAATACCTCTTCAAGCGGATTGTCATGTGCGATGGAGGGATCCGCCTCACGTTGGCGCGCTAGTTTCACGGGATCATCGGCGAAGCGTCCTTCCGAAACCGCCTTGCCATCGACAACCGCGATCACACCGTCGACGGTCAGCCGCGCCCGGATCGCCGGCCAATCAAAAGCCTTGACCAAGGGCTTTGGCAAAGCAAGGCCTGAGGTCTCGATAACGATCTGGTCGGGGAGCGGATCAAGCGCGAGAATGCGTTCGATCGCGGGTAGAAAATCGTCGGCGACGGTACAGCAGATGCAGCCGTTGGCAAGTTCGATGATGCTATCCGCGCCACAAGTGAGATCGCCGCAGGCATTCAATATTTCCGCATCGATGCCGATGTCGCCAAATTCATTGATGATAAGGGCAAGGCGCCGTCCCTCGGGATTTTTCAAGAGATGCCGAATGAGGGTTGTCTTCCCAGCGCCGAGGAAGCCGGTGACAATCGTTGCCGGGATTTTGGAAAGAAGATTCATGGGCAAGCACCCCGTTCTTTGGCGCGGTCGGCGGGAGCTTATCGCAGAAGCCGGGCGAACCCGGAACGCCCCACCGGATACGGGAAAGCGCACCGGCATCGATGAATGGCCGGAGCGCCCCGCCGGCCCTTCTTCGATTGAACGGTAGGTTTCCTGGCTCGCGGATCATCGCCTTCCGCTGCCTTCCCAGGGGGCGGTCGCCCGTCTCCCAGTGGCCAATCGGCGAAAGGCTACCCGCTGACAGTTGCGGGGGCAGCTGTGGCTTCGAGCGCCATCTTGGTGGATGGGCACCGCACCACATTCCCTTTTACCCCTCGAAGCGAGGGACCGTTACGGGTGTGACACTAGACCGAATGGCGCGTGTGTCAATCTCGGCTGAACCTGAACAGCGGTGCCTTCAATTGGCCCCCGGCTGAATGGCAATCCGATGTTCGATCGCGATCCGGATCAAATCGGTTGTGCGCGCGAGGCCGAGCTTATTCTTCATCTGGCTGCAATTGTTCGCTACGGTTTTGTAGCTGAGGCCGATTGCTCCGGCTATTTGCAGCATGCTGTAGCCCTCGCCAAGGAGCCTAAGAATTTCGAGATCGCGGCACGTTAGGTCCCTAAAGGGATGCGCCGGATAGGAGCGGTTGGCCGTCTTGACGGTGAGTAAGGCAAGTTCCTGTGCAATCTCGGGCTCGATGTAGTTACGCCCAGCGGCGACGCGAAAGATGGCGCGTGAAATCTGGTCCGGCGGCGCATTCTTCGTCACATAACCGAGCGCTCCTGCTTCGAAGGCGCGCGTGACGTGAATCGAATCATCGTGCACGCTGAAGACAAGGATGCGGGCCGTCGCGTCTTCGATCAAGATCCGCCGGATCATTTCCAGGCCCCCGCTGCCTGGCAGATTGAGATCCATGATGATGAGATCCGGGCGGTCTTGCATGAAACGCGCAAGGGCTTCATTCGCCGTCGCCGCTTCGGCGATTTCCGCCTCCGTCTCGGCGGCGATCAGGCGCCGGAGACCGGCATGAACTATCGGGTGATCGTCGACGATAAGAACTTTCATGCCTCGCCCGCGACAGAGAGGGCACGAAGCTGGTTGCCTCGTATGTTGCTTGGCGCGGGAATGGGAAGGATTGCTGTGACTGAGAGGCCGCGCCCAGGTTCGGAAAGGAGAACGAGGCTGCCGTCGAGCGCGTGTACCCGCTCTCGCATACCGGTCAGTCCGAAACCAAAACCGGCCTTTTGATCCATCCCATGACCGTCATTTGCAACCTCGATGGTGATCCGGTTTTGCTCCGGGCTCTCAGCTGGCGCTGAAGTTACAGAAATCGAAATTTCCTTCGGATCGCCGTGACGGACTGCGTTACTCAAGCTTTCCTGGACGATGCGGTAGATTGTGGTGTCATGCAAAGCGCCGAAGCTTACCCCCTCCGGTGGAAGGCTCACGGTGAAGCGGGTTTCCGGAAGACGGCGGCGCCAGAAATCCACCGTGCTCGTAATCGCGGCGGCCAAGCCGAAATCCGCCAGAACACCAGGACGCAAGCGACTGAGCATCGTCCGGATTTGCCGTTGTATGTGGGATACGGCTTCCGAAGTCGTCTGAATTTCCACAGCGATCTCGGCATTGTGGCCTTGATTAACGAGTCGCGAGATCGACGCGAGGCCAGCGTTGACGGCGAAAAGGAATGGGCTGATCTCGTCGTGCAGGTCACGTGCGATCTCTCGGCGGTCTTCTTCCTGCAGCGTCAGCAGCTGCTCGTTCAGGCGGCGCTTTTCCCCATCAAGCTCCGCGAGTTCGGTAGCCATCCGGTTGAAACTCCACTGAAGCCTTGACAATTCCGGCACCATATGGCCGCCGATACGCAACTTGTAGTCTCCATGTCCGATTTGCTGGAGCGCGCCGGCGAGCTGGTCCAAAGGCCGCAAAGCCCGGCCGATGTAAACATAGATGAGCAGAATGTTAAGGCCAAAAAACAGTGCGAGCACGATAAATCCGTCGCCAAGATCGTTCCAGACTTCGAGGATCTCGTTTTTCGGGTCGGTCTCGATGAGGATGCTCCCGTAATTCTGTCCAGCGATGGTAATCGGTACCCTTGCGGTGAGAGGTGTAATACCAAGCAGGCGGACGAACCATCGCGGTGCCATGCCAAAACGCGATCCTTCAAGGGCGGGTGCGACGAAGGTGGCACCCCCAGATTGAGATACGCGAAGATGACGGTTGCCTTTGAACGCGGCGACCAGCGTTTCGATATCGCCTCGCGGGTCTTTGGAATTCGGAAGGTCAGCCAACGCACTCTCAACGAATTGGCGGCCGACCTGCAGAGCTGAATTCATTTCGGTCCGCACCGATCGTGAGGCGTGGAAAGATACGATAGCAGCTTCCAAGGCGAGGTTCGCGGCGAGCACGATCGCGATCAGGTAGATCAGGCGGAAACGAAGAGACATCATGCCCCCAATGTTACATCGGCCTTATGATCTCATCCAAAAAGTCCGCAACTTTTAAGGATTAGTCTCGAGCGCATGGGATGATTTCCCCAACATTTAGCGACGCTTCTGCCCAAGAAAATTCGAACCAGATTAAGCCCGTTGAGATGTGCGGCATGGGTCACAGCAAGTCCATCAGGGAAATATTCCCGAAAATCCAGGGAATATTTCTCTGCCATTCTAGGAAGTATAAGCAAGTGTTGATGGTAGTGATTGCGTGTAGAAATGTCCAATTAATACATCAAATTAAGAATGTGTCTATTATATTGGATCGTCTATGCCTGCTCCGCCAAAATTGTTCTAATTGCATCCATGCAACAGTCACTGACTGTTTGCGCATAATTTCAGAAATTCTATTGCCTCGCGATTTTGTCGAACTTAGTCTTCGGCATTGTCTGAGAATCCAGAAAACGTAAATCTTGGAGCAACATCATGCGGCGAACGGCGGGCGTCTGGAAAAGTTTGGGCGTTGCCGCGGTGTTGTGGCCAGCGGGAATAGAGCATACTTTCGCACAGACCGCGGCTCCCGATGCGCCGGTCGAACTGCCAGCCGTGGATGTTGTCGCCACCTCGCCATTGCCGGGCGGGGGGGAAAATCGTGACAACATTCCAGCCATGGTGCAAACCGTGCCAGCGGAAGATTTTGCCCGGACAAACTCACAAAATATCACCGACACTTTGCAGCAGCAGATTCCGGCCGCTGTATCGATCGACGTGAACGGCAATCCTTTCTCACAGGACTTGCGTTATCGCGGCTTCGTCGCTTCGCCTCTCCAAGGCACGCCACAGGGACTCGCCGTTTATGAGAACGGCATCCGCGTGAACGAGGCTTTTGGAGACACGGTCAATTGGGATCTCATTTCCCCGCAAGCGATTTACCGAGCCGACGTATTTACGAACAATCCCGTCTTCGGTCTCAATGCGCTGGGGGGCGCCGTGAGTCTGCAAATGAAGAACGGCTTTCTTTGGCAAGGCCTGCAAACGCAGGTTATGGGCGGCTCCTTCGGCAGGGTCAGCGGACAATTCGAATATGGCAAGCAGATTGACGACTACAGTCTTTATGTCACGGCCGACGCGACACATGATGGCGGCTGGCGTTATTTTTCTCCCTCGACCTTGTACCGCTTCTACAGCGATCTCGGTTACCGCACGCCCGGCAACGAAATTCATTTCACCGCCTCGGGTGCCGACAATACGCTCGGGGTGATCGGTCCAACACCCGTCCAACTGCTTGAACAGCTTGGCGACAGCGCCGTCTTTACCTCGCCTCAGACGACGGTCAACACCGTAGGCACAATCGCCTTTAACGGCAAATTCGATATCAATCCCCAATGGTCGATTGCAAGCAATTTTTACATGCGGAGTTTCGAGCAGCATCATACCGATGGCAATGATGCGGATATTCAAAATTGCGCGGACAATGGTTTACCTGGCAGTCCCGCTGGCTTTCTTTGCCTTGCCTCCGACAATTTCCCCACTGTGACGAATGGGGCAGCCTTTGTGATCTTGGGGCAAAATGGAAAGCCCATTCCCTTCGTGGGCGGCGTTCCCTATGGCACGATCGACCGCACCTCGGTCCATGCAACGACATTTGGCACCGCGCTGCAAGCCACCGACAACGATAAAATCTTCGAGCATGCGAATTATTTCACATTCGGTGCAAGTGTGGATCGCAGTCTTTTGAGCTTCAGTGCGACGAGCCAGCTTGGAGTTATTTCCCCGGATTTCGCAATCGTCAATGGCGGGTTCCCCGGCTCGGGCGATATCATCAGCACCGCCGGACAGATTGGGTATGTGCCGACTTTTCTCACCGGCAATACGACCTATTATGGAGTCTACACGCTGGATACCTTCAGCGTCACGTCCGAGCTTGCTTTGACCGCCGGCGCCCGCCTCAATATCGCGCAAATCGTGACCAACGATGCCACGGGCTTCGACCAGCAGCTCAACATCAACGACGCTTTTTCGCGGATCAATCCGGTCGTCGGCCTGACCTATCAGATTCTCCCCACGGTGACTCTTTACGGCGGCTATTCGGAGGCGAACCGGGCGCCGACACCGCTTGAACTCGATTGCGCAAACCCAGATCGTCCGTGCATTTTGGAGAATTCCCTTGTTTCCGATCCTCCCCTAAAGCAAGTGGTAGCGCACACGTTTGAAGCTGGCTTGCGTGGTGGAGAACATGTCTTCGATACGGGCCAAATCGATTGGAAAGCGGGCTTCTTCCGGACCAATAGCACCAATGATATCATTACGCTGGCGAGCACGATTCCAGGCCGCGAATATTTCGCCAATGTTCCCTCGACTCTTCGGCAAGGCGCCGAGGCTGAGGCGAGTTTTCATTATGGCAATCTCTCGGCCTATGTGAATTACGCCTTCGTCGATGCAACCTACCAGTTCGCGGCGGCTCTATCCTCGCCAAACAATCCATTCGCCAATGGGGACGGAAATGTATTCGTGACGCCAGGCGATCATATTCCCGGCATTCCCCGCCATCAGGTGAAGTTCGGCGGCGACTACGCTTTTACGCCGCAATTCAAGCTTGGCGCCGATATACTTGTCGCGGGAGCCCAATATCTGGTCGGCGACGACGCTAACCAAAACCCGCAGCTGCCACTTTATTGGGTCGCGAACTTACATGCGTCCTATCAGATGGATGAGCACGTCCAGTTTTTTGGGCTTATCAATAATCTTTTTAACAATAGAAACGCGACCTATGGCACGTTCTTCGATACCTCCACAAATGCTCAATCCGCATCAGCGATACCTTTTACGAGCGATCCCCGCACTCTTACTCCTTTGCAGCCAATCTCATTTTATGGCGGCGTAAAGGTGACGTTCTGACCCTTGGGCGGCAACGAACGCGGGTTATTCGTACATGAAATGGCGACGCCGGCGGGTCAATGACCCCCACGCGGGGCTCTTTCTTTCGCTTGCGCCTTGCGCTAGGTCTTGGGGCGCACCGCGTAACGACGCCGCGGCATGCACATTGGCGACAGGCAAATGGGACCTCCATGACAAACCAGGCCCGCTTCACGATCAACAGCCTCTTGGAGGGCAAGAGCGCGCTGGTGCACATTACTCCGGCCGCACCCGAGGAAGGGGTTTTGGGAAGCGCAAGCCCCGGGTTGCCGGGATCGAAGGGCGTCGGTCTCGAAATTTTAAATATCGCTGCCCTGCCGGATGCCGAGGACTACGTCCAGCATGATTTCTATGCCGCCCGTTTTACGCCCGCCGAAGTCACTCATTGCACCAAACAACACGACGCAAAGGCAGCCTTCCAAACGCTGCTTGCGGTCAAGCGTGCCATCATCAAATCGGGCGCGGCCGTTGCGTCACCAGATGCCGAGCGTGACGTAGAAGTCAGCTTTGGTGAAGATGGCAGCCCCTCTTATCCCGGCTGCTTGCTCTCGATCAGCCACACGGACTCACTTGCCGCGGCGGTTTGCTTATGGCTGGGCGAAGCGCCTTCGCCGGCACCAGTGGCCGGGATTGGCGGCCCTCGCTCCCACATCGTCACATTTCCTCTAAAAACCCGAATTCTCGCATTCCTTGTTTTGTTGTCGTTGCTGGTTCTGTTCGGGTTGGGACTTTGGAAAATGGTGGAGTTTATACGCCATTAAAGTGCGTCCGCGTTTAATCGGCCGGCGTGGACTCCCGCTTGTCATCGAGAGCGCCGGCAAGGCCAAGCCATTCTTCCTCGGCCGCCGCGAGCAACCGGGCGAGGTCACCGCGCTGGCTAGACAAGAGTGCCGCCTTTGCAGGGTTTTTGCCAAACACAGCAGGGTCGGCGAGGGTCTCGTCGATGCGAGCAATCAGATCACGAAATTTGCCGATCTTTCCGTCGATCGCCGAAATGCGTTTGCCCAATTGGGCCGCATTGGTTTTGGCAAGTGGCTTCTCGGGGCGGTCCGGAATCGTTTGCCGCGAGTTGCCGTTGCCTTTCGTTTTTGGCCTGCCATTGCCGCGTCCAGCACGTTCGAGAACATATGAGGTGTAGTCGTCACTGTCGCCGTCGAACGGCGTGACCGTGCCACCCTCCACAAGCCAGAGGCGGTCGGCGCAGGCGTCGAGAAGATATTTGTCGTGCGAGACCAGAATGACCGCGCCGCCATAATCATTGATCGCCTCGATCAAGGCGGCACGGCTATCGATGTCGAGATGATTGGTCGGCTCATCGAGGATCAGTAAGTGCGGTCCGTTGAAGCTTGCGAGCCCCAGCAGAAGACGCGCCTTTTCGCCGCCTGACAATTGTGCCGCCTTTGTATCGGCCTTGATATTTGGAAAACCGAGTTGGGCGCATTTTGTCCTGATCCGTGCTTCCGTTGCCTCCCTTATCAGCGCGGCGACGCACTGATAAGGGGTTGCGTTCAAATCGAGATCGTCGATCTGATGCTGGGCAAAGAAGCCGACCGTCAATTTCGACGAATGGCGAACGCTGCCGTCTTGCGCTTTCAGCCTCCCGGAGACAAGCTTCGCAAAGGTCGATTTGCCGTTGCCATTGGCGCCTAAAAGACCGATCCGGTCATCGTCAGAAATAGAGAGCGAGAGCCTCCGCAACACCGGCTCCCCGCCATATCCTGCGCTTGCATCATCCATCGCAATAAGAGGCGGGCTCAATGGCTTGTGCGGGGAGGGCAGATGAAAAGGCAGAACTTGCCCGTCGACGATGGCTGTCACGGGCTCCATTTTGGCAAGAATCTTAAGACGGGATTGAGCCTGCGCCGCCTTCGTCGCCTTGGCCCGGAATCGATCGACAAACGATTGCAAATGTTTGCGCTGGTCGTCCTGTTTCTTCTTTTGCTTGAGCTGGATCGCTTGCTGTTCGCGCCGCTGCCGTTCAAAACTTGAGTAATTGCCGCGCCAAAGGACAAGCTTGGCTTGATCGAGGTGCAGGATATGATCGCAGACGGCATCGAGCAAATCGCGATCGTGACTGATGACCAGGATCGTTGCCCGGTACCGCCGGAGATAGTCAATCAGCCACAGCGTGCCTTCAAGATCGAGATAATTGGTCGGTTCGTCGAGCAGCAACAGATCGGGCTGCGAAAACAAAACAGCAGCGAGGGCGACGCGCATCCGCCAGCCGCCAGAAAATTCGGCGAGGGGGCGTTGTTGTGCCATTTCGTCGAAGCCAAGACCCGCGAGGATGCTCGCCGCACGCGAAGGGGCCACATGCGCCGAAATATCGATGAGACGGGTTTGAATTTCACCAATGCGGGCTGGATCGGTCGCTGTCTCGGCCTCAGCCAGCAACTGCGTGCGTTCAAGATCGGCGGCAAGCACGAAGTCGATCAAGCTTTGCGGGCCGCCCGGCGCCTCTTGCTCGACACGGCCAAGGCGGGTTGCGCGTGGTAAGGAAAGCGAACCCGATTCCGGAGTGAGTTCGCCGCAAATCATCCGGAAAAGAGTGGTCTTTCCGGTCCCGTTGCGGCCGACAAAGCCAACCCGCGCGTTTCCAGGAAGGGCAGCGGTGGCCTTGTCAAAAAGCAGCCGCGGCCCGAGCCGCAGGGTAATATCATTGACGTGGAGCATGCGGGCTTGTCGCCCACCCCGAGGCTTTTGGCAAGACCGTAGCCGCGATCGGCGAAGCGCATATAGCGTTAAGGCCCGCGCTGAAGGCTGGGTGACCACAAGTCTCTGTGAAAAGATGGATTTTGCTTTCTGCGCGGCCTCGTTCAGCATAGACGAACCTATGGCCCTCACCGGAACAAGTGCGAGCCGCCAACACCGCGAGTGACGCATGGAAGATGAGGAAGGCAACCGGTTTTCCGCCCGCGCGGCGCGCTATGCCCGGGTCGGAGCCAATGTCGGCGGGGTCGCCGCCAGAATTGCGGGAGCCCGTTTGCTTGGCGGGAATGGCGCCTGGGGCAACCAGGCGGCGGCCTTGGCGGGCGCGCTTGGCGGCCTCAAGGGGCCCATGATGAAGGTCGCCCAGATGATGGCGAGCGTCCCCGACCTTTTGCCGCCGGAATATGCGGAGGAATTGCAGAAACTGCAAAGCCAGGCGCCACCCATGGGGGCGGCGTTTGTCAAACGGCGGATGCAGGCCGAACTTGGGGCCGGCTGGCGTTCGCGGTTTGCCACCTTCGAGACTCACCCGGCCGCCGCCGCTTCGCTTGGTCAGGTTCACCGGGCCGCCGCCACGGACGGCGCGGCGCTCGCATGCAAGCTGCAATATCCGGACATGACATCCGCTGTCGAAGCGGATTTGCGTCAGCTCGATATCGTGTTTGCGCTGCACCGGCGTCTCAATCCAGTCATTGATACAAGCGAAATGACGAAAGAAATCAGCGATCGGGTCCGCGAGGAGCTCGATTACTGCCGCGAAGCCAAACATGCCGCGCTCTATCGCGACATTCTTGCCCATGTTGACGACGTTCGCGTTCCAGGAGTGCGGGCGGAGCTATCCACCGCGCGGCTGTTGACGATGGAGTGGCTTGAGGGCGGTAAATTGCTCGACTTTAAGCAGGCAGACGAGGCGGCCCGCAATCGAATCGCGGGGGCGATGTTCAAGGCGTGGTGGATTCCCTTCAGCCGATACGGTGTGATCCACGGCGATCCACATCTCGGCAATTACACGGTTTTCCGGGGCGAGGAGGACGGAGAGGCGGCGGGCATCAACCTCCTGGACTATGGCTGCATCCGGATTTTCACCGCGAAATTCGTCGGCGGGGTCGTCGATCTCTACGAGGGATTGCTGCACGATGATTTTGCCCGCACCGTGCATGCCTATGAAACCTGGGGCTTTCGCGGTCTCACTAGGGAACTTGCCGAAACGCTGAACGTCTGGGCCCGCTTTATTTATGGGCCGTTGCTCGATGACCGGGTCCGGAGTGTCGCGGATGGCGTCGCTCCCGCGCAATATGGCCGCAAAGAGGCCTTTGCCGTCCACCAGGCCTTGAAGCAAAGGGGGCCGGTTCTGGTGCCGCGGGAATTCGTTTTCATGGATCGCGCGGCGATTGGCCTCGGCGGCGCTTTTCTGCACCTCGACGCAAGATTGAATTTTTATCGAATGTTCCACGAGACGATGGGCACGTTTTCGGCTGTTTCCCTGGGCGAGCGGCAGACCAATGCCCTGGCAAAGGCGGGATTGCAGGCACCAAACTAGCGCCAGGACCAAACAAATCGCCTATGCGGAATGCTTAGGCACCCCTGAAACGCATATGTGTAATCATTAGTCGCACAAAAATTTGGCAGATCCGGTCCTTTTCCCTCTTGCGCACGAAGAAAATCATTGCGAAAGCTAAAATGTTAACAACCCCGCGATAATGGCAGGCAATATGGCTGAAAATCATGCGCAACCGGCAAACCATCCCGCGATGGACTACGCCGAACATGAAAAAACATACCGGCTGTTCATCCGCGCCATAAAATGGACCGTGGCTGCCGTCGTAGTTCTCCTCGCGTTGTTGGCGGCTTTCCTCGGCTAAACGTCACTTGCCGGGAGTGCTCTCAGCCGCCGCTTGACCGGGTAACAAAAATCGGGCTGGGTCAAAGCCTCTAGGATAGCCGGAGCCATTCATGTTAATCGCCATTCCCGCCGAAAATGACCCGGCCGAGGGCCGTGTCGCCGCGACACCTGAGACGGTGAAAAAATTTGTGGGGCTCGGCGCTGAGGTGAGGGTCCAAACCGGCGCCGGACTGAAATCCGGTATTTCGGATCACGACTACGTAGCGGCTGGGGCGGCGATCGTTCCTAGCACCGCGGCGGCCGTGCAGGACGCCGATATTGTCTTGCGGGTCCGGCGGCCGAGCGCGGCGGATATCACTGGTGCCAAGCCAGGCGCCGCCGTCCTCGCCGTTATGGACCCCTATGGCCATATTGATGCCTTGCAGTCCTTGGCATCGGCGGGCGTTTGCGCCTTCGCGATGGAATTGATGCCACGCATCACCAGGGCGCAGACGATGGATGTGCTCTCGAGTCAGGCCAATATCGCCGGCTATCGCGCCGTCATCGACGCGGCCGCCGAGTATGGCCGGGTCATTCCGATGATGATGACGGCGGCGGGCATGATAAAACCCGCGACAATCTTTATCATGGGCGTCGGCGTTGCCGGATTGCAGGCGATCGCCACCGCCCGCAAACTCGCGGCCATCGTGACCGCGACCGATGTCCGTCCCGCGACGAAGGAGCAAGTCGTCTCGCTTGGGGCAAAATTTATCGCGGTCGAGGACGAGGAGTTCAAACAGGCGGAGACGGCTGCCGGCTACGCCAAGGAAATGTCGGCGGACTATAAGGCAAAGCAAGCGGCGCTCACCGCCTCGCACATCGCCGCGCAGGATATCGTGATCACGACGGCTCTTATTCCTGGCCGCCCGGCACCGGTACTGATCACGGCCGCGATGGTGGAGACGATGCGCCCCGGTTCGGTCATCGTCGATCTTGCCGCCGAACGGGGAGGAAACTGCGAATTGACCAAACCCGGCGAAACCGCCGTTTCAAAAAATGGCGTCAAAATCATTGGTCCATTGAATATCGCTGGGCGCTTACCAGCGACGGCTTCGGCGCTCTACGCGAAAAATCTGCTGGCCTTCATCGAAACTCTTGTCGATCCGAAAGCCAAGGCGCTGGCGATCAAATGGGACGATGAACTCGTGAAGGCAACCTTGCTTACTAAGGACGGAGGCCTCGCGCATCCAAGCTTTCAAAGCGGCGGCTGAACACAAAATCTGTATGCCGGTGTTCTAAGATCTCAATCGAAAAGAAAATCAAGGAGGGCATGAGATGGCAACTGAAGTCGATCCACAGATGCTGGACAAGATCCAGGCCGCGACGCAGGCGGCGCGCCACGCCGCCGAAACGGCGCAGGCCTACGCCGATCAGATCGCGGCGGGTGCCTCGGCGGCCAGCGGCGGCGCCATTGATCCTTTCATTTTCCGGCTGGCGATTTTTGTGCTTGCCGTGGTTGTTGGCTATTACGTCGTCTGGTCCGTGACACCGTCATTGCACACGCCGCTGATGTCGGTCACCAACGCGATCTCCTCGGTCATTGTCGTTGGGGCGCTCCTTTCTGCTGGCGTTGATGCAAGCGTTGGCGAGGGATCCGGCATCGCCCGGGTGTTCGGCTTCCTTGCCCTCACCTTGGCGTCGGTCAATATTTTCGGCGGCTTCCTCGTCACTGAACGGATGCTGTCCATGTTCCGGAAAAAGGGCTGAAACGATGTTGAATGGGAATATCGCGGCTCTTTTATATCTTAGTTCGGGGGTACTTTTCATTCTTGCCCTGCGCGGCCTGTCCTCACCGGAAACCGCCCGGCAGGGAAACCGCTTCGGCGTGATCGGCATGGCGATCGCGGCGGCGACGACGCTCCTCTATCAACTGCCATCGGGGTTCTCGTCGTTCTTCTTGGTCCTAGTCGCAATCGGAATTGGCGGCAGTATTGGTGTCTGGCGCGCCCGCACCATCCAGATGACGGCGATGCCCCAGCTCGTTGCCTTGTTTCATGCCTTGATCGGGCTTGCGGCTGTGCTGGTCGCAGCGAGCGCGCTCTATGCGCCGCAGGGTTTCGGTCTCGGCATCTCCGGTTCGATCCATGGGACAACACTCTTTGAAATGTCGCTCGGCGCGGCAATCGGCGCGATCACTTTCACGGGCTCGGTGATTGCTTTCCTAAAGCTCGACGGGCGGATGAGCGGCAATCCTATCCTCCTCCCCAACCGGCATGTGATCAATATCGGGCTTGGGCTTTTACTCGCTGTCTTCATCTTCGCGTTCCTCCCGACCGAAGCGCATCTGGTATTTTGGCTGATCGTCCTCGTGTCCTTCGCGCTTGGTGTTCTTCTCATCATACCGATTGGCGGCGCCGACATGCCGGTCGTCATTTCGATGCTCAATTCTTATTCGGGATGGGCAGCGGCAGCAGTTGGGTTCACTCTCTCCAATCTGGCCTTGATCATCACTGGAGCGCTCGTCGGCTCATCTGGCGCGATTCTCTCCTACGTCATGTGCAAGGGAATGAATCGCTCCTTTATTTCGGTGATCCTTGGCGGCTTTGGCGGCGATACCGCCGCGCCGCCGAGTTCTGGCGAAGTAGAGGAGAGGCCGCCGGTCAAGGAAGGCTCGGCTGAAGACGCTGCAAAAATCTTGCTCGCTGCCAAGAAAGTTATCGTCGTACCGGGTTATGGGATGGCGGTTGCGCAGGCGCAGCATGCTTTGCGGGAAATGGGCGACATTCTCAAAAGCAAAGGTGTCGACGTCAAATATGCGATCCATCCGGTCGCTGGACGTATGCCGGGTCATATGAATGTTCTGCTGGCGGAGGCCAATGTGCCTTATGACGAGGTCTTCGAGCTTGAAGAGATCAATCCGGAGTTTTCAAGCGCGGACGTTGCTTTCGTGATCGGCGCCAACGATGTCACGAATCCGGCGGCGAAAACCGATTCGTCATCTCCCATCTATGGCATGCCGATCCTCGACGTCGAGGACGCCAAGGACGTGCTATTCGTCAAGCGCGGCCTTGGTTCCGGTTACGCCGGCGTCGAAAACGAATTGTTTTTTAGAAACAATACGACGATGCTTTTTGGAGATGCCAAAAAAATGGTCGATGGCATCGTGAAAGCGATGAGTTAGTTGAAAAACGAGGCGCCGCAAACCCGCGCGGCGCCTCGTTGCATGCCATGGATCATGATCTCCAATCCGAAGAGATCATGGCACGCGTTTCAGACGATTCTACCAAATGTTTCGTCGAACGCATAACCCGCTCCACGCACTGTGCGGATCGGATCTTGCTCGCAGGCGTTCGACAAAGCCTTGCGCAGCCGGCCGATATGAACGTCCACGGTGCGCTCATCAATCTCCGCAGAGAGTCCCCAAACGCTGTCGAGCAACTGGCCGCGGGAAAATACCCGCCCCGGCTTCACCATCAAATGCTCGAGCAGGCGAAACTCGGTCGGTCCCATGTGGATATCACGGCCGCTACGGCGGACCCGCCAGTTTTGCCGGTCGAGCGCAAGATCGCCAAACACCAAGACGCCGCTCGCCCGGTCAGGCCGCGCCCGCCGCAGCAAGGCGTGAACGCGCGCCATAAGTTCGGGAACCGAGAACGGCTTGACCACATAATCATCGGCGCCGATTGCAAGGCCGCGCACGCGCTCGCTTTCTTCGCCGCGCGCGGTCAGCATAATCACAGGCAGGCTTCTCGTCGTTTCACGCGCCCGCATCCGCCGGCAGATTTCAAGCCCGGAAACACCTGGCAGCATCCAATCGAGAATGACGAGGTCCGGAACGGTTTCGCTTAGCCGAATTTCTGCTTCGTCGCCTCGCTCGACCCTGTCCACGGTAAAGCCTTCGGCCTCGAGATTATAAGACAGGAGCATGCTCAAGGCGGCTTCGTCCTCGACCACGAGAATGCGAGCTGCAGGAGACGCCGCGACCGCGCGTGCAAGCGCGGATCGGTTTTCATTCATATCCTGGAGTTCCTTTGCCATATTTTAGCCCACCGTTGTCGGCGTTGGGGAGAGGGTCGTGCGGCCCTTCGGCCGGTCCATTGGCAGGGTTTCCCCGGTCACGAGATAAACCACCGTCTCGGCTATGTTGGTCGAGTGATCGCCAATTCTCTCGATGTTTTTTGAGATGAACAGAAGATGCGTGCAGAACGAAATATTGCGCGGATCTTCCATCATGAAGGTCAGAAGATCGCGGAATACCGAGTCCTCGAGCGAGTCGAGATCGGCGTCGTCAAGCCAGACCGCGCGCGCTCGCTCGGCGTCGCGTTGGGCATAGGCGTCAAGCACATCCTTCAACAGCATGGCCGCCGCCTCATGCATGGACCGTAGGCCGATGGTGGCACGCGGAATTTGCATTTCTCCGGCAATCTTGATGGCCCGTTTGGCGATATTCTTGGCAAGGTCGCCGATGCGTTCGAGATCGCCGGAAATGCGGATCGTCGCGATGATTTCGCGCAGATCTACGGCCATCGGCTGGCGGCGCGCGATGGTCAGGATTGCCTGTTCTTCGATGTCACGCTGCAACAGATCAAGGCGCGGATCGCTATCGACGGTCGTCTGCGCGAGCCTCGTATCGAAATCGACCAAGGCATCCATAGCATCCGACAACATTTTTTCGGCAATGCCACCCATTTCCGCGATTTTACGCCCGAGAATCTCGAGCTCCTTGTCATAGGCTTTGACGATATGATCGGACATGGACCAATTCCCTCTTGCCGGCCGCGATCAGCCGAAACGGCCGGTGATGTAATTTTGCGTCTGCTTCTTTTCCGGCGAGGTAAAAATCTGGGCGGTAAGGCCAAACTCGATAAGTTCGCCGAGATACATGAACGCTGTATGCTCGGAGACCCGCGCCGCCTGCTGCATATTGTGAGTGACGATTGCAATCGTATAATTTTGTTTTAATTCGTCAATTGTCTCCTCGACTTTTGCGGTGGAGATCGGATCAAGCGCTGAGCAAGGTTCGTCCAGCAAAATCACTTCCGGCTGGAGCGCCACGGTGCGCGCAATGCAAAGGCGCTGCTGCTGGCCGCCAGAAAGCGAAAGGCCCGAAGCGCTCAATTTGTCCTTGACCTCGTCCCAAAGAGCGGCGCGCCTCAAGGCAGCCTCGACCCGGCCTTCAATCTCGCTCCTCGGAAGCTTCTCATAGAGTTTGATGCCGAAAGCAATATTGTCCTGGATCGACATAGGGAAGGGGGTCGGCTTTTGAAACACCATACCGACCCGCGCGCGCAAAAGATTGAGATCCTGCTCTGACCGCAGAATGTTGACGCCATCGAGCAGCACTTCTCCTTCAGCTCTTTGCTTTGGATAGAGATCATACATGCGGTTCAACACCCGCAGCAGGGTCGATTTTCCGCAGCCGGAAGGGCCGATGAAAGCCGTCACCTTGTTCGTACAGAGGGGCAGGCTGATGCTCTTCAAGGCCAGCGTGTCGCCGTAGTAAAATTTGAGATTGCGAATCGTGACCTTCTGATCCAAATCCGCGATCTTTGCGACGGGCACCTTCGCGGGCTCGACCGCTGCGGGCACTTTCGACTCGACCTCTAGGGGCGATGATGGGATGTTCGAGACATCATTCATGACAGACGCCGGTCATTTCGAGGGCCTTTGCGATTGGAGCGCGCGCGCGGTGATAGAAAGCGCGAGCACGGTCAAGGTTATGAGAAGGGCGCCGGTCCAAGCAAGCTGCTGCCATTCCTTATAGGGGCTGAGGGCGAATTGGAAAATGACAGCCGGCAGGCTCGACATGGGGGCGAGCAAGTTCGTGCTGAAAAACTGATTGTTCAGCGCGGTGAAGAGCAAGGGCGCCGTCTCGCCACTGACGCGCGCGATGGCCAGCAGCACACCTGTGATAATGCCCGCGCGTGCAGCGCGATAGCCAACTTTGCCGATGACGATGGAGCGCGGAAGACCAAGCGCGCGGGCGGCTTCCCGCAGCGTGTCCGGCACCAGAAGCAGCATGTCCTCGGTCGTGCGCACGACAACAGGGACAACAATCACCGCAAGCGCCACGGCTCCAGCAATCCCCGAAAAATGGCCCATTTTCACGACCATGACTTCGTAAATAAACAAGCCGATCACGATCGACGGCGCACTGAGCAAAATGTCATTGATAAATCGCACGACAAAGGTGAGCTTCGCGTAGCGTCCGTACTCGGCCATATAAGTTCCCGCCAGCATCCCGAGTGGGGTGCCTATGGCAACGCCCAAAGTGGTCATGATCAGACTGCCGGTGATGGCATTGAGCAACCCTCCCGCGGAACCGGGCGGCGGCGTCATCTGGGTAAAGACAGTCAGCGAGGTATTGCGAAAACCCTCGAAAATGAGCGTGCCGAGGATGATCGCCAGCCAGCCGAGACCGATGATCACCGCCAAAAAGCACAGACCCAGATAGAACTTTGACCGGCGGCGGCGCGAGTCGTAATTGGCCATGACCTAGCGTCCTTCCTGCTGGTGCAGCCGCATCAACATATAGCGCGAGATCGCAAGGATGATGAAGGTGATGACGAAGAGGATGAGGCCGAGCAAGATGAGTGAGGAGGTATAAATATCGCCCACTGCTTCGGTGAATTCATTGGCGATCGTTGCGGAGATTGTCGTGCCTGGCGCCAGCAGCGACGGCGCTATTCTATGCGCGTTGCCGATCACAAAAGTCACCGCCATGGTCTCACCCAAGGCCCGGCCGAGGCCCAGCATGACGCCGCCGATCAGGCCAACCCGCGTGTAAGGGATGACGACGGAGCGAACGACTTCCCACGTCGTGCAGCCCACGGCATAGGCGGCTTCCTTTAGGACCGCCGGAACGGTTTCGAAGACATCACGGGAAATCGACGTGACGATAGGGAGGACCATGACCGCGAGAATGATCCCTGCGGTCAGCACGCCGATTCCGTAGGGCGGCCCCGCAAATAGATTCGAGAGAACAGGCACGTTGGCGAAAGCCGCGATGAGACCCGGCTGGACATGCTCTTGCAGGAAAGGCGCGAGAACAAAAAGGCCCCAGATTCCATAAATGATCGATGGAATTCCAGCCAGAAGTTCGATCGCGATACCGATCGGCCTGCGCAAGGTAAAGGGGCAAAGCTCAGTCAGGAAGATCGCGATACCGAGCGCGGATGGCACCGCGATCGCCATCGCAATGAGCGACGTGACAATCGTGCCATAGACCGGCGCCATCGCGCCGAATTTCTCAGTGACCGGATTCCAGGACTGCGTCGTCAGAAAGTTCAAGCCGAATGCCTTGATGGCCGGCATCGAGCCGATAACCAACGAGGCGATCACGCCGCCAAGAAGAATCAAAACCGTCCAGGCCGCTGCCAAGGTGATCAGATGAAACGTAATATCGCGAAGTTTGAAACTGGCGAGAGCTTTGCCTAAGCGGCCCTCTGCTGCTTGGAGCCCTGCATTGTCAATCACCAAATCGTCGGACACAGAGCATTTCCCCGGAGCGTTGCTTGATAGCGTTGATAGAAGCACCAAGGTGTGGTGCATGCGCCATCGGAAAGAGTCAGGTTCGGTATAATTCACTTCCGGCCGCACGACAGCGCGAACGGCCGGAAATGAGAGCGGCACGAAGTTCTAACTCCGTGCGCAAGTTCAGTTCACGAGTGGTTTGCCATCGGCGCCCTTGATTTCGGCCGCCCAACTCTTTTTGATCAGGCCGACAACCGCGGCAGGCAAAGGAACATAATCAAGTTCCTCAGCCATTTTACCCCCCTTATCGTAGGCCCAGCTAAAGAACTTCAGGGCTTCCGTCGCGGAGGCTGGATCATCCGGCGTCTTAGGAATGAGAATGAACGTCGCTCCAGAGATCGGCCAAGACCTGGCGCCGGGCTCATCCGTCAGGATTTGATAAAAACCGGGTGCTTTGGCCCAATCGGCACTGGCGGCCGCCGCTTGAAAAGTGTCGGCATTCGGGGCCACTGCCTTGCCACCCTTGTTGATGACATCGGTGTAGGTCAACTTGTTCTGCTTGACATAGGCATATTCAAGATAGCCTATCGAACCCTTGGCTTGCGTGACATTGTTGGCGACGCCTTCATTTCCCTTGGCACCGATTCCAACGGGCCATTCGACAGCCGTGCTCGAGCCAACCTTCGATTTCCAATCGGCGCTCACTTTCGAGAGATAGTTGGTCCAGATGAAGGTCGTGCCAGAGCCGTCAGAACGGTGGACGACCACAATGGCCTGGGACGGCAATTTCACTTTGGGGTTCAATTTTTTGATCGCCGGATCATCCCAGCTGGTGATCTCGCCCAGGAAGATCTTGGCAAGCGTTGGTCCGTCGAGCACAAGCTCACCTGGCTTGATCCCATCGAGATTGACTACCGGCACGTCACCACCAATCACGGTCGGAAACTGGACGAGGCCCGAAGCGGCAAGGTCGGCGGCTTCAAGCGGCATGTCAGTCGCGCCAAACGTGACCGTCTTGGCCTTGATCTGTTTGATGCCGCCACCCGAACCGATCGATTGGTAATTCAACCCGTTTCCCGTTTCCTTTTTATAGGCGTCGGCCCATTTGGCATAGATGGGAAATGGAAATGTCGCGCCAGCGCCGGAAATATCCACGGCACCGGCCGCGTGGCCGGTGATGAGGCTTATCGCGGCGGTGGCGAAGGACGTTCGCAGGAACGTAAAAGTCATTTTTTTTTGCCTTTCAGTGGACAGCGCGCTCTCACGATCGTCCAACGGACTCGAAAGACCGGTCCATCGTCGATCGATACTTAATCTTCTTTTCGCGAGCCAGAGGCTAGCTCGCCGCCGGTCTGCGAGCGCAAACTAGGGGGCCTTCATAAGGGCAATATGAAAGCCACATGACATCTTGATGACACCGCCGGAGCGAGGCTAGTCTCCGTAGAGAGGGAGACTGACACTAAATGTGGTCCCCTCGCCAAGTTTCGATTCAATACCGAGACGGCCGCGATGGCGCGCTACGATATGCTTGACAATCGCGAGGCCAAGGCCGGTCCCGCCTTTGGCCCGGCTCTGGCCAGGATCCACCCGGTAGAAACGTTCCGTCAACCGCGGCAAATGTTCGGGCGCAATGCCTGGGCCGTGGTCGCGAACGGTCAAAACACACTGGCGCTGCTTGGCAGCGAGGCTTATCTCGACTTTCCGGCTGGTGCTTCGAGAATCGGAGGCGCCATATTTGATCGCGTTTTCGACGAGATTTTCGGCCACCCGCAGCAGTTCGTCACGGTCGCCGGTGACGATGGCCTTGCTCGGAACATCGAGTTTGAGGGAAACATCGTTGTCACTTGCCATGGGCGCCAACGTGTCGGCAATATGGCGAAGGATCGCAACGATGTCGACCGCCGCCTGCGGCCGCAAATGCAAGTTCTGCTCGATCCGCGACAAGGATAAAAGATCGTTGACAAGACGCGCCATCCGTTGCGCCTGTTCGCGCATAATCGAAAGAAATTTCGCCCGCGCTTTCGCATCCTCCCGCGCCGACCCCTGGAGCGTCTCGATAAATCCAAGCAACGACGCGAGAGGCGTCCGCAACTCGTGGCTTGCATTTGCGACAAAGTCGACTCGCATGCGTTCGACCCGGCGCACCTCGCTTAAATCGCGTAACGTCAATATCATCGTGGGTTCGAAGTGCTGCCCTTCCATTGACGCGGCATGCAATTCAAAAAATCTTTCCACAGGTACGCGTTCGAGCCAAGTCACCCGCTCTGAGGTCCCCGTGGCCCGGACCCGCTTGACCGCGTCAAGGACATCCGGCGCTCTCAGGCTGCGTGCCAGCAGATCGTCTGGCCGCAAGACGGGAAACAACACGCGCGCTGGCGCATTCACCGCAACCACCCTGTCAGCTGCGTCGATGACGATGACTGCTTCCGGCAAGGCCTCGATAAATTGGCAGATGATCAGGCGGTCGCGCACCTGCAACTCGTTTTCCATGAAGCCACCCCTTGAGGTAACGGCTGACACGAGGGCGCCCGGATATCAAGTATCAGTCTGGCTTATGGCGTGGCCGCTGCGGCGAAAGCGCATAGGCATATGAGACTTCGCTTTGATCTGGGCCGGGTTGCACTGGTATTCACAGATGCCCGCGCTCGCCAGCGGCGAGAGGATCCGCCGGGAAACAACGCGCTAGACCTTAACCGTCAATTGCCGAAGCTGGGGTCATTGTTTCGGGCGCCATGTGTCGCGGTACCAGCGGCGAAGCGGGTTCATCTCATTTTCGAGGACGGTTTCTTCTTCGCTCAGGCTCATATCTTCTCGTAAACTGTTCCACCGGCGAAAAATCTCATGAGCCCCAAGGAAAGCGAGTGCAAACAGAAATGGCACGAGATAATAAATGACCCGGAACAACACCAGCGAAGCAAGCAGCGCTTCCTCCGAGGCGATCGGGACGGCTTTCAGCATTGCAGCCTCGAAAACGCCAATGCCTCCGGGCGCGTTGCTCACCACCCCCAAAATGCAGGCAAAAACATAGGTCGCGGCGAAGGTGAAGTAATCTAGCTGGGCGTGGTTCGGCAGAAGAACATACAATGCCCCTGCCGCCGCCGATTGATCGATAACGCCGAGGACAATTTGGCCGGCCGTCAAACCCAGACCGGGCAATTCCAGCTTGAAGCCCTTAATGCTGATATGGCGGCGGCGGATCGTCACCCAGACAAGGTACGCGACGACGGCTCCCAATACGCCAACCCCCATCACCATATTGAGGAAGGGGTAGAGGTGATTGATGGTGCTGATTGCGCTGGCATGAAACGTAAGCCCTGCGCCAAGCACAAAAACCATGCCAAACCAGAATGTCACACCGGCGATCACAGTGAGACTCGCGACCTTGCTCGCCGTCAAACCGACCTGCGAATAAATCCAATAGCGAACCGTGCCCGCCGTGATCAAGGGGAAGCCCAACGTAAATGAAATCGCGTAGCTGGTGAAAGAGGCGAGCGCGGTCGTCTTATAGGGAACGCGCGCTTGCAGCTGGCGGAGCGCGAGCCCATCGTAACCAGTCAGGGCGAGGAAGGACACAACAGTCAACAACGCGGCGCCAGCGATTTGGTCGGCACCCGTCGCTGCGATAGCCTGGCGTAAGGCGGTGAGACTCACCGCGGAAACCGCGCGCCCGAGGACGTAGATTGAAAAAGCCGCGATGGCGAGGCTGAAAACAGCGGCGAGGATTTGCCCGATCGAGCGGCGGCGCGCCCGTGCCGCATGGTCTTGCTGGACGTGTGCATCGTGCTGCACCGAGACAAGCGCAACCGGCTTGGCCCTACGCGTAAATCCACTCAAGTCGCCACCCGGCTCTTGCTCCTCGTCATGACGCACATATCTTTGATCCAAAGCGTTTTTCCTTAGAAACCGCAAATCCTAGTGATTTCAGTCCATTAGCAGCTAGCCGTATCGCCGCTTTGTACCGGTTCCTTGTAGCAGGGTCCGGGACCTGCTCGGTGTGGATAACCGACTGGGGCGCCCGTGGCAAACCGGATTTGGTTGTCCGAGGTTCCCGGAGGGACGGATTTTTCTGCCTCGAACTAGGCGTAGGGACAGCAGGCGCATACATCGAAAAAGTGTCCCCGAGGAGCAGATTTCTCCCTACTCGTCTTCCTGAGTCGTTGTCCGGTTTCTGGTTCTCACCCTGACGCGGGTAATCACGCCTCTTTCGATAGGGCGTGAGAAATTATCGAGGGCAATATAGGTCATCGATCTTTTGTGAAGCTCAACGCTGAGCTGGAAAAGTGTCCGTCGTCAGATAATTTGAGACAGATGGCGGCGTGATTTAGTGGAGGACGCGGCTCATCCGATGTTTGATTTTATGCGGCGTTCAATTGGTGTTGCAAGCGACGATTTTGGATGGTGGCTCGTTTAATCCT
>DATBPZ010000053.1:0-19371 GCA_036561105.1 Methylocella sp. | reverse complement strand
ACCGTTCCCCGGGCGTAACCATCGTAGACCTTGCAGGAACAGCCGTTTCCGACCCACGATGAATGGTAGAGCAAGCACGTCTTCGCGGGAGTCGCGCAATAATCTCCGGAGGCCGCCACGCTTCGGCCGGTCATCAGAGGCTCGGTCGCGAGGGCCGCTAATCCCGTTCCATATCCATAGCCATTATTATAAGGGTAACCATAACCATAACCATAGCCATAGTAGGGCCTGTGCCAGCGGTTCCATCCGTAGTGCCTATAGTGGCCACGGTGCCAGCCATAGTGCCTATAGTGATGCCGATAGTACACCTGCTCGATCTGTGTCGGTGGTGTCATAATTTGTGAGCTCGTCACGCTCATGGGGCCGGCTGAAGCGGTCGCGGTGAGAGCGAGGAGTGCCGTTCCGGATACTATCGAGATTCCCTTAATATCCATAACACACCTCCAGTGAGCCTATTCCGCCATCCTCGACGAGGAGTTCCGAAAAGCCCAGTAATCGCAACTCGTAGCTTGACGCTTGGTTCCAGGCACGCTCCACCAAGGCAGAGTGCCCAAAGGCGCTGCCAAGGCAACGTTCTGCAGAGTTAGGGCATATCACTGGTGGGCATTTCAACCCGGCGGTCACAATCGGCCTATGGATCGGGGGGCGGACTCCCACGCGGGAGGTTCCTTACACAGTGTTCCAGGTCGCCGGAGCGATCGCCGCGGCCGCGGTGCTTAAGTTCATGGCGGATAGCAAAGCCTATATCGAACAGCTTTGGTTTTTTCTTGCTGGCGCCGATAGCGTTGGCTGTTATCTTCAGCCGGTCTCTGCCGCAAGCCCGGTTAGGGCATTACCTTCATGATCGAATTGGGGAACTATTCGCTCGCTGCTATTTTCGTCACGAGCATCATTGTGCTTTTGATTGCAAGCGAAGTCGGCCACGCAATTGGTTGGCGCGCCGCAGAAGAACCGAATGTTACGACATTGGAAGCCGCAATTCTTGGCCTTCTCGCGCCGATGATCAGCTTTACCTTTTCTATGGGTCTCACGCGCTTCGACGAGCGCGCCGCGACGGTGGCGTGGCCGATCTGCGGCGATGCCGCAATGAAAGGAAAATATCAGGCCTTCATCGCAGCCGGAAAGCCGCCAGAAGTCGCGCTTACCGCCATCATGCCAAAGCTCGCTATCATCCATCGCAATCGCATTTCCGTGGTAAATGCTCGACTCGCGGTGAGCAGTCCTATCGCTTGTAGAGTAGTGCGTGCCGCGTCCACGCGACTATGGCGCACCTGAATTAAGCAGCTTCTTGCCAGTAGCAAAATAGCCCGCTCCCTATAGTGGGTCTTGCGACGTAGCGGCCCCCCGCTACCACGCGTCCCCCACTATGTTTTGCCTGTGGGAACGCATCGCCGCCGATGAGGGTTGCGAGTTTCCCCTTCACTTCGACCTGAAAGCCTTCCCTCGCTGCCTTGGGATGAAGGTCACGCTATGGACCAAAGCGCGGAAATCGGGGATGAGCGGTCCGCGATCACGCGTAGCCTGAGCATGATCAGCCAGGAGAGCGGCGAGGCGGTCGACTGTCTCGATATACCGATCCAGCGTCGCAGGAAGTCAGGCAATGATCTGCGGAACGTCGTCCAGTGACACCAGCTCCACTTCGGCTTGCATGACCTGGGCTTTCAGTTCGGCGATCCGGGTCCGGGCGTCTTCCTCCCCGATCACGCCCTTGATCGCCATATCAATCGCCCGCTGCCGTTCACTTTCCAGCCGATCGCGCTTCTTCCCAATCCTAGTCCTTGTCGCGTTTGCAGTCGCCGCGAGGCGTTTGCGCTCCTCATTGTACGTTCGGACATAGGTTTCGATAAGACGGGGGTCTTTCAGCTCCTCCGCCATGCCTCCAATCACAGCCTTTTCCACCTCAGTGAGATAAAAAATCCGGTGGTTGGAACAGCTTCCGCCCTCCCGCACGGCGGAGCAACGGATGCGAGTTTTTCCGGTTTTGTCCAGGTCGTGCACTGACATGCCAGACCCACAACAGCCACAGCGAAGCAGACCAGACAAAAGATGTGCTGGCTGACGCTTCAAATGGGTCGTTAACCGTGCCTTTTCCGCCTTCAGCTCCTGCGTACGCGTCCAAGTCTCATCATCAAGAATACGGAGCTGCGGAGCAGCGATCATCTGCCACTCTTCCCTTGGATTTGGGCGCGAACTGCGTTTGCCTGTTTCTGGGTTCTTCACCATCCGGACTTTGTTCCAGACGATCCGGCCTGCATAGAGCTCATTGAAGATAAGCCCAGCACCCCGTTGTGCGTTGCCATTGATGGTTGAAGCATTCCACCGTGTTCCACGCGGAGGAGCGACGCCCTGCCGATCGAGGTCTCCCGCAATTTCGCGCGGCGGCCTACCGCCGGCATAAGCAGCGAAAAGTTGTCGAATCACCTCAGCCTCGGCGTCGATGATTTCTAAGTCCCCTGGACGGCCAGACACGGGCCGATAACCGTATGCTCGGCCTCCAGCGTGCCTGCCGTCGCGTATGACGCCAGCCATGCCCCGCCGAACCTTTTTGAAACCATCCTCTCGTTGCATTTGTCCGACGGTCCTGGCGCGACCGCGAACCTCGACCGTGCCGCCTGAGTGACGATAAGGTACACTGTATTGACGGGCCCTCAAAGGCGACCAGGCAATCTCGCCCGACGCGTCTATGAACCTGCACGTCGAAGGGTTGTGGCAAGGTCATGGGCAGCGGCGACAAGGCCTCTTGTTCGGTTTGCCAGGCGGCATAAATGGTGGCGCCCGTTACCGGGCAAAGCAGACGATTGCTCTGGTCGAGAACCCGCTGATTCGTCGTGGATTGAAGGTCGGCGATGGTCGCAAAACGTTCATTCTCACGCACGAACAGGTGCTTCACATCGTGGCCGCGGCGCTCGACTTTGCCTTTGTCCTGAGGCGTGCGGACACGACACGGATCTACAATGAAACCGAGCTGCTTGGCATAGGATGCATAGCCCTGATTGAGCGCTCCGCAAGCACCGGCGCCCTCAGCAACCCCGGTCTTGAGATTGTCAATCCGCACGCTCGACGGCACGCCGCCGAGCCAAAGAATCGCACGGTTATGGCAATCAAGCCAAGAGGGCATGTCCCGGCGGACGCTCCATACCACTGCCCACATCCGGCTATGGCTGAGTATCAGGACGAAGGCTTGCAGCCGCACCGGCCGATCGCCTATCTCCTCAATAATCAATGGCCGACTCTGCACCCAATCGACCTGGGCCTGCAAACCTGGCCGCGTACCAAGAGATCATAGAGGACGCGAACGCTTTCCGGACGGTTTGGTGACGCCTGCTGTTCTATCCAATTCTCAATGATCGACGCACGGGAATCGCAAACTTCAGGCTTGCCATGGCGCCGATCAGCGGCCTTTGTCCGTAATCGTTGTAAGCGGTAACGAATTGTGCTCTCGTCCACACCCAGCTCGCTCGCGATGCTGCGAACACTACGGCCCCGCTCCGATAACACCTGCGCACACATGACTGCCTCCGGTCGCAGCTTGCCAAAATCCGCCCCCGCCGCCTTCGAATCGAAAGGCGATAGGTTAGCTTACAAGTGCAAGTGCGGGAAAGTTCGTGTCCCCTAAGACCGGATTTATCGCGTTCTCTGACAGAGCATCGCGACGGTGAGATCGAACGGCTCAAGCTCATCATCAAGAAGCTTCAACGGGCACAGTTTGGCCGCCGGTCCGAACGCCTGGACGATGACCACAGCTGGTGCTCGCTCTTGACGACCTTGAAGGCGATGTCGGCCAGGTCGAGGAGAGCCATCCAATCACCATTGCAGAGACTGCAGGTGCACTGCCGAAGCGCAAGCCGCTGCCCAATCATCTGCCGCGGGAAGAGATTTCGCTCGATGTGCCAAGCGATGCTCGTCCGTGCTGTGGCGGGACAATGCGTCGGATCGGCGGGAGCCATTCCGAAATGCTGGATTGGGTGCCAGCTAGGCTTCGTGTGATTCGCACCACGCGTCCAAAATATGCAGGCCGGGTCTGCAATAAAGTGGTACAGGCAGCGGCGCCGGAACGCCTAAATCTGGCGGGCTCGCAACACCGGCGCTGCTCGCCAAGGTGTTCACCAGCAAATATTGCTATCACATGCCACTCTACCGACAGGCGCGCGCGATTTTCGCTTCCCTTAAAAAACGTGCCTTCGGCATCCACGATGCAAATAGCTGTTTCTCGCGACGAGAAATCCAAACCGCAATGGTGCATGGTCAGCTCCTTCCACGGGCACGTGATTCCAGCGACATGACACTTGATGTTGGGCACGAGCCTAGACACGCCATCTTGTTGCCCTGCGTTGTTATCACCGTAGACACGTGTCTCTTTTCCAAACAAACCGCCGGAATGTCGAGCACCTTGAGTTCGGGATGCAAGCATTGCCGGCACTGAATCTCCAGGCGGCATCCAAATGGGTCAAGCGGATATGAAGAGGCAGCCGTCGACACCATCAATGATGGTCGAGGCCGAGCCCTTCAGCATAGAAGACTGATTTGACCGTAACAGGTACAAACAGCAAAAAATATCGACGATTGTTTCGTGAAGTGCTACTTACAAGACATCACACCGCGATCATCTCCAATGGCCCGGCGCCTCTCCTCACATTAATGCCGGGGAACGGCCCGGCAGGCACGAATCAAAACACCTTTTCGGCAGGTAATTCAAAGGAGACAGACTGATGAGCGACCCGGTCTTCAGCATACAATCCGAGTTCTTCCCAACATCGGTCGATGTGGTCTTCGATGCCTTTAATGATGTCGAAGGATGGCCGCGCTGGGCGGTGCACCACATTAAAAGTGAGGTACGCAACCCCGATGGCACCTACGGCATCCAGACGCCGCGCAGGACTGGAGTCCTCCGCCTGAAAACGGAACGGCGGCACGGCATCATCGACTACGAGTTTAACGACCCGAAGGCGGGCACTCGGCTGGTGTCGGGGCGTGTCGCGCCCTTTGCCGATGGCGCGGTACTATCGATTAATTACGGTCAGCCGCCCGGTCTGTCGCACGAGCACTTCGCACATGGGATGACATTGGTAAAGGAGGAGTTGGGGAGGCTCCGCCGCCTGCTCGAAGTCACGCCCGGCGGGAGCGGCTGAGCAAGCCCGCAAAGCGATGAATTTGGTGAGTGACCTGCGTAGCTGAGTGCCGCTTTGCGCTTTCATATTCTTGCACGCTCCTCAGCGACGATATGGCCGCTGTTCGCCCGAATGATTTAAGTCGGCCAGCTTTTCGGCGTTATGGACCGCCCGTAAACCTAGAATAGCTTGCCGTAAGTAGCATCGTATGCTTTTCTGTGTTTCGCTTAGCTGCTCTGGTACGTCACATGCGCCCGGTTTTCGCTCGTGATGTACAGCACTATCCCCGGAGGAACTTCCACATGACCGATTTGGCCAATATCCAGGAAAAATTGAACAGCGACGACGCGTTCAGGCAAAGATTTGTTGCTGATCCGATTGGGGTACTGAAAAAGGAGGGCCTGGCTCTCACAATGGAAATGGAGGAGTCGCTTAAGTCTTTTAGCCAGAAAGCCCAAGTTAGCTTGGCAGGGCTTGAGGCCGAGCGGACCGAAGAATGGGGGGGTATCGTCATTTAGATGCGTGCTGGACCGTTTGTAGGACCACGTGTTGGAGCGACTGAGGATTACCAGGTAAATGCCACGATTATGTGCGGCCGCTTGATTTGTATGCGCCAGATATCCCAAGTCGTCGCCGGCGGGGTAAGTCTCGATACCGGACCGAGAATCACTTCTAATTCGCTCGTTACCGCGCGCTTCGCTCCTAGCCTGATGGAAAGCGATGGCATCTATGAAGCCAGTCGACTCAATTGCACGAGTTTTTGAGAAGACGCTCAATTCCAGCTGTCAAGACGTTCTGATTATTGTCCCTCCATTTGCCGGGATCGACCGGCCAGCCCTTGGGGTGCATCTGCTTCAGGCGGAAGCAAAGCGCGCGGGTTTCGACGTTACCATCCTCTACGCCAACCTATTGTTTGCTCAGTACATTGGGACGTCCGCTTACAATGTAATTTGCTACGCTTCGGCGGCCAATCTAATCGGCGAAAGCTGCTTTCGATCGGCGGCGTTCGGTTACCTGCCTCCGTGGGATTCGGAGGCTAATGGGGAAGCGCATTTTAAACGTGTCAACAATCGCCTTGCTCTGGATTTCGATGCCCTTCGAAATATACAAGAAATAGCGCCACAATGGTGCGATGAGTTTGCAAAAGCTGTTGCTAAATATTCATTTCGAATTGTTGGTTGTACGACAACGTTCGAGCAAACATGTGCCAGCGTCGCTTTTCTAAACCGAATAAAAGGCCGCAAGCCAGACATCATAACGATCTTGGGTGGCGCCAATTGTGAGGGTGACATGGCCCAAGGTATTATGTCCTTGGGAGCTGATATCGATTACATATTTTCTGGTGAGAGCGAAGCGTCATTCGTATCCTTTCTTCAGAACGGTGACTCTGGCACGCTACCTTCCGAACGGATTGTTCATTCCAGTCCAAACTATAGACTGGACGACATCGCCGTCCCGTCCTTCCAATCCTTTTATGATCAGCTGCAGACAACGTTCCCCGATTTTGATTCCCAAAAGACATGGCTGCCGTACGAAAACAGTCGAGGATGCTGGTGGGGTGAAAAGCATCATTGCACGTTTTGCGGATTGAACGGCGAAAGTATGCCATTTCGGCAAAAGACCCCCGGCACGGTGATTCGAGAGTTGTCGTCGCTTACGGCGATCCATGCCTCGAAAAAGGTACTGATGGTCGACAATATTATGCCCCACAGCTATTTTTCGTCTGTCCTGCCGCGGGTGGCCGCCGAAGTTCCTGGGCTGCATATTTTTTATGAGCAGAAAGCGAATTTGACGCTGTCCAAAATTGAACTTCTGAAGCAAGCGGGCGTCGCGGTCATCCAGCCCGGAATAGAAGCGCTATCTACCCCACTTTTGAAATTGATGAAAAAAGGCGTACGAGCATCACAAAACCTTGCGCTGCTCAGATATGCACGATCGGTTGAGCTGGGCGTTAATTGGAATATGTTGTTTGGCTTCCCTGACGATAAAGCGGACTGGTATGAAAGCGCTCTGACAATCATGCCTTATATAGCGCATCTTCAGCCGCCCATGGGCTTTTACAAACTGAGCATCGATCGTTTTAGCCCCTTACTTTAAAGATCCAAATACTTTCGGAATGAAAAATTTACGCGCAATTGTCGCCTGTCATAGTATATTCCCTCCTCAATCTAATATCGAAAAGATTGGTTATCATTTTCAGGCGGAATATATGAGTGCTTCTGCTGCCGATGATAATTTGTGTGCCCGTGTCGTGTCCCGTATCGATGAGTGGAAGGCGCGGTGGAGTGGTGCGATTACTCCTCGATTGCATGTTACGAAGTTGTCAGATGAAATTTTTATTCTTCACGATACGCGCGGACTCGCTGGCTTAGCGGAGATAGAATTTATCGATGAAGCGCAATCGAGGGTATCGCTTACTGGTAATCGCGGCGGTGCCGCGTCAGATGTCATTCGATGGGCGTTAGCAAGGTCGGCCTGCTTAAACATTGATGATGAGCTGGTTCCGCTCGCCACGGCTGATCCAGAGCTCTTGGATTCTTTTGAAGCTCTCAGCCAGCAGAAGCACGACGTTCACTCTTCAAGCTTCTTGGATTTTGCCGGTACAGCAGCTTAAGCAGCGAGCAACGTGCCTCAACTTCCGGCGGCCCGGCGTCGCATTACCAGACCAATGGAATGAGCCTATACCGTACCCTGCGGGAATAGTCTGCGTAGCCATAGAGCGAATCGCGCAACTCGCGGTCCTCGAGGGCAGTTCGAACAATATAGAGACTCGCAACCAAGGGAGCGACCGCGAGCCCGACCCAAGAGCCGAGCATGAGGGCTGCCATTGGCAAAAATAATAAAACACCAGCATAAAGGGGATGACGGACGATAGCATAGGGGCCAGTACTGATAACCTTGTGGTCACGCTCATTCTGGATTTTCACGACATTGGCCAAAAACGTATTGGCCCTAAAGGTTAGATGGTAAATCCAGATCGAGATGATAACACCGGCGGCGCCGAGCCATTGCAGCCAAATAGGCATAGTGGACCATTGAAAGCGTACCGCGTCCAAACCCATAACTATCAGCCAGCCGGCGGCGGCGACAACAATCGCGACGACAATTATTTGGTCCCATATCGGCTGACCTTGTTGGATCAGTGCCTTCGTCCACTCGGCGAGGAGGCCCGGATCATCATGCGCAAGGAGGTAGCTGATCAACAATTTCCAGCCGAAGAAGACGAGGAGGAAAGCCCAGGCGGCTGGCCAGAAAAGCGTGCCGGTGGCTCCAAAAAGCAAAACAACGAAGGCAAAAAACTCTGCCGAAAGAACGATCCAAGCTTTGGCTGTCACAGGATGCCTTCGTTTCTTCAGAGGTACCGACACATCGCAAGAGGCGTCCATTGTTATTCCCTGGGTTCTGCTTTGGCTATTAGCTGATTACTCGGAAAATTAAGTTTGAGGTACCACCGCCGAAGGGAATCCTAGGTGCGGATTCACACGTATCGACAAAAGGTGTAGCCTACTCATCATCCCGCGAGCCGTCCGAACGTTTTCGGTGCTGGCGAGTCGCTCCACCGGTCATCGCGATCAATTGACTGTTCAACCCGATGTTGGTGAAAGTCCTCCATCAATCGAAGCATCTGGATGAACCCGCGACGTCCCCCATTCCCCATCCGCGCTTCCATCAGCCGCCGCGAACGATGAATGCAGTCCGCAAGCCGCCAGTCGTCCAGCGGCGCGGCCTGATCAAGCGCCTTGCTCTTGTGTTGCAGCAAGGCGAGGTAATGCAGGGGATTGTAAATAAACTCGGCCTTGTCGTAACTGCGCAGGTGAGTGGCGATCGTGTCGCCGCGCAAGCGATCTCGACCCTATCGACGTAGCCCTTCGCCAGTACCTGTTGATGGCGGTAGAGCGTCGGAACCGAATATTCATTGTCGCGGTAGCGCACCAGCGGCATGGATGAGACTCAGGTGGCGACCTTGTGACAGGCGTCATAGGGTGCCGGTGGCAACGGCATGAACGCCGCCGTGTCCGCCTGCATGCGCTCGCCGATCGTCGTCGTCTGGCCGCGCAAGATCGCCTGACGCCGATCGACGCAGGCGTCGAGAAACCGCGTATTGAGCGCATCGAAACTATCTACGACGGGCAGAGGCGTCATGAAGTTGCGCCGGACATATTCGACCAACCCCTCGACGTTGCCCTTGTCGTTGCCCTTGCCCGGTTTGCCGAAACGATCCTCGAACAAGCAATGGCTCTGGAGTTCCGCGAACATTTGCGAGCGCAGGCGTTCTCCCCCCTTCACGATCGTGGTCACTGCGAGCCGGGTGTTGTCGTATAAAATCGATTGCGGCACGCCGTCGAAAAACTCGAACGCCGACACGTGGCCATCGGAGAATGCTTCCGCCGTCTCAGCTGGATAGGCCTTGACGAAGCAGCCGTCTGGGTGTGGCAGATCCACGCAAAAATAATGAAAGCGGACCTTCTTGCCCGCGATATGGGCGTCCGCCTGGCCAAAATCCGCCTGCGCATGCCCCGGACGATAGCTCGGGGGAAGGAACATCTCGCGCGAGCGCAGCAGGGCCCGCGCCACATACTCCCGCACAATCGTGTAGCCGCTCGGAAAATCCTTCTTCATCCCGCAGCCGTTCGAAAATCCGTTGCGCCGTGTGGCGCTCTTTGGGAACGCTACGGTCGCCCTCCAGAACCTTATCAATCCACGTCATATACGGACCAAGCTTTCTCAAACCCGGCTGCTCGTGCCGCTGGTAGCCCGGCGGAACTGAATACGGAAGCATCTTCGTGATCGTGTTCCGATGAACACCAAAGTGCTTCGCCGCCTCCCGGCGGATTAGCCCGTCCACCATCACCGCGCGTCGTATCCCGGCATAGAGTGCCACTGTGAACATCCTTTCGGCCTCTCCATGCCATTCAAAGACATCGAGTCGGCCTAGCAGGACTGGTACACTTTTGCGCAGCCCTTAAAACAGCAGATCAAAGCCGGTTCAGTAATACACTTTGCGCCCGCGCTTTAGATCCAGATGGAATTTGACGACCGCCCTGAGCAGCCGTTCGAGCGCAATTCATTGAGGACGGCAATTTGGTAGCGATAGTTTAACAACAGACATCACATTAGGAAATCGGCTTCGTAATATCGAACTCTCTAACTTTGAGAGCCATTCGCACGAGTTGCGAAACATTGACCGCTTGCATTTTTTGCATGACCGCGGCCCTGTGGTGTTCGGTCGTCCTTGCGCTGATCCCTAAGTTGTAGCTAATGACCTTGGTTGGATGACCTTCTATGAGCATTTTGAAGACGTCCTGCTCGCGATTAGTCAAAAGCCCGTACCGTGCTCGGAATTCTTCGATTTCCTTATAAGCGTCGCGATCTTTATCAGTGCACGAGAACGCTTCCTCGATCGTGGTTAGCAGTGCCTCGGGATCGAAAGGCTTTTCGATAAAGTTGAAGGCGCCGGCCTTCATCGCTGAAACCGCCGTCGGTACGTCACCATGTCCGGTTATAATGATTACCCGCGAGATAGGTGCCGCACCTATGATCCTATCAAGCAATTCGAGCCCGCTCATTCCAGGAAGCTGGTTGTCGAGTAGAATGCAGGCTGGCTCCGTGAGGGGCGTGGTTTCTAGAAATTCTTCAGCCGAGGGATAGGCGCGAGAGTTTATCTCTGCTGTCGAAAGGAGAACGGTCAGCGCGTCTCGCATTGCCGCTTCATCTTCGACAATAAGGACCCGACGTTCAGGCAGCATTTTCGTTAGGTCCATCGATCGGCAAGTCGACCACGAAGCATGCGCCTTCGGAACTATTCGGCTGCCACCAAAGGCGACCCCCATGCTTTCGAACAATTTGTTGGCTGAGGTGCAAACCGAGACCCATTCCGCGGGGCTTTGTCGTCTGATAGGGCTCGAACATGCGACGCGCTATCTCTGGATCCACTCCAGGACCATTGTCTTCAACCAGTATGGCGATTTTGTCGCCGCGATCGGCAACGCGTATGATTGCGCGCCCACGCCCGTCAGGCCGCTGTGCGGCAGACTCGATCGCATTGACGACGAGATTGTTCAAAACTTGCTCAATCTGGAGTCTGTCCGCCCTTACCAAAGGGAGGGAGCGGATGCTATCAATCTCCAATGCAACGCCGTGTGCCGCCGCGTTTTCTCGACAAAGTGTCGCGATCTTCCTGGCAACAGTGGAAAGATCTACCACCTTAAAATCCGTCCTGCCGATTGAGATGAAATCTCTCATACGTTCAAGAACTTCACGTGTTCGGCGAGTCTCACCCTCCGCCTTGTTGAGCGTCTCCAATAGCCTTTCACCGCCCGCACCAGACTGCAACAGCCGCCGTGCGGCGAGCAGATATGTGGAAACAGTCGATAAAGGCTGGCTTAGTTCGTGAGCAAGCGCCATCCCCATCGCACCTGCGTTGACGTAAGCAGTCATACGAGCCAACTCCGTTTGCTGCTCCATCAGCAAATGAGCTGAGGCACGGCGCTCAGTCGTTACGGCCCCCAGCAAGAGGCCAGTAATTGAAAGGACCAACATGAGCATTTGGAAAACGAAATAATCATTAATGTCGCTGCCCATGTATATCGTCGATGCGACAAGGCCCAGCGCCGTAATGACCAGTCCAATTGAGACGCCCACATAGCCTTCGCGGATGCCAATCCAGATAATTGGCAAAAACAATGGGTAAAATTCATGATATTGGTTGCCAACGCCACTTACGATGAGGACGAAAAATGCTAGGCATGTTCCTAGAATGAAGACGGTCCAACTTACAAATGCGTAGCGCGACCAACGCCAATCCGGCGTCGACAATAGCGTGAACACCGCGGTCGCCATCGAAAAGACTGTGATTGTCCCGACAACATCACCGATCCAGAAGTGGCTTATCGCTATTAAAACTGAATGTGCCGAGAGATCTGTGGCTAGATACAGCAGTCCGCAATATAAAAATGCACTTATAACCGTTAATATCGGTACGTATATCACGAGTTTTACGGCTTCCTCTAGCGTAACCCGTCTTGGATCGTATTTAAGCCTATGCCGTAATATGGCAGCAAAATTAATATACCAAACGGTCAATATGGTTTCGATCACCGCGTCCACATAGAAATTGAGAGCTACGTGTAGAACGATTACATCAGTGAGAACCGCACCCAAAACGACAAATGGGGCGAAGGTGATCCCTTCCCATAGCAACAACAAACTTAAGCCGTTGTAGGGACTCCACAGTGTGATTCCAATCCCATCCAATTGGTGATACGCAGTCAATTGGTTAAGGATGAAGTACAATAGTAGGAACGCGAGCCCGGTGAGCCAGAATCTCCACGTGGTGGGGCTTGGACTGGTGGTGAACAAGATGGACCCTGACGGTTCCGCACCGTGGTCCTGTTTAGGCTGGCCATGAATATTCACAGAAGTCATTTGCTAACCTGATGACGCTACCCCGACTTGCAATTTAGCAATCGTCTTGTCAGGTGGGGCTTACGCCCACCTTCGTTGAGGGCTTTCAGCATATCATTAATCACATTGGGCGGCTATTTGCCGGAATGTTTCGCGGTTTCTTCGGCAAAAGCCACCGCGTACACGCCAAGTTTATGTGCACGCATATTCCGAAGGTCCGCAGGATTCGGCATCGTCGGATCGTCACATTTTGGGGTAATGGCTAGGCGACTTCAATCCGGACGTGAAGAATTGACAACCGTCGCTTTGCTCTCAGACAAATGGGGGTCGCAGTCGTCTTTACCGTCGCGTGAAAAAAGCTTCTGGATTACGACAAAAAATGTCGGGACCATGAGGAGCGCGAGGACCACGACCGCAATCATGCCACCCATCACGCCCGTGCCAAGCGCCTGCTGGCTCTTGGAGCTTGCTCCCGATGCGACAATCATGGGTGCAACACCAAATATGAAAGCAAAACCAGTCATCAAGATCGGCCGGAACCGAAGATAGGAAGCTTCAATGGCAGATTCGATGAGCGGCCGGCCCTGCGCCCGAAGCGTTTTTGCGAACTCAATAATGAGAATTGCGTCCTTGGATGCAAGGCCAATAATGGTAAGAAGCCCGATCGTGAAATAGACATCATTCGGCATCCCTCGCAAAGTAACGGCGATTACTGCACCGCACATACCGAGAGGGACGACCAAGAGAACCGACAGGGGAATCGTCCAGCTCTCATATAATGCGGCCAGCACTAGGAATACGACAAGCGCTGAGAGGGCAAGAAGAAGCGATGCCTGTGAGCCCGCAAGCTTCTCTTGCAAGGATTGGCCGGTCCATTCATAACCGAATCCCTTAGGCAAGGTGCCAGCGATTCGTTCCATTTCGGCGATTGCGTCGCCGGTTGTGTAACCCGGCTGCGCGGAGCCACTGATCCTGAACGAAGGGTAGTAATTGAAACCAACCATCTGAGTTGGCCCCAAAGACCACTTAATGGATGCGAAGGACGAGATAGGAACCATTTGGCCGAGACTGTTCTTGACGTTAAAAGTGAGAACATCGTCGGCTTGCATACGGCCAGAACGGTCTGCTTGAACGATGACGCGTTGCATGCGGCCGCGGTTCGGAAAGTCATTGACATATGTCGACCCTAGATTGGTCGAAATGGTCTCGTTGATGTCTCGAAATGTCACCCCCAATGCTGCAGCCTTCTCCCGATCAATCATGAGCTCGGCCTGTGGCGCCTCCGGCAGCCCCTCCACAAACACATCCTGCACAATTGAGCTTGCTTTCGCTGCGGCTAGAAGCTTGTTCTTCGCCCCTACAAGCTCAGCGTAGCCTTTCTGCGCCCGATCTTGCAGCCGGAAGCTGAAGCCGCTGGAATTACCAAGATTGTCGATGGGCGGAGGCTGCAGGGCGGATATTTTCGCGTCGCGGACTTCACGCAAAACATTGTTGGTGTTGGTGACTAATGCCTGGGCGGACTGACTGGGGCCACGCTCGTTCCAGGGTCGCAAAGTCACGAAAGCTTGGGCTGTGTTTCGGCCTTGCCCAAGAAAACTGAACCCAGTCAGAAACGTAACCTTGTCAACACCCTTTTGAGCAAGAAGAAATTCCTCGGTCTGTGTCACGGCGGTCAAGGTCCGGTTGAAGGACGACTCGGATGGCGTCTCCACATCCGTAGTAAAGAAACCTTGATCATCTATTGGGAGAAAGCCTGTAGGCAACCGCGAAAATGCCCAGAAGAGTCCAATAACAACCGCGAAATATATCAACATCAATCGTCCGGTCCGCAATAATGTCCAATGGACCACCCCGCTATAATTTGTCTTAGCTTTCTCGATGCTCCGATTGAACCATCCAAAAAGACCTGCTTTCGTATGATGGTGGCCAACGACGACCGGCTTTAACAAGCTTGCGCAAAGCGCCGGTGTAAGGCTCAGCGCCAGAAACGCCGAGAAACTAATCGCTGCCACCATTGTTACTGAAAACTGTCGATAGATAATGCCGACCGACCCAGGGAAGAACGCCATAGGGATGAACACGGCAACCAAAACAAGGGTGATGCCTATGATTGCTCCGGTAATCTGGTTCATCGCTTTGAGGGTTGCCTCACGCGGGGGAAGCCCTTCCTCCGCCATGATACGTTCGACATTTTCGACGACGACTATCGCATCGTCCACGAGAATACCTATCGCAAGGACCATCGCAAATAGGGTCAGCAAATTGAGTGACAAACCGAATGCGAGCAGAACGCCACAGGTGCCGATGAGCGCAACAGGAACAACGACGGCAGGGATGATGGTGTAGCGGAGATTCTGAAGGAACAGAAACATCACCAAGAAAACGAGGCCCATCGCTTCGAAGAGTGTGGTGATCACCTTCTTAATCGACGCCTCAACCACGGGAGTGATGTTGTAAGGAATTTGATATTTTATGTTTGGCGGAAAATTCTTCGAGAGTTCTTCCATTTTCGCTTTTACGGCATAGGCAGTTGCAAGCGCGTTACCCGTCGGCGCAAGCAATACGGAGAGGCCAGCGGAAGGTTTGCCATTTAACCGGGTAGTGAACCTGTAATCCATACCGCCAACTTCAATTCGTGCAACGTCGCGCAAACGAACGGTCGAACCGTCTGGATTGCTATGGAGCAATATGGCGCCGAACTCGTCGGCAGCAGTGAACTGGCCCTTGACTATAAGAAGCGCCGAAACAGGCTGCGACTTTTGACTCGGTTCATCTCCGACGCTCCCCGAGGCGACCTGCGCGTTTTGGGCCTCGATGGCCCGCGTCACATCGTCTGCAGTGAGGTTGTAACCAACAAGTTTATTGGGATCGATCCAGACTCGCAGCGATCGCTCAGCCGAGAAGAGGGTGGCGCGGCCGACCCCAGGAATACGCCGGATTTCACCAATGATATTGCGAACCATGTAGTCGCCAAGTGCGACCTCATCCAATGATCCATCTGTCGACTGTAGAGTGATGATCTGTAAGATTGCGCTGGAAGCCTCCTCGATCAGAATTCCCTGTTGGATCACGGGCCGCGGCAGGCGCGCTTCCACTCGCTTAATTCTGTTCTGAACCTCGACAGAATTCATGCTCGAATCCGTGCCAGGAAGAAAATAGGCAGTGATTTCAACCTGGCCGAGGGAATCGCTGGTCGACTCGAAGCTCAAAATCCCATTGGCACCATTGAGCTCTTCCTCAATCAGTCGAGTCGTGCTGACGTAAAGATTTTCCGGAGTAGAGCCGGGGTAACTCGTGCTGACGGAAATCGAAGGTGGCGCGACGATCGGATATTGCGCGATCGCGAGGAAGGGAATTGATAACCCACCGCCAAGGATGATAAAAAGCGCGATGACGACCGCGAAAATCGGCCGGTGAATGAAGAAAGCCGCCATGGAAAGGTCTTCAGTTGGTTTCTTGCGATGAAGGCTGCCCGGCCGAAGCGGCCGATAAGTCTCGTGTCCATGCAACTGGATCCACGACGTCGCCAGCGGCGAATTTTTGAAATCCCTCGGCGACCACGCGGTCCCCGGGCTTTAAGCCTTCAAGCACAAGCCACTGCTCGTCGCTAAGGCGCCCAAGCCGGACCGGTTGTGCCACCACCTGATTGTCAGCACCCACCACGTAGACCTCATTGCCGCCGGCGCTAATGTGCCGAACCGACTGCTGCGGAACCACGAGCGCGCCTCCTTCGATTCCCTGCTCGATCCGAATGCGAACATACATGCCTGGCAACAGTTCCTGCTTCGCATTTGGAAATTCTGCGCGTAAAGTGACCTGACTTGTCGACCGGTCCACACTCGCACCGGAGAACAGCGGCCGGCCTACATAAGGATAAACACTTCCATCGTCCAGCACGAGGCGAACCTTTGCAGACTCGGGGGAAATATGTTCGAGTGCGCCGCTTTCGAGATCGCGCCGCAATTGCCGCAGTTCGCTCACCGATTGAGTGAAATCCGCATAGATTGGGTCAAGCTGTTGAACAGTAGCGAGATGGGTTGCTTCACCTTGGCCTACGAGTGCGCCTTCCGTCACTAGAGCCGGGCCGATCCTTCCGCTGATCGGTGAGCGCACAATTGTATAGTCGAGATCGAGCTTTGCCCTGTCAACATCCGCCTGTCGGGCGGAAACATCGGCCTGTGCTTGGCGCAACGCGGCCATTCCGTTTTCATATTGAGCCTGCGACGCGACCTGTCCTACAGCAAGCCTTTCGATGCGTTTGGCGTGTTTTTCCGCCTGTTCGAGCACCGCCTGCGCTTTGGCGAGCGCGGCATTCGCAGAACGGAGTTCCACTTCAAATCGGGCCGGATCGATCCGGTACAGGATGTCACCCGCCTTTACGTCGGCACCCTGTTGGAACAAGCGCTCCATGACAATTCCGGCGACGCGCGCACGCACTTCGGCGACGCGAATTGGCACAATTCGTCCTGGCAGTTCGCGAACAAAAGGGCGCGCGGATGGCTGCACCGTAACCACCGCGACTTTCGGAGGAGCTTTGGTTTCGCTTGTGTGAGCTGTTTGAGGTTCTCCACAACCGGAAAGAAAAACGCATCCAAAGACCACAAATTGGACGGCACCGGCAAATATTTTCATTCAGATCTGCTTCTGTTTAGTTTTCGTTGGTCAGGAGTGCCGCCGGCGGGAGCGTAACCATTTCCGTAAAGTTGCGACACTAACAAAAACCGTGGGGTATTCATCGTAAAGTGCATCCATGTTAGTAACACCACGTCGGGGCCGCTTAGAGTAGACTCCTCGGTGCTATAACTCATCTGACCGAATTGGGAGAGTGTGTCACAATTCGTATCCTTGTTCGATTGTGAGCCACTCGCACTCAGTTTTTGGGGCGAGCGCCACGGGCGGTTGCGACGCCGCTTCAAGCGCAACGTCACGCTGCCCATACTCCTGTTCGGTCGTGAGGCAACCGTCTGAAGCGGTGCATCGCGTGGCGAGTTGCGTGTTCAGATCGCTGGTCTGGTTTAACTTGCGCGGCCGTGGTGCACGCGACTTCTTTGTTTTGCTGGTCATCAGAGTTACTCCCTTGAATGAGCCGGGCAAACCCGGCTCATCGACGCTGCGCTCTAAGCGGTGACTTCTTTTTCCGCCGTATCCTTGGTGAACAACTCAGAAGGATCAAAGAGTCCTCACCGGAACTTCAACCGCAGCATAATTCAATTTGTGCTTCTATGCACGCGGTTGCATCAGGCTCTATGAAATGAGGGCGTAAATCGAAAGCGCTGGCGCAAACAAATCTCGGTCGCGGCCCCGAGCAACGCGCCGAACGTTGCATTAGCATTAGCTTCGCTTGTGGCCTTCGCGCAAAGCTCTTTCAGATTGATCATAAGCACAACGATAGCCACAAACAATTTGAATCGACAATAGGTACCTCTACGCATTGCTCTCATATTGGGTTTCCCACAAAAATGGGCCGAAGCGAACGGTGATAATTTAGTCGCTAAATCAGGCTCACGACGCTTATGGCAGAGTACAGTAATCGTTCAGCACCCGTTCCAAGGAACCAATTTCATAGCGCTGGTAAAAGAAAATGTTTCAAGCGGCAAAGTAGCGCTGATCCAACTCGTAGAGATTATGAGAGGCAAGCGAGTGGCGTTCTTGCCGTCGGTTGCCACAGCGCCTGGCAGTTCGATTTCAGGGCCAAAGCGTTTTTGCCGGTACCAAGGAAAAAGGACTGGATAAAAGCAAACGTAAGTAGTGGAGCCGTAACCATCCTCGTTGTCTTTCTCCTTATTTTAGTCGCAGGAAATTTGATTTCCCGATCTTACGCGCAATCTGCAGCTCCTGAATTAGATCAAGATAGCGCTCAAAATTATTCCCACCAAGCACGCTGCAAAACCAAACACCTCGAGCCGTGCAGGCTCAGGAATCCGATGAACAATGACTGCGGTCACAATGCAATCGAATATAGTTGGTGCATGAAGGGTAACGGACGCTGACCCTGGCTCTTGTCCTCTTGGGCTAGCGCTGCCTTATTGTTACTACCAGAGTTACTTTTCGAGATGCGGGGTGACACTCCAAAGCGCCGCAAAAGGCCTCCGAGATTTCGCTACTGTGTGCGTATGGACAGCACTCCGATCGCTCTTCGAGCGTTCTGAGTGTGCATGTCGAAGCGCCGAACTGGAGCAGCATAGGGCTCGCCGAATATGCCGCGGCGCTTGGTCTTTCGCCCCGTGCATTGCGCATATGGCGCGATCGTCTCGAAGTACTCCGGCGACGAAATGGATGGCGCTTCCTGCTTCATCCGAGTGCCCGGGCTCAATTAAGCAGCGCTGCCAATTGCGCGCGGCTGCCTCATAGAGATTCGCGCACCTCCGGACCGCCGCATCGGGTGATCAATCGCTTTTGCAGCCAAGGACCGGATGTCGGCAGACGGAATTAAAAGCCATCGATGTTTCTAGTGATCGCATGTTCAGCCTGGCAGCGTGATCGGAATCTGATGCACCAAATCAGCTCGGATTTGATCGTAATCAACAAGGTTTTGACCATGGCATTGTCGTAGCAATTGCCCTTGCCATTCATCGAGCTGGTGGAGCAGCAGTGGTGCCCACCGTTTCTGGGGAGGGTCAGGGTGGCTGACGGCGCTCCCCGGCACGCCGGCCTATCCCAATGGCGTCAAGGGAGTGTGGGGAAAGGTGGTAGCGGAGGAGGGACTCGAACCCCCGACGCGGCGGTGATTATCAACGTGGCACTCGAAATCGTCTCGCCGGTTGCTGGGTCCGTCCAGCGATCCCAAAGGCCAGCAATCGACAACACGGAACCGTCTGCGGCACTGATGAAATAGGGCTGCTTGGATTTCTCGATGGTG
>DATBPZ010000052.1:0-4569 GCA_036561105.1 Methylocella sp. | reverse complement strand
GCGACGCGGGCGAACGAAGTGACCGCAGCCCCGTACGCCCGAGCCGCCGTTCGGTTCGCCGATTTGAGTTGCGAGCCCGCAAGTGCGCAAGGGTAGCCAGGCGCTTTTTCGGATTGGGGTTCCTTTCTTCTCAAATCTTCTCAAAGTCCCCAGGGCTGTTTAACTCTCTTTAGGCGGCTTTGGGAAGGGCTCGTCCTTGCGGACCATCGGCATCGGCACGTCGCCTCCGTCGAGCTTGAAGCCAAACAACTGGTCGAAAGAAGAGTTCGTTTCCGACCTCGCCATAGAGCGGTTCCGAGCGTCAACTGACCTAACCAAGGCGATCAGCAAAGCCGCTAGTGATCCGGCCAATTACCGTGAGAAAATTCAAGAGCTAGTAGACAAGCTTGACGCCAACAAGAAGGAGGCGCTTGCCGAATCGTGCTTCATCGGAAAAGCGTTATTGAGCTTGTAGCGGCCGCCCGCAAATATGGAGGCGATGGGAAAAGAGCGCCAGAAGACGTGATTCACGAGCTCGTGTTTCGTCGGTTTACGGACAATGTTGCTCTCGACTACTTCGAGCACAATCTGTGGCTCATTGACGATGCCCTTGCCTTTCTTCCGTATATTACGAGCGACCGAACCATGCATGGAGGCGGTAGAAAAAGCGGCGATAAGATTACCGATATTGCCTTCTTCGACGACAGTATGGTGCTCGGCGACAATGACGGAACAACCATCACGATTGTAGAATTTAAAAAGCCGAGCCGTAACGACTATGTTTTTGGGCCGGTTAAGAGCGACCCCGTCCTGCAAGTTATCGAGACGTTGGATCAGGCAGTCGATAAGGGCGGCGTATCCAAGACAGACGGAACGCACTTCGCTTTTACCGCCGTCATACGGCGCTTCGCCTTCATCATTGCGGATCACACGCCTTCGCTGGTGAAGGTGTTACAGCGGCATGATGTCAAGAATGATTGGAACCCGAAGATATTTTTCAAATATCGAGACAACGAGCAGATATTTATTCAGGCATTCGGCTACGACACTCTGATTGAGAACGCCAAGAAGCGGAACCAAGCATTTTTCTCGGTGCTGCTGGGCGAATAGCGCCGGAAAACGGCGTCGCCGTCACCGCTCTCGCTTTGGCTTATCAACTGCCCCCCGAAAACCTTCCGGTAGGAATGACCCTCCCCCCGTTTTTGGCTCAATCTCATGCATGATAACGTCCTTTCGCATGCGTGATCGTGATCCACTGCTCGAGACAGATCCTTCGCTTCGCCGATTCAGTTACAACCAGTGCCGGAACTAACGTCACCGCCGGGCTTACGGTCGACCCAAAAGCGGTAATATCGTGCGTCATGGCGCGTTAGCAAGCGGCAGCCTAAGAAGCCTTTTCGGCTGCCTCTCTTGCTTCCTTCTCAATGCTTTCGACAACGACATTCGCGCGGGCTTTCGTCGTGCAAATACCCCGCATCCTTTCAATTTGGTCTTCTGTCAGGTCCTCAATTCCAATAAAGAAATTTTTGGCGGCTCCGGTGCGAATAAGTTCGTCCAATTTAACTTGAATTGCTGCGTTGTCCCTGTTTTGCGAATTCTGAATTAGAAAGACCATTAAAAATGTGACAATCGTAGTGCCTGTATTAATTACAAGCTGCCAAGTGTCCGAATAATGAAATATTGGTCCGAATGCCGCCCAAACAACGACGATGAATGCCGCACCTGCAAAGGCAGCTGGACGGCCCGCCGCTTTCGCCACTTGATTGGCGGCGGCGCTGAATGCGCGTGAAACACGGGAAGACTTGTCTGGCATTGTTGTTCTCGGCTGAAGGTAAATCGTGACTCCAACTGCGCTGAGTTATTTTTGTTCCTCGATACCCCGCCGCCTGAAAGCTTGGCCCTTGGTCTTAAATTAGCTGCGTCGAGTTCATCGCCGAAGGTGGCGGCGGCTTGGGTGTGGCCCGCCATGGCGTCGATCCATGTTTGGCTCGTATATTCGTCAGTCTGCATCGTTGGGCTACACGCCGCGGAGCACCTCGTGGACAGACAAGCTGAGGATCGTGTGCTTAACTTAAATGAAACCTTCCGCTAGGGCTTATCGTTAGGTGGCGGAAGGTCTTGCCCTCTTTGCGGTGTGCTGCGCTTATCAGGCGAGGGCCGATTGGACTCCAGTCAGTGCTGCCATGCATGAGGATGTTTCGTGAGTATCACCATTGAGCCGTTAGGGTCGCAGCATTCGGAACCGCATCTTTTGTTAGCCGCAGGCTTCGTACGTCGGGGATCGCGCGACAGCCAGTCGCCGTCCCACGAATTGCTTCAAGCACTGCCTGCCGCTGTCTATACCACCGACGCCGCGGGACGAATTACCTTTTACAACGAGGCTGCAGCTGCACTTTGGGGTTATCGCCCGGAGCTTGGTAAGAGTGAATGGTGCGGCTCATGGCGCCTTTATTGGCCGGATGGCAGGCCGATGCCGCATGGGGAGTGCCCGATGGCCATGGCGCTTAAAGAACAACGGCCGATTCACGGCGCGGAGGCGGTAGCCGAGCGGCCCGACGGCACGCGAGTCCCGTTTCTTGCCTATCCAACGCCGCTGTGGGACGCTGCCGGAACGTTGACCGGCGCGGTAAATACACTGATCGATATCACTGAACGCAAGGAAGCCGAGCGCGTCGCGCAGCGGTTTGTAGCGATCGTCCACTCCTCAGACGACGCGATCCTCAGCAAGGACCTCAACGGCACCATAACCACCGTAAACCCAGGCGCGGAGCGCCTCTTCGGCTATGCGGCTGAGGAGCTTATCGGTAAGCCGGTGACCCTCTTGATTCCGCCAGACCGGCAGGATGAGGAAGTTCGTATCATCGATCGCATTCGCCGCGGTAAGCGCACCGACCATTATGAAACTGTCCGCCAGCGCAAGGACGGCAGTCTGGTCGAGATTTCATTGACGGTGTCGCCGATCAAGGATGCCAATGGCAGGATCATCGGTGCATCAAAAATCGCCCGCGATATTACTGAACGTCGGCGGGGCCAGGAGCAGCAGAAGCTTCTCCTCAGGGAGATGAACCATCGCGTCAAGAACCTGTTCTCCCTTGCGGGGAGCGTGGTAACACTCAGCGCGCGCTCCGCCGAGACACCAAAGGAATTGGCTGAGTCGGTCCGGCAAAGGCTTGGCGCTCTCGCGCGCGCTCATGAACTGACGCTCCCCGACCTGACCGAGATAACCGAGATACGAGAAAAGACTGATCGCACGACGCTGTCGGCTTTGGTCCGAACGATCGTCGCGCCGTACCTCTCAGAAGATGATGCACGGGTCACGATTAATGGTCCCGAAGTCCCCATTAGCGGAAGTGCTGTCATGAGCATGGCGCTCCTGCTCCACGAGACCGCGACAAATGCCGCCAAATATGGAGCCTTGTCGGCGCAACATGGCCACGTCGATGTCAGCTGGTTGGTGTGGAATGACGAACTCATGCTGGCATGGCGAGAGCGTGGCGGGCCGGCCCTTAACGGCCAATCGGACCATGAGGGATTTGGCAGCCTGCTCGCGCGCCTGACAGTGACGGGTCAGCTGGGTGGCAAGATTTCTCGTGACTGGAACCGGGAGGGCCTGACTGTAAACCTCACGGCGCGGTTGGAGAGCCTCACGCGTTGAACGGATTTGGGTCGGGTCGGCCCAAAGAGTGGAATCTTCCAGAGGCAATGGGGAAACCTTTTCGTTGGCCCCGGGTTAGGCGCTGATACCATTTAAATTGCCGCCTGGGCTTCCTTCCATGAAAACGTTTCGTATTCTGATAATTGAAGACGAACCGTTGGTCGCCGCGGACCTCGAAAGCATTATTATCGAGATCGTCCCGGCTATCGTCATGGTCGAAGCGTCTGTCGAGGCCGCCAGGAAGATGTTACACGAAGCGCTCGACTTTGCTTTTTTGGATGTCAATGTAACTGACGGTAAGACGTTTGAGATTGCTCACGTGCTTGAACACAAGCATGTGCCTTTTGTTTTTGTTTCGGCCTCGCCGCAAGAACAGCTGCCTCCCGCCCTGCGAACCGCGCCTTTCCTTCCCAAGCCATTTTACCCGGCTGAGATTGAGCGCGCGTTACAAGCAATCGTAGACGAAACTTGATGCCGTTCCTGCTGCGGTGAAGAGGACTCAGGCTTGATCGAGGCGATCCAGGCCAGCAGGCCCCTTCGTCCATCGATCGGTTTTCCGAGGGTTCATCCTACCTCTGGACCGTAACTTTGCCCCTTTTCATTGTGTTTGTTGCGGTTCTTGTGTTCCGTTTTGGATTCTCGCCGAGGTCCGCCGCTGCTGGCTGCAATATCGGAATTTCAATCTGGCGGGCCGCTTTTTAAGCTGGTGTGCGGCAACTATTAAGGCTGCAAAAGAACGAAACTCCGAGATGCTGACCGAAGACTGATGACGAAAAGCAAAAATCCGACAGGATCTAGTGGGTTGAGTCGTCTAAAAAGTCGGGTAGAGGTGCTTTAGTTTAATGCGGGCATCCTCAGTGGTGAACTGCCAATCGGCTTTGGCGTGATGTCGGTTTCGATCTTTTTGCCAAGCCGCGATTTCGTTGGACAAGCTT